>DNNE01000155.1 GCA_003487805.1 Blastocatellia bacterium | reverse complement strand
TGCGATTTCTATGCGCTTTCGGGCCATAAGATGTTTGCGCCCACCGGCAGTGGCGTCGTCTACGGAAAGGCCGCGTGGCTGGAACAGATGAACCCTTTCCAGGGCGGCGGCGACATGATTAAGAGCGTTACGTTTGAAAAGACGATCTATGCCGACCTCCCGAACAAGTTTGAAGCCGGCACGCCCGCCATTGCGTCGCAAATCGGTCTGGGCGCGGCCATTGATTACCTGAGCATCATCGGTCGCGAAAAAGCAGCGGCCTACGAACACGAGTTGCTCGTCTATGCCACCGAGCGTATTTCCGCCATCGAAGGGGTACGGATCATCGGCACCGCGCGCGAGAAGCTCGGCGTGCTGTCCTTCGTGATTGACGACATTCACCCGCACGACATCGGCACGATTCTGGATCAGGCAGGCATCGCCATCCGCGCCGGACATCACTGCGCCCAGCCGGTGATGAAACGATTCAACGTCCCGGCCACTGCGCGTGCGTCGTTTGCCTTCTATAACACGAAGGAAGAGATCGATACGCTGACTAAGGCGATCGAGCAGGTCATTGAGGTGTTTGCCTGATGTCTATAGAAAAGCGAGACATTACTGTGTGGTACGGCAGACTGGAGGATGCAGAAGCATTCCCGGACCTGCAATATTGGCAAGGTCAATGTGATACCGTTAAGTTTGCCGCTGCGTGGGAAATGGTTTTGGAGGCGCACGCGCTAAAAGGAGAAGACTTGAGTGAATCAAGTCTTCAGAGATCTGTTGCGAGTCTTCAACGAAGAGAAAGTTTTTAGCCTACCATGTCTGAACTAAGCGAGCTCTACCAGGCAGTTATCCTCGATCACAACAAGAAGCCCCGTAATTTTCATGTACTTGAAAATGCGAATCATACTGCGGAAGGCTTCAATCCGCTGTGCGGCGATCAGCTTACTCTCTATCTGCAACTTGAAGACGATGCCGTCAAGGACATCAGCTTCGTGGGTACCGGGTGCGCGATCTGGAAAGCCTCAGCCAGCATGATGACGCAGGCTTTGAAGGGAAAGACTAAGCAGGAAGCCGAAGCGCTCTTCGATGAATTTCATCGGATGGTGACTGGTCAGCTTGACGAAGAGGAAGAGCCGAATCACCTGGGCCGCTTAACGATCTTTGCGGGCGTCCGCGAGTTTCCGGTGCGGGTGAAGTGCGCGACGCTTTCGTGGCATACAATGCATGCGGCCTTGAACGAACAGGAAAAAGTGTCCACGGAATAGGCCATAGACGGGTGAACAACTTGGCCCTCAAGTTGAATTGGCTGATTCCGCTTCGGATTATTACAAACCAAGACGAAAGTTTTATTGTTACTCTCAACAGTGTTGGCGCTGCCTGCCAGTTCCGCAAACTGTCGTCAATGGCGCGCCAGCCGACGTATCGCCACGTCACTGTGAGCAAGTCAAAGGTCGCTGATATGTTACGAGCCTGCGCAAGTTGAAATTGTCCCGAAGCTTATTAGAGAAAGAGGCCGAGGGCCCTTTCGCTCGAAATACTTCCCTGATAGCTGCACACGATCGCATTTGCTAAGCCATTTAGATCCAGACCCGCGTGGTGACGGCCGCTTCTTTTCCGGCTGATTGGACCTCGTAACAAAAAAGCAGCCCGGCAGGTTTGCACCGCCGGGCTGTTTGAGTAAGGAAGAGAAAGAGAGACGTCTTAAGTCTTCTTCCACGCTTTCTTGTAATGGTCGATCGCATTGTCGGCGTGGTCAGGTTTGTCCTTATCACGTTCGGCATCGCCCTTCGCTATTTCGTCCATCCCTTTGGCGACCTTCTGAGGATCGGTTTCCTCTGAAATCGAAATTAGCGCCATTTCCCGATCCGCTTGCACCAGCCGGGCTATCAAGTCCATCAGAGCGGCGTCCGTTGGATTCATGCTCTGCTTGTTCTTGATCAACTCGGCGAGCTCCTTGACCACGGTCTTTTCTTCGTTGAAGACTTTTTCACCGTCATTTTCAGTCGGATGAGAGTCGTCAATCCAGAAGCTCGGAGTAAGGGCCTTGTTCAGATGATCGATAGCATCATCCAACTCGTCTTTATCCTTTTTATCCGTGGCCGCCGCTCGCAGCACCACGAGCGCCGCCAGCACGTCCTGCTTCACTTTGCGCGGCGCTTTTATTGTCAGGGTGCTGCCAGCATTCGCCGGGTTGAAGTAGGCGTCGCCTGCGTAGGCGAACGTCACTGCATAGGGAGAGTTAGCAGGTATTAGTGATCCGGTGGAGAAGTCGGAGGTGAAACTGCCATTCGGTTGAATAACAGCGTTATGGGTAACTCCATTCAAAGTAATGGCCACGCTGCCTGTTGGCACGAGCGAACCCAGCGTGAGCTTGCCGGACAAGGTTACCGACGTCGTATTGCCGTCGATGGTGGGCGCACTCAGATTGCTGAACAGTGGGGTTGCCTTCCCGATGCTATCGGCGACCGTGCCCCCTGCGTTGTTGTAGTTTCCCGTCACATCCGTGAAGGTCCATGGGTCGGTGGCATATGACCCGGCGTTCGTATGTGTGGTCCCGCCCAGATTCAGGCCGCTCAGGGTTTCATTCTGTGCGCCTTTGGCTGTGCCTGTTGCCGTATGCGGATTTCCGTCATAGGCGACGTTGTAGGGCGTGATGGTAATGTTGGCGTTGGCCTTCGTGATTTGGAAGTTCCTGGAATCACTGCTGCCAACATGGTTCGAGTCACCGGCGTAGGTGTAGCCCGCTGTGGCCGTGCCTACGTTAATGTTGTTTGTATAGCTCGCAGACGGCGTCAGGCTTAGGCTCGCGCCGGTCACCGTCACTGAGCATGGTGTAAGCGCCACCCCGGCATAGGTCATGCTTGCCGGGCAGTTCACCGTCGTCGTCGACGGGGCCTTAGCGATGCTGAAGGTTTGGCTGACGTCGGCCGCCGGATTGTAATTGGTATCCCCGTTCTGGGCCGCTACGACTGTGCACGGGCCGGCCCCGGTGATGTGCACCGTATTACCAGACACCGTGCAGTTGCCGATCGCCGTGAACGTTATTGGATTCCCCGAACCACCTCCCGATGCGCTGACATTAAAATTAGGATCCCCAAACGTTTTGTTCGGAAGCGCATTAAAGCTTATCGTCTGATTCGCTTTAGCGATGTTGAAGCTGCGGCTGACGTCTGTTGCCGAATTGTAATTGCTGTTGCCGGACTGCGTTCCCGTGATGATGCAGGTACCAGCGCCCGTGATGTGTACGTTTGCGGGTGAGGTGGCTGAGTCAAGCGTGCACGGCCCTGAGGTGACGGCAAGGGAAACAATTAATCCAGAGGACGACGTCACGTTGATAGTGAAATTCGCAGCGCCAAAAGTCGTATCGTTCAGCGCCCCGAACATAATTAACTGATTCGCTTTGGCGATCGCGAAATTCGTGGAATCACTGCTAGCTGTGTGGTTCTGGTCCCCACCAAAGGAAGCGCTGGCTGTGGCATTCCCTGCGTTCACGTTATCCGCATAGCTGACCGCAAGAGTTTGGGTGAGAGCGCCTGCGCCGGTCGTGCTGGCCGAGCAGGGAGTGATCGGTGAGCCCGAATAGACGAACGGACCGCTGGTGCAAGTCACCGTCGTTGTGGATGCGGCTCTGTTGATCGTGAAGTCCCGTGAATCGGCGCTGTCGGTGTGATTGTCATCACCCGGGAAACTCGCACTCGCGGTGTAGTCGCCGGCATCCGTTGGCTCGGTCGTAGATGGTCCATAGTTCGTAAGGTTACGACCTATATAGGTTACCGTCAGCGTCTGATTGAGACCGCCAACGCCGGTCGCCGTCGCAGTGCCGCCATGTGGATTACCGTCAAACGTAGCGTTGCTGACGCTTACTGTGGTGGATGACGACGCCTTGCTGATCTCGAAGCTGCCAGATCCGGTGCTGCCGGTATGATTTGCATCACCATCATAAGTAGCATTCGCCCCAGCCGTACCGACATTCGTATTGTTCAAGTAAATCGGAGTCAACGAACCCGCAAGGCCCCCCACACCTGAGTACGAAGCTGTACACGGTGTTTGCGCCGAACCCGTGTAGGTCTCGCTTGCGGGACAGTTCACCGTCGTCGTTGACGAGGCTTTCATGATCTCGAAATTCTTCGAGTCGCCGCTTGCAGTGTGGTTCGGATCCCCGGTATAGGCATAGCTGGCGGTGGCCGTACCTACGTTGGTGTTGTTGGCATAGTTCGCTGCGGGCGACAGACTAAGGTTGGCACCGGTTACTGTCGCCGAGCACGGCGTGAGTGCCGCGCCAGTGTAGATCTCACTCGTCGGACAGGCCACGGTTGTTGTCGACGAGGCCTTAGTGATGGTGAAACCGCTGCTGCCGGTGCTGCCGTCATGATTGGCGTCGCCGCCATAGGTGGCGGTGGCGGTTGCCGGCCCGGCGTTAACGTTGTTCGCGTAAACGACCGGTACAGATTGGTTCAAGCCACCAGCTCCCGTGACGGTTGCTGAGCATGGTTCGATCCCTGAGCCAGTGTAAGTCTCGCTCGCCGAACAGGTGACAGTAGTGGTCGATGAAGCCTTGGTGATCGTGAAGCCGCCGTTGCCGATGCTGCCATCGTGATTGGCGTCAC
>DNNE01000113.1:5492-5956 GCA_003487805.1 Blastocatellia bacterium | reverse complement strand
CTCGGCATTACCGGCAGCGGCAAGACATTTACCGTCGCCAGCGTCATCCAGGAAACGCAGCGGCCCACTCTGGTTATCGCTCATAACAAAACGCTCGCAGCTCAGCTCTATCAGGAGTTCCGGACGCTCTTCCCGGAAAATTCAGTCGAATATTTCGTCTCTTATTACGATTATTATCAACCTGAAGCATATGTTCCTGCCTCAGATACTTACATTGAAAAAGATGCCATCGTTAATGAAGACATCGACCGCCTCCGCATGTCGGCGACGCGCGCGCTATTCGAACGGCGGGACGTGATCGTCGTGGCGAGTGTCTCGTGCATTTACGGTCTCGGCGACCCGGATGCTTACTACGGCATGCTCGTGTTTCTTGAACCCGGCATGCGCATCGCGCGCGATACCCTTTTGCAGCGGCTCGTCGAGTTGCAGTACGAACGCAACGACATCGATTTCAAGCGCGGCAG
>DNNE01000113.1:1532-5196 GCA_003487805.1 Blastocatellia bacterium | reverse complement strand
TTCAAGCGCGGCAGCTTTCGCGTGCGCGGTGATGTGGTCGAGATTTATCCGAGCTATCAGGACGAAGCCTATCGCGTGGAATTGTGGGGCGATGAGATCGATTCGATCTACACAATCGATCCGCTGCTTGGCGAGGTCACGCAGAAGCACACCACACGACTTCCGATTTATCCGAAGTCGCACTACGTGATGCCAAAGACGACGGTCAAGCGCGCGATCAAGACGATCAAACAGGAACTGGAATGGTGGGAGCCGAAGCTGATTGAAGAAGGAAAACTGCTCGAAGCGCAGCGGCTGCATCAGCGTACGATGTTCGATCTTGAGATGATGAAAGAGATGGGTTTCTGTCGGGGCATCGAAAACTATTCGCGTCACCTCACCGGCAAAAAGGAAGGTGAGCCGCCACCGACTTTGTTGGATTACCTGCCGCGGGACACGATGGTCATCATTGACGAGTCGCACCAGACAATTCCGCAAGTGCGCGGGATGTTTTTTGGCGATCAATCACGCAAACGAACGCTGGTCGAATACGGATTTCGTCTGCCGTCGGCGCTGGATAATCGTCCTTTGAATTTTGACGAGTTCGAAGAACGCATTGGTCAGCGAATCTATGTTTCGGCCACTCCCGGCCCTTATGAATTCACGAAATCGAGCGGCGAAGTGATCGAGCAAATCATTCGCCCGACCGGCCTGATGGATCCGGAAGTTGAAGTGCGGCCGGTCAAAGGTCAGATCGATCATTTGCTTGGCGAATGCCGGCTGCGCGCCGAACAAAACGAGCGGGTGCTCGTGACGACCCTGACCAAAAAGATGTCAGAGGATTTGACTGAATACTTTACTGAAGTCGATGTGCGCGTGCGATATCTTCACTCCGACATTGAAACGCTGGAGCGCATCAGGATTCTGCGCGATCTGCGCCGTGGTGAATTCGACGTGCTGGTAGGCATCAACCTTTTGCGCGAAGGACTCGATTTGCCGGAAGTTTCACTGGTGGCGATTCTCGATGCGGACAAGGAAGGCTTTCTGCGATCGGAATCCTCGCTAATTCAAACGATGGGCCGCGCCGCGCGCAACGCGCATGGCAAAGCAATCCTGTATGCGGACCGCATAACGGACTCCATGAAGCGCGCTATGGACGAAACCACCCGGCGACGCGCGTTGCAGGAAGTTTATAATCGCGAACACGGGATCACGCCAAAGACGATTATCAAGCCGATTGAATCGACGCTGGTGACCGCGGCGGAAGCTGATTACTTCAAAGTGCCTTTGGAATTGGATGACATCGCTGACTACAGTCCGCAGCAGATCGAAGAAACGATCGCGCGGCTCGAGTTTGAGATGCGTGAGCACGCCAAGAAATTTGAGTTTGAAAAGGCTGCCGAGCTGCGTGATCGAATCAAGTATCTGCGCCAGCGGGAATTGGTGGTCGCTTAGAAAGAATTACCACAGAGGACACAGAGAAAAGCAAAAGAATCAGCCACGAAAATGCACAAAAGGCACAAATTGGAAAAGCGGGAAGCACGGTTGCTGTTGATAATTCCTTTTGTGCTTTTTGTGCCTTTTTGTGGCTGAATTTTTCCTTCTCTGTGTCCTCTGTGGTTTAAGTTATGCTGACCAAAACTCAACCAGACGAAATTCAGGATTATCTTTCTGATGCGAGCTATCTAAAAGGTGGCAATGCGTCTCGGGTTGTGTTCCCGGAAACTGTGGAGGACATCGCGAAGATTTTGGCCGATGCGACTCAGACGCAAACCCCGGTCACTATTTCCGGCGCCGGCACCGGCACGGTCGCGGGTCGCGTTCCGCTGGGCGGCATCGTCATCGCCACCGACAGACTGAATCACATCAAGAGCGTTAGCCGTGAAGATGGAGGCGGCACGGCAATCGCCGAGGCCGGTGTTCGCTTGATCGATCTGCAGCGCGCGGTCGAATCCGAAGGGTTGCTTTATCCTCCGGATCCGACGGAACGCGGTTGTTTTATAGGCGGCAATATTGCGACGAACGCTTCCGGCGCCCGAACTTTTAAGTACGGTCCAACACGAAAATATGTTGAGCGATTGCAAATCGCTTTGGCGACTGGTGACGTCATCGATCTTCGACGCGGAGAATTACACGCCGATCGGAATTCACTGATTAGGATTCCCCTTCCCTCGGGACGATTCATCGAAGCGAAGTTGCCGTCGTATCAAATGCCGCAAGTTCGCAAGCACGCTTCAGGCTATTACATTGAACCAGAAATGGATGTGATCGATCTCTTCATCGGCAGCGAAGGAACGCTCGGGGTGATCGTCGAGGCTGAGATGAAGCTGCTGCCGAAACCTGAAGGACTTTTGAGCGGCGTCGTCTTTTTCGAAAACGAAGCTGATCTGCTGGCCTTCGTCCGCGATGCACGCGAACGATCGCTACAGAACCGTGTCAGAAGCCCGAGCGTGAGCGAGGGCAACTCCGGTAGACTCGACGCTCGCGCTCTTGAATACTTCGACGTCGAATCACTCCGCTTCCTTCGACAGAAATACGACACCGTTCCTGAGAAGGCAACCGGCGCTATCTTCTTCGAGCAGGAGACAGACGCGGCAGCTGAAGATGAAATCATGAATCAATGGCTGTCGCTGCTCGAGCGTCATCATGCTTTAACCGATCAGTCATGGTTCGCTACGAACGAACAGGACCACGCGAAGCTGCGCGAGTTTCGTCACGCTTTGCCGGTGCTGATGAACGAATGGTTCGCGCGGCACAATCAGAGAAAAGTGTCGACCGACATGTCAGTGCCTGACGAGGCTTTTGCGGGCATGCTGCGCTTTTACCAGGACGCACTGCGGGGCGGAGATCTTCGTTACACGATCTTTGGACACATCGGCGACAATCACGTGCACGTGAACATCCTGCCGCGCAATGACGATGAAGCGGAGAAGGCCTGGGCCATCTATCGTCAGTTCATCCAGCGCGCGGTTGCGGTGGGCGGAACCATCTCAGCCGAGCATGGAATCGGCAAGCTGAAACGCGAATATCTGCGCGAGCTTTACGGTGACGAGCACTTGCGCGAGATGGCGGCGTTGAAGCGAGCTTTCGATCCGGCAGGGATTTTAGGAAGAGGGACAATGTTTGCTGAGTCTCTTCTGTCCTTGCAAGAATCTTTACGTTGAAACTTTGTAAGCAAGTGGTACGATGATTTTATCACCGCAGAGACGCAGAGAACGCAGAGGTGGCGCAGAGAAGAGAGCATGCATCTTCAATCTAGCCTTACGAGTTTTAATCAGCTCACCGAGAGAATTATCGGTGCTGGGATAGCGGTACATAGGGTTCTCGGCCCGGGCTTGTTGGAGTCAGCTTACCAAGAATGTTTGTGCCAGGAACTTGTCTTACGACATATTCCATTCGAGCGGCAGGTTCCAATCCCGCTCGAATACCGAGGAATTAGACTAGAGGCTGGATATCGCCTGGACGTTCTCGTTGCAGGAAAGGTCGTGGTCGAAGTCAAAGCGATGGAAGGCATCGCTCCAATTCACGAAGCTCAACTCTTAACTTATTTGCGGCTTGGCGGTTGGAAAGTTGGGCTGCTAATGAACTTTAATGTCGTCGTGTTAAAGGACGGTATTCGAAGAAGGGTTCTCGATTTGAGAGAATAACTCTGCGCCTCCTCGGCGTTCTCTGCGTCTCTGCGGTG
>DNNE01000113.1:0-1232 GCA_003487805.1 Blastocatellia bacterium | reverse complement strand
TCTCTGCGTCTCTGCGGTGAATGCCTTTTCTTAAGTAAGAAAATGTTCCGTTTCACCACTGCTGGAGAATCCCATGGTCGCGCGCTGGTCGCGATTGTCGAAGGCCTGCCCGCGGGGTTGCCCATCGATATCGACCAAATCAATCATGAACTCTGGCGCCGACAGCAAGGCTATGGGCGCGGCGGGCGCATGAAGATCGAGCAGGACCAGATCGAGATCCTCAGCGGCGTGCGTCATGGTCTGTCGCTCGGTTCGCCGCTGGCTTTGACGATTGAAAATAAGGACTGGGCGAACTGGAATGAAGTGATGGCGACCGACGCGCGCGAAATCCCTGCCGAAAAATCGCGCCGGGTAAAACGTCCGCGTCCCGGCCACGCCGATCTGGCCGGCGGGCTGAAATACGACGCTCACGATCTGCGCAACGTGCTCGAGCGGGCGTCGGCTCGGGAAACAGCGGCGCGGGTGGCCTGCGGCGCGATCGCGAAACAGTTGCTCGCGAACTTCGGCATCGAGATTCGCAGTCATGTTATCCAGTTGGGCGGAATTCCCGGCTTACCGCTCGAACTTACTTTCGATCAAATCGCGTCGATCTCCGATGACGCACCGCTCCGCTGCGCGGATAAAGATGTCGAGCAAAACATGATCGCGCTGATCGATCAAAAGAAGAGCGAAGGCGACACGCTTGGCGGAATCTTTGAAGTAGTCGCCCGCAAAGTACCGCCGGGGCTTGGTTCGCACACATCCTGGGACCAAAAGTTGGATGGACTACTGGCGCAAGCGGTGATGTCGATTCATGCCGTCAAGGCCGTGGCGATTGGCGCGGGCATTGAAGCTAGTGCGCTGCCTGGCTCGGAAGTCCATGATGAAATTTCTTACAACGACGAATCGAAAGAATTCATTCGCGCGACGAATCGCGCGGGCGGCCTGGAGGGCGGCGTGACCAATGGCGAAGAGGTTCGCGTGCGCGGCCATTTGAAGCCAATCTCGACTCTGCGTCGCGCGTTGCGATCAGTCGATATCGACACGAAGGAAGAGGAAAAAGCTGCGTTCGAGCGATCGGACATTACCGTCGTTCCGGCTGCTGGAGTGATTGGCGAAGCGATGGTCGCGCTCGTGCTGGCGACAGCCATGCGCGAAAAATTCGGCGGCGACAGTCTGGGCGAGATGAGACGAAACTTTGACGGCTATCGCGAGCAGTTAAGAGGGTACTAATTCACCACAGAGGACACAGA
>DNNE01000203.1 GCA_003487805.1 Blastocatellia bacterium | reverse complement strand
TCGTTTAGAAGCGGGCTACCGCCGCTTTCCGTCGGGCAGTAGCCCGACTCTAAACGGCTTTCCAGTTTGGAGAGTCTATCGCGATCCTTTACCGGCGGCCAACTCTTTGGCCTTCGAGATTTGCTCCGTTACCGTACGCAATTCGTCAGAGCCCGGGGGTAGCGACACCAGCAGTTTCTGCCAGTACTCGATCGCTTTCTGGTAATCGTCCGTCTGAAACGCGGCGCTCCCGGCCAGGTCTAATGCCTTTTGATTCTTCGGATCGATCTTGAGCGCGTGATTAATCGCCTCAGTTGGTTTGCCCGCAAGATTCTGACCGTTTGCTAACGCCAGCGCCTCGCCATAGTCAGCCCAGGCATCCGCGTCATTCGCATTCAATTCCGTCAGGCGCTCGTACGCTGAGGCTGCCTCAGAGAACCGCTCCTGCATCATGTAGCTGCGCGCGAGCATGGTCCAACCCTGCGCATCATTTGGATTTTGTTTGAGACGTTCAGCCAGCTTGTCGACGTTCGCCGCGATCTGCTGCGGCGACATTGTGCCCGGCCGATCGGGAGCGGTCGCGGGAATCGCCTGAGGGTTCGCCGAAGGATTAACACCTTTCGGATTTCCGATCACCAAATAAAGCGCAATAGCGCCAATCGGAATAAATGCGGCGACCCCGTAAGCAAACGAGTTCGTCCCTTTCTGGTTCGTCGCTCCGGTCGCTGGTTTTGCGGCCACGTCTTCCAGCAACCGCCGTTCGAGTTCAGTTTTTTCCTGTTGGTATTGTGCTTCGCCAATCAAACCATTCTTCAAATCGGCATCGAGTTCGCGGTTCTGATCTTTGTAGACGAGGACGTTGGCTTCACGCCGCTCGACATCCTCATCATCACCGGGTTTGTTGAGAAGCGCCGGCAGGATGAACCAGAACGCGAGGAGCATAAAAAGGGCGGCAATTATCCAAAAAGTTAACATTGTTTGTAGCGCAAGCTGTCAGCTTGCGATCTGTTCAAGGTTTCAAACGCAAGCTAACAGCTTGCGCTACTACGCACTGCGCAGAATTTCTTCGGCCTGCTTCCGCTCGGCCGCAGTCAGCGGTTCCTCATGAATCATCTCGCGGCGGCGCTTTACAAAACGTAATAACACAATGGTTCCGCCAATCAGGAATACGAATGGTCCAAACCAGAGCAGGTAAGTCGTCGCTTTCACCGGCGGCTTATACAAAACAAAATCTCCGTACCGGTCAGTTAGATACGTGATGATCTCCTTATCACTCTTGCCGGCTTTCATCTGTTCGCGAATCTGTTTGCGCAAGTCTTCGGCAAGATCCGCGCGCGAATCAGCCAGGGTTTCGTTCTGACAAACCAGACAGCGCAACTGCTCGGTCAGGTTTTTCATGCGCTGCTCGATTTGCGGATCTTCGTTAGGCTGCGCGTCTTTCGCGATAACGACTACCACGAAGCAAATCGAGATACAGATGAGAGCGATAAGCTGTTTCATTGCGCTAACTGTTTTGCGAGCGGCAGAATCTTGTTGTTCCAAACTTCATCGGTGATTGGGCCAATCTGCTTGAAACGAATGACGCCCTGTTTGTCTATTAAATAACTCTCCGGGGCGCCGTAAACACCGTAGTCGATTGACGTCCGACCTTCGGGATCAGACAACGTCATGGTGTATGGATTACCCTCTTCCGCGAGCAACTGAATGGCCGCGGCCCGATCGTCTTTGTAGTCGACCCCATAAATCGGGACCGCGTTCATCTTTGAGTACTTCACCAGCATCGGATGCTCTTCGCGGCAGGCGACACACCAGGTGCCCCAAAAATTCAGCAGCCAGACTTTCCCGCGCATCTCTTTCGCAGAAATGGTTTTCGCCGGCTCGCTGAGTTGTTGAAGTTGAAAGTCAGGCGCTGCTTTGTTGATAAGCGGGGAAGGAACCTCATGCGGATCGCGATGGAGCCCAATCATCAGAAACGCGACCAATCCGATGAATAGCACTAGCGGAATTAGTAAATACTTATTCATTACTATTCAACGGCGGAAGATGCGGCGGTGGTTGCGACTGTTACGATTTTCGCTTGTCCGGCAGGCTGTGTCGCTTGTTTCTTTGCGAGGGCATAACGACGATCCGTAACGGCGAATGCGCCGCCGATAGCCATCAATAACGCGCCGCCCCAAATCCAATTCACCAGTGGCTTGTGATAGACGCGCACGGTCCACCCGCCATCTTCCACCTGATCGCCGAGTGATAAATAAAGATCGCGCCAGATGCTGCGATCGATCGCTGTCTCTGAGGTAACGTTTTGCGAAGCAGTAAAGGAGCGCTTCTCCGGATGCATAACCGCGAATGGGGCCGCGCCCGTCTTTGAAACTTCAATGTCGGCACGCACCGCTTGATAGTTCGGGCCCGGAACTTGTTCGAGACCCTTTAACTGGAATTGATATCCGCCCACGCTGACCGTGTCACCGATATTCATCTTCACATCGCGCTCGCTTTGGTAGCTGGTAACGACAGTTACGCCCGCGATGAAGACCGCGACCCCGAGGTGGGCCAACTGCATTCCGTAATAACTTCGCGATGGCGCGGCCAGGCGCGCAAAGAAATTCGTGGCGCCGGATTGACTTCTAATTCGGCTCCAGAAATTTTGCAGCACGGTCGCGACGATCCAGACAGCCAAGAGCAAGCCGAGACTCGCGCGCCACTTCCAACCACCGATGATGAATGGCAGCACAACGGCCATGACCAGGCTGAGCGCGAACGCCCATTTCAAACGGACGGCCAACGCCGGCAGCTTCGCCTGTTTCCAGCGCGCGATTGGACCGATGCCGATTAGAAAGGCTGCGGGCGCCATCAGCGGCACAAACACAGTGTTGAAGTAAGGTGGCCCAACTGAGAGCTTGCCAAGATTCAGTGCATCCACAAACAGCGGGTAAAGCGTGCCGAGCAAAACCGAGCCGGCGGCAACGATGAGCAGCACGTTATTTGTTAGCAGCAGTGATTCGCGTGAAAAGACTTCGAATTTCGAGCCGAGTCCGACGTGCTTGGCTCGCCACGCATACAAAGCAAGCGAGCCCCCGATAACCACGGTCAGAAAACCGAGTATGAAAGTTCCGCGTTTCGGATCATTCGCAAACGCGTGTACTGAAGTCAGCACGCCTGAGCGCACGAGGAATGTTCCGAGCAAGCTCAACGAGAAGGCGGCAATTGCCAGGAGCACGGTCCAACTCTTAAACCCGCCGCGCTTTTCGGTTACTGCCAGCGAGTGAATCAACGCCGTACCAACCAGCCACGGCATAAACGAAGCGTTTTCAACCGGGTCCCAGA
>DNNE01000218.1:394-12354 GCA_003487805.1 Blastocatellia bacterium | reverse complement strand
GCGTTGAAACGCCGGGCTAAACTCACGCCGACGCTACGCGTCGAAGACAGTTGTGCGGCGCTTCCGATGGATTGTTGGTAGCTCTCTTAGGATTGAAAAAGGCTTCGTTGAACGAGTTGAAAGGTAGAGCGAGGGGTTCTCACTTACCAGGTAGAAACCGATAGCCGACCCAGGGCTCGGTGAGTATGTAGCGAGGCCGGGCATGATCTTTCTCTATCTTCTTTCGCAAACGTCCGATAAAAACCCTGAGGTATTCGTTTTGTTCGACGTAATTTCCTCCCCAGACCGCGCTCAGCACAGTGCGGTGGGTTAAGACTTTCCCGGCGTTCCGCAAAAGGTAGACGAGCAGATCAAATTCCTTTGGCGTCAGGTGCATTTCCTTTCCGCAGACTCGAACTTCCCGAGTTTGAAGGTCGACGCGAAAGTCCGCTTCTTCGAGGACCGTATCTTGCTCTCTACCTTCTGGCGACCGGCGTAACGCCGCACGAACTCGGGCCAGGAACTCTCCCATGGCGAACGGCTTGGTCACATAGTCGTCAGCGCCGGCGTCGAGCGCCTCGATCTTGACGGTTTCATCGCCCTTAACAGAGAGCACAATAATAGGAACAGTGGAGACTGCGCGCAGACGGCGACATACCTCAAGGCCATCCATGTTAGGCATGGAAAGATCAGTGATCACTAGATCAGGAGTCCAAAGTTGAAACAACTCCAACGCCGCCTCGCCTTCGGCGGCAACTCTCACATCATAGCCATGCTTCGTGAGTCCGCTGCGCATGACCATCGTTATGTGTTGCTCGTCATCGACAACTAGTATGCGTTTCTTACTTTCCATCGTTCTCCAGAGTCTCGCCATCGTTTAGTAGCACGGCTGAGTCAGCCTCACCCGGCGTGATTTCCGCCTCGTCGTCTCCTACCGGAACCGTGAAACTCAACTCAACTCCCTGCCCGCCTTCGCCGTCTTCGATCCAGATCCGGCCGCCGTGCGCCTCAACAATTCCCTTGGCGATTGAGAGGCCCATGCCGATTCCTTCGGGGCGACCGGAACCTAACGGAGCGCCGCCTACGTGCACGAATTTTTCAAAGACGCGCCGACGCAAGTTTTGGGGAATACCTGGTCCCTCGTCTCCCACGGAAATTTGGACCATCTCGCCGGCAGCGCGATTCGCCTTTATGGTTATGCACGTCCCTTCCGGGGCGTATTTGGTCGCGTTATCAATCAAAGTATAAATCACCTCCGCAACGGCGCGGGCGTCAACGCGGATCACAGGCAGCTCGTTTTCCACCATGACTCGCAGCTGATGCTTTCGCATCAGTGGCTCGGCTCGCGCGAGGGCGGCCTCAACGATTTCTTCCACCGAACCCCAATTGCGAGATAACTTAATGTCTCCTGCTTCGATGCGCGCCAGATCGACGAAGCTCTCGACGAAGCGGTCGAGCCGATCAGCATCTTCACTGATCAATCTGAGCATAGTTTTCTGTTCAGCCGGACTAAATGTTTCCGTCTGCCCGTTCGGTTCGCCGTCTTCCAACAAAAGCGTGGCCGAAGCTTTGATCGAAGTCAGTGGTGTTCTCAGGTCATGAGTAACGGCATCAAGCAAGGCTGACTTGAGACGCTCGCTGCGACGCAGCGCCTCGGCCTCGCTGGCGCGATCAAATGCTTCCTGTAACTCTTCATATAAGCGCCGGTTTTCCGTCCTCCCGGCCTCGGCTTCTTCCGCGCGTCGCTTGGCTCTGGCCGAAAGCTGGCCCACGGCCAAAGCAGTAATGAAGAATGCCGTAAGGGCTACCCAATTCTGCGGGTCCACGATCGTGAAGGTATGAAAGGGTGGCAGAAAGAAAAAGTTGAACGCCAGAACTCCTAATATCGAGGCGAGCAGGGCAGGTTTGCTGCCGCGGAAAATTGCGGTGAAGAGCACGACCAGCAAGAAGGCGAATCCGACGGTGGTCGAGTTAACCTTGCCGCGTAAGGGAACCAGCAGGATTGTCGAGGCGGCGACGCCGAGCGTAGCTAGCAAATAGCTGGACCATTGTCGGTTCGAAAGCTCTTTCCAGGTAGCAGCCATTTCTCGGGCTCAGTGTTTGAGGTGATAGGGGACGCTGGTAACGACTACGTTCGGCTTGAAGAGTAGCGCTCCTTTCAGCAAGAGCGAAGTCTGATTGTGCAGCAGATGATGCCACCATCGCGAGGGAATGAACTCTGGCAGCACTATGGTGACCATCTGGTCTGGATGTAAAGACGTTCGGCGATCAACGTAGCGTACCAGCGGCCCGACGAGCGAGCGGTAAGGTGAGGCGATCACGACCAGTTCCACACCTTCTGTCCATTCGCTCCACTTTGTTCGCAGCTTTTGGGTTGCTTCCTCGTCAACATTAATGTAAACGGCGGTCACGTGATGTGGCGCAATGGCCTTTGCATATTCCAGCGCTTTGAGGACGCCGCGGTGAATACCTGAGATGGGCACAATAACTTCGTGTCTGATGGGCTGCAGTTTTTGCAGACCTTCAGTCGTCAGTTGCATGGCCACATCCATGTAGTGACGATGGATTGCGCGGAACAGCGCGACCAGCAGCGGAATCAGCACCACGACGATCCACGCGCCATGAATGAATTTAGTGACGACCAGGACGACGAGGACAACGAAAGTAGCGATGGCTCCAAGACCGTTGACGACAATTGATTTCTTCCAATGCCCGGCCTGCTTCAGTTCGTCCCTGGCTATCTGTAGCTGCTTCGTTGTGCGACTGTCTGCCCTGGCGTTAACGCCGTCTTGATCTTTCGCTGAAGCTTCGCCCGACTTCAACGCCCGGCCCGCCTTGAGCCAATGTCGCACCATGCCCGTCTGTGAAAGCGTAAAGGAAAGAAAGACTCCCACCGCATAGAGCGGTATCAACCTGCTGGTGTCCCCTCCGAATGCAACTACAAGCACGCCGGCAAAAACCGCAAGGATGATGATCCCGTTTGAAAACACGAGCTTGTCGCCGCGGGTGGCGAACTGTCTGGGCACAAAACGATCGCGCGCCAGCAGGCTGGCAAGACGCGGAAAGTCAGCGAATGAAGTGTTCGCGGCGAGCACCAGGATTAGCGCCGTAGTTCCCTGGATGACGTAATAAAACCAGGACATGGGCCCGGTGAAGATGGTGCGCGCAAATTGGGAAATGACAGTCTCGTTCTCATGCGGATGCACCTGATACAAATAGGCCATGATGCTGGTGCCGATAAACATTGTCGTCAACAGCGCGGCCATCCAGGTCAACGTCGTTGCCGCGTTGCGTGATTCCGGTTGCTTAAAGGCAGGGATGCCGTTTGAGATCGCCTCGATTCCGGTTAGAGCCACACATCCGTTTGAGAATGCTCCCAGCAGCAGAAATATACTTAACGGCTGAAGACCATAGCCTTCAGCCAGCTTCAGATTTTCTGGGGTGACCTGGGCAACTGCTCCGGGGTGAAGAAAGTAATGAATGATTCCATATCCGATCATGAACATAAAGCTGATCACGAATGAATAAGTTGGCCCGGCGAAGAGCGCGCCCGATTCGCGCACGCCGCGCAGGTTGGCCAGAGCGATCAGCGCTATCAGTCCGAGACAGATAAACACCTTATGGTTATCGAGCCAGGCCCAGCTTGTTCCCTGCGCTGCTGAGGTGATAGCGGCTACGCCCGCTGAGATTGAAACCGAAACGGTAAGTACGTAATCAACCAGGAGGGCGGCCGCTGCGACCAGACCGGGCGTCGTTCCTAAGTTTTCTTTTGCGACAATGTAAGCGCCGCCGCCGGACGGGTACGCAAAGATCGTCTGCCGATAGCTGATGGCGACGATGACGAGCACAATCGCGATCGCGAAAGTGATCGGCACAACATAGTTAAATCCGTTCGTCTGGCCAAAAGCGTAAGCGACCGCCAGCACCAGCAGAATTTCTTCAGAAGCGTAAGCTGTTGACGAAAGCGCATCCGAAGCAAATACGGCCAGCCCGGTTTTTTTGGTCAGCCGCTCATGAATAGCCGCGGCGGTCTTCTTTGCTTTGCCTACGAGTAAACGCTTAAGCGTATAAGCCAACTATTCTTCCTCCAAAAAATGGGTGTTGTGCATGCCCTAAAACGGTGGCGATCTCTGCCAACGCAAAGCCACCAACAAATCTTCTCGTTCCAACTCTTCAATTCGAATTCTGTCGTTGGGTGGAAAGTCCTCGTTTTCCCAAAGATGATTTGCGAGGCGCCGCTCAGCGCAGTAAATCCAGTAGTCTCCAGAGAGTCGGGGCCGCCCGGCGGCCTGGAATTGTGTTCGCGCAACGAGATTGTCCGCCACCGCGACGATGATCCGTCGTTCTTCACAGTTCGGATTGCGGACGATGAAGGCAAAGGTGCCATCAGACGGCGGGGGCTTTTGTTCAGCTTCCCACTGGCGCACGATCGAGAAACCATTCTCAGTTTGCAGCTCGATTGGACGAACGTCCAGCGTTCGTTCGTGTGGTAAGGGTTGTTCCGTTTGAGCTCGCACAGTTCACCTGCCAGACTCGGCTGACAGAACGAGCGTAAACCGGGGGACATAAGGATGAAGTAAGCGGTTTGTAAAGAGTTCGTAAAGACGCGCGGGGCACTAGCCCGACCGTGAGGGAGGGCTCGATGAGCGATATTTCTTGAGCCCTCCCTCACGGTCGGGCTAATGCCCCGGCGAAACGTGCGCTACTCAGGATTGAAACGATAACCAATCCAGGGTTCAGTAAGAATGTATCGTGGGTTGGAAGGATCCGGCTCGATCTTCTTTCGCAACTGGCCGATGAATACGCGCAGGTACTCAGTCTGCTCGGTAAAGTCGCCGCCCCAAACAGCCCCCAGCAAAGAGTGATGCGTGAGAACTTTGCCCGCGTTTCTAAACAAGTGAACCATCAGGTCGAATTCCTTTGGTGTCAGCCGCAAGTCTTTGCCTGATTGCGTCGCGGTGTGCGCTTCCAAATCGATGCGGAATTCACCCGCTTCCAGGATGTGCGCGCCCGGGTCAGCGGGGGGCCGGCGGCGCAGCGCGGCGCGAATCCGCGCCAGAAGTTCCTCCATGCCGAACGGCTTGGTTATGTAATCATCGGCGCCGGCATCCAGAGCCTCGACTTTTGTTTTTTCTTCACCACGTACAGATAGGACAATGATTGGGACTTCGGAAATCGAGCGGAGCCGGCGACATAATTCGAGCCCGCTCATGTTGGGCATCGCCAGATCGGTAATCACGAGTGCGGCGGGCCAGTCGCGAAACGTCTGCAATGCAAAATCTCCGTCGCCGGCAACGCGCACGTCGTATCCATTCGTGGACAGCGACCGGCGCAGGACCCGTGTGAGCTGCGGTTCGTCGTCCACCACCAGGATGCGCTGCTTTGCTTCCATGCTTCCTTACACTCTTTTGGGAAATAACATACTCGACTGATCAACTAAATCTTTGTGTCTCTTCGTGACTCCTGGTTCGTGTGATTTCGTGGTTTGGTTCTGGTTAATCCATTTGCAAAGCACACCACGAAGAATCACGAACAAAAAACGAATCCACACGAAGGCGCACGGGTCGGATGCGCAAGTATGTCATTACCCTCTCTTGTTGGCTGCCGGATTCGCGCCGTGGTTTTGGTCGTTGCCGATCGGCAGTTGAAAAACAAACTTTGCGCCGGCGTGACCTTCCGCGGCCTCGATCCATATCTTCCCGCCGTGGGCGTCGACGATGCCGCGCGCGATGGCCAATCCCATTCCGGTTCCGGAAGACTTTCGATCGCGGACGTCACCATCGCGCATGGCGCGAAAGAATTTTTCGAATACGCGATCGCGCACGTCGGCCGGAATTCCCGGGCCCGTGTCTTCCACGCTGACCGTGATCGTTTCCGGCTCGCCGGGGGCGGCGGCGATGCGAATCGGCGAGCCGGCCGGCGAATATTTCGCGGCATTATCAACCAGAGTGTAAACCACTTCCGACAGCGCCTGATCGTCCGCTTTAATCGCAGGCAATTCCTGTTCGATCCAGACTTCCATTCGATGCGTACGAGTGCGCGGCTCGGCGCGTTTCAGCGCGGAAGCGATGATTTCATCAATCGAGGTCCATTGACGATGAAGATGCATTTCGCCGGCATCGATGCGCGCCAGCTTGGTCAATCCTTCAACGAATCGATCCAGCCGGTCCGCCTCTTCGTCTATCACTTGCAGCATTTCTTTTCGCCCCTCGGCGTCCAATTGCGGGGCGGGGTTATCGTGCTCGCTGGCGTAAAAATCGGCGAGCAGCGTCGTCGCGGATGCTTTGATCGAAGTAAGCGGCGTGCGCAAGTCGTGCGTGACGGCGTCCAGTAAAGCGGACTTCAAACGCTCGCTCTGCTTAAGGGCTTTCGCCTGACTGGATCTTTCAAACGAATCCTGCAACTCGTAATAGAGGCGCTCGACCTCGGACTTTGCCTGCTCAGACTCTTCAGCTCGCTGCTTTACGCGTCCCGATAGTTGGCCGACGGTGATAGCGGTAATCATGAACGCCACAAAAGCAATCCAATTGTGCGGATCTCTGATGGCGAAAGTCCTGAACGGCGGTAGAAAGAAGAAATTGAAACAGACAATGCCGACTAACGAGGCGACGACCGCGGGCCGCGAGCCCCACGCCGTAGCGACGAACAGAATGATCAGAAGAAACACCAGGGCTACCGTGGTCGCGTTGATATGCTCGCCGAGCAACTTCAGCAACGCCGTAACGGCCGCGATGCTCGCCAGCGCTATCGCGTAGCCGGCCCACGGCTGGAGAAACAAACTTTTGCGCGTCATCAGGTTGTGGTTTCGGTTCTGTGGGCGAATTGTAATCGAGTATGCCGGACTTCGCATGTGCATGTAGGGCCTCACCAGACGATGGCCCGTCAATTGGGAAGTGAAGGCACCTCCTCTAAACTTGACGAAAAAGTAAGGAATGCTATAATCAGGCGGAAATCAAAAGAAAACCGACGAAATGAAGATTTCTGCACATGAAGAGTACGGCTTGCGATGTCTCGTGCAATTGGCGCGCGCAGAAGTCGATGCTGAGTCTCTGACGCTAAACCAAATCGCCGATCGCGAAGGGTTGTCGGTTGCCAACGCCGGCAAGCTGATGTGGGTTTTGGTGAAGGCCGGCCTGGTCCAATCGCAACGCGGCGCGAACGGCGGATACACACTGGCGCGCCCCGCGTCAGATATTCGATTGAATGAAGTGATTCGCATTCTCGACGAAGATACGGTGGATCGCTTTTGCAAGACACACGCGGGTGTACTTGACGCATGTATTCACACCAGCGACTGCGGAATTAGACCGGTGATTGTCGGGCTACACGAAATTGTCCAGAACGCTTTGTCAGAGATTACGCTGGCTGAGTTGATTGGATCGGAAGAAAACGTTGATGCTCGCTTGCATCAAATTCAAAAGCTGCAAAGTCCCTTGAGACCAATGCGCAGCGCGCACTGAGAGAACCAAATGAGCACTGCTGAAATATTAGGCAATCGCGAATACAAATACGGCTGGGTCACCGATATCGAGTCTGAGACGATTCCGCGTGGCTTGTCGGAAGACACCGTTCGGTTAATCTCCGCAAAAAAGGACGAGCCCGAGTGGATGCTGGAGTTTCGTCTCAAAGCCTATCGAAACTGGCTGACGATGAAAGAGCCGCGCAAGTGGCCCAACATCGAATACCCGGAAGTCGATTTCCAGGACATGATTTATTACAGCGCGCCGAAACAAAAAGCTACGAAGGCGAGCCTTGACGAAGTCGATCCGGAGTTGTTGCGGACCTTTGAGAAACTCGGCATTCCGCTGTCGGAGCAGAAGCAACTTGCGGGTGTGGCGGTTGATGCGGTCTTTGATTCAGTTTCCGTCGCGACGACCTACAAGGAAAAATTAAGAAAGGTTGGCGTGATTTTCTGTTCGTTCAGCGAAGCGGTTAGAGAACATCCCGAAATTGTGCGTAAGTATCTCGGTTCCGTTGTGCCGACCAACGATAACTTTTATGCCGCCTTGAACAGCGCGGTTTTTTCGGATGGAAGTTTTTGTTTTATTCCGAAGGGCGTCCGCTGTCCGATGGAGCTCTCGACCTATTTCCGCATTAACAATTCGGAGTCAGGACAATTCGAGCGAACCCTGATCGTTGCCGAAGAGAGTGCCTACGTTTCATATCTTGAAGGCTGCACGGCTCCGAAATTCGATCGCAATCAATTGCACGCCGCGGTGGTTGAGCTGGTCGCGCTCGACGACGCCGAGATCAAATATTCGACGGTGCAGAACTGGTACGCAGGTGACGAAGATGGTAAGGGTGGGATTTACAATTTCGTCACCAAGCGTGGCAAGTGCGCCGGACGCAACTCGAAGATTTCCTGGACACAGGTTGAGACCGGATCGGCGATTACCTGGAAATATCCTTCCTGCATTTTGCTGGGCGACAACTCGATCGGCGAATTCTATTCGGTGGCCCTGACCAATCATGCGCAGGAAGCCGACACCGGCACGAAGATGATTCATCTGGGAAAGAACACCCGCTCGACGATTGTCTCGAAAGGCATCGCCGCGGGTCGCGCGAATAACAGTTATCGTGGATTGGTGAAAATCATGCCGAAGGCCGAGAACGCACGTAACTATACGCAGTGCGATTCGATGCTGATTGGCAGCAACTGTAGCGCGAACACGTTTCCCTACATCGAGGTGATGAATAACACTTCGCGCGTCGAGCACGAAGCATCAACTTCCAAGATTAGTGAAGAGCAATTGTTCTATCTGATGCAGCGCGGCATCTCGCAGGAAGATGCGGTGTCGCTCATCATTAACGGATTTTGCAAAGACGTTTTTCTGCAACTCCCGATGGAGTTTGCGGTCGAAGCAACGCGCTTGCTGGGACTGAAATTAGAAGGCGCAGTTGGATAGGCAGGTCTTAGGGCTTTGGTCTTCGGTCTTTGTGTCGTCTTTGGCTTCAAGAAATGTCAAAGGCCAAAGACCAAAAGCCAGAGACCATCTTTTTGGAGTAATTAATGTTAGAGATTCGAAACTTACATGCATCGGTTGATGGCAACGAAATTCTGAAGGGCATCAACCTGACGATTAATAAGGGCGAAGTCCACGCGATCATGGGGCCGAACGGTTCGGGCAAATCGACGCTGGCAAAAGTGCTCGCCGGTCATCCGTCGTACGAAGTGACTGGTGGCGAAGTGCTTTATTACGGCAAAAATCTTTTGGATATGTCGCCCGATGAACGCGCCCGCGAAGGTGTGTTCATGGCTTTTCAATATCCGGTCGAGGTACCCGGTGTTTCGAACGCCCAGTTCCTCAGGCTGGCTTATAACGAAAAGCAAAAACATCTCGGCCAGGAAGAGTTGGATCCACTTGAGTTCAAGGACTTGCTGAAAGAGAAAGCCGCTCTGGTTGAGATGGATGCGAGTTTCATGACGCGTTCAGTCAACGAGGGGTTTTCCGGCGGTGAGAAGAAGCGCAACGAGATTCTGCAAATGGCGGTGCTCGATCCGAAACTTTCGGTGTTGGATGAAACGGACTCGGGGCTCGATATCGATGCGTTACGAATCGTTGCTGGAGGCGTGAATAAACTTCACGATCCGGAAAAGGCCGTCATCGTCGTCACACATTATCAACGGCTGCTCAATTACATCGTTCCGGATTTTGTCCACGTGCTGTCGGCGGGGCGGATTGTGAAAGAGGGCGGTAAGGAATTGGCGCTCGAGTTGGAAGAGAGAGGCTACGATTGGCTGAAGAATGGAGCCAATAAGCATACTGCCGCGCCGGTAGCGAGTTAACTATGGTTACTGAATTAGCAAACGAAAAGAGCGCATACTCTTCCGCCTTGCGCGACTTGATGAAGGTTTCCGGCGAGCCGTCGTGGCTCCGCGAGTTGCGTGGTAGTTCGTTCGATCAGTTCGAACGGGTGGGCTTTCCTGGCGTTGAGCAGGAAGAGTGGAAATATACGAACGTAGCGTTGATCAAGAGAACGAACTTTACGCCGGTGGTTAATTCCAACGGCACCGCGTTGTCGAAGCGCAACGGCCTGGCGCCATTTATTTATGACGAAACGCGCGACAGCACCTTTGTTTTTGTTAATGGAATCTTTCGCGATGACCTTTCGTCTTGCAACGGGCTTTCCGGCGTGGTGGCCCTGGACTTAAACGACGCGCTGCAAATCAGCGAATACGAGAGGGTGATTCGCGCCAGTCTCGAGCGCAATGCCGATGGCGACAATAACGGCTTTGAACTGCTGAATACGGCGCTGTTCGCCGGCGGCCTCTTTGTCAAAATTCCGCGCGGAGTCAATCTGAGCACTCCGATTCAACTTCAATTTGTGAGCGAACCGGTTAAGGGTGAGTCGCCGGCGGCTGCATTTCCTCGCGTTCTGATCGTCGGTGAAGAGAACAGCGCGGCAACGATTATTGAAAGCTACCGTGCCACTGCTGAAGGAGTCTATCTGACGAATGCAATTGTCGACATAGTTCTCGATGAGGGCGCCCGGTTTCAGCATTACAAAGTACAGCGTGAAAGCGCCGGCGCTTCGCACATCGCGACGACCAGGGCGGATCTTGGTCCAAAGGCGAGCTATGACACGACGACGATCAATTTCGGTGCCGCGCTTTCGCGGCACGATATTCACGTCACGATGGATCATGAAGGCGCCAGTTGCTCAGTCGACGGTCTCTATATGGTCGAAGGCAGTCAACATACCGACACGCATTCGGTAATCGATCATCGCCAGCCTCATTGCACCAGTCGCCAGCTTTACAAGGGAATTCTGGATGGCAAGTCGCGCGCGGTTTTCAATGGCAAGGTGTTTGTTCGCCACGGCGCGCAACAAACTGACGCGCAGCAGACCAACAAGAATCTTCTGCTTTCGAGCGAGGCGCAGATCGATACGAAGCCGCAACTGGAAATCTATGCCGACGACGTGAAGTGCACGCACGGAGCCGCGGTCGGGCAACTCGAGCCGGACGAACTGTTTTATCTGGAGAGTCGCGGGATCAATCCCGCGCTGGCAAAGAACATGTTGACCTACGGCTTTGCGGGCGAAGTGATCGAGAAAATACAGATCGAATCGATTAGGCGAGAGCTGGATGAAGCGGTCCTGAACCGGCTGCATTCCGATCTGACCATTGACGTTTAGTATCCAATCTTTTTCGGTAGTATGGCTACAGTAGAAGAACTAATCCCCATCAAACCAAAGCCGGCCACCGGCTGGGACGTCGAGCGCATTCGCAAAGACTTTCCGGTCCTGCGCCAAACTGTTAATGGTAAGCCGCTGGTCTATCTCGACAATGCCGCGTCGTCGCAAGTGCCGATGATGGTGATTGAGCGGGGCGCGCAGTACATCGAGCAGGAACACTCAAACATTCATCGTGGCGTTCACTATCTCAGCATGAAAGCAACGACCGCCTACGAAGGCGCGCGGGAAAAAATAAAAAGATTCATTAATGCGCGCGAGTCGCGCGAGTGCATCTTTGTCCGCGGAGCAACCGAGGGCATTAACCTGGTGATGTACGGGTATGGCCGCAAAGTCGTGGGGGCCGGAGATGAGATCATCGTCTCGGCTATGGAGCATCATTCCAACATTGTGCCCTGGCAGATGCTCTGTGAAGAAAAGAATGCCAAGCTCCGGGTCATTCCGATGAACGACGCCGGTGAGCTGTTGCTGGACGAATACGACGCGCTCTTGAACGAAAGAACAAAGTTAGTGGCAGTCACCCACGTCTCAAACGCGCTGGGCACGATCAATCCAATCAAAGATATTGTCGAGCGGGCACACAAGTACGGCGTGCCGGTTCTGGTCGATGGCGCGCAGGCAGCGCCGCACATGACCGTCGATGTGCAGGACCTCGATTGCGACTTCTACGCCCTGTCCGGTCACAAGATGTTCGCGCCCACCGGCAGCGGAGTGGTTTATGGGAAGGCCGCGCTGCTGGAACAGATGAATCCCTTCCAGGGCGGCGGCGACATGATTAAGAGCGT
>DNNE01000218.1:0-122 GCA_003487805.1 Blastocatellia bacterium | reverse complement strand
GGCGGCGACATGATTAAGAGCGTCTCCTTTGAGAAGACAATCTATGCCGACCTCCCGAATAAACTTGAAGCGGGCACGCCGGCGATTGCTTCGCAAATCGGTTTGGGCGCGGCCGTCGACTA
>DNNE01000045.1:991-24211 GCA_003487805.1 Blastocatellia bacterium | reverse complement strand
CAGCGCTTCATAGATGACCTCATTCGACCTAACCTGGCAGGTTCAATTCTTGCCGGCTGTCGAAAAAATCTTTCCAGGCGTCGCCATGCTTCTTAACTAATCCGGGCAGATTCTCGATCGTGAAATCGGAAATCTTCACGCCTTTTTCGATCTGTTTCCAGGTGAGAGGCATTGAAGCCGTCGCGCCGTCTTTTGCGCGCGCACTGAAGGCAGCCGCGATCGTTTTCCCGCGCGCGTTCTGCAGCGCATCAACATATACCTGTTGTTTCTGTCGCTTTGCCAGTGAGCGTTGGACGGTTGCGATCTTTGGCGCACGACGCGCAACCTCCGCGGCCAAACCTTCAGCGATAGCGGCGACCCGGCGGTAGTCGTATTTTGGCCGGAGCGGCAGATAGACGTGGATGCCGGAAGAGCCGGAGGTCTTTGGAAACGCCGGCAATCCCAGTTCATCAAAAATCTCTTTGCACACCAGCGCGACTTCCAAAACATTTTTCCACGGTGCCTGCTTCGGATCGAGATCGAGCATCAGGTAATCCGGCTTGTCCAGGTGCTTCAAAGTCGAATGCCATGGATGTTGTTCGATCGTGCCCAAATTGACGAAGTGAAGCAGCGACGCGAGCGTCGTGTAAACGGAGTAATTCACTTCACGGCCTTCCTGATTCACGAGCCGCACGGTCTTGATATACGAAGGCGCAGTGCTCGTATCCTGCTGAAAGAACATCGGCGCTTTGATGCCGCGCGGATATCGTTGCAGGATCGCCGGCCGGTCCTTGAGGAAGGGCATTATGAAAGAACTAATCTTCAGGTAGTAGCAAAGCAGATCGAACTTGGTAAGTTTTTCTCCAGGCCAGTAGATGCGATCCAGACTCGTGAGCGAGACGCGTTCGCCTTCAACTTCCAAAATCAGATCGCCTTTCGGCTTCTTGAGCGCGAGAAACTCCTTTACGGAAAGCGACGAGCCCTCTGTCGGCCGCGCAACTTTCACTTTCTTACTCGCGCCTTGTTTTGACTTTGTCACCATCGGAAGCCTGACATTCTATCATTCGGATGAACATTCGAAACGCCGCGTTCAGCGAACAGCCTACGGAGCTTCCGCGGGTGGACTCTCGTGACCTGGAGCGCGAAAGCCCCCACGGTTTTGCTTGACGACCTTGGACTGAAAAGGCTAGAGTGCCAAGGGTATTGAAAATGACTGTCATTTTCATAATTACCTTGAACATTAAATTTGCTCAGTAGAAAGAGGACTTATAATCGTGAAAACGCTCGTCGGACACAGTCTTCTTGGGTTTACGCTATTAGTGTTTGTTGCCGGCATTGGTGTCTGTCAGTCACACCCATCGGGGCCGCCACCTCAAAAGATCCCAGTTCATGGCAAGGTGACCGACAAAAATGGGGCAGTGGTTGGAGGCGCTCGCATCACGGTCCGATCAGCTCAGCAGCGAGTTGTCGTAGTGACGGATCGAAATGGCGAGTTCGCAATCACGCTCGATCCGGACGAATACACCTTAAAGGTAGTTGCGGAAGGATTCATGGACGCTGCGCGACAGATCAAGCGCGGCGAACTCAATCAACCTTTGGATATCGCGTTGGAAGTTGGCGTACCCAGCGCCACGGTTACGATTACAGAGTCCGCCGGATATCAAATTGGCGCTCTTAGTAGCGCGACGCGCACCGACACTCTGCTCCGCGATGTGCCACAGTCGATCACGGTTGTTTCAAAAGAGCAGATCCGCGATCAATCGATGCAAAACATTGCCGATGTGGTGAACTACATCCCAGGAATTACATCTCATCAGGGAGAGAACAATCGTGACCAACTGGTGATCCGCGGCAACTCGACCAGCGCAGACTTTTTCCTGAACGGAGTCCGCGACGACGTTCAGTATTATCGTGACCTCTACAACGTCGATCGCGTCGAAGCGTTGAAGGGGCCAAACGCCATGACTTTTGGCCGAGGTGGCGGTGGCGGCGTGATCAATCGCGTAACCAGGGAGGCGGGATTCACCCGCTCGCGGGAAGTAACTCTTCAGGGCGGCTCATTCGGTGACAAACGATTCACTGCGGATTTTGATCGGCCATTAAATCAGAACGTGGCCGGCCGGCTTAATGGCATGTTCGAGAGTTCAGGTAGTTTTCGCCAAAATGTCTATTTGCGTCGTTATGGAATTAATCCAACCGTGACGATCACGCCCGGCACTCAAACCAGAATAGTTCTCGGATACGAATACTTTCACGATCGGCGCACCGCGGATCGCGGCATTCCGTCATTCAGAAGCAGGCCGGTTGATATTCCGATTTCAACTTTCTTTGGCAATCCGGCGAACAGCTACGCCCGGGCAAGTGTGAACCTGGGCTCGGCATCAATTACTCACCAGGCCGGTCACCTGAACATTCGCAACCGGACGCTGTTCGGTGACTACGATCGCGGTTATCAGAATTATGTGCCGGGCGCGGTGACCGCGGACAAGACCCAGGCTGCGCTTTCGGCATACAACAATGCGACGAAGCGCCGCAACTTCTTTAACCAAACAGACCTGACTTACCTTTTATCGACTGGCCGCGTGAAACATACTCTTTTAGGCGGGGCTGAGTTGGGCCGGCAAGTTAGCGATAATTTTCGGCAGACAGGCTTTTTCAACGACACGTCAACGTCAATTTCTGTTTCGCTGGCTGACCCGACGAGCAACACGCCCGTGACCTTTCGACAGAATGCCACTGACGCCGACAATCGTGTGCAGCTCCGTCTGGCAGCCGGTTATGTTCAGGATCAGATCGAGTTTTCGAAGTATGTTCAGGTGATTGCGGGCGCGCGATTCGACTACTTTGATCTGCGCTTCCACAACAATAGAAACGGTGACAACCTTCGACGGATCGACAGACTGATCTCGCCGCGAGCCGGCCTCGTGCTTAAGCCACTGTCTCAACTATCGATCTATGGCAATACAAGCGTCTCTTATTTGCCGAGCTCTGGAGATCAATTCTCGTCACTGACCACGATTACCCAGCAAGTCAAACCTGAGAAGTTCACCAACTTTGAAGCCGGAGCGAAGTGGGATGTTCGCCGGAATTTGGCGTTGACAGCCGCGCTCTATCGACAGGACCGCACCAACACGCGCTCGACCGATCCCAATGATCCGACGCGCATCGTGCAAACGGGCAGCCAGCGTACGAACGGTTTTGAATTGGGTCTGACTGGCAACATCACACGCAATTGGCGAATGGTTGGCGGCTATGCACATCAGGATGGATTCATAAGCAGTGCCACAGCGGGAGCTATACAGGGCGCCCAGGTCGCAGGAGTCCCTCATCAAATCTTCTCTCTGTGGAACAACTATCAGATCGTGAAAAGGTTGGGCATTGGGCTCGGCATCATCCATCGCTCTGACATGTTCGCGGCGATTGACGACGCAGTGGTTCTGCCGGCCTACACACGCGCGGATGCGGCCGTGTACTTTTCTTTCAACGAAAAATGGCGGCTACAGGCGAACTTCGAGAACCTTTCCAATAAGACCTACTATCTAAATGCAGACAATAACAACAACATCTCTCCGGGTTCGCCACGTGCGGTGCGGGTTGGTCTGATTGCGAGGTTCTAATTCTTTTCTGCCAAAACGGATTTCGCGCTAATCCAACGTTTCCGTCACGAAATCTGCAAACGGACAACATTTTTATCTCCCGGCGTGTCCTAGATAGGCCACGTTATTTTTGCGCCCCTCTTTCGCCACTGTCCTGGTGCGCGTTTGTTTGCTGTCTGGAAAGGAAAGTTCTATGAAGAGTTTTAAATTGATGGCTGCGGTGCTTTCGATGAGCCTCGCGATTTTTGCGCTGGGTTATGGGTTGGCCGCGAGCGGCAGAAGTCGGGTCGCCGATCGAATGAATGACCCTCACGCGACAGGAGAGAGCGCCCGCGATCGTAGAGATGAAATTGCTGCTCCAGCGATCTCGAACTATCGGCTGGATGCATCGCAGAGCAAGTTCGTCGCGCATGCTTTCGCCGGCGGATTATTCTGGTTCAAGGGTCATGAACATCTGGTCGCAGTGCGCGAATTCACCGGAGAGGCGCGACTCGATCCTGGCTCGCTCACGGGCTCTTCGCTTGAGCTGGATGCCAAAACGTCATCGATGGAAGAAACCAGCAGCGTGTTTACCGACGCGCAGAAAAAGATTATCAACAAAGAGCTGCACGACATCGTGCTGTTGCCTGATCAATATCCTGACATTGTTTTTCGCAGCACAAATGTCATGGGCAACTCGATCGATAATCTGAAAATAGCCGGAGACCTGACCTTGAATGGCGTCACGCGACCAATCACGATCCCAACAAAGCTTACTTTGACGGGAGACGACTTACGCGCGCAGGGCGAGTTCTCAATCGATCGCAGTGATTTCAAAGTCAAAGCGACTTCGGCTTTTCATGGCCTGGTGCGCGTTCGCGACAAGCTCACGTTTTCGTTCGATATCGTGGGGCACCGCTCCAGCTCTTAATTCTCGCAGTCCCCACGGAAGCTGCGTTAGAATCAGTCCCGTCTATGAACCAGCTAACCAACGAGCTAACCAACGAGCAGGACAAGCTGCTTTCCGATCTTCAATCCGACGCATTCAACTACTTTATTCACGAAGTGAATTCAGAGAATGGGCTGGTTGCGGATTGCACCAAAGAAGGATGGCCCTCAAGCATCGCGGCGATTGGCATGGCATTGTCGGCTTATCCCGTGGGAGTTGAGCGTAACCTCATCACGCGCGAAGAAGCGATTGTGAGAACTCTGCGCAAGTTGCGGTTCTTTGCTGAGAGCGAGCAAAGCTCCAAACCTGACGCAACCGGCTACAAGGGTTTTTATTATCATTTCCTCGACATGAAGACTGGTCGGCGCGCCTGGGAATGCGAGCTGTCAACCGTCGATTCGACTTTTCTTTTTGCGGGAATGCTGGCTGCGGCTGCATATTTCGATCGCGATTCTGAAGCAGAAACCGAAATTCGCCGGCTCGCAGATCAACTCTATCAGCGAGCCGATTGGCGTTGGGCCATGGATGGCGGAGCCACGCTTACTCACGGCTGGCGGCCGGAAACAGGCTATCTTGCACATCGTTGGCAGGGATATGACGAATCAACACTGGCTTACGTGCTGGGCCTCGGCTCACCCACCTTTCCCTTGCCGGTTGAAAGTTACCAGGCACACATGGCCCGTTGTAATTTGAGAAGGGTGTACGAATACGAATACCTTTTTGCCGGGCCGCTTTTCATGCATCAATTCTCACACCTCTGGATCGACTTTCGCGGGATTCAGGACGAGACTGCGCGTGCGTGGGGCCTGGATTATTTCGAAAATAGCCGCCGGGCGACTTATGCGCAGCAAGCGTACGCGAAGCAAAATCCAAACGGGTACAAGGGCTACAGCGAAGTTTGTTGGGGGCTGACTGCGTGCGAAGGTCCCGGCCCGAAGGAGCTGATAATCGATGGAACCAAGCGCGTCTTTTTCGATTATGTTGCGCGCGGTGTTCCTGACGGTCCGGACGATGGGACGCTGGCGCCGTGGGCCGTTGTGGCGTCACTGCCGTTCGCTCCGGAGATCGTTTTGCCGGCGCTGAAACACTTCAACCAGATCGAACTTGGCGTCGATCATCCTTATGGCCTGGAAGCTACCTTCAACCCAACTTTCCCCGACGAAAAATGTCGCGACTGCGGCTGGCTTTCACCCTGGCATTTCGGAATTAACGAAGGGCCAATCGTTCTCATGATTGAAAACTATCGCAGCGATTTTCTCTGGCGCTTGATGCGCTCAAGCCCTTACATCATTGCCGGTCTTCGCCAGGCAGGTTTCAGCGGCGGATGGTTGTGACCAGGACTTTCGCTCATCAAAAAAACCAGCTCGTGATGCTGGCGGGCGCGCCGCTTGTCTCAACCGCGCTAATCGAAGGTTCCGGCAGTCGCGATAAGATCAGGTTCTCTTTCAATATCGTGCGGCACCGGAGCCAGCGGGAGGTATTTTAGTCTCGCAGAATACTTGCGCGGTTTTCGATGTCTTCTCCAGTTATTTCCCGGTAACAGGATTTGAGAAGCTCTTTGCGCGTAGGATCTGTTTCAGAGAGATAAGCATTTGCCATTTGGTCCAATTCCACCCCGGCAAAGAATCTTAGCGGCACGAGTCGATGCGCGGCGAGCGCCGCATGCTGAGGATCTCCATGCACGATCTCATTGACCGCGCTGTTCACCATCTGGTGAATTTGCATGCTTGAGAGCGCGGGTAACGCCATAGCGAACACCAGACCAACCGTAAGACCGAGCGCTCGCATAAATCTCGATTCATCATGCGAGCGGGCTCGGAAGGCTCGAATAGCATTGCGCAGGTAGACGAGCGCGGTTAAGAAAGGCGTGAAACCGAATATTCCGATGCCAAACATCAGGCCCATTATGCTAAAGGGCGCCAAAACGCAGCCGGCCGCCAGGCAGAAGATGCCGCCACCAACTAGTGCGCCACCAATCGTCCAATTCCAAATCTGATTCCCTGGACCAATTAGAAGCCAGAGGCATAAAAGGGCCATTTGCAATCCGCTAAACAGGTAAGTGAATACTTGATACTCCGGAAGCAAGGGCGGGCCGACAAAGCCCGCGTGAAATACAAATGGATCAAAGACGAAACAAAGAATCGGTCCGACGACGCCAAACACCATGTCAAAAACAATTTGCGGCGTGGTCACCTCAGCAACAAACTGACGTCGCCAGAAACGATTCTTTTTCTCACGCGCGTTGCCCGTGGTTTGATGTGTTCCCAGGTTAAGAACTTCCACGCTGCCTGCTTCTCCTTTCTGTGCTTCACTAAGCCTGCGATGTCGCCGGCCTGGGCACAGGCGGCGCGAGCTCTGGCGCTGCTGCACGTGGCGCGAATTTTTCGTTCCAACGGATCTTGCCCGTCACTTGCATCACTACGAATAGCGTCGTGATCGATCCGATAGTGATCGCGAGTCCTGTGAAACCCTTGAGGAAGAAAGCGTACGAGAAAGCGACGAGATAGATGAACTGGGCCAGGGCTGCTTCACGCGTGGCGAAGCGCGTTCCTACCACGAGCCGCAGATACGTCACCAGCAGAAAAATTGAAACAGCGGAGCAGATGGCAAACGCCAGGTGAATCGAAACATGATCGACCAGGTAAGCCAACAGCAAATGGAAGGCAAAGAATGACGCGGCCAGAAAAAAGTAGTTCATTGGATGTAACTCTATCCCGCGCATCGTCGTGATGATGAGCATCAAAAAGAAAAAGAAGAAGAGCGACACCGGTGCAAAGAAACTTATGCGACCCGCAAGTGGCCCAGGTTGTAGCTTCTCAGGCATCGTCATCGCGATTTGATAGCCGGAGACGAGGTTTTTGTAATTCCAAACGAGGTTCCAACCATTCGAAGTCTCGGCCTTCTGCGTAGGCGATAGGGTATTGTCGGGGAAATCGATGTCTTTGAAATTGGTCGTCATCTTCAGAGAGAAGTCACGCACCTGCGCGACGTCCGCCGTGACTGGGTGGCCATCTTCGCTTCTCGTCTTATTGCCGCCAAAGTTGTATCGCCAGTCATTCAATCCCTGGGATTTATAACCAACTTTCAAAGTTGCAGTTGTGCCGGCCTTCATTCGGACAGTGCCGCTGGCGCTGTTCTTTCCATTCGTCAAAGCAACTGGTGAGTCGTTAACAGTGAAGATCAGGTCGTCGTAGATTGCCTGCGCAGTAGGGAAGTCGAGTTTGAAGACCACGTTCTGATCTTTATCGCCGGGGTTGTGGAACGAGTAGTCGCCATCGAAAGCTACCTTGTAGGTGCTGTACCACAGCAAACCTTTCTGGCGGTGTTCAAGATTCAGATCGACGTTGATGTGACTGCCTTCAAGCGGCAGTTGCGTCGTTACGGTCTCTTGCGTGACGGTTTCGATCTTTTTGCCGTTCTCGGTCCTGGTGTCCTTCTTCGGCACTTGTTCATCGAAGGAGGCCTCCGGCGGCGACTGACTCTGCGGAGCGCCCCACGTCGATTCCACACGGCTATCTGAAAAACTGCCGGAATCGTAAGTGCGCTGAAAGATGGTCGTGCCGAGGATGGCCCACGCTACGGTGGTGCACAAGAAAATAAAAGTGATAGCTGCGATTCGCTTAACCATGGATGTATTCCTTTCCGGTGGATTATGGACGGGGATGAATTTGAAAGGTTCGAACATGACGTGATGATCTAGTAGGGCGATTGTCTGATTACTCAGTCGTCTCCGCTATGTGGGTTGCCACATCTTGAGCTTGTGATCCGAACGGCTGTCCGCACGAACTTTGGAATCGTTAATCTGTTCGCCAACCGGCGCGAGTACGGCTTCCAGCACAGGCCGCATTTGTGATAACTGCTTGATACGAATCAACAGATCCCATGCTCGCTCGAATTTCTTCCAACCGGCGCTATAGAAAAAATGTTTCAACGAATGCTTTGTCGATTCATGCGCTGAAGCAGCTTTTAGGATCGAACGCCAACGATAGAACGCCTCATAGGCCCAGTCGTATCCATTTTTTAGCTCGGCGGGTGACAAATCTGAAGGCCGATAGACAACATGGCGTGTATCGTAGAGATCCCAATTACGAGTTTCGATCCGATCACGCGCAGCCATTTCGGTGAATAGCTGTGTGCCCGGATATGGCGTGAGAACATGAAACGTTGCAGTTGTGATTCCTGCTTCAACGGCCCAATCGACAGTCCGCGCGAAGACGTCCCGGTCGTCTCCGTCGAGACCGAAAACGAAACTCCCATTGATCATGATCCCATGGCTATCCAGGCGGCGGACAACTTCACGATAGCTGCGGCCGAGATTCTGCCGTTTGTTTGCGGCGGCCAGACTGCTGTTTGAAAGCGTCTCGAAGCCGACAAATAAACTTCGCAGACCGGCGGCGGCTGCCTCTTCAACCAGGTCGTCGCGCAGGATCGAATCGACAGTTGCCGCGCCCTGAAAGACGCGGCCCATCCCTTTCATGCCGCGAAACAGCTCGCGCGCAAACCGCACGTCCCCAAAAAGATGATCGTCGAGGAAGTAAAGATGACGCCCCGGCAGCCGAGCAATTTCCGCGAGCGCATCATCGACACGCTGCGTGTAAAAACCTCGACCTCCGGCAAAGAACGCATCTTTGTAACAGAAGGTGCAGTGGTGCGGGCAGCCACGGGAAACGACAATCGAGTTGGGTACCAGGTAACGATGACGCTGAATCAGATCTCTTCGTATAGGCGGAAGACTTTCCAGGGTTCGCGCTGAAGATTCATAGCGAGGTTGCGGCGTTCCTGACTCGAGGTCGCGCAAAAACTGTGGGAAGGTGTACTCACCCGGCCCGAGGAAGATTGTGTCAGCGTGCGGCGCTGCTTCACCGGGCAGAGACGTAACGTGCAAGCCACCGAGCGCAACGTACGCTCCACGCGCGCGATAGTGATCAGCGATGCGATACGCGCGATAGGCGTTCGTGATGTAGACCTGGATGATTACAAGATCCGGGTCGTCGTTCAGATCGAGTTTTTCGACATGTTCGTCCTGAAGAGAGATATCAAGTTTCGGATCCAGGTACGCAGCGAGAGTCGCCAGACCAAGAGGGGGAAACAGCGAGTACTTGATTGGCCGCCAGTAGGGGCTGGTAGCTTCCGTCAACGCCGGAAGAATCAGTTTCACGCGCTTGATCTTTCTCATCACAATTGGAAACGGGCCTTTCCGTGGAACGGGCTGTTTTCGTGACCGACGATCAGATGCGTTTCCCAACCGTCTTCATTAATCAGTAGAGCCGTCGCCTTTACGCTTTCAGGCAGGTCGAAGGCAACTTGAGTTGTATAAGCCTCGGCGGGCCGCAAGGGCGAAGTCAGTGGTGTCCCGATTTGCGTGGCTGGTCCATAGCGATTGCCGCGTTCATCGATTAGCGTGAGCGCGCGGCCGTTGGGATACAGCAACCCGTCGCCTCGCCGCGGACCGGTGGTGGTTTCGTCAAAACGCGTCTGGATAGTGACGATTGTGAACTGCCCTTGAGCAATCGCCGGCCTCCCGTTGTCTCCGATCGTTTTCGCTTGCGCCGTATTGATGATCGAATACGCGAGGTGACAATCAAGTTCGCAGAAATGCTTTTCTTCGCCGCGGGCTAACAACTTGTCGTGACTTACCATAGAGAAGATAAGCATGACGCCGAAGTAAATGGCGGCGAGCATAACCATGACTGCCAAAGAAGTTTTGGCGCGGCCGCTCTTTCGCACAATCAGTGCCTGAATCAACAAGATCGCACCCACCAACAAGATGAATCCGGTTCCAAGCAAGGCCAGCGCACCGATTGGCGCAGCCAGATTGACATTCGTGAACATGAGGCCCCTTTCTTGTTAGTTTGGCAAAGCGCTTTAATATGCAAAGTGCATGTGCAAAAAAAAGTCGCCGCGTTACGACTTACGCATGCGGCCAATTAAAGCTTCCATGTGATCCAGATAACGCTCCAGGGCCCGTCGGCCCGCGGCGGTAAGACTATATTCTGTTTTCGGCGTGCGCCCTTCGAACGATTTCGAGCAACTGATGTAGCCCGCATCCTCGAGCTTGCGCGCATGGACGCTAAGGTTGCCGTCGGTTGTCTTCACCGTGTGTTTGAGTTCGTTGAAGGTCAGTGATTCGTTCGCTGCCAGCGCGCTGATGATTCCGAGCCGCAGGCGTTCGTGAATCAAGCGATCAATTTCGTGGGCGCTATGCGGCGCGCCGCCAGAAACGCCGCGCGGCTTTTGCTTTTCAGTGTGACCCTTGTTTGTTTCGCGTTTGAGCGCTGCTTGCCTAACCACCGTACCTCCTCGCGATAATCGCTCCAAAGATAATATGCAGGCCGCCAAACCCGGCCGCCATCAACCAGTTTCCCCATGCCGCGGGAGTGAACAGTCCGGCCGCGCCCAGCAGCATGAAACACACTCCCATCACCGGCACCACACTGACAGAGAACATGCCCCCGGTCACCACGCCCGTGCCGTATAACAGCAGCCACACTCCCGGGATGGCGTTCACCAATCCGGCGCGGAACAGAACCACCGTCAGTAGGGCGCCGACAACTATTGGCGGCGAGAGACTGAAAGCGACTTTACGTCCGGGACCGGAGAAGAGCGGCACATGCTGGGCGCGAGCCTTTCGATCCATCAACCAACCAGCGATCAGCATTGAGATGATTGCTTCCGCCAGCCAGACGCCGAGCCACGCGCGCGGGGTCGATTGATGGGCGGCGAGATAGGCTGCGGCGATCGCGCTGACGCCGATCGCGACCTGGCCCCATCCGGGAACCGCGGTGAACGCGGACGCGCGCTCCATCGTTTCGCGGATGTAGCGCAGGTTATCCATCGCCCGATCGTGCAGGGCGAGCGGTTCATTCTCTTTTGGCAGCGCCGGCATCTGAGCAGCAAAATACACCAGTCGTTCTGTGGTGTCAAGTACTTTGAATCGCAAAGTCAGATGAAGAGGAGGCGACGACGGAGTGGTTCACTTCAATGGAATCGCTGGTAATCGTTTGAGGGTTCGATTAGCAGGATCGATCGTGATACCCACTGATTCAAGTGCGGTAACACCGAGTAAAGGTTCAGCCTCATTTGGTCCGAAGATTATTCGACCGGCAGTCACTTCGCCCATGAAGGTAATTTCGGCAAGTCCGAATTCGTATTCTTCGACGGAGCCGTCGGCGAGTTCATACGCAGTTCTGCCGGCTGGTTTTATGCCCACTCTGCGTAGCTCAGCTTCGGGCGCGAGCGAATCGGTGGCGCCGGTATCGACGAGAAAATCGGCTTCATAGCCGCCGTTTGACTCACCGAGGCTTCGCAATTTCACTGTGACGTGTGTGAGTCCCATAACAATACGATGAGATTAGCAAGCGTGTGCTAATACGACAAGCAAAAAGCACGATTGCATGTTAAGGAACCAAAACAACCTTGCCGATGTTTTTGCGGGATTCGATGTAGGTGTGCGCGTCGGCGATTTGATCGAAGGGAAACGCGCGATCTACATGAGGTTTGATCCAGCCTTCGGCGACGCCGCGCATGATCTCGCCGGTCCAGGCGGCGACTTTCTCGCCTTCACCCCACATGTGCCCGAGGTTGAGACCGAACACGCCCTTGTTGCGATTCATCAATCCAATCGGATTGAACCGCGGCATCGACGCGATCGCTTTCAGCGCGCGAAGCTTTCCCTTAATACCCGAAGCCGACGCGACTGACATTCCAAAGACGCCCATGCGGCCGGTGGTGCGCAGGGCCAGATAACTTTTCTTCCAGCTCTTGCCGCCGAGCGGATCGATCACCAGCTCGACACCGCGACCATTCGTGAGCTCTTTCAAAACCGGCAGCCAATCCTGATTACGATAATCGATTGGATGATCCAAGCCGCGCGCGCGCAGAAATTCGTGCTTACCCGTGCTGGCTGTGCCAAACGTCTTGGCGCCGATGTGCTTCGCAATGTCGAGCGCCGCGAGGCCAACACCGCCGCCGGCATTGTGAATCAGAACCGCTTCATCTGGTTTCAGGGCACCCATCGTGACGAGCAGCGCCCAGGCGGTCAGATAATTGACCGGGATCGCGGCGGCTTGTTCGAAAGTGAGCGTGTCCGGTTTTTGGAAAACTTGGGTGGCGGGCACAGCGACGAGCTCCGCCTGGCCGCCGAATCGAGTCATCGCGATCATCGCTTTACCGATCAAGTTTTGATCTACGCCATCACCAACCGCTTCGACCATGCCCGATACTTCATAACCCATCACGCATGGTTTGGGTGGACCATCGGGATACAAACCCTGCCGCGCGAGAATATCTGCAAAGTTCAGACCGGCAGCCTTAACGCGAATCAGGACCTGTCCGGTTTTTGGCTGAGGATCGGGACGCTGTTCGACCTTCATCACTCGCACGTCGCCGTTTGTCGTGGTTACGATCGCTCTCATGGCTTTATTGTGGCACAGACTTCAGTCTGTGACTCCTAAAAGTAAAAGGCGCAGAAGACATGGCTCCTCTGCGCCTGGAAAGATGATCGTTGGAAGTTGATGCGGGCTTAGCTCCGCGTCAGCTCATAAACTAAAGTCTATGTTACACATCAGCTCTGTTCCGCCGTTTTGGTTTGCGGCTTGTTCGGCTGCGGCACGACGCGCAGGTAGGGCTTCAAAGTTTTCCAACCACCGGGAAACTTTTCTTTCGCGGCCTCGTCACTGAGTGAAGGAACGATGATCACATCGTCGCCGTCTTTCCAATTCGCGGGCGTCGCCACGCTATAGTTCGCGGTTAACTGAATCGAGTCGATCACGCGCAGGATCTCGTCAAAGTTACGGCCCGTCGCCATCGGGTACACGATCATCAGTTTGATCTTTTTGTCGGGCCCGATGACAAACACATTCCGCACAGTCATGTTGTCTGCCGCTGTCCGCCCTTCGGATGTTCCCGTAGTCGTGGCCGGCAGCATGTCATAAAGCTTTGCGACTTTCAGGTCTGTGTCGCCAATCACCGGATAATTCGGCGCGTGACCAGTCGCATCCTTGATGTCGCTCGACCAGCGCGAATGGTTTTCAACCGGGTCGACGCTCAGCCCGATTACCTTTACGTTGCGCTTATCGAAATCAGGTTTGATGCTGGCCACGTAGCCCAACTCAGTCGTACAGACTGGCGTGAAATCCTTGGGATGTGAGAACAGAATGCCCCAACTGTCTCCCAGCCATTCATGAAAATCAATCGGCCCTTCAGTGGTCTCGGCCGTAAAATTCGGGGCCGTGTCTCCTAAACGTAATGCCATGATGCGAACTCCTTTTTTGAAAAAATGGAAAAGACATCGCTCCCGCGACGTCAGAACCCAGATGTTGTGTGATTACTATGTGAGGGATTCTCAGCCTAAAATGCTAAGCAAGTCAAGACAGACATCCTTCAGGCGGCCAGGATTGCGATCTTGTTTTTGTTGGCCAGCTTAATCGTTTCGTCGCGATCGAAAATCAGGGTCTTGCCGGCGGTCAGGCAAAGGCAGGTTGCGCGCGCTGCGATCATCGATTCAACTGTGGGCACTCCGACGACGGGCACATCGAAGCGCATGTCCTGATCGGGTTTGGCAATCTTGACGACGGTGAGCCGGCCACGCACCAGTTCGCCTGCGCGGCGAATGACGGCGTCGGTGCCTTCCATGGCCTCGATGGCCACGCACGCGCGATCGCGAACGACTATCGTCTGGCCCAAATCGAGCCGCGCGATCTCCCTGGCGATCTCCAAACCGTATTCGATATCGCTTTGCTCACGATCGTCGGGAGCTCGTTTTGTAAGTGCGCCCACCTCAGGAAGTTGATCCTTGAGGAAATAAGTCGAATCGATCAACTCGATCCCTTCGCTGGCAAGTTCGTTGGCCACGGCGCCGATTAGCGCGTCAGTGTTCCGTCGTGGCAGCCGCAAAAGCATCTTCAGCATGCGCACGTCCGGAATTGCGCTGCTGAAAATTTGTACATGCTTTACCTGGCCGGCCATGATTGCTTTGTCAACGCCTTCGTTCTTGAAGAAGCGGAGCATCTTGCCGAGTTGCCCGATTCCCACCCACGTAAATCGATCCGCCAGTTTTTCGATCGCCGGATCAGTTTCTTCTCGAATCGCGGCGACGGCAACGGTGGCGCCGGCGCGCCGAGCGCCTTCGATGACAAGAAACGGAAAATTCCCGTTTCCGGCTATTAGGCCAATCTTCGAGATAGGGTGTTGGGTGTTGGGGCTTGGGTGTGGGATGCAGGGCGTAGTCATAGTAGTTGCGAGCCGTTCGTTATTCGCTCTTTGCTTTAAGGCTGCGAATGAGACCGCCTAACATCTTTCCAACTACTTCCGAGGCATCCAAAACTATCTTTGCTTGAGCTGAAGTAGCATACATCAGCCTCTCAGAGAGAATTGTCTGCGTTTCCATTTCTTTTAATGATCCCTGAGCAATGCAAAGAAACTGCACGTATTCTCTTCTGCTTCCGCGACCGTACCCTTCCGCGATGTTTGAGGGGATAGAAACGGCGGCTCGCCGAATCTGGGCCGCCAGTCCGTAAATCTCTCTTTTCGGAAATTCTTCGCTGAGTCGATAAACGAGAACAGCGAGTTCAATGGCTTTCTGCCAAGCCACCAGCTCTCTATAACTTGTTAACATGTGTGAGTCTCCTTTCGAGTGTTGCCAACACCCAAGACCCCACACCCAATACCCTACTTTACGACGCCGCGTTTGGAAGACTCAACAAAGTGGACCAGTTCGTCGACTTCAGGAATGTTTTCGATCTCTTCGCGAATGCGTTCGAGCGCCTGCGTGGTGTTGAGTTTTGACGAAAGCAAGAGATGAAATGCGTGATGCAATGCTGCGATTGTTTCGCGCGAGTAGCCGCGCCGTCGCACACCGACTTTATTTATGCCGTAACACCTGGCGTGATTGCCGACCGTCAAAGCAAATGGCAGCGCGTCTTTGACGACCACCGAATATCCGCCGACATAAGCCTCGCGGCCGACACGGCAGAATTGATGCACGCCCGAATAAGCCCCGATGTTTGCACCATCTTCGACGCTCACATGGCCGGCCAGGGTCGCCGCGTTAGCCATAATGACGTTGTTGCCAATCAGACAATCATGGGCGACGTGCGCCTGGGCCATCATGAAGCAGTCATCGCCAATTTTGGTGATCCCGCCGCCGCCTTTGGTGCCGCGATGAACCGTCACAAACTCACGGATGCGCGTGCGGCTGCCAATCTCAGTCTCAGTTTCTTCACCCGCGAATTTCAGATCCTGCGGCGCCAATCCAATCGATACAAACGGAAACAAATGCGATTCATCACCAATACGCGTGCGGCCGTCGATCACACAATGTGAGTCAACGATGACGCCATTTCCGAGAAACACTTCGTCGCCGATCACGGCGTACGGGCCGATGTGACAACCTTCGCCAATGAATGCCCGGGGGCTGATTACGGCAGAGGAATGAATCTGAGTTGTTTGGTTTTGAATTGACGGAGCACTCATCTCTAGGATTTTGGCCGGTCCGCGATGACGCTCATGAGTTCCGCGTCTGCGCAAAGTTGTCCGTTCACCTTCGCCTCGCCGTGCATGCGTTGAATCCTAGGGCCGAACCGCAGCGCCGTCACTTCAAGTGTCAGAGTGTCGCCAGGAACGACAGGTTTGCGAAAGCGTGCCTCTCTGATTCCGGTGAAGAGGACGAGCTTCTGATCGCGATCTTCAATTTCGCGGAGGGCGAGGATGGCGCCGCATTGGGCCAGCGCTTCTATTACCAGCACGCCTGGCATGACGGGCGCGCCGGGAAAATGTCCTTCAAAAAAAGACTCGTTGACGCTGACCTGTTTGATGCCAACGATGCGCTCGAGGGGTTTTAATTCAATGATGCGATCGACCAGCAGAAAGGGATATCGATGGGGCAGTAGTCTCTTGATACCTTCGGAGTCGAGAACCGTTTCCATAAAGTGTCTTTACAGAACCGCGAGTGGTAACGAGCGGATCAAAAACTCAACTTACATTCTTGCGTCCAAGAGCTTAATTTTCGACCTGGTCGCGATCACGATCCCCGAATTCGGGAATCACGGTCGCGGCGTCGCAGTCGATGCGGTCACCGGATTCTTGGCGTTGTATTCGCTGATAAAGACTTTGGTAACGTCCATGCTCTCGGCGGCGAATAGCACACCAGGGACCTGGCTGCCGTCAATTATCAAGGTAATACCATGTGCTTTGGCAAACGCATCCAGCGCTTTACCGACTTCTTCCTGCAACGGGGTCATCAAATCCGTGCGTTGCTTTTGATACGCGGCCTGCGTATCTTCCAGCTTTCGCTGCGAATCCTTCTTCAACTGGTCGAGCTGATCGACCTTAGCCTGAATGGTTTTCGGATCGATAGGCGCGGCCGAACTCTGCAACTTAGTGATCTCATCCTGAAGCGACTGGACGCGCTGGGCTGCGGCAGTCAACTCGTCCTGTGGTTTCTTGAACGCAGCGACCAACTGATTCTGCAATACGCCGAATTTCGCAATCCCTATTTTGGGATCCTGGAAAGCTTCCGAGAAAATCACCGCGACCTTGCCGACGGGCACACTGCCCGAGGTCTGGGGCGCCTGCGCAAAAGTGTGCGCACCGGCGGCGACCGCGATAAAAGCGACTGCTAATAGAAAATTCTTCATGCTAATCATTTCAATTACTCCTCCAGCTTGTTTGAAGCGAAGATGCCGAAGCCGCGTGTGATCGCGGCAACCGCACCGAGCGAAGCTGGCAAATCAATTACGGCGTTGGGGTCAAAGACGCCGTTGCCGGGTTCTTACTATTGAATTCGCTGATGAATGCTTTGGTTATGTCGAGCGATTCTGCGGCGCTGACGATTCCCTGAATCTTCGTGACGTCCAGAATCAAGGTGATGCCGTGAGCTTTTGCGTAGGCGTCCAGGGCCTTGCCGATGTCGTCGTAGACGGGTCCGAGCATATCCTGCAAACGCTTTTGATATTGGCTCTGAGCGTCCTCGGTCTTGCGGGTAAGCTCCCGCTTCTTCGAATCGATTGCGTCCTGCTGCTGGGCCGAGACTTTCTGATCCTGCACCGGAGCGGCTTTTTGCAAATCAGCGGTCAGTTTGTCGATCTGTGCTTGTAGGCTTTGCAAATCAGTTCGCCGTGGCAGGAATTCATTCTCAACTTTTTTAGCCGCGGTAACGAGTCGCACGATGCCGGCTTTTTCATCGAGGAACTGATCGGTGTCAACCAGCGCGAGTTTTGTGTCAGGCACATTGCCTGTTGCCGAGCCCGTCGTTGCCGGCGCGGGAGTGGTGGTCGGTTTGGGCTGCGCGGCGACAGAGGCGGCGCTGATTGCCGCGAAAAAAGCGACTGCGGCTATCGCACGAATGATTTTCATAAATAGTTCCTAGTACTCCTTAACAATTTCTGCGGCGGCGTGATGCAACCAGTTAGTTGTTCAGACTGCCGGTTTGGTTTGCTTGTTGGTTAACCGCGTTCGGTTGAATCAACGCTAGAAAGTGCGGCCTACGCTGAAGCGAAACACCGACTTTTTCTCATCAAAGAAGAAGGGAAATCCGTTGATAACCTGATCTTTGCGAGCGTTGGGATTATACGCATAAATAAGCCGAAAAGGCACGTTAAGAATCGGCACCTGGACGCGAAGTTCAGCGCCCAGGCTGCTGCGCATATCAGTGAATTTTGCGAACAAACTTTGATCGAGCCGCACCACGGTATTTCGCTGTGCCTCGCCCCTCATAAAGATTTGTTGTAGTCCGGGCGGCAGATTGGTCAGTGGATCGACCGGCCCCAGTCGCAGCGCTTGTTCATACTCAGCGCGGGTGATCAGCCGGTTGTCTCTGGCGATGAACCCGAGCCCGGGCGACAAGGCCAGGTTTGTAAAAGTTTGGCAAGCCGCCAGAGTAGTTAAAGTAATCGGCGCCACGCCCCCTTGCTGTCGCGGGCAGCTAATAATACCCATTGTCTGGAGGAATGGATCGTCTGCCAGAAACTCCGACGAGTAGGATTGCTCTTTCTTTGATCGAAGGTTGAAAGCGTTGCCGACATCGGCATAGAGAGCCGCTTGAACCGTCCTTCCAATAATAGGAATGCGGTATTCAAAGTTACCCAGAACCTGCGTGTCGCCGCCGGTCGCCGTGTAAACCCGTGGCAGACCTACAACGTTATTCCCCGTCGCCCCGGTAAAGGTGGAAATGCTCGTGAGATTCGACGGCAACCCGGGAACAACATTCGCCGTTCCGGTCGCGTTCGTTGCCAGCACCACGTTGCGCGAAGTGATGAAGTTATCGAGTGGGGTCACCGGAGCGATCGATCTCACGTTGTAGCCGCGGATAGTAAATTCGTCGCCAAGGAAGAAGCGCTCGTAGATGGGCACGCCCTCGACGAACGCAAGTGAATTTGCGTTTCGGATTGTCGAGGTGGTCGCAAAACTGCCTACAGTTCCAGCGAGGATGCGGAACCCGAAGACTTCCGGAAACTCGGATCGTTTCTTTCTGATCGGAATGAATTGCGTGAACTCCAGCGTCGGCTCATAAGTTCGCACATCGCCGCCGAACCCTGCGACTCCCACTGAGAGAGACAGCGATCGTCCTTTCGTAGGGTCGATGCTGGCGTTGCGAGTGTCATACACCAAACTCGCGGTCGCGCGGCTGGTGATGATGTTTGGCTGTCGATAGACGACCGGAATGAAGCTGGTCGTCTGTCCAGCGGCGTTTACTACTGGATCTTTTACGCTCGATTGCGAAAGCTGATACGAAAGGCCGACGCGCGAGAATTGGGTGAACGGCCGCTTGCGATAGAACTCTGACAAAGGCGCGCTGGCGAAAATCGAAGCTCCAATCGAATTGCGCGTAAACAAATTCTCTTCGTTCGTGTTGAAGAAATCGAACAAATTACCTGACGCTCCCTGCACCGCATTCTGGTTTTGTGACAGGAAGGTTCCTTCGCCAAAGAATTTCTGCGAATAAGCGAACACGGTAAATCCCGCGGTGATCGGCCGGTTCCTGATGTATGGTTCAGTGAAAGAGAACTGGAACGATCGCTGGCGATTGCCGGCCCCCAAATTCAGCGACAGGACTTCACCACGGCCGAATAGATTGTTCGTCGAATAATCCAGCCCGAAGAACGTTCCGCCGATTCCGGAGATGCCGCCGTTGAATGAAATCTGCTGGCGGCCTTTCTCAGAGACCTTAACGGTCACATCGACGAGTCCTTCTTCTTCGTTGGTGCGGAAGTCGGCGTCCTTGTCCTTATCGATCGGATTGAAGTAACCAAGCTGGTTCAGGCGCGTGACCGAGAACTCGAAATAGTTCTGATTGTAGATGTCGCCTTCATTAATCAGCACTTCGCGCCGCAGCACGTTGTCGCGCGTGAAGGTGTTGCCGGTAAACTCCAGCCGCCGCAAAGTGAATTGTTTGCCTTCGTCGATCGTGATTACAAAATCGGCAATGCCTTCATCCGCCTTTTGCGGGTTATCCTTGAAGGTCGGGTTAATGTCGGCCGTGTATTGAATGAATCCCTGGGTGCCGTACGCTTTCTTCAGGTTTTCGAACAGACCCTTGCTGAGCTGCTCACCGTTGGCGACCTGCCCTTTTTGCAAGCCGATGAAGGCCTTGATTACATTTTCGGAAAAGATCGAGTTGCCTTCGATCTTCACCTCGCCGACGCGATAGAGCTTGCCGTCGATAATCGGGACCGTGATGCGCAGGGTGTCGTCAACTGAAGAAATAAAAGGCAGCGGCAGAATTGGAAACCCGGTGCGTCGTTTCCCCAGGCCTTCGATGCGCGGCTCGCCGTGACGCGCCTGCAGATAGCCTTTCGACTTCATGTAGGTATCGACAAGATGCAGGTCATAGTCCAGCTTCTGACGATCGAGAATGTCCTGTTCCCGAAAGCGGGTGATCAGCCCGGCTTCCTTCACGTACTTCATGTGATCGCGCAAAGCCCTGCTCTTAAAGACATGACTGCCTTCGAAGGTAATCTCAGCGACGCGGACCCGCGCGCCTTCGTTCACGACGAACGTGATCGCGCTGGAAGTTTGCGAGACCGCTTCGGTCGTGGCAGTGACGGCGGCATTGGGATGGCCCTTGGCCGCCAGCATCTCCTTCAAGGCGCGCTCACCGGTCTTCAGCTTCACCGGATCCAGAATTGACTCCTTGGATACGCCGACGCGCTTCTCGCGGAAATTTTTCAGCACGTCCGATTCCGTGACGCTCTTTAATCCTTCAAATTGGATGTCGCGAATAATCGGCAGCTCTTTAACTTCAAAGATAATGCGTACGCCGCCCCGGGGGGCATCTTCAGTGGTGACGCGCGTGCCGACCTTATCGAAAAAATTGAGCGACAGAATAGTTTGCAGATCGCGCGCGACTTGATCCGGGTTGTAAGGATCACCGGGCCGGGTCTGAATGTAATAGATAATGTCTTCTTTGCGCAGGCGGCGATTACCTATGATGTCGACATCTTCAACCAGACGCGCTTGAGGTTGCTGCGCCGACACGGGTGCGCGAAGGAACAGGCAGGTTGTGCCGATTATCAGGCTGAGTGCGGCGAACAGAACGACGCGATAAGAATGCATAAGTGACGGTACCCTTAGAGCTTTCTCTGGGGACTGCACGAAGGTTATGAAAAATTTCAGCGCTTACTAATTGTCAGAAGCTCGCGTGTTAGAAGCCCGCGCGTCAGCAAGGGCGCTGTTTCGTCAGCGTTCGATGCAATATTAGCGGCGGCTTCCAGCACGTACCAATTAATTCAGATCTTACCAGTTAATTCAGTTCTTACTAGCTGGGAAAAGTAACACAAACTAACTCGAATTGCGCAGTCTGGGGAGGACTTTGATTCACCGCAGCCTTCACCAGTTGCCAGATTCAAACGTAACAAAGTGGCGCATTATAGCGGGAATATAAAGGGAAAGTCCAAAGTGCGGCACTTTGGACTCAAAATAAAATCTCGGTAAGTTCGCGGGTTACTGCGTAAGCAGCAAATCGTTGATGCGTTCGTGGCCTTCATCGTCGATAGTGATTGAGCGGAAATTTAACGCGGCGCCGTCGACGAACATTTCCACCAGCGAGGCGTCGGCGAGTTGTCCCTGTATCAGCGCCTCAGAGAGCGGATCCTCGACATATTTTTGCAGCGACCGGCGTAGCGGCCGTGCGCCATACGACCGATCAGCGCAGGTCTTGTTGACGATCCAGCGTTTGGCATCATCAGCGAGGCGAACGATGAAGCCATGGTTCGACATCGTCGCGTTTATTTGATCGACCTGAAGCTGGAGCACATCGAGCAATTCTTCGTCGCCTAATTCATCGAAGATGATGATCTCGTCAAGGCGATTAATGAACTCAGGATTAAAAGTCTGGCGCACCGAATTCATCACCATCTCTTCCAGCTTGGTGCGTGACACGTCGCTCGATCCCTGGAACCCCATTGTGCCCCGCTTTTGAATAAAGCGCGCGCCGATGTTCGAAGTCATGATGATGATGGTGTTTTTGAAGTCCACCGTGTTGCCCAGACCGTCGGTCAGGATGCCGTCTTCAAAAACCTGCAGCAGAATATTGAAGAGGTCGGGGTGCGCTTTTTCGATCTCGTCAAACAGCAGCACTGAATAAGGCGAGCGCTTTACGCGTTCGGTCAATTGGCCGCCTTCTTCGTGGCCCACATATCCCGGCGGCGAGCCGATGAGTTTAGAAACAGCGTGCTTCTCCATGAACTCTGACATGTCAAAGCGAATCATCGAGCGTTGACTGCCGAAGAGAAACTCAGCGAGACAGCGCGCGACTTCAGTCTTGCCGACCCCGGTTGGTCCCAGAAAGAGAAATGAACCGACCGGCCGGTGCGGATTCTTCAATCCGGCCCGAGAGCGACGGATGGCCCGCGCCAAAGCTGAAATTGCCGGCCGCTGCGAAATAACGCGCTTGTGCAATTCCATTTCGATGCGCAGCAGCTTCTTCGACTCTTCTTCTTTCAGCGAAACGATGGGGATGCCGGTCCAGCGGGCGATGACTTCTTCGATGTCCGTGCGATTGACTTCGCCCATGACGATTTGATCTTCATCGTCGGTAATTGGCGCTTGGGCGCGGCCATAAGTGGCGCGCTCCCATTCGGTCAGCGAATCGGCGGTCAGCGAAGCGTTCAACGCCTCGAGATTGCCTTGTTCGGCGCGCACCCGAAGTTTCACCCGCGCTCCGGCTTCATCGATCACGTCGATGGCTTTGTCAGGCAGGAAGCGATCGGGAATGTAACGGGTCGATTGCCGCACCGCGGCTTCGAGCGCTTCGTCGGTGTAACGCACCTGATGAAAACTCTCGTAACGTTCGCGCACGCCACCGAGAATTTCAACGGCTTCATCCTCAGAAGGCGGCGGCACCTTTACCGCCTGAAAGCGGCGTTCCAGCGAGCGATCCTTTTCAATCGATTTGCGAAACTCGGCCGGCGTTGTGGCGCCGATGCACTGAATCTCTCCGCGTGAGAGAGCCGGCTTCAGAATATTCGCGGCGTCAAGCGACCCTTCGGCTGAACCCGCGCCGACCAGCGTGTGCAACTCATCGATGAAGACGATGTATTGTGGATTCTCGATCAGCTCGCGCATGATTTGTTTCAAGCGCTCTTCAAACTGGCCGCGATACTTTGTGCCGGCGACGATCAGGCTGATATCGAGCGAGAGAATACGTTTGTTTGCCAGGAACGAAGGCACTTCGTCGCGCACTATGCGTTGGGCCAGACCCTCGACGATGGCGGTCTTGCC
>DNNE01000045.1:0-821 GCA_003487805.1 Blastocatellia bacterium | reverse complement strand
TGTTTCAAGCGCTCTTCAAACTGACCGCGGTATTTTGTGCCCGCGACGATCAAACTGATGTCGAGCGAAAGAATGCGTTTGTTTTCAAGAAACGATGGCACGTTGCCCGACACGATTCGTTGCGCGAGGCCTTCGACAATGGCGGTCTTGCCGACGCCAGGCTCGCCGATTAGCACGGGATTATTCTTGGTGCGGCGACAAAGAATTTGCACCAGCCGCTCGATCTCGGCGTCGCGTCCGATCAAAGGATCCAGCCGATCATTCGAAGCATCTTCAGTTAGATCGCGGGAAAACTCGAGCAGGTGCGGAATGTCCTTGCGGTGGCGCGCGTCGGCTCCGGTCTGGCGCGCAATCTCGTCACGCACCGCCGCCAGCCGCAATCCCCGTTCGAACAAAATCTGCGCGGCCATCGAACGCTCTTCCCGCAAAAGACCCAGCAGTAAATGTTCAGTGCCAATGTGCCGGTGCTGGAGGCGATCGGATTCTTCGTGCGAGTAATGCAGAACGCGTTTGGTTTCGGGTGCCAGCGGCAGCTCGACCGAAGTGGGGATCCGTTCGCGCAAAAGAGTGCGGCCTTCGATCTCTCTTCTAATAGATTCAATCGTGATCTGCGCGCGCGGAAAGAAACGACCCGTCAAGGTCTTGTCTTCGCGCATCAGGCCGAGCAGGAGATGCTCAGGCTCAATCGCGGGCGCGCCGAATTGCGACGCCTCGTAACGCGCAAAGAAAATTACCCGTCGCGCTTTTTCAGTGTAGCGTTCGAACATTCGATTAAATGTAACTCACTTGCTAATTCGCGATCGCAAGTTAACAACTTGCGC
>DNNE01000017.1 GCA_003487805.1 Blastocatellia bacterium | reverse complement strand
TATGGGCGCCAACAGAGTTGTCGGATCCGGTGCAATTAAGCGCAGCGGTTGCCGGCGGTCACCTGTGACTATAAGGCCGTTAGTGTTGTCAAGACGATCCGTTAGATTGCCATCAAGGTTTACATCGAAAATGCTGTTGACCGTAAATGGTTGACCTGTGCGCAGGGCGCCGGTGCCGCTGATTTGAAAGTTGCCGAACAGGGTCCGGAAAGCGCGCGTGCGCTTCCTGAAGGCTGGAAGTGTGGCGATGAAACTGTACGCCAGACGATGGCGGACGTCGAAGTTTGCCGGACCGCGCTCGCCGGCGAAAGTAAAACTATTTTGCGGTAGCGCCGGTGCACCTGCGAGATCGAAAAAGTCCGAGACGTCGTCAACTGCTTTTGATAGCGTGTAGGAAACTTGATACTGCATGGAGCGGAGAGACCTCCCCCGTAGTTGCACCTGGGCGGAATCGTAACGTGAGTTAGCCGAAGACTCATAAATCATTACCGCGCCTGCACGATCGACCGGGCGTCCGCCTAACACGCCGTTCGCCGCCGGCAGTTGACCGGGCCCAAGCGCCAGGCCGGAAACATTTGGCTGGAAGCCAACGACACTAATGGCGGTAGGAACAAGAAAAGCATTGGGGCCGAGATTCGGAGTGGCCGCGCGCAGCAAATGCCTGCCTTGCGTTCCGACATAGGCAACGGAGATTACGGTGTTTCGATTAAGCTCCTGTTCCCAGGCAATCGAGTAGTGTTGGGCTGAAGGCATCCTCAGCTTTCGCTCCGGCAGGGTAAATCCAAAGCCCCCGGGAAAGGACGTGTTGATAGCGACGAGACAAGACAGCGGCACTGCGGGGTTTAGCGTGTTAAGAGTGCCCGGTTGAACGATCGGCAGAAAGCGCGTGCCATTCGCGTCCGTGCAGGGAAAAAACGGTAACGTCGGATCTGAAATACTAAATCCGACACCCGTCGCACTCGAAAGTCCGCCGGCAAAATTCAGAGTCAGAGAATTTGGGAAGACATTACGCGATTGGCTCACGACCGCTCCGAGCGCCTGATCATAAAAAATTCCATACCCGGCGCGAAAGACCGAAAGGTGATCCGGACCTAACACGTGGAATGAATAGGCCATCCCTACTCGCGGCGCAAAGCCTTTCCGGTCGGGATCGTAAATCCGTTGCCTGCCGGCCAGGAAATTTCCCAAGCCCGGCACCAGGCTGAGCGAAGGATCGTTAAAAGTTTTTTCGATTCGGCGCTGCGTTTCTCTCACGGGTGTGTTGTATTCGTAGCGCAAGCCAAGAGCGATAGAGAGATTTGGCCGGACGCGCCAGTCATCTTGTCCGAAATAATCATATTGATAGTATCGGAGGTCGACTCTTGAATCCGGATCGGTTTGTACAACCTGCAATACCCCACTCGGCGCGGAAGCCGCGGCCAGATCGACTGGGCGCACAAAACCGCTTAACTGGAAACCGCCGGGAACGCTCTGAGCTCCGGGCGCTCCGTTGAAGACAAGCAGAGGCCGCGCGTTACGCGGCAAGTCGCTATTCAATTCGGTGCGGCGAAAATCAACCCCAAAAGTGAAACTGTGGTTTGCCGTGCGGAACGTTAGATTGTCAGCCAATTGGTAAGTGTTATTGACGCGCTGCTGAGGAAAGTTGAAGACGTCGACGCCCACCGGGCTGAAGCCGGCAAGTTCGATCTGTCCCAGCGGTCCCAAGATATCCTCAGTTCCGAAGCTGAAAAAACTATTGTAGAGGACTGAAGTTGAGCTGGGAATCGTGTCATTGACAAACAAGGGTGCGTTCAGAAGAAACCTGCGCTCGTTGGGACGCAGCGAGTTTGCCAGGCGGCTGGACCGCAGAAACTGCCGATCGCGATTTTCCTCGAACACGAGTCGCGTGCGTCCATAAGAGGCTCGGACCTGGTTGAAGATAGTTTTGCCGCGCGGCCCGCCGATCTCGCTATTAAGAAAGTTAGAAAGGTTTTGCGTGCGAACGCGTGGCCGAATCGTAGAGAAGATCGCGCCACCGACCTCCGGAATGTCGCGCCAGTCATCGGTGAAGTTGTACCGCGAGGTGAGCGATTGCGGATGTTGGCCCAGACGAAAGTTGCCATCCACTTTGCCGGAAATATTCTTGCCCTGGCCGCCTGCCGGCAAAGCCTGGGTCAGAGTATTGCTTCCATAGATCCCGTTTGGATTATTTGGGAATGGGAAAAGGCTAAAGACCGCGTCGCCGCTCACTGTGGTAGGGAACGCCGCTATAGCTCCACCGCTAAATGGATCGCGAGAAAGTCCGGTTGCACCTGTGCCAAAAATTCCCCTCTCCTCGACGATGGGAACAGCGAAGCTGGATTCTTTCGTTGCATTAGTGACCTGACCCTCGGCAGAAATAAAATAGAACGTGCTGCGCGTTTTTCCGGGCTCAGAAGGTACCAGTGGCCCACCGATTACCAGACCGCCGTGCGTAAAAGTGAATGAGTCTTCGCCGCCGCTCTGATTGGTAACCGTTAACGGCCGGCCGTTTTGAAGGACCGGTTTGCCGCCTGCGCGCAACGCCGTGGTCGTATTGCCAAACGTCGTATCGAAAAAGTTTCGTGCATTCAGTTGACTGGAATTCAAGGAGCCAAATATTGTCGCGTGGGTCACGTTGCCTCCGGATTTGGATACGGCATTCACTTGCCCGCCGATATTTCTTCCAAATTGGGCGGGTGCCAGCAGCGTTATTATCTGATACTCCTGTATGGATTCAATCGGCTGCGGTATCAAGGCCACAAAACCCTGACGACGAACGCCGATGTCTTCGTCATTGTTATCAGAGCCATCAACGGTAAAGTTATTGCCGCGTGATCGAAGGCCGTTGATGGCAAATTGTCCGGCGGATCCAACGCCTGGGCCAACTCCTGGGCCGGCCACGCTGCCGAGCGTTTGTGGCGGCGGTGACACTCCGGGAAGCAACAGGGCAAGTTCATCAAATGTTCGGGAAAAGGTGCTCGCGCCGATCGGCAGATTGGATACTTCTTCCGGGCCGAAAGAGCCGCTGCGGCGAGCATCGATGGTAATGATGCTCGCGCGAATTTCATTATCCGCAGCCGGAGCGGGAGTGGGCGAAACTGCGGGTGCGGGAAGAGCGCCGGCATCATCGAGCTGCACGGGAACTGGTACGACTTCTCCGGTGTAGGTGATCTTCAAAGGCTGCCGCACTTCGCGCGTCTGATAGCTTGGACACGAAATGCGAATCAGATAATTACCGGGGCTTAGCAATAACTGAACGAATTGTCCGCGGTAATTCGTGCGCGGTTTACTCACGACACCGGTCTGTTCATTGATAATCTCAACCACCGCATCCTTAAGAGGAGCACCTCGGCTGTTCCTAATTATTCCTTCGAAACCACCGGTCACTGTGTCCTGAGCATTGGCTCTGAGGGGGACACTGAGGCTGAACAGCAACAACAGGAACTGTACGAGTGCGGCAGTTCGAAACGATGAGGACAACCTTCGAGACTTCATGAGAGATATCAGGTGGGGCATGATGTTTATGAGCGTCGTATTCCTGAATCAAGAGTGCAAGGCCTCAATCGCGGAACAACCGGAGCTTTCCATTTGAGGATTTCATTCGCTCATCGTGGTTCAAGCGATCTTCCCTTCTGCTCTTCACTCAACTAAGCATGAGAACGCCACCGCGCTTTTTATCTCCCAAATAAGGAGCGCATGGTTATACGATTGCTCAAGGTCCAAACCTGCCTTTGTATTCACCCGA
>DNNE01000068.1:23267-24989 GCA_003487805.1 Blastocatellia bacterium | reverse complement strand
CCCAAAGGGAGAGGGAGTCAACCAGTACCACTACCCAGAATTCAAATCTGTTGACTTTCGATCTCAACTGAATTAGAAGACGGACGCTTCAACCGATTCGTTCACCCCCCAGGAGGAAATTCCTATGCGTCGCCTAGTTCTGTTAGCACTGTTTGTTTTGACGGTCGCCGTGCCGGTGTTGGCACAGGACGCCGTCAAAGTTGATCCGAAACATTATAAGGTTGAGTTTGAAAACCGGACTGTCCGCGTCTTGCGCGTTAAGTATGGCCCGCATGAAAAATCCGTCATGCACCGTCATCCGAACGCGGTGGCGATTTTTCAAAGCGACGGTCGAGTTAAGTTCACCTATCCCGGTGGAAAGTCTGAGGAGCGCGACATGAAAGCAGGTCAGGCGATGTGGACCCCGGCCACGCGGCACTTGCCAGAGAACCTCTCGGACACGGACATGGAAGTGATTCTGATCGAAATGAAGACCAGGAAAAGACCGGCGGCTAAGAAACCGGACACCGCACCCCCTGCGATGAAGCAGTAATGGTTAACTGATTTGTTTGCCTGTTCCCTCTTCCTTTGGGAGAGGGTTAGGGTGAGGGCTTAGCGGCGGCACTTATGCGCGTGCCCCGACAATCGCACTTATTTACTTATCGTGATGTCGCGCATCGTCGAATTGTAGAACCCGTTATCGACGACGTTACCGTCTTTATTGACGAGTTCAAGTTTCACGCTGTGTTTGCCACTGATCCAGCCGCTAAGCCAGATAGGCTCCCACTTGTCGAGGAACTTCGTCTCGCCGCCATCGACTGAATAGCGCACCCGGTAGTCTCCACCATCGCCTTGCAGCTTCGCGTTCAACAGCCAGAAATCGATCATGATCGGATCGGCGTCGGCGCCTTTGTACTCGCCTTTGGGCCGGCTGTAAGTAAGCAGGGGCTTCGCAGTATCGACGTTGCCTGACTGACTCGGGCTGTAATCCTTGCCTTCACGTGCAGGCGTCGGGCTGGTGTTGGCGCTCTCCGGCTTCGCGGGGTTCGCCATTTTCTCGCCGGTGTTCGTGGTCGTCGGTTTGCTCGCGTCGCCACCGCCCTTCACGGTGAATTCAACCATCTGGAACGCGCCGTCGTTCTTATAGCTCTCGTGCCATGGCCGCGACGGGAACACGCGCAGCGTGTGCTTGCCTTCAGCAACATTGCGCAGTTCGAAAGGTTGAGCATTGATTTCGTAATACGCTTCATAAGGTTGGTTGTCGAGAATCACGTGGATGTGATTGCCTTTGCCGGTCGCGGGATCTTTGTGCGGCATGTAGCCCTTGAGGTCGCCGCTCAAGTCCAATTTGACTTCAACAGTTGAGCCATTGATCGTCGCGTTGTTGGCCGGCGCCACAATCCGCAGGGTTGGCTTGGCCTGATCCTGTTCGCCGCGATCCTTCATCATCTGTTCAATCGTCTGCGGCCGCGGCACCAGAGTGAGCTTTTGCTCTCCCGGAGGAGTGGCGGCGGTGGTCGCGGTGGTATTCGCGTTTTGGTTCGTCGATTGACAGGCGGCGCCCACCAGAATTAATGCGAAGAGAATTGACAACGACAGAAAACGGATCGAGATCCTCATAGCTCCTCCAAACCTAGATGATAAGAAGACGAATTGGTCGCGCGCATTATCGCAAAAAATCAGCAGGGCCGTAAGCCCTGCTGAGAATTCTCAATCAACTATCGTTTAGAGTCGGGCTACTGC
>DNNE01000068.1:0-22987 GCA_003487805.1 Blastocatellia bacterium | reverse complement strand
GTTTAGAGTCGGGCTACTGCCCGACTGCAGCGGGCGGTAGCCCGCTTCTAAACATTAGAGGTGATTACGCGGCGATCGGCTGAGCCTTCTGATGCTGCAATCGTTGCTCAAGCACTTTCCAGTCGATGTTCGAAAAGAACGCTTCGATATACTTGGGCCGATCCGCCGGCTTGTAATCCAAAATGTATGCATGCTCCCAAACATCCATCACCAGGACAGGAGTGAAACCGGCGATGTTTCCGGTTTCATGCAGAGTGATCCAATGATTCGATAGCGCGCCATTTGTCGGATTCTGATAACAGATGGCCCAGCCAACTCCGCGCATCTTGCCGACGCCGACGAACTCGGCTTTCCAAATGTCATAGCTGCCGAAACTCTGTTCGGCTGACTTGCGAAAGGCGGACGTCTGGTTCGGATCGCCGGTGCCGCCGCCCGTTTGCAAATTGTCGAAGTAGTATTCATGCAGGACCATGCCGTTGTATTCGAAACCAAGCCGACGATTCAGCTCGGAGTATTCAGCGAACTCATCCTGATCTACCTTGCCGTCTTTGAGGAACTCAGAAATCTTTTCGTTAAGCTTGTTGGTTTCCTTTACGTATCCTTCGTAAAGCTTGAAGTGCATCTCCAGCGTCTCGTCGGAAATCCCCTTCAAGTTGCTCAGATTGAATTGTCTTGCTTTGTAACTTTCCATTGAAGCCACTTCCCCCTTCCAAGAATTGCGGATATCGAAGCGCTTGCACACTTCAACGATGAATTATTCCGCTGATTGTCGTCCTAAAGTGTGGCGAAGGAATGGAGATGAGGAGCCAATACTGTTGCGAAGAGAAAGGGCGGACAGTCCGCCCTTCGGAATAGTCCACAGATTACGCAGATTCCACAGATTCAAGAACCGAATCCAGCAGCACGCTGACAATCAATCGAATGTCATCTGCGAAATCTGTGTAATCTGCGGATAGATTATCGCGTCGATGTTCAATGCCCGCCAAAGATCAGCCAATCACCATGAGACGTTCCCATGAACAGCAGCATCGGCAGCGATAGCCACGCGTTTGTACGGGAAGCAACGAATGCCTGGCGCGCGAGTTCGGGCGCCGCCGGTGGTCCACCCGTCAAAGCGCCGATCATTCGTTTGTTATTTGGCCAAATGATTCCCCAGACATTGAGCAGCATGATTAAGCCCATAGCACCGCCAACGCCGATTGATAAAGTTTTGTTGCTGGCGAAGTGCTGCGTGTTGACCGTTAGACTTGAATCCAACCACTTAAGGATCACAATCGACATGATCACAACGAGGATGAGTGCGACCACGGCGAAGACACGTCCGTCTTTGATCAGCGCGGGCACCTTCTTGATTATCAGAAACTCGATCAAAAACGTAACGATAGGAATAAAGAGCCAGACGATCAGAACTATGCGGCCGCTGACGTTCGCGCCGGTACCGTTCGCCAGTCCCACATCAGGCCTCACAATGTACATTGCGTAATAACCAAAACCGGCCAGCACCGTCACCAGCGCGCCCCAACGAAAATACCAAAGGGCCGGCAACAGCAGGGTCGGGTTAACTTTTTTCTTGGTGTCGGCGTCGAGCGTTTTCTGCAGCGGCACATTCACCAGATTGAAAAAGTAAAGCAACCCAATCCAGGTGATGCCCGCGACGAAGTGCAGCCAGCGCAGAACGATGTGAGAAATTTCGGCGCCACTTGGCGCTTTGAAAACCCCGTCGAGCATTCCCAACGCAAGCCCTATCTGATGCGTCGATTCGATAAACATCGGTGTCCCTCCCAAACTAATCAGCGGTTTCGACACTGCCTATACTAACGGTCGAGTAAGACAATTCGCGTAGTACAATTCGGTTTCAGTTATTTCGCGCGAAGATTACACCCATAGCGCGTCAGGCGCAACATCATTAAGAGATTAGATGCTGTCCGGCGTACGCAGCTGGTGTCACTGACCATCTCCGGTCAATCGAGGGTATTGTGAAGCTTCTGGATTAGGAATCTTTGGAAAAGAGCCACTTTGCGGCAATATGAAACAGACCGAAGACACTCGCCGTAGTGGTAGTGATGTAAGTGATCATTACGGCGTCACCCAGCATGAACCTGCGCCACTGAAATCCCTGCGCTACCGTTATCAGTATTACCGAAACAATCCACAGGACGATCAAGAAAAACAATGACCCCAGAATGATAAGCCTCGCGACGTTGACACGCCGCGTTTGTCGCGTGACTTCCCCCAGCTTTTCAATTTCAGCGGCGTCACGCGCCTCTTGAACGCTAGATAGTGCTGCAGGATAGGCCCGTCCCAGGTCTTCTTCTTCGTCATGAGGAACAAGGGGATCAGGCTCTACTGTTCCCTGTACTGTCTCAACGCCTTGGGAATTTGCTACACGGTCGATTCCCTCAAACAGCTTGGACAGCTCAGCGATACGCTTCTTAAGCTGGGACGATTCCGGCTCGCTCATTTAGCAGCCTAACGTAATGTTCTTTGATCAAGGAATCAGGAATCACATCATTATTGAAAAATGCATTCGGGCGATAAACCTCTCGCCACGGAGTGCCTTCACGATGAGTCATGGTCGAAAGCTGGGGCCCTGTAAACCGACCGTAGGCAGACTCGACCGACGCCAGTAAAGCCTTGTCAGTTTCAGATAATTCTTCAGCGGGCAAAATGTTGATTGGGCTATTAACTACCCCATTCCCATACTGTCTTAAGGCATGGTAGAGGTCGGGCACTACGGGGCCGTAACGCCAAGCCTCAACGATTTGCTTGATAAGCGGCTTTTGGAGAATCGCAAGGGAATAACCATGGGCGATATACACGAGCTTTTGAAGCTGCATATTAGTCAGCGTTCGGCCTTTCGCTCCTGCTATCCTTACAAGTTCATTAGCTACACTTCTGGCATCATAGGCCATGTTAAATTTGCCCTCCCTTCTTCTTTTTGTTTCGTTCGTGAAACAACTACCTTAACAGACTTGTCAAGCGGAACATAGCACGAGAAGCGTTTGAATCTGTAAATTCATCAACCCTAGACAACAACGCATAGTTGCAAGAGCTTGCGTGTTCATGAGCGTTCGGAGTAAACGTAGTAGCAATGAAGTTACTAGCACGCATTGCCACAGTTTTGATTCTCTGTTGCGGCGTCGCTGTCGCCCAGCGACCGCGCCAGGCGACCACCACCAGCGCGGCTCGAACTATCACAATTGTCAGCGAACCCGCGACCACCATCTGGATTGATGAGATCAAGCGCGGCGTGACTGACGATAGTGGCTCGTTGAGGTCTTTGAAGCTGTCAAACGGCGCCCACACGTTGCGCGCGCGGGCAGTGGGCTTCAAAGAAATCTCGATCCCGATTCCTGCGGCGCAGCGCGAGAGCCTTTTGCTTCGTCTGTTCCGCACCAATGATCAGGCCGAGTTGCTCTTTCAAAGGGCCGAGACAGCGCGCGAGACTGCCAGAGACGATGCCGGCCGGCAAAGCTCGGCTGATCTTTATCGCCAGGCAATCAAACTGCGACCCGCGTTCCCGGCTGCTCACGTTGGTCTGGCGCGCGTGCTCCTGGATATGAATGATTCGAATAATGCCCTGGCTGAGATTGATGCGGCGCGTGGCGCGCGCGCAATTTATCCGGAAGCCTCCGCTGTGGAAGGCCGCATCTATCGCGAGACCGGACAAACCGACGAAGCGATTGGCGCGTTTAATCGGGCCATTCGCGAGGCGCATGGCTTTCAACCAGAAGCGCACGTCGGCATCGGACGCGTCTATGAAGACAAAGGCCAGTACGAATTGGCGGCGCGCGAATTCAAGATTGCCATCGATCAACTCGCAGATACCGAACCGATCATTTACCAACTACTCGGTGCTGCTTATGAGAAAAGCGGCAACAACGCGTCGGCCGTCGCGGCTTACGAAAACTATCTGAGGTTGTCGCCAAATGGATCGCTGGCGCCCGCAGTGCGATCGATCGTCGAGCAACTCAAATCACAACCGCCGGATTGAATTAGCCACAGATTCACACGGATAGACACGGATAAGCAGTCAGAACCGCCTGCGGTAGCGGGCGGGCTAATCGACAGATAGACAGGGACTGAATAAATAAATAATCTTATCCGCGTGCATCCGCGTAAATCCGCGGCTAATTCTTATGACATCACCAGCACCTTCGATTTCTCGTCGCGTCTCTCGCAAAGCCAGCCAGTTTACCGAGTCAGTCATTCGCGAGATGACTCGCGAAGCTATGAAGTACGGGGCGGTTAATCTCTCTCAGGGATTTCCGGATTTCGCTGCGCCGGAAGACGTCAAGCGCGTGGCCATGCAGGCAATCGCCGACGACGTGAACCAATACGCGATCACCTGGGGCGCAAAAGATTTTCGCGACGCGATCGCGAAAAAGACAAAGTGGTATCTGGGTTTTGAAATCGATCCGGAAGCCGAGATCACAGTCACCTGCGGATCAACCGAAGGAATGATCTCGGCGATGATGGCGACCGTCGACCCGGGCGAAGAAGTGATCGTCTTCGAGCCGTTTTATGAAAACTATGCGCCGGACGCGATCCTGTCTGATGCAAAGCCGCGCTACGTTCCGTTGCGAGCGCCTGACTGGTCATTCGATCAAGATGAACTGCGCGCGGCGTTCAATCCCAAGACCAAAGCAATCATCATCTGTAATCCGAACAATCCAACCGGCAAAGTTTTCACGCGCGATGAAATGGAATTCATCGCCGGACTTTGCCAGGAGTTCGACGCGCTCTGCTTCACCGACGAGATCTACGAACACATTTTGTACCCACGCGCAGGCGCCGAGATTGCGCATATCTCGATGGCCCAGATCGATGGCATGCGCGATCGGACGGTGATCGTGAATTCGATGTCGAAGACTTATTCGGTCACCGGATGGCGCGTCGGTTACTGCATCGCGTCACCGGAAGTCACCAGCGCGATTCGCAAGGTGCATGACTTTTTGACGGTTGGCGCTGCGGCTCCGCTGCAAGCAGCCGGTGCTTATGCGCTGTCACTGCCGCCTTCTTACTATGATCAGCTGCAAAAGGATTACGAAGCACGCCGCGATCTGATTTTACCAGAGCTTAAGAAGGCAGGTTTTGGGACTTTCTCGCCCGACGGCGCTTACTACGTCATGACCGACATCAGCGGGTTTGGTTTCAAAGACGACGTTGAATTCACGCGTCACCTGATTCGCGAGGTCGGCGTTGCCTGCGTGCCGGGCTCGAGTTTTTATAGCGATCCGTCGCTTGGGTCGCAACAAGTGCGCTTCTGCTTTTGCAAAAAAGACGAGACGTTGTGGCGAGCGGCCGAACGGTTGAAGAAATTGCGAGCCTAGCCGAGTGTAAGAGCAAGAGATAATTGAATCGGGAATCGAAGTTCCAGCGGCAAGGATCTCACCCAAGCCAATCATCCTTCCCAGTTATCCACGGATCAGCCCGCACGAGTGAATTTCGTTTGCGCACAGGAGTTTGGTGTGCGGCCGCACGGAACCGCAACAAAGTGGTCGAGGAGAGGGCTCGCCTGTTGATCCCGAGGCGCCTATCCAAATGCTCACATCACGACGCCGATGAGCCCGAACTCCTGGCTAAGTAACCCAGGCAGTTAAGTGTCAGCCAGATCCCTAATGACACAAGGAAAAAGGTGAGCGCCCTTTTTAGGCTGAAAGAGTAAGCGCCCAGAATTCCAAGAAACCAAAAAACAAGCATCGCCATCAAAAACACGCTGGGCAAATGCTTAACTAAGGGAATTCGCGCATTCTTCATCTGCGCGGCAAAATACAACATATTTAGGGCGACGAGCACTGCCAAGACCACCCCTAAAATAAGGATAGGGAGGCTCGAAACAAAGGTCTCGCTAGCCGTCGGGCTTATATAGAGAACATAAACGCCGAACGCGACCGAGGCGATAGCGATGCTCGTGAGCATCCCGCGCAGCAAACTTCCCCGCGACTCTCTTAGTCCTTTCGCTCCTGACTTCATCATTAAACACCTCCAGTGCTACTGGGATCCAGATCAATGGGGCAAACTCTCCGAGAGAGAATTAAGAACTCAGCCAAGCCCCACAGCCTGAATCCCAGCAACGTGCATACATCATGCTGGGCAGCCGTCAGCCGAATTATTTATGCAGGCGAAACCATTCAATAAACATGCACCCGCACCGAGCGCGACGATAACGTCTGCTATCACTTCACAGACCGGCACGCCGACGATAAAGGTGGCGAGCGTGCATCCCCCAAGAAAAGCGAGGCCCACGCCAAGAGTGACCAAAAGACAACCGTAGAAAGTCAGGTTACAACTCATTACGTGTCTGGCAATGCATTGCTGTCTGGTCTCGCCACCACCATCACCTCCATCGCCGGGTGCGGCTAGCAACGGGGGATGTTGATTGCCTCCACCCGGCCCAATACCGGGATAATAAGGGGCCCAAATATCAATGGTTATGACATCCAGGACCTCATCGGGTGGAGGTGGCGGCGGGTCTTGTAAAGTCGACGTATGGGCCCAGCGCCTATCGACCAATGACTGAAGCGGCGCCGCTTGAGGATTGAATGCTATCGAGCGTCCACGGACGGCGATTCTCAATCGCTGTATGCGCCCGCGTTCATCACGCTCAACCTTTCGCGTCGTCCCGTCGTCATCGATGATGGCGCTCAAGCGACCTTCAAGATCATACGCAAACTTCCGGTGCTGGCCGCGTACCGTATAGTCAGTCAAGCCTCCGCGTGCATTGTATGCAAGTCGACGGACGTTCCCATCAAAATCGGTGTCCTCGATAACGCGTCCGGCTCCATCCCGGACTGCGCGCATTTGCTTTCCGTCAGCTCTGATGTAAACAGTAGGTGCGCCGCTGAAATCGCGTTGCACGGTGACCGAGCGTCCGCGGCTATCGCTTTGCTTGGTAAACGCACCATTCGCATCATATTCGTTGAAAACTGCGAGTCCCGAAGGAAATCGCATGGTGTTGACACGTCCAGCCGCGTCGCGGGCGAAGCTGAAGCGGCCGATATCCGAATAGGTGGCCGAGGTCTCACGACCCTGAGCGTCACGCTCAAACGTAACCTCACGTTTTTCTGATTTGAGTTGAGTGAGAGCGCCATGCTTATCGAAAGTTGCTGTGTAGCCTCCTTGGGGATCGCTGGTCTGGATGCCAGCAGCTTGTCCGCGAGAATCAAGAGTCACATCTGTCCGCTCAGTCCCATCGGTGGAAGAGGACAGTTGTCCTTTCGCGCTAAAACTGTAGGCATGGTCGATGGAGCCATTTGTTGACTGAGTGAGTAAACGGTTCTGGCCGTCGTATCCGAAGGTCATCTCATTTCCAGCGGAATCCCAGATCTTCGTTGGACGATTTGCGGCGTTGTATTCTACGTGAACGCTATGACCTTGGTCGTCGCTGACGCTTGCCAAGGCGCCCAGATCCGTCTGCTCATAAAAAGTGGTGGCATTTAGCGGATCAGTTACCACCGTTCGTCGAGACACTTCAGACGAGCCAAACCTGTAACCATAGCGAGTTACACCAATCCCGTCGCCAGCGCTTGTCACGTGTCCAGATTTGTCGTAACGCATTTGCAGCAGAACGCGCCCCAGAGGGTCATTCGCTTGCCGCAGCCGTCCGCTCATATAGTCATACGTCCATTCGGAGCCGTTCGCGTCAATGATACTCCTTAGGCTCCGGCCATTTTGAGTAAAGGATACGCGCTCGCCGGCGTTGTCCGCGACCGCGAGCAAGCGGGGCTCTCGGCCACCTGACCATTGGAATGTGAGCGAGCCACCGGGCTCACTAGCCACCCGACTTATTTTGCCGGACACATCGTGGCTGATGAGCACACTAATTTCTCCGGGTGCGGTAATCTGTACGAGATGATACGTGTCGCCTATCTTCTTGTACACGCGCCTGACTTCCTGAGCACGCTCGATTATCGTGACTGAGTCGGCCACCTCGAACTCCTGGTGGACGCCAGGTTGATCATTTCGTAAAACAAAGCGCTGGCCTTGACCCTCGCGGCGAAAGTTCGTGGTGCCGTTGATGCCTGTCAGCGTCGCTTTATCGCCGTTCAAATTGATTCGGTCAGTAAACATGAATGACCAACCGACACCCAGACCAATGTCTTCCGAGCGATCGCTCACATAGGTGCGTTGAAATGCAAGCGGCATCAAACCGGGCAGATAAAGGTCGGTTGCCAAACGCTAAATTCCCGCTGGCTGTATTCACAAAGTTTACCGATAGACCATCGAAAGTAGATCGCCTGATCGATGCAAAAGGCTTTACCTGTGTGGTGCGGCCCAGCGTTGATAGAGTATCGAGTTGGCTTAGGGGGTCGCTCGGTGAAGAACCTTGACACGTGGGGCATGACTTCCTCGAGCTGTTGGGTTTTGTACCTACAGTGTTAGGGTTAAATGCGCCAGCGCGCACGAACGCGCAGGGGAAGAGAGTTAAGATCGAAACGACTGTGATAATCGTTACAAAGCGTTTGAGCATTGGAAACCTCCTGTGAGTGGCTTTCTGAAGGGTGGAAAGGGAGGCCAACACCATTCCGATTTGCGAGGGATTGGTAAGATGTAGCCTTCCGAGCGCACGCGACGAGTACTCCATCCAAGTGTTCTTTCGAACATTGACAATCACCCCCAGGTGAGGTTCATCGCGTGGCCGGAATTGTACTCTTCAATGTCGAAGTGTCAAGCAGTTTTTGGACGATGATAAGAATTTTGCTTATCATCGTAATCGGCGGGTTCTTATTTCGTTAAGCTAAAGAAAGGACGACTCGCGGGCACCCTGCCATCCTGAGCGACAAAGAATGAAAAGAACCCTGGTCATCTGCTCTTTTTTTCTGGTTATCGCTGTGGTTGGAAGGTTTTGATCGGCTCGGCGCAACAAGTTGCCGATCCGAACTACGACGCCAAAGTAGCCCACCCCGCCTACACCAAAAGTGGCCCGAAGGTTTTGTTCGACGAAGCCCACAAAAACTTTCATAGGGCCGGCGGCCGCTACAAACCATTTGCTGATTTGATCACGAATGACGGTTATCAAATCACGCCTAACAAAGAAAAATTCTCAGCGGCGACTCTGAAAGGCTTTGACGTACTGGTCATTTCGAACGCGCTTGGCGCAGAGCGGATGAACATGCCTGAAGCAGTGAACCCGGCATTCACAACTGAGGAGTGCGATGCAGTGCGCGATTGGGTGAAAGGCGGCGGCCATTTGCTTTTGATCGCCGACCATGCGCCGATGGGTTCGGCGAATCAGATTCTCGCCGGGCGTTTTGGCATCAACATGAGCAAGATGTTCACCGTCGATAACGAGAACTATGACAAAGAGTCGAACAATCCGGGTTTCATCGTCTACACACGCGAAAGCGGCCGGCTGGCGGATCACGCGATTACCCGCGGCCGTAACGACTCAGAACGCGTGAACAAAATCATCGCCTTCACCGGCCAGTCATTGAAGGGCCCGCCAGACAGCGTTGCTTTCATGAAGTTGGCTGACTCTGCGGTCGATGCAATGCGTGGTGTCAACAACGACCCCGCATCCGCGGCGGGCCGGGCTCAAGGAATCGCCATGACCTTTGGTAAGGGCCGCGTGGTCGTTCTCGGCGAAGCAGCTATGCTGTCCGCGCAATTGACCGGCCCGAACAAAATGCCTTTCGGCGTGAATCGGACCGGTATCGACAATCGACAAATCGCGCTGAACATAATGCATTGGCTGTCAGGCTTGCTGAAGTGAAAAGTGGCATAGCCGTCCCGCCATGGATCACGCGCAAGACGCGCGTGTTGGTGGGTGGCTGCACTTGACCACCCGTGCGACCGCGCCTAGCATAACTACTAGACCCCCTCCAACTGAATAGATCCCTCGACCCCGACGCAGACCTTAAGGAGGTCGCTGCGATGGCAAACAATGATTCCAGCAAATGCGCGCACTCACCGTGTGGTTGCCCGCCCGAACAAGGCAGCAAGTACTGTGGTGAATATTGCGAGGAGGCCGAAAAATCCAAGGTGATGGAAATCGGCTGCGGCTGTGAGCACGCTGGTTGCTGAGCCCGAAAACAGTTCTCGCTTAGGATCGTTCATTCTCCCCGACTGGCGGCGCTGGTCCTCTAGTGGGCCGTGTTGTGAGCTTACAACCATCAACCGCCGCAGTCGCCGAAGATTGGTGACCGCCGCAAGATCGCAGGTCAGCACCGCAAACGTAACACCGCGTTGACAACGGCCAACCTGCTTTGTAAGCTGACTCAGCTTACAAATAATCTAATGCACAGAAAGCCGGTCGCCTGCCTAAGCGCCGGCATTATTGATCCTTGATGGACAATGGGACCCGCCATTTCGTGAGAAAATTAAAGCTTGCCACCATCTCGATCTTAGCTGCCCTGGTTTTTGCACCAGCCTGCATCGTTCATAAGCGCGTAGAGACGGAAAGGCTTTTGACGCCACTGGCCAGCGCGAATACTTCTGATCTGATTTCAGCCGTCAACAAGTTGGTGATGGTGAAATCAATTCACGGCCGGGTCGATATCCAATTCGAGGATACTTCGTTTGCGACGTCCGGCATTGCTGAAAAATATCGCACCGTCGATGGCTCTATTTACCTGCAACGACCGGGAAAGATCTATCTGACCATTCAGGCGCCGGTGGTGGCTTCGGATATCGTGCAAATGACATCCGACGGCGAGCATTTTCGCATTGCCATCTTGAAAGGTGATGAAAAGTATCGCCGGTTCGTCATGGGCACCAACAACGCCGACTATGCGAAGCTGGACATGGACGGAAATTCGAGTCCGGCAGATAAGAAAGGCAAAGACAATTCTGAAGCACAAACTGTCAATGCGCTTTCAAATTTGCGGCCGCAGCATTTAACTGATGCGTTACTGCTCAATCCTATTAATGCGGACGCGGCGGGCACTCTGTACGTGCAAAGTGAGTTCTTCGAATCAGAACCGGATCCGTCCAAGACAGACAGCAACAAACGGGTCGTGCGTGGTTACTATTTTCTGGATGAGCTGGTCGCGACCGCCGATAAGTCGGCCCGCCTGGCAAGACGTTTTTGGTTCGATCGAGTAGGTGGAATTCGACTTGCTCGGTTGCAGACCTTTGACGAGAAGGGCGTGCTGATTAATGACGTCACGTATGGTCCGGTGACTAAGTTCGGAGCGGAAGGCAACGTCTTGTTGCCCGCCAAAATTTCACTAACGCGCCCACACGATCAATATAAGATCACGATCTCGTATCAAACCCCCGAATCACTAACGCTGGACCATGATTACCAACCAGACGCGTTCGTCCTGGTCAACAAATTTAATCTTCCCGAAGTTAACCTGGACGAGAAAAAGTCCTCTCCGCCAAAGAACTAGCACTCGCGTTCACCTATTCCATTGGAGCATGCGGTTAGCATTAGCCGCGCCCCCTGTATTAATATGGCGCGTTTGAGAGAGGCAGCACTGTGGACAGTCTAGTCGTTTCCAACATTCGACAGCGGCCATTGCGATCGGCCATCAGCATTCTGGGTGTCGCGCTGGGCGTAACGCTGGTGATGCTTTTCACCGGTTTGGCGCACGGAATGTCCGACGATCTGCAAAAACGCTCGTCAAACGTGACTGCGGAACTAATCTTTACGCGGCCGGGTTCCATTCAACTAACCGGATCGTCGGCCAACGTCAGCACCAAATATGTGCCGCTGTTACAGCAAATCGACGGCGTCGAATCAGTCTCGCCAGTCATTCGCCACGTGTATCCCAGCGGATCTTTCGGTGTTGATCAGGTCGAAGGAGTTGAGTGGGACGGCTTCTCGAAAATGAATAACATCCGGCTTATTCAGGGTCACGCGCCGAACGGTCCTGATGAAGTCGTGATTGATGAAACGAAAGCGAGCCGCAAGCATCCTGTCGGAAGCACGCTGAAAATTTTTGGCGATAAGCTCTATCGCGTTGCAGGCATTTATGCTCCCGAATCCGGCGCGCGGGTAAAGATGACTTTGGGCGCATTGCAGGACGAGCTCGAAGCGCCAAACAAATGCACCTTCATGTTTGTGAAGGTCAAAAACCCGAGCGAACAACTGGCGGTGGCCAAACGGATTAACGAAGCACTTCCCGGTAACAAGATTCAACCGACGCGGGAATTGTTCGCTACGATCGAGAACTCGATCCCCGGCCTTGCGGTTTTCTTGCGCCTGCTGGTGGTTCTGGCCGCGATCGTGAGCGCGCTCGTGATCATGCTGGCAATGCACACCACGATCACTGAACGCACGCGCGAGATTGGAATCCTAAAAGCCATGGGCGCGTCGCGCGCTTACATCATCGGCGAGATCGAACGCGAAGCTTTGTTAATTAGTTTTCTTGGCTTAGTGGTGGGTTTTGCCCTGGCAGGCATTGCGGGATTCGGCATTCATAAGGCCACCGGCTTGATTTTCGAGTTCGGTGGTCGCTGGGCGCTGACTGCCGCGGCAATCGGATTATTAGGTGGAGCGTTGGGCGCGCTTTATCCGGCGGCGCGCGCAGCGAATCTTGATCCGGTAAATGCATTGGCCTACGAATAAGTATCAGAAGCTTCAACTGTGGTAAATGGCAACAATCCTAAAAGCTGACAATCTCGAAAAGGTTTATCGCATTGGCAAGGTCGATGTGCCGGCGCTGCGCGGCGTGTCGCTGGCGGTGCAGGAAGGCGAATTCGTCGCCGTCATGGGGCCATCGGGTTGCGGAAAATCAACGATGCTTCATTTGTTGGGCGGGCTTCTGACTCCGACTAAAGGTCGTATCCTGATTGATGGCGAAGATTTGACTGCGGCCTCAGATGCGAAACGAACAGACATTCGGCGGCGAAAGATCGGATTTGTCTTTCAGCGTTTCAATCTGTTTCCCACGCTGACAGCCGAAGGAAACCTGCGGCTGGCCGAGCGCATTCATGGAAATGGCGCGGACGATCCTGATCGCCGGCGCGAAATTCTCAGAATGCTGCACCTGGAAGACAAGATGCATCACAAGCCCCTCGAGCTTTCGGGCGGCGAGCAACAACGTGTCGCCCTGGCGCGCGCCGTCGTGAACCGCCCGGCGATTGTCCTGGCGGACGAACCTACCGGCAATCTCGATTCTGAAAACTCTGAACTGGTTTTGAAGATGTTTCGCGAGTTGAACGATCGATTTAATCAAACGATCATAATGATCACACACAATCCTGAGGCAGCCGCTGCCTGTCAACGCATCATCCAAATGCGCGACGGTCATATCGTGTAGCCTCGCGATCGACCAGGCTCTCTGGACGAAAGATGGGATTCATCTCGAACACTGCAAGAAAAATTGTCTTTTGGAACTATTCGCGGACATCGTGGCAGTGGGATGTACTGTGCGTGTTGATCCTCGCTTTTATTTTTCTTACACCAAAAAGCTGGTTTGCGAGCAGTCCGCCGGTGCTAACTACGCTAACTACCGTGGTCTTGACCTCTGATCTCATTGGAAATCAATCAGATACGGCGGAGATCGATCGGCGGGCCAGAGCGCAGCTGCGTCGACCGTCGGGTCAGGTCATTGATCACCGCCCGAAGCAGGACCAGTCTGGCAAGGTCATTGCATATGAGGTTGACATACGGTGATCATGCTTTATAATTTCCAATATTAATCCACCGTGAGGCGCATCAAGCGAAGCGACTCACGGTTTTGCATAGGGGCCCGCAGGGGCCTTAAGTTTTAGACAGGAGCTATGATGAAGAAACTTGTTACAGCGATACTCGCTTCTCTTGTTCTGGCGGGATTGGTCGCTATTCCCCTTCCGAACGCGAATGCGCAGGCAGGCCTGGTTAGTTCTGTTCTAACCAAAATGGAAAAGAACAGACAGAACTTAAGAACGCTGACCGCAGACCTCAGCATGGAGAAGTACAACTCGCAACTGCGCGACTCGGATAAGTACTTCGGGACCATCCGATACATTCCGGCCGGCAGAGGGGCCGCGTTTGTTCGTCTTGATTGGAACAAGCCTCAGCAAGAGATACTGGTAGTCGCCAACGGCGGATACATCCTTTATCGTCCAAGATTGAAACAGGCGTTGGTAGGCACGACGAATTCTGTTCACAGCGCGAAAGATAATGACGTGCTGGCACTCTTGAACATGTCAGCCGCACAGCTCCGTTCAAGGTTCGGTGATTTTCAGGACGAGCGAGAGGAAACCCTTTGGGGAGGGATTCACACGACCCACTTGAAAGCAGTGCCGAAAACTGCCGCGAGCTATAAATACATTGAATTGTGGATCGATGACAACGGCATGCCGGTGCAGACAAAGATGGTCGAGAAGAATGATGATTCGACCACCATGCGTCTTAGCAATGTCCAGAAGAATGCAGACATTCCGATGAATGTCTTTAAGCTGGATCTGGACTCGAGCGTTAAGAGAATCAAAGGCTAATTCTACAGATTCGCGCTTTTCTGCGAGAAGGGCTTCGGGAAACTGAAGCCCTTCTGATTTTGCAGCGTAGATTGTGTCAGAAGCCCGACCGTGAGGGAGGGCAGCTGAAACGGAGCGTAGCGAGTCTCAAAAGGATCCCTTGCTCACGCGCACGAAATCCAAGGTTGTTAGCTTGCGCTCCCAGCGACAGTCGCATATCCTTTTTGAACTCGACTGCCGCAGTAATACGCAATGCGAAAAAGTACTTTTCTTAAGTGGAAGATCCGACAAGCTGCTTTCATAACGAAGGCGCTGGCTTCCACCAATCATGTCGTCCTGGCGCATATCATCCCGATGCGGCGCTGCAATCTCGCTTGCGGTTACTGCAACGAATACGATCAAGTTTCAAAGCCGGTGCCGCTGGATGTAATGAAGAAGCGCCTGGATAAACTCGCCGAATTGGGAACCTCCATCGTGACGATTTCCGGCGGCGAGCCCATGATGCACCCGCAACTCGACGAGATGGTTCGTCATATCCGCTCACGCGGGATGATCGCCGGGCTCATCTCAAACGGTTATTACTTCACCCCCGATCGCATCAAGCGCCTGAATGAAGCGGGTCTGGACGCTTTGCAAATCAGCATCGACAACGTCAATCCTGACGAAGTGTCGCGCAAGAGTCTGCGCGTGCTCGACAAGAAGTTACGCTACCTGGCTGAACACGCTGACTTTCACATCAACATCAATTCCGTAATCGGCGGCGGGATTAAGCAGCCCGAAGACGCGCTCACGGTCGCGCAACGCGCCGTTGAGCTGGGCTTCTCAACCACCGTGGGCGTGATTCACGATGATGATGGAACGCTCAAGCCGTTATCTGAAAAAGAGAAGGAGATCTTTCATGCCGTGAAGAAGCTCGGCAACAAAGATCACGCGCGGCTCAATTGGTTTCAGGACAGCATCGCCGAAGGCAAGCCTTACGAATGGCGCTGTCGTTCCGGCTCACGCTATCTCTACATCTGCGAAGATGGAAAAGTGCATTGGTGCTCGCAACAACGTGGTTATCCCGGCATTCCGCTCGAGGATTACACCATGGAAGATTTCAAGCGCGAATACAAAACCGAAAAATGGTGCGCGCCCACCTGTACGATCCAGTGCGTGCATCAGGTCGGCATCCTCGACAACTGGCGCGACCCGCAAATGTCTGAAGCTGCAATGCGGAAAGAGAAGGCGCAGAAAGAACGCGTCGGTCAGGTGTTGCGAGCTGAGTAGTTCACACCGTCTCGTGGATATCTCCCTCGACCGTGTACAGCGTCACCGAACTCGACAACCCCAAACCTGAAAGTCGTCCCGCCATAATCACGATGGTCTCGCCTAAATCGACGAGATCGGCGTGCAGCAGTGCCTGCTCGCCGATCTTTAGAATTTCCTCGGTGCTTCTGGATGGTGTGGTCTGCACTGATTCAACGCCCCAGATCAGCGCCATCTCGTTGATGACTTCGCGCGATGAAGTGAGGGCGATAATTCTCTGGTCTGGCCGCAGTGACGCAAGGCGGCGCGCCATCAATCCGGATTCAGTGAACACGGCGATCAGGCGAGCGTTCATTTCATCGGCGGCAAACGCGGCTGCTTCGCACAACGCACGGCTGACGCGACCCGTTTGACGACCAACCAACTTGTTAATGATCGATCGATTTTCGCGGCGAGTTTCGGCAGCTTCAATGATGCGCGCCATGGTCGCGATCGCGGCTACGGGATAGTTTCCCGTCGCGGTCTCGCCTGACAACATCAAACAATCCGATCCATCCCAGACGGCGTTCGCGACGTCTGTGGCTTCGGCCCGAGTTGGCCGCGGATTCGAAACCATCGATTGCAGCATCTGCGTCGCCGTAATCACCAGTTTCCCGGCTGCATTTGCCTGTTCGATGATTTGCTTCTGGTAAACAGGGACGAGCTCGACACTTGTCTCAACACCGAGATCGCCGCGCGCCACCATCACCCCATCAGCAGCCTCGATGATTTCGTCAAGATGATCGATCGCTTCAGCTTTTTCGATCTTTGCAATCAGCGGCGCCGAACTACCCGCCTGCTTGATCAATGATTTCGCTTCACTGCAGTCGTTGCCGCTGCGTACAAATGAAAGCGCAAAGTAATCAACTTTCTGCTGGGCCGCCCACTTCAAATCATCGCGATCCTTTTCCGTCAGCGATGGGATCGGCAGCGTTACGCCCGGCAAATTAATTCCCTTTCGTTCGCCGAGCATGCCGCCGTTGATTACTCGCGTCACCACATCGGTCGCGGTGGTGCTTTCGACCTGTAGTTCAATCGCGCCATCGTCCAGGAGGATGCGTGCGCCCGCATGAACGTCTTTCGGCATCCCGTCGTAATTAGTTGCAACCTGGGTGTTGTCGCCTTCGCTTGTGCGGGTAGTAATCGTGAAGACCTGGCCGGCCTTGAGTTCAACCAGCTGGTGATCTTTGAGAGTGCGAGTGCGGATCTTCGGCCCCGACAGATCGACCAGAACCGCCAGCGGCCGATCCATTTTTTGCGCAGCGGCGCGCGCGCGTTGGATGTCCGCAGCCTTTTCATCTTGCGTACCGTGCGACATGTTGATGCGCACGCCGTCTATGCCCGCTGCCAGCATCGCTTCAAAAACCTGCGGGTCACGAGAAGCGGGGCCAATCGTCGCTAGTATCTTTGCTTTTTTCAAAATTGTAGTAGGGGCGGCACTTGTCCCTGCGCGATTCTGTCAGTACCACCTGCGGTAGCGGGTGGGTTAATCCTAAATCAAGAATGGAATTACAGCCGGGACCTTCCGCGCATACGCGTCGAACACCGGGCCGAACATTTCGCGCAGCAATCTCTCTTCGCTGCGCACCCGAATAAAAGTTCCGATCGCAAAAATCACAATCGCGATCACGAGTCCGATCCAATGGCTGACCGCCAGTCCGGTCGCCAGCAGCATGCCGAACATTCCCGTATAGATCGGATTTCGCACGATACTATAAGGCCCTTTTGTCACTAACTTGTGTCCTTCGACGACGCGCGCAGCCAGGCTCCATTGTTCTCCCAGCGTGCGGATCGCCGCAGAACAAAACCAGACTGACCATACAGCCAGAACCATCGTCAGCACTGCCAACCCAATCTCGAGCGACCTGTTTGGAAACATCGGTGTGAACCACGTCCGACGAACACTCCAAACAATTCCATAGCTCACGCCCTGCAAAACGATGCCTGTGATTGAAGAAGGATCGCGTTTCTTATCCGGCGGCGACGGAGGTTTTTTGTTAAAGAAAAAAGCAATGACGAATGCGAGCCACGAGAGCGCCATACTGACGAAAGCGAGTGTGGGCCAGAAGTCCAAATGAATCATCTCTGATTAATCGGCGCTGGCGACGCGCCGAGCTTCGCGTCAAATTGCTGTTCGAGTTTTCTGCGTCGCCTTCCCATCAACGTGCCATGTATCGGCGACAGAATTCCGTTAAGCATATAAGTCAGTCCAGACAAGAGCGCGAATCGACCCCGACCAATGAACGCGATTGCGATCGAGAGTAAAGCGATGCTTACATTCAGCGCGCTCTCCCGAATGTCGACGCGCGTATCAAAGACTTCCAGTTCGTTCAATTCCAGCGCTTCCCGCTGGCGGTATGCGTGCCAGTAAAGCAGCACAAAAACGCCAAAGACGGCGATGTATCCGGCGCCAAAAATGATCATTAAGGTCGAAACCTGATCGCCATTCTCAACCATCAGTCCGGTCGTCCCATCAGGCATGCGCACCTGCCCCCCGCCGCCGGTGAAAATATTGACCAGCAACGTGAAGAGAAACTTCAATGGGTAAACATAAAACAGGACGACGAATAGCAGCACCCCATTGAGCACGACACTTGTGTTGTCCTGCAGACCGTAACGACGAAAAAATTTGTACTGACTAAACCAGACTAAGAACAGCAGCGTGAAACTGAGGGCAAACGCACCGAAACCCCGCATCGCTTGCATTAACTCGGCAAATGTTCTGGGAACTTCGAGTGATACAACCAGCAACGTGATCGCGAATCCAAAGACGGCATCGCTCAGGCCCTCGAGTCGAGAGACTTCATGACTACGCCAACGAAACTGCTTGTTATCGCCGATGCCTTTGTCGATAAGCTTGTCGCGAATCATTTTGTTTGTTGAGCAGCCTTCGACGTGGCACGCGCATCTTGCGCGTGGTCTCACGGGCGGGACGCCCGTGCCACGTTGTCAAATTATGGCGCTGCTGTCTGTTGAGCAACTGGACCGGCCGCAAGCGCGCCCTTTATGATCCGCTCAAGTTCTCCACCTGAAGTTGAACTGTAGCCGACAAATCGTTTCACCAGCTCGCCGTTGCGATCAAAGACGAACGCCTGCGGAATATTCTGATTGTCGGTTAGATACTGCTCTACTAATGAGTCATCAGGAAATCCGAGCGGATATTCGATACCAAACTCCTTCGCAAAACCCGGCACCTGAGCGCGATCGTTTTCACCCCCGACATTCAGACCGATCACTTGCAAGCCGCCGGGGCCATAGTCTTTTTGCAATTGCACCAATCGCGGAGTTTCCGCCCGGCAAGGTTCGCACCAGGTTGCATAGAAATCCAGCACGACCACCTTGCCTTTGTAATCTGAAAGTTTGGCCGCGCGATTGTTGCCAACAGTCCAACCGGCAAGACCCGCAGGCCGCCTCGCGCACGAGGAAAGAAGCAGCAACAGGCAGATTATGAAAACTCGGCTGATGTCCAAACGCTTCATGACTTAAGATTCTTCGTCTTCATTCTCGACATCTGACTGAGAATGCGGCGCCGGCATTTCTGACGGGTTTATTTGTCGTCCCGGCACGCGATACTCCTCGCTGGTCCATTTGTCAAAATCGATCAGCTTGCATCTTTCCGAACAAAACGGCCGCCACGGATTGTCCTTCCACTCGACCGGCTTTCCACACGTCGGACATTTCGCCATTAACAAAAAGTAAGAAGGAACAGGCCAAAAGTAAAGCGAGGGCAGCCGGTCTGCATCGCCGCGTAGCGGCAAAATGTTTATAGCCCCGAAGCCTTTTATTAGTCATCCGAGGGAGCGAAATCGACAATTTCGCTCCCTCGGAAATAGTTCTATCTGGCCCGTTTGCTATAAACATCTCGTGCCTGCGGCACGAATCGCGAACTCATCCAGTGCTCTTGGCGTAGAATATAATGCGAACGCTGGATCAATTAGGACTGCGATACTCATTATGGCTGATTACAAAGAGAAGCTCGACGATCTGCATCGCGCTGCCAAACGAAAGGCGCGGGAGCTGGATGAAAAACTAGGCGTAAGCGGCATTGTGGAAGATGCATCACGCGCCGCCGGCGACGCGGCCCGCAAAGGCGCGCAAACGATTGCGAACGGCGCGGAACAATTGCGCGCGGAAGCCGAAGCGTTCACCGACGATCCAAAACTTCGCGAGAACGCGCGGCGCGCGACGGACGAAGCTAAACGCCACGCGAAAGACGCCGGCAAAGTAATTCGAGACGCGGCCACCGACGCCGGGAAAATTATTCGTGACGCGGCCGGTCCCGCCGGTAAGAAAGCGGAAAAGGTGTTCGACGACGCGGCGAGCTATGTCGGCTCAGCGGCGAAGATGGCAGGCCAGGGGATGAAGGCAACCCGCGCCACCGCGGCGGCGACCGCAGGAGTCGTTAAAGCGAAGGATTGGATCAAAGAAAACCCAGGCAAGACGGCTGTCATAACTGCTTCACTCGTCCTGGGCATTCGCGCTGGCGCGGCGTTTCCGGGTTTGGATGTAGTCTTACTCGGCACGCATCCGCACTGGCTGACGCATTCTGCCTTACCCGTCTGGGGCTTGAAAAAAGCGAGCGAGAAATTTGACGAGTATTTGAAGAAGCAGGAAGCGCGCATCGCCGCAGGCGAATTAGATGAAGCCGAGCGCGAGCGCGTCGAGTTTCAACGCAAGATGGCCAAGTACGTCGGCGCACCTCTACTCGGGGCATTCAGTTGCGCGATGGGGGCTACGATGTTCGCGCAGATCATCAATCCGGTCGGCATCACCGGCGCGCCCATCAGTTGGATTCTCGGCAGCAATCCGTTTCTCGACGGCGTCTGGCTGTTCGCCAACGGTGTAATCTGTTTTCATCAGGGCTACAAATTCTTCATGATCGCGCTGGCGGATCAGGAGGAAGTAAATCGGATGGTGAGGGAAATTAAGGGGTTGTTGCCGGCGTAGGCTGGGCAGCTTCGCAACGCCGCTTGATGATCTTCAGTATGTTCTGCTGAATATCTCTCATAATAAATTCCGTCCACAATCCTACGTAAAGATTGAATCGCGTGGATATGCGGTGCTTACTACTTAGGTGCAGGCGAACCTGATGATCGCTTACCGGTTCAATTTGGTAATCACCCTGTAGCATGTCGAAGTACGCACTGCCAATCGTCACGTGCTCATCGAGGGTCGTTGATGGAATCGAGTTCGTATCGGCCTTGATGCTGAATCTCAATTCACGATCGGGTTGCCACACGTCAATCGTCTCGATGAACAGCACGCCACCCTCGAAGGTCGCATGCCGGACGCCACCGACGCCCTCGTACGATAAGGTCGCCTCGACCGGACGCGGAAATCCCATGAGACGAAAGAAACTGAATCGCTGCTCGTCAGGTTCGATCCGCCTCACACGTTCAATGTTCTCCCAGACGGTCTGCGGTGAAGCATTGATGATTATTTGAGTTTCAGTTGAACGTACTGAGTCGGGCGCGGGAAACTGATGTTCTATCGGAGCGACGAGGAAAGGCAAAATCGGAAACAGTAGAAGGGAGTAACTGCTTCGGCTGGAGCCGTATTCCTTCATCACCAGTCCCGTTAGCAAGCCGCCTAAACTGGACATAAGAAAGAAAACCGGCGAGGCCATGATGATGCAGATGGCGCCCTCGATTCCGAATAAGAATGCGCCGAGTAAGAGCATCGCGCACGGCACCCAGGGCATGAACAGCCAGTAGTACCAGCGGCGGGGTCTGTATCTGGCTGCGAAGAAAACTGTGAGAACACCAAGCGCCATCGGCACTACAAAAATGAACGCGATGGTCAAGACGACAAAGTAATTGCTGTCCGGACCCGATTTGAAAACACCGCGGGCGATTGCCCCATACACGATGCCCGCAACCAAACCGACGATCGGAGAAATGAACTCTTTTGGGCCTTCTTTCATCATCGAGCTGACTCGTTCACGCGGCGTTATCTATCATCAATGTATTTGTTAATCAACCGGCGGCTCTCAAGACTGAACCGGATTGAAACAAGATCGGCACCTGGGGGTGGTTACTTTCGCTCGCGTTTGCGGTGGAGGTTTCGCTTCCGCGCCGGCGCCCGTTTTGGTGTCTCGCGCTGAATCTGATCCAACCACTTCAATTCCAATTCAATCTGCGCGACGACCAGTTTCAGCATCCACACCGCCTCGTGATAGGGGTGACCCACTTCTTTTAGCACATCTTCGAGCGTCGCCCGCTCTTCAACCAGTTTCTTCTCGAGATGTTCGCGCCGCCGTTTTAGCTGCTGCGCGAACCCGCGCGGGCGCGCCTGCCAGGAAAGCGCCAGCCAGGTTTGAAAAGGCTCGTGCACCCTGGCGCTGGTCCAACGCGATGACTCGAGCGCATCGGCCAGCCGCTTCCGCCCTTCCTCAGTCGTCTGAAAAACGCGCCGCTCCGGTCCGGCTGATGACGCAGCATCCTCGGTGACGCGAATTAATCCCAGACGCGTCAGCTTGTCGAGCGAATAGTAGATTTGCGGACGCGACACTGCTGCCCAGTCGCGAATTTTTCGATCCTCCAACGTGGCATTTGCTTCGTATCCGTGCATCGGCCGCTCGGCCAGCAGGCTGAGGATGACCAAATCCGGCGTGGTGAGGCGTGCCCCGCTCGCCGCACCAGCATCCTCCGTTCGCAATGATTTTTCTCGCTTGACAGTTTTCTTCATGGTCGTTATTATACCGCTAGTCTAAATTAGACTAGACAAGAAGTCAAGACTAAACGGAGGCTGTATGAAGAAGAAATTCACTGTGGCTGCGGGTCTGGTAATCACCATGCTCCTGGCGAGCTGGACTGCTATTCACGCGGCACGGACACAAAAGGAAAGGACACTTATGGTCAACAAATCAACCCCAATTTTGCACGTCAAGAACGTAGAGCCGAGCTTAAAGTTTTGGACCGAGCGCTTTGGGTTTCACAAAACTATCGAAGTTCCCGAGGGCGATCATCTCGGGTTCGTGGCGCTCGAAAACGATAAGGTCGAAATCATGTACCAAACTTACTCAGGCATGCAGGCGGACCCGGCAAATCCGCTGGCGAAAGCGGTCGAGCAGGGGCCGAGCTTTCTGTTCATGGAAGTCCCGGACATCAAAGCGGCTGAGCAGGCTTTGAAAGGCGCCGACATCGTGCAACCGATTCACGACACCTTCTATGGCTCAAAGGAGATTGTCGTCAAAGAACCGGGTGGACACTTTGTGATCTTTTCCCAACTGCCCGCCCACTGAGGTTTCACGGATTGTCTTAAGATGGCGGGGTAGGGTCTTAATTTGCCGTTGACGTGTTGGAGTCAGTACCGGGTTGTGGGTGGTGGTACAGTTTACCCCCTCTCC
>DNNE01000196.1:60233-69896 GCA_003487805.1 Blastocatellia bacterium | reverse complement strand
TACCGCAGGCGGTTCTGACTCCATCCCCGCACTCGCTCGTCGCACGATCGAAACCTTCATCACCAGCAGCAAGGTCATCGATCCGCCCGACGGTCTTCCCGATTTATTCAACGCCCGCGCCGGCTGCTTCGTTTCCATCAAAACGCGTGACGGCGATCTACGCGGCTGTATCGGCACGATCGATCCGGTCAAAGACACGCTGGGCGAAGAGATCATCGCGAACGCGATCAGCGCCGCCACGCGCGACCCACGATTTACGCCGGTGGGCGCCGCCGAACTTCCTAATCTCAGGTACTCTGTCGATGTTCTTTCCGCGCCCGAGCCGTGCAGTCTCGACGATCTTGATCCTAAGATTTACGGTGTGATCGTGGAAGACGAAAGCGGATTTCACCGGGGGCTGCTGCTTCCAGACCTTGAAGGCATCGACACTGCCGAGCAACAGATCGAGATCGCTTTGGGCAAAGCCGGCCTCGCTCCCAACGCGGCTGTAAAACTCTTCCGTTTTCGCGCGGAAAGATATTCAGAGTGAACTCGCCGTCTTCATGCCGAAGGCTTGAGATAAGGTCACGCGACTCAGCGAATCATCCTTGCAACTTTCATTACTTTCCTGATTTACCGTTTTCATTTAAGATGCGCCGCTGCGCAACGTGCGACGGAGCCTCATGAAACAATCCAGTCTCATTCCCATAGAGAGAATTGAAAGGGCGATCTATCTGATTCGCGGTGAGAGGGTGATGCTGGATCGTGATTTGGCAGCGCTGTACGGTCTCGCCACAAAGGCTCTGAAACAGGCCGTGAGGCGAAATCTCGATCGGTTTCCGGATGACTTCATGTTCGTGCTTGATACTAATGAGTTTCGCAATTGGAGGTCACAATTTGTGACCTCCAAAGCAGACCAGAAAGGACTGCGTTATGCGCCGATGGCTTTCACCGAACACGGAATTCTAATGCTGTCGAGCGTTTTGAAAAGTGAACGCGCCGTTCAAGTCAATATTGAAATAATGCGCGCGCTTGTAAACCTCCGGCGAATGCTGGCGAGTAATGTTGAGTTGGCTGGCAAGCTTAAAGAACTCGAGAGCAAATACGATCGACAATTCAAAGTCGTCTTTGATGCGATTAGGCGACTGATGTCCCCGCCACCATCCGCTCGCAAACCAATCGGCTTTCGTTAACAATTGTGGCATCAACCGGGTTTCCTCTCGCGTCGAACGGATACTTCGGCGAGGGAAAATCTCCCGAATCGTCTAGTCCGCACCATCTCATACACCAAACGGGGATGGAGTGCCCCGTACTCCAGCGTAATTCCATTCAAATCAGCACGGCGCATCTGGTAAAGTCGACGGCACGGGTGTTGCCGTTCCTGTTTGCCAAAGGGGAGAATCGACCAAACAATGAAAAACTTAAGCACAAAGATTGGCGGCGCTGTTTTGACGCTCGCTTTCATATTCGGAATATCGGCCGTGGCGGGGATGACGGCTCAGGCGCAGAATCGACGCGACCGCGACAACGACAACGATCAACGTCAGGATCGCCGACGTGACGATCGCGCCCGACGGACCAGCAGCCAGACCCAGAATCGGGACTGGCGCAACGACAACAATCGCGAACGCGAACGCCGTGAAGAGGCGATTCGCCGCGAAGAGGCTGCTCGGCGGGCCAGCGTCTATAACAATGGCCGCTATAACAACGGCCGCTATAACAACGGTAGCTATAACAACGGTAGCTATAACAATGGTAGCTACGGCAACTATGGTACGTACGGAAACTACGGCGGCTATGGAAACTACGGCGGCGGCGCTGCCCAGCAACAGGGTTACCAGTACGGCTTGAGCACCGGCTCCAGCGATGCGCAACGTGGTCAGAGCTATAGCCCACAGCGATCACACTATTGGCGCAACGCTTCGTCACAGGCTTTTCGCAGCGGCTTCGAGCAGGGCTATGCGGCAGGTTATCGACAGTACGGTGGTTATGGAAACCGTGGCGGCTACGGCAATCGCGGCAGCATTCTCGGCGGCATCTTAGGCCGGCCCTGAAGTAGCCAGAACAGTTAAGATCTAAATGATCTGAAATGCCGCGACCTTACCTCGCGGCATTTTTTGTTTGGTGCGCAGGCATCCCTGCCTGCATTGAGCGCGAAGCGCGAACTACTTCATCCCTTCCCACTTACAACTGATCATCTTGTTCACTCTGCATACTTCGTCGCATCGCGCTCTGGTTAGGGTCTTACCAAGTGAAACCGGTTTCTGCTGATCATTCACCCCTGAACATTCGTGTTCAGGATGGCTGGGCGAAGCTCTGCAGATAATGCCCTGATCAGTGTTGAGAGTCGCCTTGTTCAGCCGCCATCGTTGGTTCGGTCCATCGTTACAAGATTGCAGGTAAATGGGAGCATAGTTCCCCGTGCCCTTTCGCAGGATGTCGAGGCACCGATTATTTTGCACGTCGCGTATTTCAAGATTGACGCCAAACTGGGACATGGCCCACTTCTGGCTGACCTTACCGGGGCTGCACTCAGTTTGGAGCACCGGCGTACGGCCGGCAATCTTTTCGTTGGAAACTTCCAGGCACAAATCACTGTGCGCAGGCGATATTGTGTAATTACCCGAGCCGTCACTGGTGACATTAAATTTCTGGTTGTTGCTCGCCTCCGATTTGTCGCAGTCGAATGTCTGTATCCCGATTCCGGATGCGCAAGAGCTGTTAGGAACTTCCAGGCAGCGTCGGCTCGCCTCGCCCACGATCGTGTACATCCCATCAGCAATGTTTCCGGCGGCAGCTTTAGTAAGATAATTCGAATGCGGGCGAGCGCTCGCCAAAAGTAAAAGCAAAACTGATAGAGCAAACAAAATCGCACTCGGTTTTTTCATGTTGAGTCTCCTGAGATGTAACGTGGAAAGGATATACCACCGATCCTGACGGGCCACAATGGTCTTGTCGGTCTTGCGGGCTTCGTGTGGATTGGTTTTATGTTCGTGTTTATTCGTGGTTTTGCTTTGCATATGGATCGAGAGGAACAAACCACGAAATCACACGAACCAGGAATCACTAAAAGGCACAAAGGGTGAATGAGATGATAAAGCGCCTACTTATTCTCTCCTGCTCCTCGCTAACACTTTGCGCTTCTATCACGTCAAATCCACGAGCGAATTCCGATCGATTTCAAACTCACTCTTCCCTTGAACGTCACTGAAGCATAGGAGCCCGAACATTATGAACACCCGACCCCTGACGCGCGCCGCCACGACTAGTCTCCTGTTTGGTCTGCTCGCCATCTTCGCTACTGCTCAAACTCCCGAGGCCACGAAGACTGATCCGGTCGCACGACTCTCTACCGAGCTGGAGCCGAAGATCAAGGAAGAAGTTCAACAGGGTCGTTTGCCCGGCTTTGCCATCGGCGTGGTCAAGAACGGAAAACTGATCTATGCGAAAGGCTTCGGCGTAGCCAAACTCGGCGGCACTATGGCGATCACTTCGAAGTCGCTCTTTCATATGGCTTCAGTGACGAAGACGTTCGTCGCGACGGCCGTGATGCAGCTGTCTGAGAAAGGCAAAATCGATCTGGACGCGCCCGTGATTCGCTATCTCCCTTATTTCAAATTGAATGACGAGCGCTACCGCACGATCACTATTCGCCAGATGCTCAGTCACACCTCAGGCATTCCCGACACGGTGAACTATAACTGGGACAAACCTGAATACGACGCCGGCGCCCTCGAGCGCTTCGTGCGCAGCATTGCCGATCAAAAACTCGTCTTCGCGCCCGGCGAGAAATTCGCCTACAGCAACACTGCTTATGAAATGCTCGGCGACGTGATCGCCAAAGTCTCCGGCGAAAGTTTCGAAGACTATGTGCAGCGCAACATCCTCACTCCCATCGGCATGAAAGACAGCACGCTGCTCGTACGCGAAGCGAATTCCCAGTTGCTTACTTCGCCGCACGTCATGGAAAACAACAAGGTTGTGGTCAGCAAGGTTTTCCCCTACAACCGTGCGCACTCGCCCAGCTCGACACTCTATTCAAGTATCGAAGACATGAGCCGTTGGGCCATCGCTAATCTGAATCATGGAGAGCTCGACGGCCAACGCATTCTCAAGCGTGAAACAATCGACTCGATGTGGCGGCCAGTCGTCGATGCGCTTGGTATGAAAGAGGGAATCAGTTGGTTCACGACCGAGAAACAGGGTCATCGTCTCGTCCTGCACTCGGGCGGCGACACGGGGTTCGAGTCGCTGGTGATACTTGCGCCTGATGATCAGGTCGCGGTTGTGGCCATGAGCAACTTTGCCGCTTCGGATCGGGACTATATCAGTGAGTTTGTAAACGCTGCCGTGCGAATCATGCTCGGGCTCAAACCATCCGAACCTTCGGCCACCAATTCGATCACTGCAACACAATTGAGCACTGAAGACGCGATGAAGAAAGCGGATGAAGTGCTGGCGAGTTATGTGACGGCGCTCGGCGGACAGGCGGCGATTGAGAAGATAACCAGCCGTGTGTCCAAAGGAAATTTCGAAGTGAGTGGCATTGCGATGAGCGGCCCGGTGGAAATGTATGCGAAGGCGCCGAACTTTGTACTGATCACTCTGAAGATGCCCGGACAGGAAACATTCAAGGACGGATTCGACGGAAAGGTCGGTTGGGAACAAAACCCTGACGATGGCATCACCGATAAGACCGGGCTCGAAGCGGGATCGGCGATGCGCGATGCAGATTTCTATCAGCCACTGAAGCTGCGACTGCAATATCCAAATCTGACGTTCAAAGGCACGGCGAAAATATCACTCGGTAAAGGCGGCGTCGGCAAAGTTGAAGAGCGTGACGCCTTCGTTCTGGAAGCGCCGCGCGCCGGCAGCCCGAGACGTTTCTATTTCGACAGCGTCACTGGATTGCTGCTGCGCACGGAAGAGTGGGACGCTGCGGGCAAGATGGGTGAGGCCGATGAATACCAGGATTATCGCGAAGTCGATGGGGTGAAAGTGCCGTTCACGATCCACATCATCCAGGACGCGCACTTCACGATTAAGCTCACGGAAGTGAAACACAACGTAACCATAGACGACACGATTTTCGTAAAGCCAAAGAAGTAGCGCAAGTTGCTAACTTGCGTCCGTCTCCGCGCTGAGCAGCCGCGGAGCGGCAAAAGATCTGTAGCCCACGGCGCAAGCCGTGGGTCAGTCAGCAGATTGATGTTCCGCCCCGCTGGGGCTCCGTTCGAAGGGTGCCTCTTTACCCCACGGCTCACGCCGTGGGCTACAGATCTTTCGCCGCTCTCGCGGCTTGTGCCGCCGCACCTTGCGGAAAGCCTTTGCTTCTTCCGAACTGTGATTACCAGCCAAAAACCGCTATGTGTGCTAACCCACAGACGGCTGACGAGCCAATCCTGTATAAGTCTCTAGCTCCTCGCACCCGTCAGAATGCTTTCTAAAGCGCTACGGGCGAGCCGCCCCATTTCGCTGAATGAACGTGGGCAAACCTGAGATTTGAGCAGGAAAATTTCCGTTCGATTTAAGTAAGGAGAGTTTTATGAGCAGGATGAAATTATGGCCCCACGGGACCATCGTGGCCGCGGTGTTTGCACTCATCGCCGGCCTGGGCGTGTGGTTCTACGCAAAACATGAACCCGCAGTTGAAGCAGAGACACTGCCAGATGCCGCGCGCATTCAACGCGTCGAGGGCGACGTCGCCTTTTGTGATGACCGCGCCAACACCGACGCCAATACACAATGGACCGCGGTGACGGCGAATCAACCTTTCTCAGAGGGAGATCGGATTTACACCCGGGAAAAGTCGCGCGCCTCGCTCGCTTTTAGCGGACGCAATTTCGCGCGGCTAAATCCAAACACTTCGCTTGACGTGGTGTCGCTGGGCGATCGGCGCACACAGCTCGCGATGCGCGATGGCTCGGCAATGTTTGACGTCGGGTACTTACAACCAAATGAATTGTTTGAAGTGGCCACGCCCAACGGCGCCGTAGACTTCACTCAGCCCGGACTCTACAACATCGACTTCAACAACAGTGGCGTTATGGTTTCAGCTCTGACAGGACTGGCGCAGGTTGTAGGTTTGGGAGGCTCCGGCCAGGTTAGCAAAGGCGAAATGCTGACCCTCCTGGGGCAGGCTGCGTCCGAAGTAGCCCTCTCGAGGTTGAATCGCCAGGACGCCGGATATCAGGTAGACGATTATTACCGCTATCAATATCCGAATTCATACGACGGCCGTTACAGTAACTACGACGCCTATCTGAGCGATCCAAACTACTACGATCCTTACCAGCGCAACCCGAGCTATAAGTATGCGAGTTCAAACATTATAGGACTCAACGACCTCGATGCTTACGGCGACTGGCAGAACGTCAGTGGTTATGATCATGCCTGGCGGCCGCGAGTTGATGCCGGCTGGGTTCCCTATCAACAGGGTCAGTGGATTAACAGTAATACGTATGGCCCGACCTGGGTTTCCAGCGAGCCCTGGGGCTATGCGCCTTATCACTATGGACGTTGGGCCAACGTGAGTAACCAGTGGTACTGGATTCCCGATGGAGTTAATACGACGCCCTCGTATGCGCCGGCCCTGGTTGCTTTCGTTTCGCTGGACGCGAACCAAACCGGCTGGGTGCCGCTCGGCCCGGGCGATAGTTATGCGCCGCGTTATTACGACGGAAACTGGCAGCCACATTACCTGACGCAGACCAATGTAGTACCCACGCAACTTGTTAATTTCGCCATACCCGGGGCGGTGACCGTGGTGCCGGTGGATGCGTGGGGTCGTCCCATCGATCCGCGCACCATCCGACGTGTTGATCAGCAGCGATTGGCGTCAGTAAGGTCAACGCTCGATCCTTTAACTCTGACTCCGCTGAGAAATGCAGTCGTTCATTCGGCCTGGGGACGCGGCAAGATCGATCTGCCGCCCGGCATTGCGAAGAAACTTAACGACACGCCGGTTTATCTCGGCGCTGATGTCCGCGAGTCGAAGTTTCGCAAGGATCTGCCAAAGTCGATGCGCGTAGAGCGTGTTTCCGACCAGGCCAAAAGTCAGAAGTTCAAGGTTAGAGACGAGCGTCAGCAGGAGCAACAGGCAGAGACCGGACGCAGACAGGATACGGGCCGCGTGAATGGCAACGCCGCCAAAGATAATAACGCTGCCAAAGATAATAAGGACGCGCAGCAGCAGACGCGCCAGCTTGAGCAGCAGCAAAGGAAAGACACGCGTGCTCAGGAGAAGACTACTCGCGCCCAGACGCCCGGTCAGGATAAACCCCAGCGCCAGGTTCAGACGCGAGCGCAGGGAGAACGAGTAGCCAAGCCGGCAAAGTCTGAAGCGAAGCCGAAGCCTCAAGCCGCGCCCAAACCGGAACGCAAACCTAAACCACCAGCCGAAAGCAGCGACAAGGGTGAGGGCGGCGGCAAAGGCAAAGTTAAGAAACCGTAGTAGCGCAAGTTGTTAACTTGCGTTCGTATTCACACTGAAAGCGTGAAAGATAGTAGCCGGTGGTGAGTCCCGATTCATCGGGACGCCACCACCGGATCACGATCAATTTATTTTTCCGGAGCCCGCTTTAGCGGGCGAAAGACCGGGGGTTTTCGTGTTGTCTTTTTCGTCAGCAAGAACGATCCACGAAATCACACAAAATTGGAACGAAAAACGTTTCGTGTGAGTTCGTGGATCATCTTAGGGGCTCCCGCCGGAAAACCCTTCACTTGTTTTCGAATACCTTTCTGAATCTGAGTAATCTGCCTAATCTGTGGATGCCCTTGTATCGGCTGTCGGGGCCACCCAACATTTTCTGCAACCTTCCCTCCTCTTTACTCACTAACTAGAAAACCGTGTAGGAGATCTCTATGACCACAAAGACCCTTATCGCCTTGATCCTTCTCGTTTTCTGTCTTGCGCCCGCCACCATCGCGCAACGTTCGAACACGCCAATCACCGGCGAGTGGCGGATCGAATTCACCCGCAAAGACACAGATGAAGTTCAACTGAACATGTCGCTGGGAAAGCAGCAGAACTGGGGTGACGGAATCAAGATCAGCGAGTTACAGGGGCTTTCGCGCGAAGCGCAGAACTCGCCGATGGATGTGACCATTCGAATCGTGCGCGACGCCGGCACCTTCGAGCTGGTGGGATCATTTCGCGACGGCAAGGGATCCGGCCGCTTCACGCTCACGCCTGATCAGAGTTTCTTTTCCGCACTGGCTACGCGTGGCTATACGAACTTGAGCGACAACAATGTGTTTTCGGCGGCGATGGCGAATCTGAAGATCGCCTCGATCGATGCGCTGAAGGCGAGCGGATACGATAAGCTCACGTTCGACAACCTGGTCGAATCGAGCATCTTTCAAATCACGCCTGAGACGATCGCGGATCTAAGATCGGCGGGCTTTGACCATCTGGCTTTCAGCCAACTTATCGAAGCTCACATATTCAAAGTCGATGGCATCTTCGCTCAACAAGCCGAGAACCTGGGCTTTGGCAAGCTGCCCTTCAATAAGCTGGTCGAGTTGCGTGTGCACAAGATCACGCCTGAATACATGAGCGAGATTCAGCAACTCGGTTTCAAGGATCTGAATCTCGATCGAGTTGTCGAATTCAAAATCTTCCAGGTGACTGCGCAATTTGTAAACGACCTGCGCGCCGCCGGCTTCACTTCGGTAACGCCACAAGAACTGGTGAACCTGCGCGTCTTCAAAATTGATATGGACTTTGTGCGCCGCGCGAAGTCCGAGGACCCCAACATCACCATCCAAGGCCTCGTCGACATGCGCATACACGAGAAGCGCGCAAGTCGAGGGATTCAGTAGCATTGAGCCGCCGGAGCGGCGAAAGATCTGTAGCCCACGGCGCAAGCCGTGGGTCAGCGGTCATGAGGATTTGTTCGAGCCGCGGAGCGGCGAAACTAGAGCGATTGATGTTCCGCCCCGCTGGGGCTCGGATTCCAGGATTCCTTCTTACCCCACGGCTCACGCCGTGGGCTACAGATCTTTTCGCCGCTCCGCGGCTGCTTGATGAGCCGCTTTAGCGGGCGACACCAGACCCGGCGTTGCTAACGCGACGACCACTTCTTTGACGAACGCCTCGGCTAAACTCATCCAAAAACAAATCTGGAATCATAATCAACGCCATGCCTGACCAAAAGCTCGACAAACTCCTCCTCGAACGTCCGCTTCCGGTGATGTGCTTCCTGCGTTTCGATATAGTTTGCGACCGCGGCCAGGTTCGAACGGCTGACGCTAAACGAGGCATAACCGGTCTGCCATCCGAAGGCCTTTTGTAATCCCCACGTCTCATGAACCCAACGCGATGAATTTGTCTTTACTATGCGCATTGCGTCTGACATCGACAATTTTGGCGGTGATTCCCAAAGCATGTGCAGATGATCGGCCATTGAGTTGAGCGACAAAACTTTTCCACCGCTCTCATTGACGATGCCATTGATGTAGCCGAGTAGACGCGGCTTTATTTCTGCATCGATTAACGGCCTGCGATCTTTTGTGCTGAAGACAACATGCGAGAGAAGGTTGGTGTATGTGTGCGACATTGGGTTCCTTTCCGTTAGCGAAAAATGATCGGCTCCCAAAGTGTACAGGGCCTGGCAAGTAAACGATTTTGCATCGCAGGATGGATTCAGCCGCGGAGCGGCAAAAGATCTGTAGCCCACGGCG
>DNNE01000196.1:59724-59927 GCA_003487805.1 Blastocatellia bacterium | reverse complement strand
AGCCCACGGCGTAAGCCGTGGGTAAACAGTCATGAGATATGTTCAGCCGCGGAGCGGCAAAAGATCTGTAGCCCATGGCGTAAGCCGTGGGTCAGCAGTCATGAAACATGTTCAGCCGCGGAGCGGCAAAAGATCTGTAGCCCATGGCGTAAGGGTCAGCAGTGTTCAGCCGCGGAGCGGCGAAAGATCTGTAGCCCACGGCG
>DNNE01000196.1:56748-59424 GCA_003487805.1 Blastocatellia bacterium | reverse complement strand
AGCCCACGGCGTAAGCCGTGGGTCAACAGTCATCAGATATGTTCAGCCGCGGAGCGGCGAAAGATCTGTAGCCCACGGCGCGAGCCGTGGGTCAGCCGTCATGAGATATGTTCGAGCCCCGTAGGGGCGTAACTAAAACCGCCGCCATTGATGTTCCGCCCCGCTGGGGCTCCGGTTCAAAGGATGCCTCTTACCCACGGCTCACGCCGTGGGCTACAGATCTTTCGCCGCTCTCGCGGCTCCGTCGCCGCGCACCACATTGTGGAAAGCTGGGAGCGCAGGCATCCTGCCTGCATTGAGCGCGCAGCGCGAACCGTTTATTCGCGAGCCGATTTATCCATTCAATCGTCGCCGACGCGACGACCATTTCTTTGACGAACGCGATCCGGGCTTAAAAGCCCCGGCTAAACTCACGCAGTCGCTACGCGACACTCGACCACTTTCCCCGTGAAAACCCACGCTCGGTGACGCGGCTCCGCCGCAGCACATTGCGGAAAGCCTCCGGCTTTCCGGCACCTCCCCTTTTTCTTAACAGAGGCTGCGCCTCATCCGGCGAGGCGCAGCCTCGCCGTTAATTTCAAAAAGGAGGAATCCCGGTCAGGCACAGCCTGACCGCTATGCGCGGCGGCAAGGCCGCGAAAGTCCTAACCTTGCGTGTAAGAAAATTGCATTTTCGAAAACTAACGCCAATCGAACGATTGTAGCCGATCGTCCACAGACTGATCGGACTTTAAGATCTAAGATTCACGCGCTGTTATTTCTGAAATATCTTTGTCCGGTGAAAACGAAGAAATGCCGGATTCGGTTCGGCGAGCTTGTCAGGCAATCGGATCGATCGCCCTTCAAATCGAGAGAAGTTGTGCTCTAGAGACTTTGAGGGAAGGTAACCCCTGAGTCTTGCGCTCAGGACAACGCCTAAGTTGTCGTCAAGGGTAATTAGTCCGGCATCGAATGCTGCGTCATGAAGAGTCGAAAGGCATAGTCCGTTGCGCGGATCTAGTCGGTATTTCGGGAAGTTTCGCCAAGGTTTGATGTGGCTGGCTACGAGCAGACGCGGAACGTTGATTCCGCTGATACAACAGCTCACTCCATACGAAGTTAGGACCGTTTGCCGGAAGAACTGTTGTCCACGTCGGACGCGGATGGATGCCATCGCTTCAGTGGGACCCAAAGGCGATTTCGCTGACGGTTCAAGGCGAACTCTGTCGCGTTCCAAGAAATCAACTTCACGATCATTATTCGTAGTGAAGAGGTCATGCAGAAGTTGTTCGCTCTCCGGTCCCAGAACATTGAGATTTAGGTGGAATTCCTTCCACATATCTCGGTCCTGTTGGCTTGCTCCGGGCAGCCCTCTTATGCCTCTCGCTTTCTGAACTGGGTCGAGTGAAGCCAGATTACTGAGCTTCATCGACAAGCTGCCTGCGGATCGTCCCATTCGCTTCGCGACATCGACGATTAACGGATTCGTATGATGGAACTGCCCGAACGGAAGTTTTCCGTAGAGGTTCAGTGCGATGAGCTCATGCTCGCGTGTCCATTTAACATTCGGGGCTCTCGGCACGGACGTAGTGTAACCAAGCATCGCAGCGTTGCAAAATCCTTTACTTGCGTGATTGAAGATGCCTGGCTAGTATCCGCAGGCTTCTCATGTTCCCAATTCTCACCAACTCTTATTTCTCCGGCGCGGGACTCATGGACATCGGGCTCCAAGCCGGTGGCCTAACGTTGCAGCAAAGCTTTGAGATCGATTCTGTCTGTTGCGACACGATGCGTTGGAACTTTGCTCACGAAGTTGTGCAATGCGACATCACTAAGAAGCTCGTGCAATCCGAAAAGGAATGTCACGTGATGGTCGCGACTTATCCTTGCACGAAGTATTCGCCCATTGCTGACATTCACGGCGTGCGCACGGGTGACGATCTGTTCCTGCATTTCTTTCGGCACGTGGCGATTCGCCGGCCGGAGCTGTATGTGGTTGAGAATGTTCCGGGCATGAAGAAGTTTCCGGTCGTCATGGAAGCAATGACAAAGTTGCCGGATTACTATGTCCACGTTGCGTGTCCGGTTAAGTCTTCGACTTGGCTGCCGCAAAAAAGAGACCGGCTGATCATCATCGGTAGCCGGCGAAACTTCGCTTGGAGCGAACCATCGTCTCAACGGGCGGCCACTCTCGCGGAGATACTCGAACCAGATCCGACGCCGCATATTCCTGACTATGTACTCAAGCGGCTCGCCGGCGCATATCGAGACCGACCGATCATCAGCGATCCGGAACGCGGCGACATCGCACCAACATGCGTCGCGCATTACGCGAAAGACTTGAGCACGAGACTGGTCATCGATCGGCGATTTCCACACGGCGTGCGACCTTACACGGTGCGGGAATACGCGCGGCTCCAAGGTGTCCCGGACACGTTTACTTTCGTCGGCAGCGCTAATGATGCTTATCGAATGATCGGGAATGGCGTCTCTGTTCCGGTGGGAGATTGGATCGGGTCTGAGATTGTCAGATACTTTCAGTAAAGAGCTACCCCGTCGCTACCGCTCCGGGTACTGACCTCATTTGGAGTGCGGTAACTTGTTACCGCTTTCAAAAGGCGCCAGTTAGTCCAAGAGACCTCGTTTCAGTCTCGCGGCGACAAGTCGCCACTTACCAAAGCGCTGACAAGTCAGCGC
>DNNE01000196.1:48705-56551 GCA_003487805.1 Blastocatellia bacterium | reverse complement strand
GTGCGGTAACTTGTTACCGCTTTTTTAGGTCGCGAACTCGGTCCACCCAATTGGGACTAACGCCTCACCCCGCTTAGGGGTGAAATGTTTATAGACCTCGACGGCGCTCTCAACCAGGGAAGCTCCTTTAGGAGCGGAATGTGAAAACCTCATGGCAAATACAAGATTCCATTTGAAGACAAATACGTATTTGAGTTTATCGATTAACATTTCGCTCCTAAAGGAGCTACGGGAGTCTTTAGGAATCGGGGCTATAAACATCTCGCTCCTCCGGAGCGAAGAGTCGCGGGACGGATCAATGACCCAGCTCACGAGAATCACATTGGATCCAAAAGTCAGGTTTCGCGCCAGACAAGAACAAATTCACTTTCCTGAAGATTGAGTGATTAACCCGCTTGCTACCGCAAGCGGTTTCGGTATCTGTCGCCCACTTCGCGGGCTCGATCTGTTTTTATTGCCGTTGTCCTGAGGCTTACGCCCCAAGGCTTTATGCTTTCACCTGCTCCGCAGGTTCTTGTTGTCTGTTAACGCAGTGACGCTTGTCGTCGTCTTCATAGTGAAAGCCGAAGGCGCGAACAGAGAACTGTACACTTGAAGAAGTTTTTGCATGCTGATTTCGGAAGTTTTGAAAAAAGTTGAAACCGAATGCCCCTGCGGTGCACTTACTATTTGAAAAGGTAAGGTGCTAATTGAAAAGCCGGTCGAGAGGATGAGAATCATTGGGCTCCTCCTCGAGTGAACCCCCGGGCGGCTGACGGAACCGCCTGGGGGACCGGCGTTTAAGAATTGAAAGCAATGCGGACGAGGACGTCCGCGTACCCAGGGGTTGTCATATACGGACGGGCGCAGTCGCACTAATTGATCAGAAGACGCGAACTTATTAGCTGGGGCCGCCGTAATTTTAGTCAGGGAGCTTGGTTATGCTGAAAGTACATACAAGGAATTCAGGAAACGTCGCTGTGTTGTGCGTGCAGGGACGAATCGTTAACGGTGAAACGGCGTCCCTGCGCGAGGCAGTGATTTCGCAAACACGTGTCGGCACAGTGGTGCTCGACCTCGGGCGCGTGAGCACAATCGATGCGAGCGGCCTGGGGCTGATGTTGGAGCTGCGCAGGCAGTCTTTGGCGAATGGCATTCGCTTCAAGCTGATGAACGTAACGAAACTTGTGAGCCGCGTGCTGGAAGTTACGCGTCTGGATTCTGTCTTCGAAGTTGCTCCCGCAATTGAATTCCTGCCGGCGACGTCGCGCGTGGCCTCTCATCGAGTGATGCCGTTCGCGCGCTGCGCTTAAATTTTGTATCCGCAGATTGCGCAGATTACACAGAAAAGAATAAGCCACAGATAGACACGGATCGGCACAGATAAGACGAGACATGATCGGGTTCTTATCTGTGTGAATCCGTGTTTATCTGTGGCTGATTTCTGTCGCCGTTGCGGACGAGGACGTCCGCGCTCCCAGCGATTAAGAACGCAAGTTAACAACTTGCGCTACATTGATTGCGCTACTTCAGGCCTTTCATTATTTCTGAATGCACATCGAGGATGCCCGCGGCCTGTTCCGCTCGCGGCGCGAGTGACCAATCGTCGTGATCGAAAGTACCTCCCAGAATTATTCCGTCGCGGCGCGGGAACATATACCCCCGGCCCAGATAACAGTAGTCAATCTCAGGTTGAGGCATCAGCACCTCGAGCTGGCCACGCACCGGGCCCAGCTTCTGATCATTAAACAATGCACGCGCGCCGAGGCCGGTGCAGTTGAAGACGACTGGCTCAGGCAAACGCATGATTTCTTCATGACTGCGAAATTCCTTCACGACCACCCGCCCGCCGGCGATATAAAAATCACGCAGCAACGCGCTGAGATAAATCGAAGGTTCGATCAGCATCGTGCTGAACTGCTTTACAAAAGGAAAGCCGAAATAGTGATCAGGATCGCGATGAACCTCGATCGCCGGATAGAGATCGTTGCCGCCCGGGAGATCGACTGCGAGTAACGCTTCATTGCGATAAAGCTCAAACGTCTCGATCCAGCGCACGCCGTACTCAGTGCCGGCCAGCAATTGAAACGCGCGATTGGAAATCCGGCAGGCCTTTTGAAACTGTTCATTAAACTTCGCGGAAGCAATTTCAGGATCAAACACCGTAGTCGGCGACCAATGGGCTCCGGAAATGTTTGAGGTGGTGTCGGGAGGCAGTTCACGCGCGTAGATGGTCACGGTGCCGGGGCCGTTTTGAAATCGGCGCTGCAGGGTGCGCGCCGTCGAGAGACCGTTGACGCCACAGCCGAGGACGGCAAAGTGGGGCGCTGTTCTTCCAGGTCGACGCTTCAACCCGGTCGCTATCGCTCCCGGTTCTGACAAGAGATCCACCGCCAGTGAGGCCGTGCCCCATGAGAGGGTCATGCCGGCGCCGCCGTGACCATAGTTGTGTACGATCAGTTTGCTCCCAACTCGCTCAGCATCAACTACGAATCCTTCGGCCCGATAAGGTCTGAGCCCGACGACTTCGCGGATGACTCGATCGCGTGAGACTTTGACGGGCGCGAAGCGACGTTCGTAATTAAGTGAGAGAACTCGCGACTGGGCCGCAAGCAAAGCGCTCGCAGCGATCGCGCCCCGCAGAAATTGGCGGCGGTTGGTTTCGAAACTCATCGAGACCACAGATTACCTGGATTAGAAGTTTAGGCAAGAAGAATTTTGCAGTCGGATAGAAGGCCACTGATGAACACAGATAGGCACAGATCAGAAGTTTCTTTTCTTATCTGTGTAAATCCGTGTATATCTGTGACTGAATACGAAGGCAGGGAAAGGAGGGCTGTCTAAGCTGCTTCTTTCGCGTACTTGATGACTGGATTCATGATGCGGCGTGATTCGCTAAACCCTCACCCCGGCCCTCTCCCAGAGGGAGAGGGAGAAACGCAAGTTAACAACTTGCGCTACATCAGATATCCAGATTTCGCACATCGAGGGCGTTGTCTTCGATGAATTTGCGCCGGGGTTCGACGGCGTCGCCCATCAGGACCGTGAAGATCTCATCAGTCTCGACGGCGTCGTCGATGCGCACTTGCAGGAGCGTGCGCTTCGCGGGATCCATGGTTGTTTCCCAAAGCTGCTCGGGATTCATTTCGCCCAAACCCTTGTAACGCTGGATTGTGAGATCCTTCTTCGCGGCGGTCAGCACACGATCGAGCAAATCGTCGCGCGTGGCGATCTCTTCGCTGTTCCCATTTTCACCGGCGATGAAGGGCGGCGTCAGACGATCTTCAAGTTTCATGAACAGCTCGACCGCTTTTTGAAACTCGACATAGCTGGCAAAGTTGTAATCGATCGCGATCGCGTTACCGGAAATTGTGGTGGTTTTGACCTCCCAAAGCCCGTGCTCTTCGTCTTCAGTCAGGTCGGTCTTGTAACCCGCTTTATCGAGCACGCCTTCGACGTGCGCCATCAGACTTTCATCCTGGAAGGTCCGCTTCATCGTCGCGCCTTCTTCACGCAGCACGCCTTTCTTGCCGCCAAACGCAACCAGCAGAGTATCGAGCAAGTGCGCATCGCCGCGCAGCCGGCGCGTCGCTTTCTCGCAATAGCGTCGAAGGTCGACCATGCGTTCAAGATTGCGCGCGAGCTGTGCGCCTTCGATGACGTTTTTGGCTTTACCCGTGGTGACCTTCATTTCGGACGTCGCCTGGCGCATCAGATAATGGACCATCGACCCTTCGTCTTTGATGTACTCTTCCTTCTTGCCTTTTTTCACTTTGAAGAGCGGCGGCTGGGCAATGTAGACGTAGCCCTGCTCGACCAGCTGCGGCATTTGCCGGAAGAAAAAGGTGAGCAACAGCGTGCGAATGTGTGAACCGTCGACGTCGGCGTCGGTCATCAGGATAATGCGATGATAACGAAGCTTCGACAGATCGAAATCCTCTTTGCCGATGCCGGTGCCGAGCGCCATGATCAGCGCTTTGATTTCGTTGTGCGCCAGCATCCTGTCAAAGCGCGCTTTTTCCACGTTGAGGATCTTGCCTTTCAATGGAAGGATTGCCTGGTTCTTTCGATCGCGGCCCTGCTTGGCTGAGCCGCCGGCCGAATCACCTTCGACGATGTAAATTTCCGAAAGCGCCGGATCGCGCTCCTGACAATCGGCGAGTTTGCCGGGCAACATCGTCGATCCCATTGCGCCTTTGCGCACGATCTCGCGCGCTTTCCGGGCCGCGTCGCGCGCGCGGGCGGCGTCGAGGGACTTGCCCACGAGGCGACGGGCCACGGTCGGATTCTGCTCGAGATAGTCGGTGAGGCGCTCGTTGAGAAACGATTCAACCGCGCCTTTGACGTCGGAATTGAGCTTGCCTTTCGTCTGACCTTCGAACTGCGGCTGCGGAAGTTTGACAGAGATGACCGCGACCAGACCTTCGCGGACATCATCGCCGGTCAGCGAGGTTTTGAAGTTCTTTGAAAGGCCAGATGATTGCGCGTAAGCATTGATCGTGCGCGTGAACGCGGAACGAAATCCGGACAGGTGCGTGCCACCGTCGACAGTGTTGATATTGTTGGCGAACGAATAGACCTTTTCGTCATAGCCGTCGTTGTATTGGATCGCGACTTCGATGGACAGTACGTCGGAGACTTTCTCGAAATAGATCGGCTTGTCGTGCAGCACGCTCTTGTTCTTGTTGAGGTGCTTCACGAATTCGGCGATGCCGCCGCGATAGTAAAACTCGTGCGACTTCTCCGGCTCTTCGCGTTCGTCTTTAATCGAAATGCGAATGCCTTTGTTGAGAAAAGCCTTTTCGCGCAGACGTTCAGATAATTTGTCGAAGCTGAATTCCGTGGTATCGAAAATCTCTGTGTCAGGTTTGAAAGTGATCTTCGTGCCACGTTTCCGGGTCTTACCGGTTTGCTTCAGCGCCAGGACGGGTATGCCGCGTTCATATTCCTGTTCGTAAGTCAGTCCATCGCGCCAGATCTCCAGGTGCAATGCTTCAGAAAGAAAATTGACGCACGATACGCCCACGCCGTGCAGGCCCCCCGAAACTTTGTAAGCGTTCGTATCGAACTTACCGCCGGCATGCAGCTTGGTCATCACCACTTCCGCGGCCGAACGCTTCTCTTTCTTCATCATGTCCACGGGAATGCCGCGGCCGTTATCGATGACGGTGATCGAGTTGTCGAGATGGATCGTCACTTCGACTGTGTCGCAGTAGCCGGCGAGCGCTTCGTCAATCGAGTTGTCCACCACTTCATAAACCAGGTGGTGCAGGCCAATCTCTCCGGTGGAACCGATGTACATGGCCGGCCGTTTGCGCACCGCATCGCGCCCTTCCAGGACGGCTATTGATGATGAATCGTATATGTCTTTTTTGTTCTTCAATTTCGATGTAGGGGTTGCCAATTCTTTTATTACCTTCGAATATGTTTCGAGCTTCTTAAACCAGATTCCCGGTCCTCATCATTGCGGTGAACAACGTTTCCTCGGTCGCTTTTCCATCCCGCACCTCATAGAAATTCGCCCTCTGATTGAACCGCTCAAAGTAGTTTCGCTTTGAAGTGGTAACAAACGTTTGAGTGCGTCCGTCGAGGTATTCCAGCAGGCGTTCAATGCGGCTTCCGTCGAGTTCTGCGTCCACGTCATCAATGAGGAAAATCGGATAATTCTGATGTCTTGAATGATACACTGAAATCGCCGCTAAATCAAGTGTTATCAATGCGCTACGCTGTTGTCCGGCGCTGCCAAAACTCCGCAAATTCTGACCGCGAAAACGTATTTCAAAATCGTCTCGATGTGGTCCGATCAAACACGCGCCGGCATACATCTCGGCTTCGAGACGAAGCCGCAAGCGTTCAGCTATTAGTTCTTCATACTTTGATAGATCGCCCTTGGTTTCCAGCGACGAAACATAGCGGATCGAGAGCGCGTCGCCGAACAACGTGTGCTCGAGTGCCTCTTGTAGCAAGTCAACGTATTCAATGCGCGCACGATGAACTTCCGCGCTCAACGAAATCAATTGTTCGTTCCACGGTTCAATAAATTCCCGGAGTTGATCCAGGCGAATCTGACCATCGGCCGCTTGATCCAGTAGTCGCTTCTTCTGTTTGATAACTTTGCTGTAGTCGCTGAGAGTTTGCGCATGCACGGGATGAAGACCGACGACTCCTCGATCAAGAAAGTTGCGTCGCGCTTCCGGGCCGCCGCGGACGACTTCCAGTTCGTCAGAAGTGAATGAGACCGCGTGCAGTTGCGCGAGATAACGCGCTAAGACTTCACGCTTACCATTAATAAAGGTTTGCCTCGTGTTGCGTTGAATAGCGACCCGTAACTCCCGGTCAATCGCGTCGCCGCGATGCACGATCCCCTGAATCGAGGCAACCGATTCCCCAAAGGTTACCGTTTCATGCAGATGTCGAGTGCGAAAGGATCTTGCGTTCGCCAGGATTTGGATCGATTCAAGCCAATTGGTCTTTCCCTGACCGTTGTTGCCGTAAAGAACATTGATTCCTTTGGTGCAATTGATTTGGCCGGTGAGATTGCGGAAGCAATTGACGGCGATTGATTGCAGAAACACCTAAAGATTTTATCACACCGATCTTTTCAATTCAGTGCTTATGAAAGCCAAACGAGCGCCAGTAGCGACGCTCGTTCGGATTGTTTTTATATTGTTGGGAGGGACATCAAAGCCTCATGGGCATTATGATGTATTTGTATTCGTGCTTGTCGTCCGACACCGGTCTTAGTTGCGCCTGTGAATTTCCGTCCTTGAATTCGAATGCGACTTTTTCCGATCCAACCACGTTGAGGAAATCCTGAAGGTACTGTGCATTGAAGCCGATGTCTGTATCTTCTCCTGAAAAATCGGTTTCCAAAGTTTCGCGGGCTTCGCCTTCTTCTGAGTTTTGTGAACTGATCAGTAATTGTTCTTTGCTGAGATGAAAGCGAATAGCGTGCGAGCGATCGTCAGCCATCAAAGCCACCCGACGAACGGCCTGGCTGAGAGCAGTTGTATCGAACGACGCTGACTGGTCGTTGTTCTTGGGCATGACCATTTCATAATTAGGAAATTGGCCCGAAAGCATTCGCGAGATCAACAGGCGCGAGCCAAGCTGAAAGTAGACGTGATTCTCGTCCGCGCCCAAACTGATATCGCCTTCGAAATCAGCAGTTAACTTGGTCAATTCCGCCAGCGTCTTTCGGGGAATGAGGACATCAAGCTCACCGCTGCCGCCTTCAGATAACCCTTCTTTGGTCGCCACATAGGCCAATCGATGTCCGTCGGTGGTCACCATTTTCACGCCCTTGCTATCAAGTTCGAACTTGGCGCCCGACAGGGTGTATCTGCCTTCTTCCTGCGTGATCGCAAAAATGGTTCGATCAATCAGAAGCTTCAGCAGCGAAGCCGGCAGCTTGAGAGGGGTGGATTTGAATCCTGGGAGTTCAGGAAACGTCTCTTTCGAGATTCCTGGTAAGCGAAACTTTGATCGATCGCACTCGACCGTCACCCACTCGTTCTCTTCTTTTCGAAACTTTACCGGAGCATCAGGGAGAAGTCTCGCGATGTCGAAGAGCTTTCGTGCCTGGACGCAAATGGCTCCTTGAGACTTGATTTCTTCAGCGTCAGCGTCGCACCTGATGGTCACATCGAGATCTGTCCCGCTAATGCGAATTGCATCCTCGCCAGCCGATTCGATCAAGATATTCGCGAGAACTGGAATCGTATTCTTACGCTCGACGACTCCCTGAACAAAAGCTAGTTCTTTTTGCAGCGCACCACGCGCAATCACAAATTGCATTATTGACTCCTAAAGGTTGTTCAAATCCTATATACCACAAATCGCGAACGCTTTTGCACAACAGTATTCT
>DNNE01000196.1:19642-48454 GCA_003487805.1 Blastocatellia bacterium | reverse complement strand
TTGACTCCTAAAGGTTGTTCAAATCCTATATACCACAAATCGCGAACGCTTTTGCACAACAGTATTCTAAATTCTCTTGAAGAATACCTTAGTTGTAAATAACTAGAAGTACTAGTAAGGCCTGTCAAAGTGTGGAAGTAGTATTTTCATAGAGAGATCTCGCGAAACGACCTGTGAAGATTGGCGTTTGTTTCCTCAATGATCCGCGTGCCTGGCATCGATCTAACAGAATTCACATAAGCCGATTAGTTTTGCACAGACGAGCTTGTGGAAAAACTAAATTCAATTTCCGATGCTTTGAGTCAGACGCTTGATAAGCGCTTCCATGTCTCGATCAGACGTAACCAGGTGATCTATTTTCTCGACCGAGTGGATTACCGTCGTGTGGTGCTTGCCACCAAACTGTCGGGCGATTTCCGGATAACTCTTGCCGGTAATCTTCTTACAAAGATACATCGCGACCTGCCTCGGCACTAAAACCTGGCGCATGTTTGATCTTGCTCTGAGATCATCGACGGTAATTTTGTAGTAATCGGCCACCACCTTCTGAACCATCGGTATCGTGATCGTGTTGCCTTCATTCGACTGAGAGACGCTGCGCATTGCGTCCTGCGCGAGCGCTTTTGAAAGCGGCACCCCTCGTAGAGAGGCCATCGCTATAACTCGAATGAGCGAGCCTTCCAGTTCTCGAATGTTGTGTTTGCTATTGCCGGCCAGGAAAAGAGCCACATCGTCTGGAAGGGAGACGCGCTGCACCTCCGCCTTGCGACGAAGAATGGCAACTTTGGTTTCCAGATCCGGCGGTTCGATGTCCGCAATCAATCCCCACTCGAAACGCGAGTGCAGCCGCTCCTCAATCTCTGGTATCTCGCGCGGAGGGCAATCGGAAGTCAAGACAATCTGCTTCTGCGCATCATAGAGAGCATTGAATGTGTGAAAAAACTCCTCCTGCGTGCGCTCTTTGCCGGCGATGAACTGCACGTCGTCTATCAACAGCACATCGATCGATCGATATCGCTCCCGAAATAGTCGCGTCTTATCGTACCCGTACCTGATTGCGTTTATGAGTTCGTTCATAAATCGCTCGAGCGAAAGATAGGCAATCTGAAGATTGGGTCGAGCGGCCTTGATCGCATGTCCAGTCGCTTGAATCAAATGGGTCTTGCCCAGGCCTACACCACCATAAAGATAAAGCGGGTTGTATGTTTGGCCCGGCAAGTCAGCCACGGCTTTGGTCGCGGCGTGAGCGAATCGGTTGCACGATGCGACCACGAAATTCTGAAAGGTGTATTTTTCATTTAACGGCGATGGCGCCGTGTCAACGAAACGAATCGCTTCGCCCTCTTCAGGAGGGTATCGTCCGGGGCTAACACCTGGCGTCGAACCCTGTTCCTGCGGGCGCGCCGGACCAGCCGCCTCCTTCGATTCAGAAGGCAATGTCCATTCAACCTTGTATTCATTCAACGCGGACTCGCCTAAACAATCCCGAATTACATCCGCATAGTGAGCGAGAATCCAATCCTTAACGACTGCATTAGGGGCGGCAAACGTGAGAACCCGATCAGATGAAGAGCTGCGCACGCTCAAAGGTCGAAACCAAGTTTCGAAAGTCTGCTTCGGTAGCCTCCGTTCCAATGAATCGAACAGAATGCGACTCGCAGGGGCATTATCAAAATTCAACATAGCGGAAATAATGCAGCGTACGAAGTAAAACAATGAGCAGGAACGGTACGTCTGCGGCTCTCTTTTTCAGCAGAAGCCAGACGCTAACACAACGAATTCGCTTGCGGCAAGAAAAACAGGGAGAAATCGGCTGATGTCCCTCTCATAGTGGCGCGGAGCCCGCATTTAAGTTACCAGCAGGACAAAATCGAGCACCCTGTTTGCCTTGATTGTATAAATGAGCAGAATGTCCTTTACGATTAGCCTGTTGGGTGAGCAGCCTGCGAAGCTGAGTCGCGAACGATCAGGTTGAAGATACGATCCAAGTCTACAAGGTCATAAAACTCGATCTCAAGCTTGCCCGGCACGCCGTTCTTGCCTTGATGGATTCTGACCTGGGTCGACAGAGCTCTTCGAAGTTTGACTTCGGCGGCCCTAACATTCGGATCAGGGTGTTCCGGCGCGGCCGCGCTTGGGCGCCGGTCAGTCGCGTTGCTCAGATGTCGCACCCTGCGCTCCGTTTCGCGTACCGACCAGTTGTGTTTGACGATTTTCTGAGCGAGGCGCCGCTGGCCGACGGGATCCTGCACGCTCAAGAGAGCGCGGGCATGTCCGAAGGTAAGCTTATCTTGTTCAAGTAAGGCTTGAATATCCGTCGGAAGTTTAAGCACGCGCAGATAGTTGGTCACGAACGTTCTGTCGCGGCCCACTCGGCGCGCGACCTCGTCTTGCGTTAAGCCCAACGATTCAATCAGCCGTTTGTAGGCATTCGCTTCTTCGACGGGGTTGAGTTCCTCGCGCTGAATGTTCTCAATCAACGCCAGCTCAAGTAGATTGTCATCCGCAATATCGCGAACGATTGCCGGTACACGAGCAAGACCGGCAAGCTGGGCAGCACGCCACCGGCGCTCGCCGGCGACCAATTCGAAGAGACCGCCGGATGGTCGCACTAGCAGCGGCTGAATAATACCTGTGGTCCGAATCGACTGCGCCAATTCCTCGAGCTTCGCCTGATCGAATGTTGTGCGCGGCTGCTGTCGGCCGGGTTGAATGAGGTCAATTTGGATCTCGCGGATCTCGTCACTGTCCGCCGGCGACTGATCTGTTGAGATCAGCGCGCTCAGTCCCCGACCCAATGGTCGCTTGGTCATTTGCCAGAACCTCCTCTGCAAGTTGTAAATACGCTTCGGCGCCGCGCGACTTCGCGTCATAGTAGGCGATAGGTTTTCCGTAGCTCGGAGCCTCGGCTAGTCGGACGTTGCGGGGGATCGTAGTTTTGAACACCAAACCGCTATAGAAGCTCCTGAGATCCGCAGCCACCGCCGGGGCCAGGTTGGTTCGTTCGTCGTACATCGTGAGCAACAGACCCTCGATCTTTAGTTGAGGGTTCACCGCTCGGCGCAGGCGCGCTAGCGTGTTGAAGAGTTCCGATACTCCCTCCAACGCGTAGTATTCGCACTGCACCGGAACGAGAAGCGAGTCGGCTGCCGCTAGGGCATTGAGAGTCAGTAGATTTAGAGAGGGCGGGCAATCGAGCAAGATGAATTCGTAAGAGTCCTTGATGGGCGTGATGGCGTTTCTCAGCACCACGTCTCGATCGGCGACCTCTATTAGTTCGACTTCTGCTCCCGCGAGATTGCGGTCGGAGGGCACGATATCAAAACCGAACTGAGACGAAATCTTGATCGTCGTCAGTGGTTGTTGCAAGAGGAGCGCGTGATAAGTGGTCTTACGAACTGAAATTCGGTCAATACCGACGCCGGAAGTTGCATTCGCTTGCGGATCGACATCTATCAGCAGAACCGAGTGGTTGAGTTGCGCGAGCGCGGCGGCGAGGTTGACTGCGGTAGTCGTTTTACCGACACCGCCCTTCTGATTAGCGATGGCTATCGTTCTTCCCATCTTTGCAGAGAACGCACAGTAGCACAATCGGGAAGGGGGCGCTACTGGATTGTGTGGGTCTCGCGCACGAGATGTTTCACGTGAAACGTCTAGACGGTGGGGGCGGCGGCTGTTAAATGCACGAGCAGATTGGACAAAGCAGCGGGCGTCATTCCGGGTATTTTTCTGGCTTGCCCAAAAGTTTTTGGCTGGGCGCGCTCGAGACGTTCGACGATCTCGTGGGATAAGCCTCCGACCTGAGTGAAGGTGAAATCGGTTGGGACTTTCATGGAATCGTGCTGATGCAGTCGACGAATAGTACTGGTCTGCGTTTCCAAATATCCTGAGTAAAGGTGATCTGCCAAAGCGGTCTCCAAGTCTCTAAGGGTCACTTCAGCATGTGCATCGGACAATATGCTGGAGACGGTCTGGGGCGTTACGCCCGGCCGCAAGGCCAACTGAGCAAGCGATAATGAATCTCCCAGGTCTTGCCCCGTCAATGCGGTTAGGTGCGCGTAAGACTCGTCCTGACGCCGAATCTTGTATTCCTTGAGCAACTGCCGGACAGCCGCCAACCTTGCCCTCCGTTTGAATAGGCGATCCCACTCAGCATCTCCTACTAGTCCCAAGCTCCGGCCGTATGGCTCTAGACGATCGTCGGCATTGTCGTGCCTCAGGAGCAGGCGATATTCCGAGCGCGATGTAAACATTCGATAAGGTTCATCAACACCGTTGGTTATGAGATCGTCAATCAGTACCCCAATGTAGGCTTCGCTCCGATCGAGGCGAAACAGAGGTCGGGCCATTGATGAGAGTCCGGCATTGATGCCGGCGAGCAATCCCTGACATGCCGCTTCTTCGTATCCAGTGGTTCCGTTGATCTGGCCTGCCAGGAACAATCCTCTGATTTCAGCCGTTTCCAGGAACGGAGTGAGTTCTTTTGGATCGACGAAGTCGTATTCGATCGCGTATCCAGGTCGAATTATCTCGGCTTCCTCGAAGCCGGGGATTAGGCTGATCAGTTCTTGTTGTAACTGTGCCGGAAGCGAAGTTGAAAAGCCGTTCAAATACACTTCATTTGTGTCATAGCCCTCAGGCTCGATGAAGAGTTGGTGACGGTTCTTATCTGGAAACTTAACGACCTTGTCTTCAATCGATGGGCAATAGCGAGGGCCGACGCTGGTAATTTGTCCGGAGTAGAGCGGCGACTCGTGCAGGTTGCGCCTGACCGCTTGATGGACTCTTTCGTTCGTGAAACCGATGTGACAGTCCAACTGCTCTTGGGTGATTTCATCAGTTGAAAATGAGAACGGGACTGGTTGTTCATCGGGAGGCTGTCGCTCAAAAGAGTTCCAATCGATCGTGCGGCCGTCCAGGCGCGGCGGAGTGCCAGTCTTCAATCGTCCAACGCGAAAGCCCAGTTGTTTTAGCGCTTCAGCAAATTCGATAGACGCAGGTTCACCGGTTCGCCCCCCCGAATAGGTGCGCCGGCCCGTATGTATGCGACCGTTCAGAAACGTGCCGGTGGCGATAACGATCGACTTGGCGCCGATGCGGCGTGTGTCCTGTAACTCGATCCCAAGGGCGCGCTTGTTCTCAATGATCAAGTTGGTAACGACGCCCTGGCGCAAGCTGAGGTTTGGCGTCGCTTCCAATGTGCGACGCATCTCCAGGCGATAGAGTGTACGGTCGGCCTGAGCTCGAGGTGCGCGAACCGCAGGTCCGCGAGATCGGTTGAGCAAGCGAAACTGAATCCCGGTCCGATCGATTACGCGGCCCATGATCCCACCGAGCGCATCAATTTCTCTAACAAGGTGGCCCTTACCAATACCTCCGATGGCGGGATTGCAAGACATCTGCCCGATGAGATCCAGGTTGAGCGTTACGAGAGCAGTATTCGCGCCGAGACGAGCCGCCGCAGAAGCAGCTTCACATCCCGCGTGGCCGCCGCCGATCACGACTACATCAAAAAACTCATCGAAGACCATAAAGTTTGTCCGTCACTTACTTTCATCTAAAGATTTTATTTTCCAATACAGAAAGTTGAAAAGATTTTCCCAAGTATCTCGTCAGAAGTCGTCTCGCCGGTTATCTCACCAAGATATCGCAATGCGTTCAGAAGGCCAACCAGGATTATTTCCTCGCTCGCACGATCGAGCAGCAGATTTTCGGAAGATCGAATTGCGTCTATAGTTCGCGTCAGCAAATCATGATGACGAGCATTCGTGATCAGCAAACCTTCACCGTTCGCATTGCCGTTCGTAAAGGGTTCAAGTATAGCAGCTCGCAACCTGTCGAGTCCGGTGGCAGTCTTCGCAGACACTGAAACAATCGATGATGGATCGTCCGTGATTCGCGTGGCTGAAAAGCCGCCGAGGTCACTTTTGTTTAGCGCGATTATGTAACGTCGATTTACGGCTTCCGATAAAACCTGGTGGTCTTCTTCAGTCAGCGATTCTGATCCATCGATGACCACAATTAACAGATCAGAGTCTGCGGCTTCTCGCCTGGTCCTATCAACGCCGATGGCTTCGATCTGATCTGTCGAAACCCGCAGCCCCGCAGTGTCGGTTACAATGAGCGGTACACCGTCCACGCCCATCGACTCCGTGATCGAGTCCCGAGTAGTCCCCGGAATGTCAGTGACGATGGCCCGCGCGTGTCCCAGTAACCCATTGAACAGACTCGACTTACCGACGTTCGGCCGGCCAATCAGAGTCACGCGAATGCCGTCGCGAAGCAGCCGACCGCGACTGAAAGTACTGGCCATGCGGTCGCATTCTGAGCGCAAGTCACGAAGCGACGCGATTAGATGGTCCTGTTCAATCAGCGGCAAATCATCCTCGACAAATTCAAGCGATGATTCGAGACGAACAATGATTTTCAGCAGTTCGTCCTGGAGCGGCTGGAGCGCGTGCGAAATCTCTCCCTTCATTTGTCGCGTCGCCTGACGCGCTGCTGCATCGGTTTGGGCGTCTACTAAATCACGAATCGCTTCCGCCTCGCTTAACTTCATTCTTCCGTTAGCAACGGCCCGCAGAGAGAATTCCCCGGGCGTTGCCATCCGCGCGTCCAGCGTCAGGGTCACGTCGATGATCGCGCGCAGTAAGATCGGCGAACCGTGACAATGCAACTCAACAACATCTTCGCCGGTGAACGAGTGGGGTGCTTTGAAATAACAGACCAAGGCTCGATCAAGAGTTTCGTTCGTTGCCGGATCGATCAGACTTCGGAGAGTCAAAACATTTGGTTCAGGATGAAAGTCGTCGCCCGCGACGAGTTCCTGCAGGATTTGAAGAGACCCGGGTCCGCTCAGACGAATAACGCCAATCCCGCCGCGGCCGGGAGGCGTGGCTAACGCAACGATCGTATCGTTCAATTCGAACACGGTTTGTTTAGGTTACTACCGGAAGGGAAGTTGAGAAAGTTCAGGCTTGCTTCAAAGCAACCCGCAAGCGGCGGGCGTGACCTTCGCCGATCGATTCCGTCACGAGATCGACTTCGTCTGCCAGCGACAAATGAATGACTCGTCTTTCGCTCGCGTCCATCGGACCAAAAACAAATGGCGAGGAATTTGAGCGGACCTGACGGGCCGCATGTTCCGCCATCGCGCGCAACTCGGACTCTCTGGCCGCCCGATAATTATCAGCGTCGCAAATGATGCGTTGGCCTCTGTCTAAATTTCGACCGTAGGCCTGATTGAGAATTTGCTGGAGCGCATCCAGTAATTCGCCGCCCTGATTCAATAATAGTCCGCTATCACTACCTTGAATCGACAGCGTGCAACCCAACTCAGACTCTGACCCAGTCGCCCGAACATCAAAGCCCGCAGACTCGAAGATGGAGTTGAGCAAGTGCTCAGCGTTGCTACAGATTTCGTCCATTGGAAGAAAGGATTGTACCTTAAGCCACGTTGGTCTGACCACGCGCGGCGCAAGATGTGTAACGTCGAAACTCCCCGCTCTTATTTCTTCCGGACAAAGACCTGGCCGCGTCTGTCGAGTCCGGCTTTTCCTGCCAGCGTAAACAGGACCGAATCGAGGATGTCTTTATTGTCCAGCTTGAAGCTCGTGACGCCCGCAACATTGCTATCAGGATCGCTGTATTGAAGCGTGAGATATCGAACTTTGGTTTTGATAAAACGGGCCGGCAGCGCGTAGAGCGACGGGACGGCGCCGGCCACGGTCGCGGCAGCCGGCTGCACTTTGTGGGTATCGCCGTACGCCCCGGTGATCGATTTATAAGGAACGAACAGAATCTCTTTACCCTTACTGTCGCGAAAAACGAATCGCCCACTCTGGTCGTCGAAGTTCACGGTCCCATCCATCTTCTTGTTGTATCCAAATACACCGCCTTCATATTTTGCCTTCACGGATGCGGGCGCCGGTGGAGGTGTAGCCATGGTTGTTGAATTGTCGGCTGAGTCCTGGCTGGTCGAGGTGCGCGGCCGTTGCGCAAAGGCGAATGCTGCCATGATGAGCAGAAGCGCAAACGCACACGTTGATCGAAGTTTCTTATGCATAGTTAAGCTCCGTCCGTTCAAGCGAGGCTGATGATGAATCAAAGACGCTGTTCGCGTCCAAATTGTTGCCAGACGAAATAGATTTAGTAGCGGCGAGCTTTCGCCAATTGGTCGTCCGCGAACGTATATCTGGTAGTTCTGAGCATTCCTTCGAGGAAGGTATAAATGAGTCCTTCCTTCATGTTTCTGAAGATCGTCGAGGTCTTGGTCTCGTCACGGGTGAACGCATGATTGTTCAATAATTTCAATGATTCCGGGGTATCCGAAGAGTGCTCGTGCTGCAGGACGATTTCCAGGACCGTGCCCGCGAGCTCCGTCCGCAGCTTCTTCGCAGTAACAAATCTATCGTTCACAAAGCTGACTTGGACCGATCCTCCAATCACGTTGAATCGCATCACTCCGTCCGGGCTCTCGCCGATGGGCGCACCCAGTAACTTAACCACTTCATCGCGACGAGTCTTCAGCGGCTCAATACCATTCCAGGCGGCCCCCCGGGCCGGAACTGAACTGAATATCAGCGCGGCGACAAAGGCTATCGCGATGACGCCGTAACGGGGAGACAGGTTCGTTGCTGTTTTCATGGCCACGATGCTAATGCACCCTTAGGATTTTGCAAAGGGGCGCATGCGTTCGAGCGCTTCCTTGAAATCAGCATCGTCCGGCGCGATTGTCAGGGCCTTCTGATAAGTCGTAAACGCCTTGGGATACTGCTTGGTCTTCTCATAGTCGTAACCCAACTCGCGATACGAGTTCACATCGTTAGGCGTCTTCGCGACAGCACGCTCGAGCGCGGCGATCGCTTTCGGAAAATTATTTGCTCGCGAGTATGACAATCCGAGCAGGTAGAGAGTGATTCCGGAAACGTTAGCATTCGCGGCCGGGCTCTCCAGAACAGTTGCGGCGCGGGCATATTGCTGGGCGCCAATCAGGGCCCGCGCATAAAGTCCCAGCGCCTCTTCGTCAGATCGCAAACGCGTCAATGCTTCGCCGGTGCGGATCGCGCCCAGGTAGTCGGCGCTGGCTTTGGTTTCGTCCGTGGCCGATGTCGCGCGCCGCAGGTAAGCCGATGTCAAAAGGTACCAGGCCGACGCCAGCCGCGGATCATTTACTGTCGCGCGATTAAGTGTCGCGATTGCGGTGTCGAGATCCTTTCGAGCCAAAGCTATCTGGCCGAGGTACAAAAGTGAAGCTGCGTCCTTCGGATTAGCTTTCACCGCGGCGTTGAATGTTTTTTCGGCATCGTCAGCCTTGCCGGTTTTGAATTCAGCCAACCCGCGATAATAGAGAAACTGGGCATCCGGCGTCGTGCCCGCGCGCGTCGTGATCTTCACCAGCAGTGGCAACGCGAGATCGAATTTCTCTCCCAGCGTGTAGCTCTCTGCCAGCGCATCGACTGTGTGCGGATCCTCCTGATCAGTCTTGCGTTGCAAGTCGAGCGCCTTCTGCAAATCCTCGCTCGCGTCAGCGTATTGCTTCAAATAGAACTCCGAAAATCCCGCGAGCTTCCATGCTTCAGCGTTAGCCGGATCGATCGCCGCGATCGCCTTAGCCTCTTTTGCAGCCTGGGCGTATTGCTTCTGCTGAAAAAGTTGAAAGGCATGTGTCGTATCGGTAGAAGATGAGGCGGGTGCTTCGCCGATCGGCTTGGCAGGTTTCACGTCAAGCAGCGGCGCGTTCCTGTCGGTCGCCGGGGACGACTTTGGCGGAGGGCCCAGAAGCGTATCGGGCGTCGGCGTCGGAGCCGGGGCGACGCGCCGCGGACGCGACGATTGCGCCTGTAGCGAGATCGCCGCAGCTAAAATCGCGGCAGCAGCAGAGATGACTATGGCAAAATTTCCAAGCCTGGGGATTCGATTTCTCATTGCACGGATTCTTTCAGATTTGCACCAGATTATACAAATTGTGCAGCGCAAACTGTCGGTTTGCGCGGGTTACATACCGGGAAGAGTCAGAGGCGATATTCGGATGCCGCAAAGCAATTTCGGGTTCGCCTCCGGGCTTGCCATTTCAGGCAAAAAGGCCGGCGCGACTATTAGTCCCACCGGCCACAGAAACTAACGAAGCGTTAGCCTTAGAAATTCAGCTTCAAGCCAAATTGAAACTGGCGCGGATCGTAGGCCGCCGTCGGGCGGCTGTAGTAATGACCGTTGCCTGCTTGCTGACGAAATGCGTTCACGTCATCGATGAATGGCGACGCGGATGCTTCGTTAAAGCGATTGAAGAGATTGAAGCCTTCCGCGATGATGTCGAGTCGCACACGCTCACCAAACCGCACCGAGCGGCTCAAACGCATGTCGAGCGACATGAACCGGTGCGTGAGTCCCATGTTGCGCGAAAGATCGCCGGTTGAGAACGATCCGTTCGTGATCAGCGGTGTGCACCCCGGCGTGCCCGGAACGCAAAGCAGTCCGTTCGGCAGCACTGACGGTCGATCCGTCTGGTTCGACTGATCGTTATTCGTGTCCTGATTGCTCAGGATATTGAACGGACGACCGGAAGAAATTTCGAAGATCGGCGCGAGCGTAAAATCCGACAAGAATTTGTGCATGCCGTCGCCATGACGCCAGCCCGGCGGGGTGGTTAGCACTCCGCTGAAGACGAATCGATGGCGCTGATCGAACAAAGCATCGGCGCGCTCTTGCCGGAAATTTCGATTGTCCTGAGGCAGCAGCAACGTTTGCAGGTCAGACGAATCGTCGATCGAATGTGACCAGGTGTAGGAAGCCAGGAACTGGAAGTTGTGCGAAAAGCGCTTCTTCAGATCCAGATTCATCGCGTTGTAATTCGAATTGCCGTCGGACACCTGGGCATTGATCGATCCGAACGGGGAAACGGTACCGGGCGTCCTCAACGTGCCCGCGATGAGAGCGTTGAAAGTAGCCGGCGGAAGTCCCGTGAGTGCCTGCACGAGGAAGTAGTTCGGCGCCGACGGGCGGAAGAAGTTGGCTGCTGCGGCTTGGATCACACGTCCGCGCGGCCCTTGCGCGATAAGGCCCGGGAGAACCACGGCGAAAGTCTCGCCAGTAATCGGGTTCGCAAATGTGGACCCGGGCGCCGTCGTCGGAATCGAGAAAGCAATCGCTTCAGTCGGGTTCAGGGGATTACGATTGGCCCAACGCACAAAGTTAGCAATCTGTAAATCCGTACGTGGCGCGTTGATGTCCAGCGGATGCGGCAGGTGATGCGCGCCGACGAACAGGTAGCTGCCGGAAATCGACATGTCCTTCGTTAACTGACGCTCGATCGTAAAGTTCGCCTGATTGGCGTACGCATATTCGAAATCCTTGCTTACGTGCAGCGTGAAGGGCAGTACTGGTCCAAAGCCCGGGAACTTCTGATCGTTGAAACGCTGGCGGCCAAACTGATATTGCGCGCTGGCAGCCGTACCGGGCGTAGTAAAGCCGGCCGGACATAGCGGGTTCGCGCTTGCCGGCGTGCAAACTGTGCCCTGGAATACCTGGGTGGCGTTCAGCAAAGCCGTCGGCGCTGGTCCACCTTGCGGCGTCAGGATCCCCTGTTGCTGTTGAGCGGCATCAGCGATGTCTGAGTTGAAGGCGATCGCGAGCAGCGGGTGATCGTAAAAAATTCCGGCAGCCGCGCGAATCACGGTCTTCTGATCACCCATCACGTCCCACGCGAATCCGACGCGCGGCGCATAGTTGTTCTTATCGCGCGGAATTCCCTGCTGCACGTTGACAGCGTCCTGGGCGGCAAGCATGTCGCTGGCCGTCAGCACAATTCCCGAAAGCGGATCCGTTAACCCGACCGGCGCGACTTGCTGGGTCAGCTCGTAATCGTAGCGCACGCCGTAATTCAACGTTAAGCGCTTTCCAATCTTCCATGAATCCTGAGCAAACCAGGCGATCGGTTTGTTGCGGATTTTGCTGACAGGATTGCCAAAACCCTGGATGTAATTGGTTGGCAGGCCGAGGCCGTATTGCTGCACCGGTGTGAAATCCGGCGGGGCTACGCCACCAATTGTGGGGAATGCCCCCAGGTTACTAGCGCCCAGACCGCCGAAATTGTACAGCCCCGCAAAATTCAATTCGAAGATCGCCGACGGAATATTCACCGAGGCATAGTCGCCGCCGAACTTGAAGGTGTGATGACCGGCGACGATGTTCAGCGAGTCGGTCCATTCGTAACGCGTTTCTGTGCGTACGACCGGCGAGAAGAGTTCGCGGCCGATAAATGCTGTGCCGGAAATATTGAACGCAACGGCATCCGGATTTTGCGAGCGGAATACAGCGCGCCGCTCGCCAAAGTTAAAGCGCAACTCATTCACCATGGTGCTTGAAAGCGTGGAAGCCAGCGTCCCCACAAATGAATAATCTTTCAGTATCTGAATGCCGGTGCGCGAGAAATCGTTTTGGCCGAGTGACTGGTTCTGTGATTCGACCTGAATACCGGTAATCGTGCTGGGGTTATATCCAAAGCGAAAAGTCAGATGATGAGCTTTTGTGATTGAGTGATCGATGCGGATCGAGTTGAAGGTAGTCTTGTCAGTAACCGGAAAAGTGGTCTGCAATCCGAGCAGCGGCCGGAATGCGATCAATTGGCCGGCCGCATTGGTGGTTCCTGATGGCACGGGCGCGCCAGAAAGAAAGAAACGCGCGCCAATCGGCTGGCCGGCCGGAATGGCGCCGCCCACGCTTAGCATTGGGTTAGTGCCCATGAGCGCCGTGTTGCCACCGCTCGCCGCGAGCGCCGAGTATTGAATCGCAGCCGACGCCAGAGCCTGGCCCTGGGCAATGTTTGCCGGAACACCGCTCGCGATGAGCGTGCCTGCCGTCGTCAACAGAGTGTTGATGTATGTTCCCTGCGAAGGCGTGATATTGCCAAATATTTGAGTGAATGGAAGGAATGGCGCACCGATAGTGACGCTGCTGGTGAGACCTGCGCGCACATTGCTTGTGAAAAAGCCGGTCTCGTGACGTTGTCTTTGTTCAAACGCTCCGAAAAAGAAGGTGCGATCTTTATGAAAAGCGCCGCCGATCGTGCCGCCGTATTGCGCGCGGGTGAACGGCGGGTCGGTAATTGGCGCGAAGGCGTTCCGCGCCTGAAAGCTCTTGTGTCGCAGGAAGCCGAAAAAATTTCCATGAAGATCGTTCGTGCCGGCCTTGGTCACGACGTTAACGACGCCGCCCGATGAACGGCCAAACTCTGGCGCGAATGAATTCGTTACGACCTGAAATTCCTGCACCGCCTCCTGACTGACCGTAGATCGTGAGGCGTTCACTGAATTGTCGGTGTTGTCGGCGCCATCGACCTGCACGAGATTCGAGCGGCCTCGCTGTCCGCCAAAGTTCAATCCCGTAGTCGGCGCTGGTCCAATCGGCCGGCCGGCGTCGCGGCCTACGGTCGAAGTCGTCAGCGCGAATGACAAGTAGTTACGTTCGTTGATTGGTAGATTTTCGATTCGCTGTTGATCGACCACTGAAGCGATGGTCGTGCTGGTCGTCTCGACCATGTTTGGCGAAACGGAAGTCACGGTTACCGTGGCGCTGAGATCGCCGACTTCCAAGGGCACATCCTGATTAATCGTTTGCCCGATCGTCAGCTTCACCGACGGAATGCGCGCGGTCTTGTAGTTCGCCACTTTGACATTTAGTTCATAATCTCCCGGCGGCAGGTTCACGATCTTGTAGTACCCGTCATCGTTCGTGGTTGCCTCGCGCGACACGTTGGTCCCTGTGTTACGCACTGTGACCGATGCGTTCGCCACCACGGCCCCGTTCGCATCGCGCACAGTGCCTTGCAAGTCTGCCGCGTTGGATTGTGCCTGAGACATAGCCGTACCAAAACACGTGGCAACGGCAAAGCAAACCAACAGAACCTGTAGCGACTTTTTGTACCATCGGGTAAGGGACCAACACATCTTCGTTTCTCCTTCTAATTTAACCTTGAACTCTGGTGACAGTCTCACACTCGTACGCTGGATAAATTCGACTGAATGATCACAACAAGCCGATTGGGTTGCTCAATGTGAGGGGCGAGCGACTATGAAAACTTCGATAGGTTTGCATCTCGGCCGTTTCTTGGTTGAACGCGGTCTCTACGCAAATTTAACCGGAGACGAGCAGTTTGTACCCTAAATCCACTCGCGAGGCAAGAACTATTACCTCGTACGCCAGGCCAGTCCGATGGAGCCACGTTATCTTACACGCTTGGCGGCCGCAGAAGTTTCAGGTCGCGAGCCGCGCGTGGCGTGCGCGAGCTTGCGGCGAAGATGATCGCTCGCGCCGAAGAAAGCGATTGCGGCCTCTGCGAGACCTGGCACGAACGCAGCTTTGCGCAACCAGGAAGAGACGGTCAATCTCGAATTAAAGGTTTCCCGGTATCGATGTGTGTAGGCCGCTTGCAACTGATCAAGACCCGAGATGTTCGGACTGTGGTTGAGAAATTCCCCGATGGCCTCGGCGGCGAGTTCGCCGCTCTCGAGCGCCATCAACATGCCGCTCCCGGTGAATGGATCGATGAACGAGGCAGCATCGCCGATCGCCAGGAGGCCGTTTATGGGCGCGACGGAACTTCTGCCAAACCCCTCGAGCGAGACTGCGAGCCAATTTGCGTTCAACCGCGCATGTTTGAGCGTGAAAGCGGCGCGCTGATTTTTGCAAACTACTTCGCGCATCACGCGATCCGCATCTGCACCACACGCGCGCACGTCACGTGCGGAGGCGATAAAGCAAAGGTTGCTTAGGCCCTTTTCGATACTGCTCAATCCACCATAGCCGCGCCGATAAAAATAGATTTCGCACGCGTCTGCTTCGATGCGCGTGTTTTCCAGGTGGGCCTTGAACGCAACCATCAGGGCGCGTTCGCGTCGGGCGCGGTTCGCGTTAGCCAGCCGGCGCGTCAATGCGCGGTTGCGGCCGGTTCCGTCGACAATAATTGGCGCGAGATAAGTTGTTTCGCGTGCGCCTTGCCTGATGGTAATTCCGCACGCTGTTTGATCTTCAAATATCACGTTCGTAGCGTGTGCTTCTTCCAACACCTGTGCACCGGCTTCTGAAGCTCGGCGTAAAAGACGCTCATCCATTTCGGCGCGACTCAGACCGAGCGCGACGCCAGTTGCGCCGAACCACGAACTCGGCACCCGAACGTTCTTACCGTTGCGAGAGTAAAAAACGGTGGCAGCCAAGTCAGCTGGATGCGCAGCAGACATTGCATCCGCAACCTGCAGCCGCTCGAAATGGACCGCGCATTCAGGAGAAATGAATTCGCCGCACAGTTTCGGCCGCGGAAACTTTTTCTGCTCGACGAGCAACACACGCGCGCCACGCATGGAGAGATGAATTGCGGCGCTGGCACCCGCTGGCCCACCGCCGGCGATGATTACGTCATAATGAGAAGACGGATTCATAAATTGTTTAGAGTCGGGCTACTGCCCGACTGAGCGGGCGGTAGCCTTGCTCCTAAACGTTACCGTTTGTGCTCGAACTCAAAACCAAACGCGAAGGAAAATGTTTCCCCACCTTCGCGTTCAGCAATCCCGCTTGCTTTGCGATCTGTTCCATCTCTTCCGGCTTGAAACTTTTCAGAATCGAAAGCGCGCCATCCTCGCGAATCAGACGATTGTGCAGGAACAGATGACCGATGGTGGTGTAGAAAAGATAGGCGACCGGGTTGCGATTGAGATCGATGACAAAGATTCCGCCCTTCGCAACCCGCGCCATCTCCCTCAAGATCTTGACAGCGCCCGCGTCATCAAAGTGATGCAGCGTCAAAGACTGAATCGCATAATCAAACGAATGGTCGCCAAACGGCAGTTGGAATCCGCTCGCGCGGACGGAAGAAATTTCGCGGAAGTCAGTCGACTCATCGAGGATTGCTTGCGCTGATCTTTCGTTTAGCTCGAGACCAACCAGCGAAGCCTGACGACTGGTTTCACGTGCCCATTTCGCGGTCACCCGTAACAATTCGCCTGAGCCTGCGCCCACATCGAGGACGGAAAACGATCGCAGGTCTCTTCGCTCAATTTCTTTCAACAACGAATCGCGCAGCGCGTTTGCATCGCCCAACCATTCGTTTACCCGCCGCAGCTCAACCAGACAGCCTTCGTATTCTTCCGGCGTATAGGAACCTTTATCGAGGTTCTCAGGTTCAAGGCTGCGTTGGCGAAACTTCTCGAACATTGTGAATCATCCGCAGATTACACAGATGGTGAAATCAATAGCCACAAAAAGGCACAAAAAGCACAAAAGGACATGGGGAGCTTCTGCGGCCCTTTTTGCGCCTTTTGTGCATTTTCGTGGCTGAATTTCTTTTGCTAATCGGTGTAATCTGCGAAATCTGCGGATTAGACCTTTTGCACAATCAGTGCACTGTTCTTCGATCCAAATCCGATGCAGTTGCAGAGGGCGACGCGCACGTCTGCTTCGCGCGCTTCGAGGGGAACGTAATCAAGATCGCAATCCGGATCAGGCTCGTCGAGATTGATCGTTGGCGGAATCACGCCCGCGTTCATCGCACATAAGGCTGCGCCCAGACCAGCCGCGCCGCTGGCCCCCTGTGGATGTCCCACTTGAGATTTCGTCGCCGACATCGGGATGCGATGCGAGCTGCTGTTAAGCGCGAGCTTCAGCGCGTTAGTCTCAATTCGATCGTTCAGCATCGTCGACGTGCCATGCAAATTCACGTAATCGATCTGGCTGGCATTTATGCCCGCATCATCCATTGCCAGCCCCATCGCGCGCGCCGGCTCATCGCCACCTTCCTGGAGGCGCACTCGATGATACGCATCGCAGGTCGATCCATAACCGGTGATTTCGGCATAGATATTTGCCCCGCGCTTTTTCGCCCGCTCGAATTCTTCCAACACATAAATCCACGCGCCTTCACCAAGCACCATGCCCGATCGATTGCGGGTGAACGGACGCGACGCTCGCTCTGGCTCGTCGTTCCACTCAGTCGTCAATACAGTTAACAAGTTGAATCCAGCGAGAATCCCGGGCGCCAGCGGCGCGTCGACGCCGCCCGCGATCATCACTTCCTGCCGGCCAACCGCGATGTGCTGCGCGGCATAAGCGAGGGCGTCAGTCGAACTCGTGCAGCCAGTCGAGATGACATGCGACAAGCCACGCAGTCCGAAAGCCATCGAAAGTTCGCTCGACAAGGTTCCGTGGGTCGCGGCCGGAATGATGTAAACACTCGCCTTTGAATGCGAGCCGCCGTTGTACCAAATCGCGTAATGATCTTCGACGAACGGAAGGCCGCCGCCGCCCGTCCCGATCTGCACACCGATTTGTTGTCGTTCTTCCAGCGAAAGATTTTCGACCGCAATGCCCGCGTCTATGAATGCTTCACGCGCAGCGGCCAACGCGAGCGGAACCGTGCGCGGCACGTGCTTGCGATCTTTGGCACTGAGTTGAGCTTCCCAGTCAAAATCACGGACCTGCGCCGCGATCTTTACGGGTGACTTGGAGATGTCGAAGGATTCAATCCGACGAACGCCGCTCTCGGCGTTTTGCAGTCCATACCAGAATGCTTCACGCCCGATGCCAATCGGCGTAACGCAGCCCATGCCGGTGATAACCACACGTCGAGGAGTTTTGAAACGGCTCAGCATTTTAGACTCAAACGGGGAATGAGCTTCTCTGGGGTGAGGAAGAATAGCATCCGGCTCCGTACTGTGGCTATCGCTCGTCGTTCAGCCGAATGAGGCTGATTGCCTTTGTGCCTGCCAGTCGACTGTTACGTCTGTTCTTTTGTTGCTTCCAATTTCTCCACGTCGGCGAGGTCTTGCAGACGCGCGGCGGTCTTCTTGTTCGTGATTAGATGCTGACGAGAAATCACGAAGGCGGGCACGCCGCCAAGGCTCGTTTGAAAACGAGCGGGCCAGGCATCCTCGAACTGAACGCCGTCGATTTCGGTGATGATATCGATCCGCAAAGGCGGCATCCCGATTTGGAAGATCGTCCCTGTCTTGCTTAGGTCGTCAATCGTAACGTCGCGAAGCGGGGCGCCGAAATCCGAGAGCGCTAGAACCTGTTCCGCATTTTCCCGGCTTGGCTTCACCCACACATCCAGATCCTTCGTCGCGCGCACGTGCCCATAGGCGTGCGGTTTGGGCTTCGGGACTTACGGAAAAGACCGGATGCCCGAAGGACAATCCGGTCTTTCGTTCGAAAAAACCGTGTTACGAAACTAGCCAACCTTCGTTCCGCATTCGTTGCAGAACTTTGCTCCGGCCGGCAGTTCTTTCTGACAATTCGAACACTTCGCCGGAACTTGCGACGTTCCGCATTCGCTGCAGAACTTCGCGCCCGCTTGTAACGAGGCGCCGCACTTCACGCACTTTTGCGTCGACGGCGCAGCGACGGATTCGTTGGCCGTGGCCGGGCGCGGGTGGGTCGCATCACTCATCGCATTCGCCATTACATTTCCTACGGCGAAGCCCGCCCCGAGTCCTGCTCCCAATCCGGCGCCGCCACCGGGATTCTGCGCGGCATCACGCATGGCCTGCGCGGCTTCGAATTGCGTGTACTTGCCCATGTCGCCCAGCACGCCCATCGACGTTCGCTTGTCCATCGCCGCTTCGACGTCTTCCGGCAACGAAATATTTTCCACGACGAACTTGGTCAGCTCGAGACCGAGCGACTTGAATTCATCCTGTAGTTTTTGTTTCGCGAACTGACTCAGCTCATCATAGTTTGAAGCGAGATCGAGGGCCGCGATTTTCGATTCACCAAGCGCATCCGAAAAGCCGCTCACCATGGTCCGTCGCAGTTGCCCTTCGATGTCTTCAGTCACAAATCGTGCGTTGGTGCCGGCGATTTGTTTGATCAATTCACGCGGGTCCCCCACGCGCATCGAGTAGATGCCGAATGCCCGCAGCCGCACCATACCGAAATCCGCATCGCGCATCATGACCGGATTCGAAGTGCCCCACTTTCGATCGGTGAACTGTTTCGTGTTGACGAAATAAACCTCGGACTTGATCGGCGAATTGAATCCGGTTTTCCACGCGCCGAGCTTCGACAGAATCGGCGTGTTGCCGCCTTCGATAGCGAAGCGGCCCGGTCCGAACACGTCCGCGATCTGTCCTTCATGAACAAACACCGCCGCTTGTGATTCGCGGACAATCAACTGCGCGCCGTTTTTGATCTCCTGATCGCGCACGGGAAAGCGATAAAGCATTGTGTCGCTGGAATCGTCGAGCCATTCGATGACTTCGATGAACTGCGCGCTCGGGCTGAGCCGGTCAAGTATTCCCATTTGGTTTTGATCTCCTTAGCGTTTTTCGCAAACTCATTATACGCGGAACGCCGAATCAATGTTCAAGAAACCAGAGTTGCCTCGGTCGCCAGTAGGCTGTCTGGTGCTGATTTCCGGTGGCCTAACCAGATAATTGTGAGCGCAATCAACGCGCCCACCGAATCAATCAAACAGTCATAAATCGAAGCGGTCCGCGATGGCACGAAACTCTGGTGGAATTCGTCGGAAAGCGCGTACGCAATCGCGAGCAAGAAAGAGACCCAAAACCAATGTCTGCGAAGTAAGTCGTGCGACGAGGCGCGAAACGCGCGGGCGGCGAGCGTCGCGAAGATGGCATATTCAGTGAGATGGCCGGCCTTGCGCACGAGCAGATGAAAGACGGCAAGCGATTCATCCCGGGCATTGGGAAACAGCCACCGTGCCGCCCGCAGAATAATCGAAGTGTGCGAGCCTGAGAGCAAGTCGCTCGAACCGATAAAGATTAGAACCGCCCAGAATGCCAGCGGCACGTATCGCCAGAAGCGACTGCCTCCAGGGCGAATCTGTCTGGAGCTTTGGTGCGGGCGGGTTGTCTGAGAGCGCATTGTCTCGACAATCATGCAGTCCGTTTGCAGATTAGCCAAGTCAGGGAGCTGGTACCGGGAGCGATAGCGACTGGAGCGCAAGCGTCCTCGCTTGCCATTACTTGTCGGAGAGACAACCGGCAACCGGGACGGTTGCGCTCCAGTCTGACCCAGTCGCTACCGCTCCCGGTTCTGACTTCGTCACTTAACGAAAATAAACGCTTGACGAAAGCCCGCAAAGCGCCGGAAGGCGCGCAATGTAACAGCCTGGGCTAACGGCCCAGGAAACGATCATCATAAATTTCTTTAAGCCGCAACGCGGCGAAATGATCTTGGATTCAAGTCCTGCGGACAATCATTTCGCTCCTTCAGAGCTTAACGAGGTTTTGGTGCTGGTAACCTGGGGCGTTGCCCCAGGCTTTTCCATCTCGCGCCCTTGGCGCTTTCGGATTAAATCGATCACTCTGAACTATTCATAGCGCAACGCTTCAATCGGATCGAGCGCCGCGGCTTTGCGCGCAGGATAGTAACCAAAGAAGATTCCCACCGCGACTGAGAAGATGACTGAGCCCACGATCGCCATCATAGAAATCAGCGTGGGCCAACCCAGCATCCGCGGGATGGCCAGTGATACGGCGATGCCGAGCAGAATACCGAACAGGCCGCCGGTCAAACTTAACACCACTGATTCAATCAGGAACTGACTGCGCACCGCTGATGAGCGGGCGCCGATGGCCATGCGAATTCCGATTTCGCGTGTGCGCTCAGTCACTGAGACCAGCATGATGTTCATGATGCCGATGCCGCCCACAAGCAGTGAAACTCCGGCAATGCACGCCAGTAACATCGTCATGGTGTTGTTGGTTTGATTCGCTGCCTCCGCAATGTCCGACATGTTCCGCACGGTGAAATCGTCAGGATCGTTGGCGTTTAGCTTGTGACGTTGGCGCAGCAGATCCGTTATTTGTTGTTGCGCCGTGTACGTCGCATCGGGTGAGACCGCTGAGACGTAAGCGATTTGCAGACGCGGGCTGCCCAGTATTTTCTTCTGCACAGTCGTGTACGGGGTAAACGCGACGTCGTCCTGGTCGCGTCCCTGCGGGTCTTGTCCCTTGCGCGCCATCACTCCGACAACGCGGAAGGGAAGATTCTGCACCCGAATGGTTTGGCCAATCGGATCGGCGCCGGCGAACATGTTGTCGGCAATCGTTTGTCCAATGACCAGCACGCGTGCGGCAGTCCGCACGTCTGCATCAGTAAAGAACTCGCCGATGTGGACAGACCACTTGCGCACATCAGGATATTGTTCGCTCACGCCCTGAATTGAAGTGTTCCAATTCATATTGCCGGCCACGAGTTGGCCGCGCGCATTCACAGTCGGCGTGACCATCGAAACGCTGGGCACTTCGCGTTTGATCGCGTCGAGGTCTTCTACTGTCAAAGTGTTCGTGCCGCTGTCCCCGGTGCCGCTGCGCACGCCGCCAACGTTCTGCGCTCCGGCGCTGACGAACAGAAGATTGGTGCCGATGCTATCGATTTGCGCCTGAACGGTGGCTTGCGCCCCTTGGCCGATACTGACCATCGCCACGACCGCCGACACACCAATGATGATGCCGAGCATTGTCAGCGCAGCGCGCATCTTGTTGCGCACCAACGCCCGAAAAGCCACGCGAATAATGTTTAAGAGATCCATGATTTCACCTGAAAAGAATTCATCCACAGATTACACAGATTACACAGAAAGAAATTAGAGACGGCCACGGTGCACTTCTTCCCAATCTGTGTAATCTGCGAAATCTGTGGATAGCTATTCCTCATCTTCGTCCTCTTCAATCGCCGGCAGGTTACGCAGCTCTTCCGCCGCATTGCGCTGATCTTCAACCTGATAGTCTTTCCGGATCTTGCCGTCTTTGAAGACGACGACGCGCTGCGCGTATTGCGCGATGTCGGGTTCGTGCGTGACCAGCACCAGCGTGATACCGCGTTCGCGATTCAAACGCTGGAAGATTTCCATCACTTCGACGGACGTGCGTGAATCGAGATTTCCCGTCGGTTCGTCAGCGAGAATCAACGCCGGATCGTTAACCAGTGCGCGCGCTACCGCGACGCGTTGTTGCTGACCGCCTGACAGCTGGTTCGGATGATTCTGTTCGCGACCCGCGAGACCAACCGCCGCCAGACTCTTCATAGCGCGCTCGTGACGCTGCGCACCGCTGACGCCGGCGTACAGCATTGGTAACTCGACATTCTCCAGAGCCGAAGTTCGCGAGAGCAGATTGAATCCCTGAAACACAAAGCCGATCTTGCGCGAACGAATGTCGGCGCGTTCGTCCTTGGACATTTCAGATACATCCTGGCCATCCAGAATGTAGGTTCCTTTGGTCGGCCGATCGAGGCACCCAATGATGTTCATCGTCGTCGATTTGCCGGAACCCGATGCGCCCATGATTGCGACGAACTCGCCCTCGCGAATTCGAAGCGATGCTCCGCGCAGCGCGTGCACCTGAACATCACCCATCGTGTAAGTCTTGTGGATGTTGTCCAACTCAATCACCACGCGCGTCTCGGGGATTTCGATCGAGCCAACTACGCTCGGATTCGCTTTTGTGATTTCCTGAATTGATTGCATGACTTTTTCTCGACTTACCAAGTCGCTCCGTCTTGCCAGGTTTGTAACGCAAACTGTTAGTTTGCGATTCTTGTCCGCAAGCTAACAGCTTGCGTTACAGTGCCTGTACCTTAGTTTCTTCTTCCGCCGCCTCCGCCAGCGCCGCCGGTTCTCGGCGCGCCGCCAAATCCTGGCGCTGACGACGTATTTGTACTCGTCTTGCTTGCGCTGCTCGACAACGTCTGACCGGTGATCACCATTTCACCTTCGACCAGATTGCCTTCGACGACTTCAGTCGAAGCGCCGTCGGTTAATCCAACTTTGATTCGTCTCCGCTGCGGCGTCCCGTCCTGGCCGAGCACCCACACGATTCGTGTTTGACCGGCGAGTACGGGCGCGGTCGCTGGCGCGAATTGCACGTCGCCGCCGTTTCCAGTTTTCGAACTTCCATCAGTTGCGCCGTTGGCGTTCGATTGCCGGCGTCCCTGGCCGTTTGCATTACCGCCGCCCGTCGTTTTTTGAGCAGTTGCATCCTGGGGCGTGAATCGCAGCGCGGCATTCGCGACCTTCAAAACGTTGTTGCGTTCATCAATCGTGACCGTCAGATTCGCAGTCATGCCCGGCTTTAATTTCTGCTCAGGATTGTCGACGTCGATCACCACGTTATAAGTGACGACGTTCTGAACGGTCTGCGGATTCAGACGCATCTGCTCGATCTTTCCGTCAAAATCTTTGCCAGGAAACGCATCGACGGTGAACCTCACCGACTCGGCATTCTCAACCAGGCCGATGTCCGCCTGATCGATGTTCGCGATCACCTGCATCTTGGTCAGGTCGTTTGCGATCGTGAATAGCGTCGGCGCCGACAAACTGGCCGCCACCGTTTGGCCCACACTCACGTCGCGCGAGACGACGATGCCGTCGATAGGCGACGTGATCGTTGTGTGCGCGAGATTGACTTCAGCGAGCTGTAGCGCGGCCTGGGCCTGTTGAACCTGGGCTTCGGCTGCTGAGACGCTCGCCTGGGATTGCTGCACCTGTGCCTGAGATTGCTGGACCTGCGCCTGCGACGAAGCGATGCCGGAACCGGCAGCCATCTGTTGACTTAACTTTGCCTGGTTCAATTGGGCCACACCCTGGTCGTATTTCGCTTGCGCAGTTTGATAAGCAGTCTTCGCGACGTCGAGGTCGCGCTGCGCGATCACGCCGCTCTTGACCAACGCTTGCTGTTGATTCAAAAGACTGAGCGCGTCGTCTTGTTGTGCTTTCAATACCGCGAGGTTCGCTTGCGCTGCGGCGACGCCGGCTTGATTATTTTGCGCTGTCGATGAAGCGCCTTGCGCGCGCGCCTGAGCATCACTAACACCCGCGCGCGAATTCGAGACGGCTGCCTTAGCTTGCTGCAAACTAGCCTGGGCCTGCTGCAGATTGGCTCGTGCTTGATCGACCTGAGCTTTGGGAACAGCCGGATCGAGTTGCGCAATCACTTGGCCCTTCTTCACGACCGAGTTGTAATCGGCCGACAGCGAAGAGATCGTCCCCGAGGCCTGACTACCCACCTGCACCGTGGTTACCGCTTGCAACGTTCCAGTTGCCGTAACCGTATTGCGCAAGTTGCCACGGTCGACCTTCGCCGTCAGGTATTGCGCGGCGCTGGCTTGATTGCCCCAAAAATAGAAAGCGGCGGCCGCCAGAACTGCGATGCCCGCTGTTCCGATTATCAGGTGCTTCTTTTTGGGGAGCAGTTTTTGCGAGGCCAGTTTGATCCAGCCGATCACCTTTCCACCGTTGAATCCGCTTGCAAGCGGATGTTCTCTAATGATTTCAGTTGACATGACTTCTTCCTGTGATTCGATCAAAGTGTGCCGGCGAAATCGCACAAATCCGGCACTAACCAGCTAGACACCGGGTAGGCGGAGGCCGTTACACGGGGTGGTTATTGATTCATTTATTCATTGTTTCATTGATTCAATGAGTCAATGGATCAATGAATCAATTCTGATCGCTTCATCGCACGTGTAACCGGTCACCCATCGCCGGTGTCTGGCCCATTGAGAGGCAACGGGCCTCACATTCAAAGCAAGGAGTAAAGGGAATGAAAAAACTTGGAAAAGTTAAGTTGCTGGCAATAGCCTCTCTCTCCGCTGTTGTCCTGATAGTCGCTTCGGTTGCGGTCGCGCAGTCCGTGAAAACACATCGTGGTCAGGGACAGCGGGGCGCGTGGATGGAGCGTGGATTCCACGGAGGTGGCGCTTTCAAGCAGTTGAATCTAACTGACGATCAGAAAGCGAAGATGAAACAAATCCGTCAGAGCTTTATGGAAAGCAACAAACCACTGCTTGAACAGCTTCAGGCGAAGCGGCAGGAGTTGCGCCAGGCGAGTGAAGGCGGTACGTTCAATGAAGCGCTGGCTACTCAGAAATTGACGGAAATGGCAGGCCTGCAAGCAAAGGCGATGGGCGCGAGATTTGCGCTTCATCAGCAGATGCTTTCCGTTCTGACAACTGAGCAGAAGGCGCAGCTCGATCAGTTGAAAGCGCAGTTCAAAGCTCATCGTGGCGGGCGCCGCGGCGAGGGTGGACCACGCGACAACGAATAACCACCTGGAGTGCGCCGGCAGAGCGTAGCGACGACGGCGCTTTGTATTCGGTATCCATTATCGCGCTTCCAGTTGGTTGTTGTGCCGGCAGAGGGGCAAATGATGAGAATTCATCTAAAGCGCCGTCGCCGCTGCGCTCTGCCGGCGCACTCCAAAGGAAGCGCTTCTGTCGAACGGTTACGATCAAACGCCGGACCTTGAACTGGCGCGTCTTGCACGCGCCGAAGATGAATCTGCCTTCGCTGAGATCGTTCGCCGGTACAGCCCCCGAGTCTTCCACGTTGCGCACAGATTCTTTCGCGATCGCAGCCAGGCGGAAGACGCCGCCCAGGAAACTTTCTTGAAGGCGTTCGCGCAAATGAAAAGCTTTGCCGGCCTCGGCTCAATGGAAGGATGGCTGACGCGGATCGCAACCAATACTTGTTTGAATATTTTGCGGGCGGCCAGCCGAAGACCGGAGCTGGTGACGTCGGATTTGGGTGAGAATGAAACCGAGTGGCTTGAGAGGGTGTCTGACTCATCGAGGGCCCAGCCGCTGGATGCGGAGCAAAAGGTGATTGCAGCTGACCTGGCCGAGCGTCTGCTGGAAACGTTGCCGGCAGAAGATCGTTTGGCGTTGACGATGATAGACGGAGAAGGAGCTTCGGTGAACGAAGTTGCTGAAGTGACTGGATGGTCGGAATCGAAAGTTAAAGTGCGAGCGTTTCGCGCGCGCAAAAAGGCGCGAGAAGCACTGGAAAAATTATTGGGGCGTAAATAAAGAGATTCTCATGAAAGACATTCACATCGCAGACATTCTCGATAACACGCCGCGCGCAGATCTTTCTGAGAGCGAGTTGCAGACAATTCACGCTCACGCGGCGACCTGTGTTGATTGCGAACGAGCGTTTGCAGCTGCGTCGATCTCTGCGTTGCTGATTAAGGAGCGAACCAGTGAAGCGGCTCAACACACCCTGAATGCAAATCCATTCTTTGAAACGCGGGTGCTCGCAGCGTGGCGCGAACAGCAAGCGGCTCCTGGCGACTGGAGTTTTCGGCGGCTGTGGAATGCGACCGGCGCGATCGTGGCATCGATGGCAGCCACGACCGCAGCGCTCGCAGTGCTGACGTTTGTGGCGCCGGCTAACAATGCAACGAATCAACAGATCGCGGCAGTCGTCCCATACTCTGCCGAGGCGGTTGTCCTCGATCAGGATCAAGACGATAACCAATTGACGAACGATCAAGTCATCAACGCGATTTACGCGGACGATGATGAGGGCAAGTAAGATGGACACACCATCACGAAATAAATGGCAAGCGCGCGGCTTTGCCGTGGTGATCTTCATTCTGGGTTTTACGGCGGGAATCCTGGCTTTGAACGCATATCACTGGGCGCGTGCCCATCGCCCCGCAGCTCCATCGGATCGCATTGAACAGCTTGCGACTCGTTTGCAACTTAACGCGGATCAGAAGACAAAAGTGCAGCAGATATTCGGCGACACGCAACAGCAATTGCAGGCTTTGCGGAAAGAATCAGAGCCGCGAGTGAATGACATTCGTCAGCAGACTGATCAGCGACTGCAACAGGTGCTGGCGCCGGATCAGTGGCAGAAGTTTCAGCAGCTGCGTGATGAGATGAGACCGAGGCGTGGCCCGGGCGGAAATAGGTAAGGCTCGCGCGAATCCGGATTGTGCTAAAAGGAAATTTTGTAAATCCAGTCGTGAGGACCAATCGTGAGGAAGACGACCTTGTCACTTTCCATGAACTTGAACAGTATTCGATAACTTCTGTCTACGCGAAAACTCCAGACCTGTTTGCCTTTAGGTTCAAGCTTTTCTGTGTGCAATGAGGGATAGAAAGGATTCTGACGGAACAACTGTTCCTGCTTCTCTGCCTTCTTTTGAATCGCGGATGGGAGCTGCTGATAACGCTTGATAAACTCGTCGGTGAGGAGTATTTCCACGCAACTAGCCTCGGAGCTGCTTCAAGGACTTAATCTTTGTAAGTCTGCCCGCTTTCACGTCGCGTTCGGCGCGACCAAGGCTGTTCAAGAAATCTTCGCTGAATAGACCAAAATCGGCTGCCAACTTCTCAAACCGATCGGCATCCATTTCAACCACCACACGATTGTTCTTTTTCTTAATAGTAACTTCCAGGGTCGCCATGGCTTTATGCTAATACGTCTGTGCGTCTAATTACAACGCCGCGGCGCCGGAAACGATCTCGATGATCTCGCGTGTGATCGCGGCCTGACGCACGCGATTCATGTTCAGAGTCAGCGATGAGATGAGGTCGCCCGCGTTCTTCGAAGCGGCATCCATGGCCGTCATGCGCGCGCCCTGTTCTGACGCGACGGATTCAAGCAACGCGCGAAAGATTTGCGTCTCAACCAGCCGCGGCAGCAAGCGCGTGAAGATTTCCGCCGGCGGTTGTTCATAAATGTAATCGGTTGCATTCGCGTCCGCAGCCGCATCCGCTTCACCGGTCCCGGTACGCGAAATCGGCAAGAGTTGCTCGACGACGATTCGCTGCGTCAGTACCGTTTTGAATTCAGCAAAGATCAGAAAGACCTTGTCGATCGCTTCGGCTTCGGTAAAGCGCGCGATGATGTCACGCGCAACTTCCAAAGCTTCTGAAAAATCAACGCGGCCTTTGCCGGTCAATCCCACGTATTCGCCGGCGAGCGTGGCGCGCCTGCGAAAAAAGTCGCGGCCTTTACGCCCGACGGTCAGGAATTCGATCTGCTTGCCGGCGTTCTCTTTCAGAAAAACCTGGCCAGCTTTTGTGAGGTTGGTATTAAACGCGCCACACAATCCCTTGTCGGCTGTAACTAGGACCACGAGATAACGTTCGTCCCCACGCTGGTCCAGCAGCGGATGATGAAAATCCTCAGGTGTGTGCCCGGCGAGTTCGGCCAGAACTTCAGTCATCTTGTTCGCGAACGGTCGAGCATTGATCACGCGGTCCTGCGCGCGCTTCAGCTTCGCCGCCGAAACCATCTTCATGGCTTTGGTGATCTGCTGCGTGTTCTTGACCGACTTGATGCGCCGGCGAATGTCTAACAAATTTGCCATTAAAATTAGTGATTACGCATCACTCATCACGTCCTTAGGCCGCCACGGCTTGCGCTCGCTCCGCCCACATTTCCTTAAAATCTTTCAGAGACTGTTCGAGATCTTTTTGCACCTCATCCGTAACTGCTTTCTTCTCGCGGAGCTTTTGCAGTACCCCGGGGTGTGAATTCTCAATAAAGCTCAACAGGTCGTTTTCGAATTTGCGGATGTCCTCGATCGCCACATCGTCAGTGAAACCATTCGTGGCCGACCAGATGATGAGCACCTGCTTTTCAACATCCATTGGCTCATACTGTGGCTGCTTCAGAATCTCAGTCAGTCGTTGTCCGCGCGCGAGCTGGGCCTGCGTTGTTTTATCGAGATCCGATCCGAACTGGGCGAAAGCCGCGAGTTCGCGATATTGCGCGAGGTCGAGCCGCAAAGTCCCGGCCACCTGCTTCATCGCTTTGATCTGGGCCGCGCCGCCTACGCGCGAAACTGAGTTGCCGACGTTGATGGCCGGCCGTATGCCGGAGTTAAAGAGGTCGCCTTCCAAAAAGATCTGACCGTCAGTAATCGAGATCACGTTCGTCGGAATGTAAGCCGAGATATCACCGGCCTGCGTCTCGATGACAGGCAGACTGGTGAGCGAACCGGCGCCTTTCGCGTCAGAGAGTTTCGCCGCGCGCTCAAGCAGACGCGAGTGCAGATAGAACACGTC
>DNNE01000196.1:0-19354 GCA_003487805.1 Blastocatellia bacterium | reverse complement strand
TGCAGATAGAACACGTCGCCGGGATAAGCTTCGCGCCCGGGCGGGCGCCGCAGCAGCAGAGAAATTTCACGATAGGCCGCAGCTTGCTTCGAAAGATCGTCGTAGATCGTCAGCGCGTGCTGGCCGCGATCGCGAAAGTACTCGCCCATCGCCGCGCCGGAATAGGGCGCGAGATACTGCATGGCCGCCGGGTCGGACGCGGTGGCTGCGACCACGATCGTGTAGTCCATCGCCCCAAAATCCTGAAGCGTTTTTACGATTTGCGCTATCGTTGAAGCCTTCTGACCGATCGCGACATAGATGCAAATGACATCTTTGCCGCGCTGGTTGATGATCGCATCGACCGCGACCGCAGTCTTTCCGGTCTGTCGATCTCCGATGATTAGCTCGCGTTGGCCGCGGCCGATTGGAACCATCGAGTCGATTGCTTTCAATCCCGTCTGCAAAGGCTCTTTCACTGGTTGACGATCGACAACGCCGGGAGCCATGCGCTCGACCGGATTGTATTCTTCGGTGATGATTGGGCCGCGCTCGTCAATCGGATTTCCGAGCGCATCCACGACGCGACCGACCAGCATCTGGCCCACGGGCACCTGCATGATGCGGCCCGTGCGCTTTACGATGTCGCCTTCTTTGATCTTCTGAAAATCGCCGAACAGCACGACGCCGACCTTGTCTTCTTCCAGGTTCAGGGCCAGGCCGCGGACCTCGTGAGGAAACTCGAGCAACTCGACCGCCATGACTTTTTCAAGTCCGTGCACTTCAGCGATGCCGTCGCCGACTTTGATCACGGTGCCGACTTCGGCAACGGTCACACCCGCCTCGAAGTTTTGGATCTGCTGCCGAATGATTTCGTTAATTTCGTTTGCTTTGATTGGTTCCATGATTCATTTCCGATTTGCGATTGCCAATTGCCGATTTGAATTTGTTTTCAATCGGCAATCGAAAATTGGCAATTGGCAATGTCTAGCCGATCATCTTTTCCTTAACTTGCTGCAACTGACTGCGCACCGATCCGTCGTACACAGTTGATCCGATTCGCGTCACCACGCCGCCGATCAATTCCGGATCAGTAACGAAGTCGATGCGAACCTGTTTGCCGGTCAGGGCGGCTAACGTTCCGCGCAGTTGTTCATGGGCCGCACCGGCTACGGGGCGTGCCGTGGTCACCGTGGCGGCCACGACTCCGGCGCGTTCATCGAGGACTTGCGCGAACTTTCGATTGATCTCACCGAGCTCTGTCAGTCGCTGATTTTGCAGCAAAACCTTTAAGAAATTCGCAGTCGTGGGACGCGGCTTGGCCATTTCTATCAGCCGATTCAAGACGGCTCGCTTCTTATCCAGAGCCACCGTGGGGTTGGCAAACACTTCTCTCAGATTCGGGTTGGATTGCAGCATCTCATCCCAAATCTTTAGTTCACTCTGAACTTCCCGTGCTTCATTGCCATCCAAAACAACATCGGCCAGCGCCGAAGCATAACGCCGGGCAACAGCTTGTACGCTCATCGGGTGGCCCCCATTTCTTCAATGCCGCGTTTCAAGAGCCGCGCATCATCATCCGGCCGGAGGTCGCGCTTGATCATCTCCTCTGCCAGTCGCACGCTTTGTTCGGCAGTGAAGCGGCGCAAATCCGTTTTGGCAACCGCGCCGGCGTTCTCAATCTCTCGTTGCGCCTGCGCCGTCAGCTTGGCAATCTCATCCTGAGTCGAATGTGCGATCCGCTCACGCTCTTCGCGAGCTTCAGTCATTGATCGTTCTTTGATCGTAGCAACCTGGCTATCCAAACTGGCTAAACGTTCTTCGACTTCTTTCAGCTTGGCCAGCGCCGCGTCGCGCTCGGTGCGCGCCTTCTCCAGTTCAGCCCTGATGGTTTCCTTTCGGTTGCGGAACATTTCCGGCACCCCAAAGAACTTTCGCAAAGCGACAACCAGCACGGTCACAAAGATCGCCAGGTTGACGAACTTCCAAAGTTCAAAGCCCGGGTAGTCCCACCACTTCGGGTCTTCAAAAAAAGCGAAAATGAAATTCATCCCAAACATTGACTCAATTCATTCCTGCGTCGCTGAGCGGACGGTTCAGCACGCGGCTGCCAATCTCGCGCGCAAGGCGGCGCGACTCGACTTCGAGGGTGACGCGTGCCTCGCCGGCTTGCTGCTCAATGGTTTTCTTTTCCTGCGCGATTGTTTGCGCCAACTGCGCGCGCATCTCGTTCACATTCTGCTGCCGTTCCTTCATTGCCGCGGCGCGTTGCGCTTCCGTTTGCGCATAGGCTTCGGCGCGCGCTTGTCGTAAAGATCGTTCGTACTCGCTGATCTTTTCACTGACGCTTTGCATGATCTCCTGCGCCTCAGTCAGACGGCCGCGCGTGCGCTTCTCGCGCGATTCCAGTATCCGATTGATGGGTTGGTAAAGCGTCGTGTTAAGCACGTAGATCATCACCAGGATGATGATGACATGCAGAATCAGTGTGCCGTCAGGCACAAGTTGAATTGAGTTTTCGGCAAAGCCGAGCGCGAAAGGCATAAGTTGTTTAGCTGGGATTTGATTCAGATCCCGAACTGCTGATCTGAAGTTTCGGCTTCATTGAAAGACTGATCAAAGTCTTCAGTTATACAGTGCCCAACTGCATGTGCGCCAAGAGCTTTGAAGGCTAACATGCGATTTTGCGACGCGTCAAGCACGCTTTGCTCCTGCCTTGACATCATATTCGTGGGCCATTAGGCTAGGTCTTTTCCTTGAAGTGGAGAATTCTTAACTATGCCGAAGCGAACCTTTCAACCTAACAATCGCCGCCGCGCCAAGACGCACGGTTTCCGCGCCCGCATGGCGACCAAGAATGGCCGGTTGGTGCTCAAGCGCCGCCGGGCCAAAGGCCGCAAACGACTGACCCCGTCGCATTACTAAAATTGACGGCTTTTAATTGAATGGTGACGCCGGTGAAGCGAAGTAACGCGTTGCCAAAGCGATGTCGCTTAAGCGCGCGCGCCGAATTCCAGAAAATTTATGCCGAAGGGCAACGTTACGACGGCCGTTTGATGGCCGCTTTTTTGCGCAAGAACGAATTGGATCATCACCGGTTGGGAGTGACCGCCTCAACCAAGGCGGTGGGAAAATCGGTTGATCGAAATCGCGCGCGCCGCTTGTTGCGGGAACTCTTTCGCCGCAGCGCAGACGAACTGAACGGGTTGGAAAAGCACTACGATTGGGTCATTAACGCGAAGCGATCTCTGCTTAAGTCAAAAGAAGAACTTCGCTTTACCGAGTTTCGTAGGATCGTTGAGCAAGTCGCGCGGAACGAGCGGCGAAGTTGATTTTGATTCCCTCTCCCTGTGGGAGAGGGCTGGGATGAGGGTCTAGCGCACAAGACCCTTAATTTTCTGTTTACTCTTCGGGCTTGCGTGGTGCGGGAGAAGGAAAAACTTCATGGGGTGGCGGCAGTAAGCCCTCACCCTAACCCTCTCCCAAAGGGAGAGGGAATAAAGCAGTAAGCGATGCGGTTTATTTTGATTTCGCTTTTGAAGTTTTACAAAGCAGTAATCTCGCCCTGGTTGCCGCCGTCTTGCCGCTTTGTTCCGACTTGTTCTGAATATGCGCGCGAAGCAATTGAACGACACGGCGCTGTGCGCGGCAGCGGAATGGCAATTTGGCGCTTGCTTCGATGCCAGCCATTTTGTGCGGGCGGACATGATCCGGTGAAGTGATTTGGAGATTGGAGCGCAAGCGTCCTCGCTTGCCCACCATCGGCAACCGAGACGGTTGCGCTCCAGTCGAACCAAAATGAAACAGCAGCAACGATTCATCCTCGCGTTAGTCGCTTCGGCGGCGGTACTTATTCTTTGGAATTATCTTTTTCCACCGCCAAAACCCGCGCAACCAAATGTGAATGCGAACGCGAATGTGCAGCAAGCTGCATCGCCTTCGGCTTCTCCAACCGCGCAGGCCGTAGCGACTGCGACTCCAGCACCAGCTCAAGCAGCAGCATCTCCGGCTCCGACACCGGACAGTATGCCGCAACGCAAGCTGCGCATAGTGACGCCTTTATACGAAGCCACCTTTGATACCCGCGGCGCCGTCGCCACCAGTTGGATCATCAAGAAGAACAAGAACACGGGCCGGGATCTTCATGCGGCGTCATCGACCAAGAACAACCCGCAACCGCTCGAGGTAATTTCCACGCCGCCGCCGGGTGTCGCGGCCGATCAACTGTTTTGGCCATTCCAGATCACGACGGGAGACGCCGCGATTGATGCCCCGCTCGCGAACAGAAACTATCGAACAGTCGGCCCCAACGCTGAAAGCGGCGATGAAACGATCAATGTTCCTTCGGGATCGAAACAAATTGATTTTGTCATTCACGATGACGCGACGGGTTTGGACGCTACGAAACGGCTGACCTTCTTTGCTGATCGATACGTCGCGCAAGTTGAACTGAAACTCGCGCGCAACAATCAACCGGTGCCCGACGCAAAGATCGTGATTGGCCCAAACATCGGCGATCAAAGCATCGATCATTACAGTTTTTATCTCTACGCGCCGGAAGGCATCGCCTCGGTTAACGGCGCCGTGAGTCGCATCAACGCACTTCAGATTCACGCCGATCGTCGCAACAACGGCGTGTTCAGTTCATTGTTCGAATGGATCGGGCTGAAAGCACCAGTCACCAAACCGGCCGATCGTGACGCGATCGATGGTCTAGTCCAATGGGCGGGCGTGGACGATACCTACTTCAGCATGGTGGCCGTTCCCGCGCGGCCAACTTCGGGTCTCGAGTACCGCACTGTTCCTTACGAACACAAGACTAACGGCAAACCTGAGCAGAGATTTCTGGTCACCGGATTCGTGCCGGTGCCGGCAGATGGTTCAAAGACCGAGATTTATGTCGGCCCTAAAGATCATCGATTGCTGGGCGATGCTAGTGGAGACGTCAAACAGCTGGGCGGGTCTGCCGTCGATCTCGGCGAAGTCATCAATTACGGTTTCCTCGGCAGCATGCGTCGCTTTCTGGCCGTCCCAATTCTTTGGTCGATCCAAAAACTTCAAATTCTCACCGGAAGCTATGGCATCGCGATCATTCTGTTTACCATTTTTATTTATTCGCTGTTCTTCCCGCTCAAGTGGCAATCGTCGCGCAAGATGAAAAAGGCGCAGAAGTACGCGCCGCGCATGAAAGAGCTGCAGGCGACGTTGAAAGGAATGAAGCAGAGCGATCCGCGCATGAAAGAGTTGCAGATGGAGCAACTGCGTCTGATGAAGGAAGCAAACCCGCTGGGCGGATGTTTGCCTTTGCTGATTCAGATGCCGTTTCTGTTTGCGCTCTACAGCGCGATTACGATCTCGATCGATTTTCGCCAGGCGTCGTTTTTGTGGATTCCGGATCTGTCGGGACCGGAACCTTACTTTCTTTATTTCCTGCGCGTGCTGCCGATTCTCTTTGCGGGTTCAATGATCGTTTTGCAGTTACTGACACCGCAGCCCTCAGCCGATCCGCTGCAGCGAAAGATGATGGCGATCGGTATGCCGCTCTTCATGCTTTACATTTTGTGGAGTGCGCCGGCAGGGCTGCTGCTTTACTGGCTGGTCGGCAATATCGTCGGTTTCATTCAGCAGTTTCTGATTAATAAATTGACGAAGGAAGAAACCCCGCCGCCTGATGAGAAAACTGCGAAGAAAAAGCCGCCAAAGAAATTGAATCCGGCAGAGGCTTGAAGAAATCAACAGGATTTACAGGATTAACAAGATAAAGAAACGCATCACCCGTAATTCTTAATTTTGTGAATCTTGTAAATCCTGTCTACCTCCCGTTCATTGAATCCGCGCCACTCCATTCCCGGGCTTCGGAAACTTCACAAACACCATCGGGTCATGTCCCGGCACAATCAAATCGAGCCGCGAAGCCATCTGCTTCATTCGATCCTGGGCTTTGAGATTTGAATCAGCGTCGAAAGTCTGCGCAATCGGCGCGTGCTTTTCCAGATTCTCGTAAAGGTACATGTTGTCCGAAGCGATCACGACCGTGCCGCTCGCCGTGCGCACGCTGACGTATTGCGACGCAAAAGTATGCCGGCCGCCGGTGTACACCTTGATGCCGTCGATGATCTCGCGATCATCTCCGTCGACCATGTTCACTTTGTGCGCGGTGTTTAGTTTGACGATCGTCAGCACGTCATCCGGTTCAATGCCTCCGGACTTTCCGCCCGCCTGCCACGCCGCGCCGGTGTAATAGCCGTATTCGTCTTTCTGGATCCAAATCTTCGCGTTGGGAAACAGATCCATGCCGTCGGCGTGATCCCAGTGCATGTGCGTGATTACGACGTCGGTGATATCCGCGGCTGAGAGACCAAGCTTGGCTATTGCGTCCGAAGCCTTGATGAGATCTTTAATACCTTTTCCCTTCACGACGTTCTCGTGATAACAGCCCGTATCGACAAGAATGTTTTTTCCGCCGGGACCTTTAACCAACCAGATCATCATCTGCAGATTGATTTTGCGATCTTTATCGGCGCCGGCCATGAGCGCGGACACGGGAAAGTTCGGATAGACGCCATAGCTGAGCGCGTAGACTTCGTAGTTTGGATGTGATTGATCCTGGGCAAGCGATGAATTGCGCATGCCGGTCAACGGCAAAGATAGAATCGTAAGAACAATCGCAGCGATGGTCGATTTCTTAAGCCGCGTAGCGGCGAGATGTTTATAGATTCGTGATTGCATGGTTCTCTCGCAGCTCCTTTAGGAGCGAAATTGGTATGTCGCACGTAAACGGGCTCACGAAACTAGTTACAGCAGGTGCTATAGAGATTTCGTCCTTACGGGACGAGAGCCAAATACTGCAACACTATTTTTCGTGTCGTTTCGTGGTTAATGATCTGCCCAAAAACTAACCACGAAATCACACGAACCACCACGAACTTGTGCACTACTCATCACGAATTATTTCTTGGGCGCCTTACTCGACGGTCGCGCTGCTGACACCGCGTAATGCAACCTCACAACTCCATCGGAAAACTTTTTCACTGACAATAATTTCAGCGGCGCCGTGCGATGGCGCGGCGCGATGAGCGGAATGCCTTCGCCGATGAATGTGGGAATCAGATGAATGATGAATTCGTCGATCGCGCCTTCATCCAGGAATGACGCGATGATACCGCCCCCGCCCATCATCCAGATGTCTTTGCCCTTCTGCGCGCGCAGGCGTTTGGCGAATTTCTTGATTGGTTCTTTGACGAACTCAAATCCATCGGCAACTTTCTTCGGCGGCTTCCGCGAAAACGCGTAGTTCTTGATGTCGCCCATGTCCGGCGTCGCCTTGCCCTCTTTCTTAAAGCGCAGCACCAGGTCGTAGGTTTTTCGTCCCCACAAAATCGTATCGATCGATTTGAAGAACTTGACCATGCCGTAATCGCCCGCGGTGCTCGGCCGATCGAGCCAGTCAACCGCGCCATCTTTGCGCGCGATAAATCCGTCGGCGCTGGTGGCAATGTAAACGATGATCTTACGCATCTCGCTACCTCACTTAATACGTTTAGGATCCGCGAAGTGAACTGAATAGTCGGGCGGCAGCTTTTCCACCAGAAAAGAGAAACTGTGGGGCGTCATCCCGCGACAGCCCCCATATTTTTCTTCCAGAGTCACGACATATAGTTTCTTTGCCGTGTCCTTCGTGACGCGCGCGTGAATCATGGCCTGACAATCGGCAAACTCAGTGAGCAGGATCAGCGTGTACTTCTGAAAAGCGATCTTGAGATTCCGATCGAGTTTGCAGTAGTTGGTGCTTCCTTCGTCGAGGGCTTTCTGCAGGGCCTGATTGTCCCCAATGATGAGCGGGTTGCGCCACTCTGGGTGGCAGCCCATTTCGACGTCAGTAGTTGGAACTTCGACCTCTTGCAAGTCAGCAGCAGGATTCTGCGCCGCCGCAGCGGCAATCAGAACCATGGAAAGCACCATCGAGCCGAACAGGAGTTTGCGTAAAATTCTGTTCATGGTGAATGCTGGTTCAGTTGGTTTGTGGCACGCTCATCTTGCGCGTGGATCACGGGCGGGACGCCCGTGGCACTCTATCGCACCGTTATGGTTAGTTTGTATCGCGAGGTTCCTCGCGCTTCCGTCGGCCGCTTCACGTTGATGAAGTAATCACCCGTCTTTGGCAACACGATCGAGATATCAAAGTTCGCGTCATGTTCAAGCCCGAGCGTGTCGTTGTCTTCGCCGAGCAGTTGAAAGGTCGAGGATTTCACCGGCACAGAAGTGATCTTGATAGTCAGTCGTTGGCCCTTCTTCGCCGCCAGCACAAATTCGGCTTCTTCATCGCCACGAATCACGTCGCTAACAGTTGTGCTGGTGGCGCCGCGCTTGAATTCAATTCGCCCCGGTTCCGCCTTGCCGCCGTGTTGCGCGAATACCGGCGCGGCAGCGCAGATCAGAAACAGAAAACAGCCACAGATGAACACAGATTTGCACAGATTAGAAAAAGAGAGTTCAACCAAGAGTTGTCGGGACATTGAATGTTTTCCTTTCGCGTGAATCCTTGAAACCAACGGGTGGTCAGCTAAAATGGCTAACCTATTAATCTGTGTAATCTGCGTTAATCTGTGGCTAGTTCTCAGTTGACTTCATCATCATCACGGCCGCCAGCGTCTCAATTCCGTCCCAAAGATTCTGCAGTCGCAGGTTCTCGTTCTCAGCGTGCTGATTGTTGTCGTAATTCACGATCGGCACGGTAATCGTAACAGTCTTTAACCGATCAGTGATGATCGAAAGCGGCAGGCTGCCGCCGGAAGTCGGCAACTTTACGATCGAGTCTTTCGATGTCGATTGCACCGCATCGATAACGGCCATCGAAATCGGTATGTCCATGCGCGTGCGTTCCGCGTTATAGCCGCCGGCGCGGGCAACTACCTTCGCGATCAGCCCGTTCGCTTTCCTTTCAGCCTCGCTTGGATCGTGATCAATCACATAGAAGCCCTGCTTGCGAATGTGATCGGACAAGTGCTGTATCTGTCGTCGATAATCGTTGCCTTTAACTAACCGCAGGTCGAGCACTGCGGTCGCGGTCGTCGGGATCACGTTGCGGGCGAGCGCGCCCACGTCGCCGCTGCTGATACCATTTATGTTGAGTGATGGCTGATTGATCACTTCCATCAAACTCTTCCCATTACCTTCGGTTCGCGCCAGGCCAAGCTCCGCACGCAACTCATCATCGTAAGCCGGCGCCTCCGCGATTGCGCGTCGCTCTGCATCGCCGAGCGGCTCTACGCCGTCGTACCAACCGGCAATCGTCACTCGACCACTATCGTCTTTCATCGACGCTAATAAACGCGAGAGCGTCATCGCCGGATTAGGCACCCAGTTGCCATAGTGGCCGCTGTGCAACGGCCGCTTCGCGCCATAGACGGTCACATCAACGTTCTGATCGCCGCGCACGCCAAAGACGACTTGCTTGCGGCCTGACTGGTGCACCGGGCCATCGCAAATGATCCAGGCGTCTGACTGCAGCAGGTCTTTATGCAGATCGATAATCTCGCCGAGATGCGGCGAGCCGGCTTCTTCTTCACCTTCGAATAGAAACTTGATGTTGAAAGGTGGCTTCGCGTTCTGAGCTTTCAACGCATCGAACGCGGCGAGGATTCCCATGACGCCGGCTTTGTCGTCTGAGGCGCCTCGCGCATAAATTCGCCACTCAGGATCGATCTCGCCGCTCGTTGGCAGCGTAACTACCTGTCCACCTTTTTCCATCGCGGCTGTGCGCCAAGTCGGTTGAAATGGCGGAGACGCAGTCCACTGTTTTGGATCGACCGGCTGGCCATCGTAATGCGCGTAAAGAATGATCGAGTGCGTCGCGCCGGCAACTTTCCATTCGCCGTAGACCGCCGGTGGAGTGTCCTTTGATTTCGCTTCGAGCAACTGAGGACTAAGCCCGCGGCGCTGCATCATCTCGAGAATGAACTGAGCATTGCGGCGGATGTTGTCTTTGTCGGAAGCGATGTTGGGAATCGCTAACAGGCGAGTGAACTCATCCAGGATTTGTCGTTCGTGTGCTTGGCGATAGTCGCGAACTGATGATTGGGCAAAACTGAAAGTGCAGCACGCAACGATAAGCAAGAGCCACAGATGAACACGGATTGACACAGATAGGAGCGAAAGCAACCGTCCGCCTTCAGCGTTGGTTGATCTGTGTAAATCTGTGTCCATCTGTGGCTGGATCGCTGGTTCAACCGCTTCTCTCATGCAGCACTCGGATTCGTCAGATATCTCTCACGCAACACGTTCATATGGTGCCGCACATGACCGCCCATGATGAACGCGAGCGCTCGCACGGTGATTTCATTTCCGTTGGCCGTGCCCACGCGGTTCCATGCTTCTTCATCCAGGCTGCGCAGCATTGCGATATTCGACAGCCGCGCCAGTCGCAATTCGCTCAAGAGGTCTTCGAGTTCGATGTGTTTGTACGGCGCCGTCAACATGTAATCGTTCTGATCAAAGCCGGGCAGGTTCTGTTTCTCGCCACGCGCGATGCATAGCGCGCGATAACCAAACACGCGTTCGCCGTCAATCAGATGACCAATCATTTGGCGGATGGTCCATTTGCCGTCGGCATAGGCGAATGTTTCTTTATCGGGAGCCACATGCGCGAGCAGCACATCCAGCTCGTCGAGCTCACCGCGCAGCACCGCCATGATGTCGTTCTCGCTGACCTGATCGACATAGCCCTGGAAATCGGGCGCGTATTCGAATTCATTTGGACGATTCATGTCTGGACCTCGCTTGATGATTTAGTAAGAGAGTCAGAAGCCCGACCGTCCGGGAGGGCCAAGGTTCATAACGTAGCCCTTGCTTACGCTCGGGCTTCTGACACGCTCAATTCGGAAGGCGCATCATATTGCGAGTTTCTAGACCTTGCAATGTTGTTCAGCTAGTTGGTCCTTTTTGAGGGCCGAGCCCCGTGTGCGATGTGAGCTTTCACGTCGTGGCGTCTTTCCGACTTGTCCTGATCTGCCTTGGCGAAAGAACACACTCGAACGTCCGTTTTAAGCGAATGACGCGAAGCTGAAGTAGGCATGATCCTTGCGCTGATTTGCCTCAGGAGTTGTGGGCCCAGTCTCACCATAGGTCACAAGTAGATGAACCGATTTCCCCTGGTTATTGCGACTATCATTCTGCTGTTGAGTTCTGTGACGATGCGCGCGCAGTCCGTGGCGCGCGTCCATCAATCAACCAACGAAGCCGCGAACGGCGAGGCGAAGGCTAAGGCGATTGCTGCGCTGAAGCGTTTGGAGAGAGATGTGATCGTCTATCGCTCGCTCGCAGACTTTCAGGAAAGCGGCAAACTGGCGCGGGTTTCATTACAAACTTTTCAACAAGAGCTGCACGAAGTAACACGCGAAGTAGAACCAGTCATTACGCGAATGCCCGCGAGTAAGTTGAAGATAAAACTCACCAATGCGCTCGATGCTTTTCGGGATGGCGCGTACTGGTGGCGACAGGTGGATCAGCCGCGCGTCGTGAACGTCTCGGCACTCGCGTCAACCAACATATCCCGCTCATCCGCTGATGCGGCATTTCTCGATACCGCTCCTTACACTGTCGCCATCAATTGGCGACAGGCGCATGCATATCTAACTCAGGCAGAGATATTGGTGAAGTGACGGCTCGCTCTTGATTGGAGCGCAAGCGTCCTCGCTCGCAACCAGCGATCTAGCAACCGGGACGGGGCACTAGCCCCACCGATTTCATAACCACAGAGGACACAGAGAAAACCATTCAATGGAATGAGAAGAATGTTTTTATGATTCTTGTTCTTCTCTGTGTCCTCTGTGGTGATTCTTAGCGATGTTAACGTGATTTGTTTGACGCTCGCTTCAGTTCCGTCAGGTACTCGCCCTTTTCAGTTTCGACGATTGTAAAATCGACTCGATCGCCGGCCTTTGCATTATTAAACAGCGACTTGTCCTTCACCCAAAACTCCATCTGCATCGCCGGCATCAATCCCTTGATCTCGTCGTGATTGATCTCGATCCATCCTTCTTTGCGATTGATTAGCACCACGACGCCGGTTGCCGGGTAGGGCTGGTTCATCACCGGCGGAGGATATCCGGGCGGGCGCGCCGGCATGGTCGACGGCGCGGGGGCTGGTTGCGCAGTCTGCACGGCCCGCTCTTGTTTCTGACAGGAAGAAATCAGCAGGAGCGACAGAATGATCAGCGACGAGCAAACATTGCGTTTAGATGGCTCGAAGAGGTTATTCAAGACTGTAGTCAAACTCATAAGAGTGCTTGCCATTTTCGATCTTGATCCCAAGCTTGCCGCTGATTCCTTTTAACTGATCTGTGCCTGAATCGGGAACGACCGTGATCGTCAATTGACCAGCGCCGCGCGTCATCGTGGCGCTGTGTTGGAGAATGAAACTTCCCTTGCGGCCGTTGAGGGTGCCTGTGAATTTCTCAATAGCAACGTAACCGGCTGAGCCTTTGGTCACATCGCCGCCCGTCAACATCTGGCCCACGCTGGTGCCTTCCAGATCGCCATGCCAATCTTTGGCGATCGTCATGCGGCCGAGCGATTTGTCTTCCGACTTGTCATCCGCGGGCGTCATTTTTACTTCGAAAGTTCCGGTTGCGTGCTGAGTCATTGATGGTGCCTTTTGCGTGGATCCGTTCTTTTGGACTTTGATACGTCTGGCGATGGTCTTGTCGGGAAGAACACTTAACTTGCCTTCGATGATGTTTCCCTTGATAGTGAACTCCCACCAGAGACGATATCTCGCAGTTTGGGTTTCGCCGGTCAGAATTTGTTTGCCCGCGTCATACTTCAGATCGATCACGCCCATCGGATCGGGTTTGCCATCGACGATTTTGTCCGCCGCGATCTTCACCTTCGTCGAATCCGACGGATCGACTGAAATGTGATAGACGACTTTTTCGTCATGACAACTCGGATTGTTGCCAAAGCAGATGGATTCTCCGATCCAATCACCGGCGAGCGAAGTTGTTTGTGCGGCCGCGAATGGCATCGACAGCAGCAGGATGACGATTAGATATGGGATGCGACACATTTAGTATCTTGGCCTTTTCATTCACACCGCGGCTTCAGCCCGGTGATCAGTAGACGTTGTGAAACCTGAGCAGCCGTTTCAACGGCTTTCGCCCAAACTAAGAAGGAAAACCGTTGAAACGGTTCTTCGTATCCAACCCCGCTGCTAGCCACCGCGCTAAAGCCGCGGCATGAATGAGATTCTTTGAAAATCAAGCTGCATCACTACGATTACCCAAACTTTTCAGAAACTCGCGAGCCTGTTTAGTGCGGAACCGATACTCAATCGTGCCGGACCAATCGTTATGAAACAGGTTGGCATTGAATACCACCACCAACTTGTCTTCGCCTTCGACTGAGAATTGCATCTGCTTCAAACGCGAGTCATCGAGCGGAACATTGATCGCCGGATTCGCATACTGCAACGCGAGCAGCCTAGTCTTAGTCAAAGCGATCGAGCCACTGAACGCCACCTTCCGCCAGGATGACCGTCGCCCCGGCGCGCTGAAATCTCGATATGTGATCGAACCGCCGATGCCTTCGTCAAACAAGACAATGCCTTCTGATTCGATCGTCGAGCGCCACTCCGCCGGCATCTTACCGACACCGAACAGGCGATAGAGAAGGGTCTTGGGCAATTTCGTGCTCCCGCTGGTCAACCGCTGAAATAATCATTCAGCGAATCAAGATAGCGTAGATCTCGAACGCGATCTCCTACTGAAGCAATATCAAAGATTTTGTCAAAGTGACAAAGAAGGCAGCGCGATCTGCGACAACCCAACGCTTTCTGCTTACGAAAGCGTCCAACCTGAAACTCACAAACACAATTGACTCGGGCAATGGGCCAGTTGTGGAATTGCCGAAGATGTTGGCGATGAGTTCCTCTTGTCCGATCCGATTCTTGATGATATCTCTTCATTAAAATTCTCTTTCCGGGAGCGCACTCGCAGGCACGCTCCCTTGGTAATGAAGAGATTCATTCGATGAAGCAAGTTCTCGCTAAATTTCACCACGATTAGGATCGGCATCGTGCGCCTCTCGACCGTCTAGTTCCAGAAATACTTCCTCCGCACACGAGACAAGTTCTTCATCCGAGAGCGGCAGAAACTCGGTGTCCAACAGAACTCTTGTCAGTGGCAAGTTGTTCATAATCTGACTGGTGGACAAGTTCGGCGATCATCGCAAGAGTTTGACATGACCATAGCGGCGAATCTTGTCATCAAGTGTTGCCAACTCACAGCCGTATTCTCGTGCAGTCGCCACGATGATTTGATCTGCCGGGTCTTTGTGAAATGGCGCTGTGAGTCGACTCGATTCGATGGCGATTCGAGGTGTTAGATTCAGCAAGCGAATACCTGGATATTCGAGCGCTTGGTCCATCCACTCGTCCAGCGCGGTAGGCAAAACAAGGCGTCCAATTCGATGAGCTTGGCGACCTCCCAGCAGGAAATAACGCTTACGCCCAGCCCGTCGCTTTCGCGCTCACCGATCGCCTGCGCGTGCTCTTTGGGAAGCTTCGCATCTCCATGCACCCACCAAACCCACACGTGCGTGTCGAGAACAATCATGCAGACGCTTCCCAATCACCGACGGCCACAGGATCAAACGGCTCTGTGTAGATAACCTGCGTGCCACGCAACGGATACGCGCCGCCGTTCTGTGGCGTGGACTTCGGCGTGACAACGACCTCTACCGTTTCGCCTGCATGGAAAGGAAGATCTTTGAGAGTAAGGGTGCCGTCTTGTTGAAGGGTTGTTTCGATCCGCGTTTCCATGTGCGCATGCCTCCTAGCAACCAACGCGAATATTACAGCCGTTGAGTGAGATCGGCCAGCCACGGAGAAACGTCCTCGATGGCAACGAGATCTTTGCGTGGGCCGGCAGGCAAAGAAGTATCCCCAGAGCATGGATAACGACATTGATCTGCCCAGCAATTTGCTTCACGAGGCCAGCGGCCGCAAGCACATCATTTTGGGCTCCACAGTGGACCAGCACATTCGCACAGGTGTTCTTGGTCACACCTATTAGCGAAACCTCAACCGTGGCAAGATGTTTCGTCAGGTCAGCTCCGCCGAACTGCTGCAATGAGCTAACTGCATCAGAGAGTTCCATTGTCTGAAATTATTCTCCAGGTGAGTTCAGCTGTTCTTCCCCCGGCTTGTGCAGACTAATTGAGCCACCTATCCGGGGCCCGCTCAGCGGGTCCCACCTTCCGCCACATTCTTCACCGGCGGCGCATTCTTCTTCACGTACTTGTCGTACCACCCCAAGTATCTCTCATATCGATCCTTCACATAGCTCGGGCGCGTGATGCCGTGGAACTCGTTGGGATAGATCACGAGTTGTGTTTCGATTCCTAAGCTGCGCAGCGCCTGGTACATCTGTTGGCCGCCTTGCACGGGCACGTTGAAGTCGCGTTCACCACCCAGGAAGAGCGTCGGCGTCTTGATGCGATCGGCGTGCAGGAATGGATAAGAGATCTTCACATAGGTTTCCCACGATTTCGGATTCCATGGCGGGCCAATCTCGTAATCGTATTGAATGATGTATTGATCGGTGCCGTAGAAAGCGACGGTGAATGCGGTGCCCGCACCGCTGGTTGCGCCTTTGAAGCGCGGATCGGTGGCGATCATGTAGTCAGTCAGGATGCCTCCATAACTCCAGCCGCCCACGCCCATTCGATCGGAATCGGCGACGCCCATTGCGATCACCCGCTCGACGCCGGCTTCCAGATCTTCCACTTCATAGTGTCCCCAGTCCGCGAAGATCGATCGCGAATATTTCTGGCCGCGACCCGAGCTACCGCGATAGTTCACGGCCAACACCGCGTAGCCATTTGCGGCGAAGACCTGACGTTCGATGCTGAACGAATGCTGGTCCTGCCCGTTTGGCCCACCATGAATGCGCAAAAGGAACGGCACCCTGGTTCCTTTCACATAACCAACCGGATAAGTCAGCAAGCCGTGAACGTCCGTGCCGTCTTTGCTCTTAAAATTAACTTCTTCAGTCCGACCAATCTGAAGTTCGGCCATCAGCGCATCGTTCTGATGGGTGAGCGGTTGGAACTTCAATTTGCTGCCGGCGACACTGGCGGAATAAATCTCGCTGGGATGGTTATCGTCGCCCGAGATCACCACCGCGCACTGGCCCGCGCTATGACGGGTTCCTAAAACGATCGGCTTATCCGTGATCGGAACCGCGTTTCCCGCGCCGACCGGAATGCGCGCGCCGTAAACGGACATATCGTCGGTTACCACCGCGTAGATGTTCTTGCCATCGTCGCTCCAACGGGGCTGTGAAACGCCGCGGTCGAGTGCTTCGCTCGCCGCCACGCGCTTCGGCGCCGCGGAACCATCGGCGGCGACGATCAAGAGGTGCTCCATGCTGTACGCGCCGTATTTCTTCTCGTCGCCTTCAAGGAACGCGATCCATTTTCCGTCGGGACTCCACTCGGGACGCGAACGGCCGGCGCGATTATCAGGCGTGGTCAGAAGCTTTTCAGTGACACCGGTTTTGGCTTCGGCGACGTAGAGTTGCGCGGACGGATCGCGATCGGGATCGTCAGCATGGTTACTCATGAAAGCGATCATGCTTCCGTCCGGTGACCACGAAACTGACGACTCGTCCCATTTGCTCTTCGTTAACCGGTCGAGTTTTTTCGTCGCGATGTCGTAGAGATAAATGTAAGTATGACGGCCCGATAATAAATATCCCTGCACGTCCTGTTTGTAGCGATAGCGATCGATGACAATCGGTTTCGGAGGTTTCGGCGGCGTGCCCGGCGCCGGTGTGGCGCTCGGATCCGGCGCGTCGGGATCAGGATCGCCAATCAATAGCGCGAGACGTTTCGAATCGGGCGACCATTCAAAACCTGCCAGCCGCCCTTTCAACTCAGTCAGTTGATAAGCTTCGCCGCCGCTGCGATCGAGCAACCAAACCTGACTGCCTCTGACGCCTGGCTTTCCGGACGGGCGCGAAGAAGTGAAGGCGAGATATTTTCCGTCGGGACTCCAGCGTGGGCTACCTTCGCTGTCGTTACTGAAAGTGATCTGCCGATCGCTCTTGCCGTCATAACTGGCGAGCCAGATGTGCGTGCTGCTCTTGTCTTCCTTAGCATCGATCGTCGAAACGGTATAAGCGACCGACTTTCCGTCCGGCGCGCACTGCGGATCGTTGACGTTGCGGAACCGCGCGAGATCGTCGAGTTTGAGCGGATGCTTCGCGGTTTGGGCGAGCGCTGCCGTAGCAACGATCAGAATCGTGAACAGCATGCGAGAAAGATTTTTGGTAAGCATGGATCCAGATCTCCTTGCGTTAGTTTTTGGAGTGCGGCGGCTTGACGCCGCTGTTTAATAGTCGTCAGCGATATTCAGCTTATCGATCTTGATTACGTCATCGCATTTCCCTCTCCCTTTGGGAGAGGGCCAGGGTGAGGGTCTAGCGGCGCAGTAAACCCTTACCCCTAACCCTCTCCCAAAGGGAGAGGGAGTTAAAAAGCGGCGTCAAGCCGCCGCACTCCAAATTACAACTTATTCCAATCCCACAAGCCCCACCTCAGTTCATCACTGAGTTTGTGCCCCGTTTGTTTCAGCGTCAGCAGGATGCTGCCGCGATGATGCGACTCGTGCGCGATCAAATAACTTATCAGCGGAATCAGTCCGCGCTTGAAGCTGGTTACTTTGCCGCCCCTGGCCCACGATTCGCGGATAGTTGTTTCGATTCCGGTTGCCGAAGCGGCCAGCGCCGCCTGTAATTCCTTTTTCGAAGGCGATTCACCTTTCGCGAAATGCGGCGGCTTCGCATTGCGGTTCGTCTTGGAACTTATCTCGGCCCAACTCGTGCGCACTTCATGCACGTGAGCCAGCTGACGCGCGACGTCGCGGCCGCCCCGCGTCGACAGCGTCGCCTGCAGCGCTTCATCCGACAGCGCCTTAAGCAATTTGAGCGTGACGCGGTGATTTGTCTGCCAGGCTTCGATTAGTTGCTCGAGCATGTCTTGCGCGCGTTCTCACGGTTTAGAGCAGAGCGTCGCTCCGCCCGGAGCGAGCGGGATTCTACTGCGAATTCGTTTGCGTGACTAGACGAAATTAAAAGTCAAAGCCTTGACGCGCATCAGCGCGGCAGAGCCAGCTGCAGTGTGGGATTAACCAGCTGATGATAAATCTCGTCCATGCGCTCTGGCGGATAAGGCATGCGCTCGTCGAGCCACCATTTCAGCAAGCCAAACAGTTCACCCGCCAGGTAATTTGCGAGCACCGGAACTGGAATCGACGGGGCGTGTTTCACTCTTGTTTTTAACGCCTCAGCGATCCGCTGGCTTAGTCGCTCGGTGCCGCTCTTGAACAGCGCATCGCTTTTTCGCGAGCGCACCAGGCCCTGGTAGAAAGGCTGCACATCCTTAAGATGATCGAAGAGACAAATGATCGGCATGAATGAGCCATTGCCGGCTTTCTCCCAAACGATTTGTTGCGCGCAGAAATCGACAAAACCTTCCCAGTTCTTTTGAAACAGGTCCTCCTTGTCGCGAAAGTGCGTGTAGAAAGTCGAGCGACCGATGTCTGCGCGATCGATCAGGTTCTGGACCGTGATGTCGTCAAAACGCTTTTCCGTAACCAACTCGACCATCGCGTGCGTCAGGCTGTGCCGCGTGCGTTGGGTGCGCCGATCAGGCTTTTTCTTTCTCACCATCGCCCCAATTCTTGAACATCAAAAAGGCGTTTGTCCATTAACTCATCAGTTAGCGATTTTTCTGCGAGGCCGGTGGTTAATCTTGTCAGAGCCTCAGCGTTACCTTTTGTGCAAACAAATATATGACCGAATAAGGAGAACCAGATGAGATTGAAAACACCAGCAGTTTTAGCAGCGATGATATTCGCCACCATTCTATTGACCGCATGTTCAGCGATCGCCAGTCATCATGCCGCTTTCATGGGTAACGAGCGGACCACGCCGGCGCCGATCGCAAGCGATAATTCCGATCCGATTTCAGGCGAGTGGAATGTTTCGTTCTTTGTCCACGACACGACCACACCCGCGACCTTCAACCTCAAGCTCGCCGGCACGAAAGTAACCGGCACGGTTGACTCAGAGCACACCGGACCGGGCACGGTGCGCGAAGGTAAATGGGCCGACGGCAAACTAACTCTGATCTTTGATTTCAAGAATCACGAATCGATCGCCGTCGATGGCCTGATAAAAGACGGAAAGCTGGCCGGCGAATTTCATACCGAAGGCTTTACGGCCAAGTGGGAAGCGAAGAAGAAGTGAGCGCGCTGATGGCACGCGCATCTTGGGTGGGAGATACAGAACCGCGAGCGGGAGCGAGCGGGACA
>DNNE01000173.1:2581-2784 GCA_003487805.1 Blastocatellia bacterium | reverse complement strand
CTGGAAACGTATTTCTCGTTTTCTTCATAGCTCTCAGAGGATGGCAATTTGTGACTAACGATCAAGCGGACCTCAACGAGCTGGCAGATTCAGAAAGCGGAAACCCGTGACACGCACCGGCCAACAGACATCTTCCTCAGTCATGACAAGTTCGTTGGCGGCAGCGGGCCCCTGCGGGGTCCCACGCGGGCAGCCCGCGTGGG
>DNNE01000173.1:0-2293 GCA_003487805.1 Blastocatellia bacterium | reverse complement strand
CGGGGTCCCCGCGCGGGCAGCCCGCGTGGGGTGCTGGGACGGGCGGGGTCATCCGATAACTTATGAGCGGAAGCGAGAAGGGCGGCGTTCGTATTCGCCACCTTTGTTCTTTTGACGTGCTGGGCTTACAGCCCGACGAATTTCTCCTGCACCCTTGGGATCCAGACCTCCTGTGCAGTTGGTTCCATGCTGCGGGCTATCGCGAGCGCCTTTTCGAATGTGATTCGTGCCTCAGCATTCTTCTGCACCGCCTTTTGCGCGTCTCCCAAAGCCATCAGCGCCAGCATGTAGTCGGGCGCGATGGCAATTGCGGCTTGAGCCGCTTCTAAAGCCTGTTCGGGTTGATGCTGCTCGAGCAGGTCTCGGGACTTGACCGCGCGATCGAAAGCTGCGGCGTATGGAATCTCGAAGGTACCGTCGTAGACAAACACGCCGTTTTCGATGACAGCTGTTGGCGTGAGTTTCTCGAATTCCCGATACGGACTCAGCAGGCTGGATCCCGATTCATAGAAAGTCAATGGAATGTGGCTGATGAATACCGGTCCCTGGATGGCTGAAGGTGTATCAGTCTTCAGGCCGAACCACATCGAGTCCATTGTCGGCAGCGTCTTGCAAGGGATACCGTAAGCGCGGAAGGGAATTGCCGGTTCGGCTGTGTAAGCAAACCAACACTGCTGAATCCCGCGCTCATCGACATATCGCTTGACAGCTTTCAGTTGCTGCCCCCAGTCGGTGGTGGAATCGGTCAGATATTTGTGGATATTGGCCGGTCCGCCCCAGAGTTCATTGGCATAGGCGATGTAGGAAGTTGGGAACGCTCGCAATGACGAAATGACATGGAAGAGAATGAGGGCGCCAATTGGCCACGCCCAGCGCCGATCCTTGCAGATCAGGCTCCACGCGGCCCCGCCTGCCAGCACGAGTAAGAAGATGAAGACCAGCAGGATATGACGCACGCCGATGTTCAGCTTCGAAGTCATAGAGATGCAGAAGTAGAGCGACGGTGGCAGAGAGAGGAACAGGATCTCGCGCCAACCCCGCAGCTTCCCAGTTGCGATGGCATAAACGATCAGCGGCAGGAAGATCAGCGTGGTCAGTGTCGCCTTGATAACAAACGCCACCGGGAAGTAGAACCACACACCGTGGGCGTAGACCTTCCCGAAAATGTAGCTGGGCCAGGTATTGGCTACCGAGCGGACATCGGCTAGTCCGTAGAGCCACGATTCGGGCAGTAGCTTCCAGCGCGCCATGACGGTGACGGCCTTGCCTTCGACCGGACTCAAGTTTCCCAGCGTGCTCTCTAGCGGCGGATTGATCTGCTGTCCCGCCGGACGAGCCGAATAGCGAAACCCATAGCCGGTCCACATGATTCCAACCACGATGACTGCGGCAATCACTAAGACACCGGCCAGCCGCAGTGCCTGACGGAGGCGGCTTTCGTCGCCCACTTGACGTCGCCGTAACAGCTCGGTGATGGCAAGGAGGATCAGCATCGCCGGCAGAAGCACGGCCGAATGCTTGGTAATGCAGAAGGTCCCGGCGGCGAGGCCCAGTACTACGACGCGTCCCCACGAGGGTGATTTCACATAACGGTAGAACGCGTAAATGCTGGCCAGCAGGCAGCAGGCCGCTCCGGTATCGGTGGTGACCAGGGCCCCGTGAGCAAGGAAATTCGGCTCGAAGACAATTAGGAGGAGCGCGAGGAATCCCGCGCCGGTGCCGAACATCTCGCGTGCGGTCAGGAAGGCCAGCAACGCGACCATCAAGGCAAAGATCGAGGCGGCCATTCGGGCGCGGAAGATGATGGTCTCAAAGTCATTCTGGAAGATAAAATCACCTCCGCTGAGATACGCCTCGGTTTTGAAGTAGCGGTTCTGTAGCTGTGGCTCACGAAGAGTCATGTTTTGAAGCGGTAGAGCGGCAACCATTTTTACTAGCGGAGGGTGCTCAGGATTCAGGCCAAAATCGTGATGCTTGAGCGACATGTATCCGGCGAAGATGTGATCGCCTTCGTCCCAGGTAAGCGACTCTCGCCGGACGGAATACAACAACTGCCCTTCCAAAACCAAAAGCAGCAATATGACACCGGTGATCGTTACCCAAGGACGGTCGAGAAACGATTGCGGTCTGTCTGAAGTCACGGCGATCGACGTCGGACTCGGACACGCTTGTGTGGTCATAAGTTCTCCGCGAGCAGGATGAACAATATAGAAATCAAAAGCCTTTTAGTTGAGCGACAACTGCGAGATTGTAAAGCACTTTTCTCGAGCAGTTGGCGATAAATCGCGTTAAC
>DNNE01000025.1 GCA_003487805.1 Blastocatellia bacterium | reverse complement strand
GGGCAGTAGCCCGACTCTAAACACAAGAGAGGTTTTTATGAAATCCCCCGTCACGATTGTTCGCAGAATTACTCTCCTCCTGCTGTTGACGCTCTCAGCTTCCTTCGTCGCGAATGCTCAGGATGACTATCCGTCCATGAAAAAGTGGGAGTCGTTCGATTTTGCGAGCAAGAGCATTACGACTGCCGATATGAACGCTCTCGAGATTGACGACTTGAAACTTGTGCGCGGCGTCGTCTTTGGTAAGCATGGCCGCGTCTTTAAGGATCCTGACATCCGCCGCTTTCTTGAATCGCGCACCTGGTTCAAAGCAGATCCGAGTTTTCAGAACTCAGCCTTGAATGATACCGAGCGTCGCAACCTCGACGTGATTCGCATCGCCGAAGCGCAGAAGCACGAAACAGTTCAGCCCGGTGACATGCGTCTTTACGTCGATCGGGCGTTGACGCGAAAGAAACTCGGCACCCATACAAACGCTGAATGGACGGTGCTGGCGTCGGAGATCGAGGCGATTCACGGTAAGCCTTTCGCCGGGACGCCGTGGCTTCAGCAATACTTCGACGAGCGCTACTGGTACACGCCCGCGGCTGAGTACAACCCAAAATCGCTTAGCGACATAGAGCGCAAGAACCTGACGTTGATTGATACGATTCAGCGACAGGCGCGCCACGTAGCAATCGCGCCGGGCGACATGGAGTTTTTTGAGAACAAGTTGATTTCCGATGCGATGCTGCGCGGGTTGAGCCTGCACGAGTTGCGTCTGTTGCGCAATGAGATCTATGCGCGTCACGGCCGCGTCTTCAAGACGATGTGGATTCAACAGTACTTTGGTGGCCAGCCCTGGTACGATCCGAAGGAAGACTTCAAAGACGAAGAAGTTTCCGGCAGCGACAAGACGAATGTTGAGACAATCGTTGCCTACGAAAACAAACTGCACAATTCGATCAGCACCAAACCAATCACGCGCGCTCTGCTGCAAGGTTTGTTCGTGGAAGACGTGCGCAAGATGCGCGACGAAATTTATGCGCGCCACGGGAAAGTTTTCAAGGACCCATGGACGCAGAAGTACTTCGCCAGCTTTGATTGGTACAAGGCCAATCCGGGTTACAGCGACGGGCAGTTAAGCAGCGTTGAGAAAGCGAATCTCGTGGTCATCAACAGTTATGAGAAGAAAGCCGTAACTGCGATGAGCACGATAGAAGGTTGATAAGGCCAACTTTGGGCCCCGCGTGCCGGGGCCGAGAAAAAGATAGTTTAGAACTTAAACGAAAAGGCAGGCGATCATCGCCTGCCTTTTCTCTTTCAATAGATTCTCAAATTAATCATTCGGGTATCGGTTTCGACAGCACTCCCGCGACTAATTCATTCAGACCTTCCTCTGAATTATTGTGAAAACTCTTGTACAACGTCGTGAGTTGGACAAGGATTTTTCCGCGGGCATCTTGTTGCTCGGGTTTTGTGTTAAGCGCCACGGCGCGCGCGTATGCGTCGATCGTCTGTTCCGCGAGGTGCATGATGCGATTCAACATTGCGGTTTGTTCCGGCGAGGATGGCTTGCCGCCGAACTTATCATTGTACTCGCCGGACAACGGCGTTAGCTCGCCTTTGTAAATCGCGATCCCCAGACGATGGTAGGCCAGAGGATCCGTGTGATAAGGACTGTCGGACTTAACGGCCTTCAAAAAAGCTGCGGCGGCTTCGGCGGGCTTTTCGTCTTTGACCATTGAGCCCAGCGCGTAATTAAGAAAGCCGCGCGCGATCTCGATATTCTTAAACGGATCGACTTTGGTGACTTTTCCGGCTTCGAGCAATTGGATTGCCTGGCGCGCGTGGTCGGCGGTCTCGGCATTCAAGCTCGTGTTTCCCGTCAACGAGTTGTCGTAACCGGCTTCCATCATCATCGCAAAGGCGAAGAAATATTCTGGATCGGCTTTCACCATGGGCCGTGCCAGCTCGAAGGTTTGCGCATATTTCTTCGCGTCATAGGCAGCATACAAATCGGCCTGGTGCATTTGGCGTTCGTATTCGGCCACCCACTTCGCAACTTCCTTTGTCTCAACATCCCTCTCACCGCCCCAGCGCCGCAGATATGCCTTCGCCGCCCCATAGGCGAACCGCTGCTGTTCGGGATTCGGGTTTCTCTTGAAGTCGATGAAGCGCGCGTACATTTGCTCTCTGTCGGCGTCCAGGTAGGCAGAGCTCATGGACGGATTACTGGGACTGGTCGACGGAAGATTGGGATTCGCGGTCGTCGTTGTTTGCGCGGTGGTTGTCGTCACCAGCAGCAGCAGAACAGCGGCTCCCGAGGTTGAAACAAATAACGTGCGGAAGGTGTTCATGGAAGTAGTCATAACGTGGTCATGATACAAAAAAACCAGAGTGATTGAGAAGCGAAGATGGGCTACGCTGGGCCGTCGAGTTTCGCTCGAATCTGATCCAGTCGCGTCTTAAGATCATCTTCAGCGGTCGTTGTCATATGACCGTTCCGATAGACCTCTCGTCCCCTAACGACAGTCACGAGAACATCCCGGCCTGACGACGAAAAGATCAAAGCCTCGGCCGGATCGCGAATGGGTTGCTGGCGAATGCTGTGCAGGCTGACGACTGCGATATCGGCCTGCATTCCTTCTTTCAGTGCGCCGATGCGGTCGGAAAGACCGAGAGCTCGCGCGCCTCCGAGCGTAGCCGCGAACAGCGCCTGAGTCGCATTAACGCTGGGCTGATCGTCGGAAGCGAGTCCGGCTCCGGACGCTCGTGCCAAAAGCGTCGCAAACCGCGCCTCTTCCAGAATGTCGGAGGTATTGTTGCTCGCGACTGAATCGCTGCCCAAGCCGAGATTTAATCCATGGGCGATGAACTGTGCGAAGGGAGCGCGGCCATGCCCGAGTTTCGCATTCGATTTTGGACAGTGAGCCACGCCGGCGCCGTGGTTCTTGATCAGTTGCAGATCATCTTCGTCGACGTTGATACAGTGCGCCAACAGCGGCTTCGTTTCGAGAACGCCGTGATCGCTTAAGTAGCGCACGGTTGATGTGCCTGGCGCTTGCCAGTCGATGCCGCGCGCGCGTAACCCGTCGGCGAATGGCCCAATGCCGTTTAGCATGAGCTGCTTCTCGCCGGCGGACTCAGCGGCGTGCATCATGACTGGAATAGTTTCGTCGACGGCGAGACGCGAAATCATCTCCAGCTGTCGCGCACTGACTGTATACGGCGCGTGAGGTGAAAGCCCGGCGCGCACGAGATCAGTTTGCAGTGTTTGCATCCCATCGAGCTGCTCGCGCAGCTTGTCCACATTTTCGTCCGCAAGTTTCGGGTCCGGACCGAATGACTCCTGATAGACGATCGCGCGCAGACCAACTTCGCTGAGCGCCCGCATTGATTGCACAGCGAACGAACTGGAATCGCCAAGGCAGGTTATTCCCGCGCGCGCTGCTTCGATTGCACCGCACGCCGCGGAAACGAACAAGTCTTCGTCGGTCATCTGCAGCCGAGCTAACGTCAGTTTCCTGAGCCAGGCGAAGAAGTCATGCTCTTCGCGCTCCAGAAAGCCGCGCATCACGGTAAGCTCCAAATGAGAGTGTGCGTTGATAAGGCCGGGAAGAATTGCGGCGTTGCCAAAATCTTCGACGAGCGCGCCGGGAAAGGCCCTAAGGATGGCCGCCCGATCGCCAACGGCAGCGATCTTCGAATCGTTGATTACGATCGCGCCATCATTGATTGCGGCCGCGACGATTGGCAGAACCCAGCGAGCTGTATAGATTTTCGGCATCTGGTATGGCGGGAATATTAGCAGGCTTCGATTGCCCGCGAACGAGCGAATTACTCCTTGCAGATTTTACTCGCCGATATCGACCGAGGATCGAAGTTACGTAGGCGCGCGTGGAAGGAATATCGATGCGCGCGATGAACTCCTGTTCATTCAACGGCCGCGCGCCGGCCTCGACACGATTCCAGTCAGCCGCCCGACTGGGACCGGCGTTATATGCGGCGAGCATGCGGGCCTCGCGACCGGGCGTCTCCCTGTAATCGTCGCCCGCTTTCTGCAAATACCAACAAGCAATCTGAATGTTTCGCTCAGGATCACTCAACAGTGCATTCGCGTCTATTGCCGTGCTCGGCGTTGTTGAAGCAATCGCGTTATCGCCGGCCCATTCGCGAGCGACGGTCGGCGTCACTTGCATCAGACCGATCTCGCCGTTGCGTCCTTTTTTCCATGGGCTGAAGTAGGTCTCTTCGTAGGCTATGCTCCAAACCAGATCGGGATCAACGTGATAACGCGCCGCCTCCCGCGCAATCACGGAGTCGTAACGATGTATCCAATAATGATCGAGAAAATAGAGTCCGCAGCCGATAATTATTAGGGCGATGAGGATGATAGCCAGTCGCTTCATTTCATGAGTAGATTAACGTGAGTCGCAAGGCAAGGGAAGTCGGATATAGTTTTCGAGGTTCAGTTGGCTCGCGAGAATCGCGACCAGAAATGGCCGGACAAACTGCCGCGATCGACGCCTTCGTAGCGAAGGCGCAAGGCATGATCGTCAAGCACATGTCCCTGCAGCCAGACTTCAGCTGAAAGCGTAGCGCCAACCTCAATTGGCCCACCGGTCAGCGCTCGCGAGTTAACCAGCACTTCCAATTTCAATCCGCCGAGATCCACGTACACCCAATAAAGTTCGCTGCCGGAAAGGGGATTTCGCAGCGGCTTAAATGCGATCACGCGCCCGCGAAGGATCCAATCATTTTCATGAGCAGCGCGCGATGGCACCGCGCGTTCGAGTGGCAGCCAGCGAGCGGTCATCTCGCGGCTGCAAACGCGCGCTCGGTACGCGAGGCCACACAACCCGACGTGCAGCGCGGGGAGGCGGAAGCCGGCCGCGCCAACCTCGGTTAAGTTCTGTAGTTCGAACAGCACCTCGGTGTCCGTGCCGTCGCAGTAGCCGTGAATAACGGCTTCGCCTTCTTCGTCGTATTCGGTCAAGGCCCATGGGCCGATTCGCTGGGTATAGCGCGCCCGAAAGCCGGGACGACAATTCGCATAAAAGACATCGCCGGTTTCGGATTCATAGAGCACCGTCCAGACTTCCAAACCTTCGCCGAGCTTCCAGCACCGTCCGTGAAGAACGGCGCCGCGCCGCAGAATGTGCGTCGGCTCGCCTTGATTCTCAGCGCGCTCAGCGAGAAAGTTTATTGCTTTCTCGCTAGGCACTTCCAAGCCAATGGTTTCGAACGTTGCGTCCATAAGAAGCAAAGAGCCTAGAGCTAAGAGCTGGCGCGTCGTTTTTGTTTGATCGGCGCCGCCTCAATTTCATCTTCGTTCCGCGGCGCGCGTTTCTTAAATCCTCGGATGTTTCGCTTCGGCCCATGTTGCGGCTGCGCGCCGGCCCGAACCATTTCGGCAAACAAATCGACGTCATAATCGGCTTCACGCGACATCGCTTCGCGAATCTCGTGCAGCACGGTTAAGAATTTTGGGCGACGGTACATGTCTTGAGATTCAAGATTTCAAATTCCAGATTCAAGATTCAAGATTTCAAATTTCAGATCTCAAATTTCAGATCTCA
>DNNE01000023.1:7215-7616 GCA_003487805.1 Blastocatellia bacterium | reverse complement strand
TAGAGTCGGGCTACTGCCCGACAATTCTCGGCGGCCTAGCTATGGCTTCTTTTTCATGGCGGCAAGAACGCGTGCCAGCCATTGATTCAGGCTCTCAACTTGAGAGAGATTCATCTCTGAAGACATGTCCGCCGAGAGCGAAAACGGGGGGCCAAAATTTATGGTCACAAAAACAGCGATCTTGCTCGGATCTGCATAGTTAAAACGGAAAGTCCATTGCCCATCCTGGGGCTTCAAAGGAGAGGAACCTGCCCCGCCCGCGGGTGTTAGCTCCTGACCTACGCCTTCGACTAAGCCGTCGGGTGAAATATCAGATGTCATCTTGGCGTTTCCTTTCTTGCTCGGCCCTGGGTAACAGTGTCCAAACGCAACGGAACCGGCGGGCGGGAGCCCGCCTCTAA
>DNNE01000023.1:6557-6916 GCA_003487805.1 Blastocatellia bacterium | reverse complement strand
AGTAGCCCGCCTCTAAACGGTTTCACTTACTATCGGCGCCACCGCCGGCTTGCCCTTCGGCAAATCCACCAGGCGAATCTTGCGTCGCTGCTTCTTCAAATTAAAATCGCGCGACCGCCAATTGATCAGCGACAGAATCCCCGCGGTCAAAAACAGGTTTCCAAAACCAAACACAATCGCGATCGTTTTTCCACTCAGAGTCAGGGCCAATCCATCTGTTATCGACTTGATCGTGTGCATTCCACTCCAGCCGTCAAGACCCTGAATCAAAGTCACGCCGATTGCAGTGACGACGATATTGATGAGCGCCGCCGGCAGCATCCACTTCCAACCGAGATCCATCAACTGATCGTAACGAA
>DNNE01000023.1:5925-6290 GCA_003487805.1 Blastocatellia bacterium | reverse complement strand
AACCACTTCCAACCCAAATCCATCAACTGATCGTAACGAAAGCGCGGCAGAGTCCAACGCAACCAGAAATATAAATAAAGGAGCAAGCCCGCCTTGCCAAGAAACACCGCCACGCTGAGGGCCACGTAAAGATTGTGATAGCCGTGCGCTTCGGTCAATCGATAAACGAATGGAAAGTACCAACCGCCGAGATAAAGCGTGGTCGCGACCGCCGTCACTACGACCATCGCGGCGTACTCAGCCATGAAAAAGAGCGACCAGCGAAAGCCGGAATACTCAGTGTGAAAACCGGCCACCAGCTCCGACTCGGCTTCCGGCAAATCGAACGGCGCGCGATTGTTCTCAGCAATGCCGCTAATCAAAAA
>DNNE01000023.1:3693-5629 GCA_003487805.1 Blastocatellia bacterium | reverse complement strand
CAATGCCGCTAATCAAAAAGATAACGAAGCCAACCGGCTGATAGAAGAAGAACCAGATCGAATTAGAAGCCTGCGCGCCGACGACTCCTGACAAAGACAACGTGCGGGCAAACATCAGCGCACCGATGATTGCCAGTCCCATCGACACTTCGTAGGAAACCATCTGCGCGCTGGAGCGCAGCGCCCCGAGCAGAGCGTATTTCGAATTCGAAGACCAACCGGCCAGAATCAAAGCCAGCACGCCGACGCTCGACACCGCGAGCACAAACAGCAAGCCGATATTCACGTCAGTAATCACGGCCCAATCCGGACCGAATGGCACCACGGCCATGACGATGAAGGCGGCGACGACGGCAATATAAGGCGCGACAAAGAAGATCCAACGGTCGGCATTCTCAGGAACGAAGTCTTCTTTGGTCAGCAACTTTAATCCGTCCGCGATTGGCTGCAATAAACCCCACGGGCCAACTCGCATCGGGCCGAGCCGCGCCTGCATGAAGGCCGAGATTTTTCTTTCCAGATAAGTCGCATACGCTACCCAGCCCGTTGTGATCACCACCACCAAACCGATTTGTATGAACGGCCAGATGACATAGTTCACCGTCTGCTCGCTGAAGAGTTTCAGAAGCAGGCTGTCGATGAATGTTGGTGCAGCTAAGAATGCGAACATACTTTTCAAATCAGCCACAGATGATCACCGATTTTCACAGATAATAAAACTGCTTTTCTGATCCGTGTCTATCTGTGTCCATCTGTGGCGATTTACTTATCTATCAATCTCACCCAACACAATATCAAGCGTTCCAATAATAGCAACTACGTCCGCCACCAAATGTCCGATACTCATCTGCCTCAAAGCCTGCAAATTAATAAAGGACGGTGGACGCACGTGCACGCGCCAGGGCTGTTGCGTTCCGTCGGAAACCAGATAGCAGCCGATCTCGCCTTTTGGTCCTTCGATCGAATGATAGTAATCACCGATGGGCGGCTTAAGCAGTTTCGGCACTTTTGCGTTCACTGGTCCATCCGGCAGATTCTCGATCGCCTGTTTGACGATCCGTCGCGACTGGCGCATCTCTTCCATCCGCACCAGGTAGCGATCGTAAGTGTCGCCGTTCTCACCCAGCGGCACATCGAAATCCATCTCAGCGTAAGCGGCGTACGGTCGCGATTTGCGAATGTCCCAGGCTACACCCGAACCACGCAGCGCCGGACCGGACAAACCGATCGCGATCGCTTCTTCGCCCGAAATCACACCAATACCAACAGTGCGGCTTAACCAGATTCGGTTTTCCGACAACACGGTCTCGTATTCATCAAGCCGGTTCGGAAAGTTATCGACAAAGCGTTTGACGTCGCTGACAAAATCATCATAAGCGTCGTTCGGCATACCGCCGACGCGCCACGCATGGCAAGTCAAACGCGCGCCGAACTGGCGCTCAAAGATTTTCAGAATTTCTTCCCGTTCGCGAAACGCCCACAGCAGGATCGTGATGGCGCCAATATCGAGCGCGTGCGTGCCAAGCCAAAGCAGATGCGATGCGATGCGATTCAATTCAGTCAGAATCGTCCTTATATAATGAGCGCGGCGAGGCACAGCCAGGCCCATCATCTGCTCGACCGTCTCAACCCAAACCAGGCCGTTTGAAACCGCCGCGATGTAATCAAGCCGATCCCAATACGGCGCGATCATCGTGTACATGCGGTTCTCGGCAATCTTCTCCATGCCGCGATGCAGGTAGCCGACATCGCAGTCAAGATCGATTACCGTTTCGCCATCAAGCTTCAGGATCACGCGCAGCACGCCGTGCGTGGACGGATGCTGCGGCCCCATGTTGAGCGTCATCTCTGGCGCATCCATCAGGGACTCTCGAGTGGTGGCGATTTCTACCTGGTGCATTGTTTACGTCTTCCAGTTCCCTCTCCCTCTGGGAGA
>DNNE01000023.1:0-3340 GCA_003487805.1 Blastocatellia bacterium | reverse complement strand
CCTCTCCCAGAGGGAGAGGGAGTCATTCCGTTAAGCCCCGGCTTGCTCTGCCTCATTTGGAAGATAACATCCGGTTACCTTCCACGGCTCGAGTACCAATCCAATTTCTTTCACTTCGCCTTTTTCTTTCTTCTCGCGCAGCTTCAACATGAGCGACTGCGCGGCGCTGGCTTTGTTCCAGACGTTCCGCGGCTCATGCGTTTCCGTCAGAGTGAAGCCGGCCGTGGTCGCCGCTTCCGGCGAGTCGAAAACTTTGGCTTCATAATGCGCGGCGATTTCTTTTGGCGTCATGGATATTAGTTCTTAGGGCTTAGTTGTTTGTCTCGGCCAATGTAGCGTGCAAAGCACGAAGCTCTAAATTCTAAGCTCAAACCCACTGCTCACTGCCAACTGCTCACTTATCCTTCGGCATCACATCTTTGCCGCTGCGAAAAAGATTACGCACTTCGCGCTCTTGCGGCACGGACAAAACCTCTAACCCATAGCCGCGCCGCTGTTCCAACTGCTCTTTCTGCACGTCAGTAAATTCCGGCAGATGTTTTTCGGTCCAGCGATTCTCGACAAATTCGAGCGGATAATCCTTGCGCAAAGGGTGACCCTCCCAATCTGGCGGCAAAAGAATGCGTCGCAGATCAGGATGATTGTGAAACACAACCCCGAACAGATCGTAAACCTCGCGTTCAGGCCAATCAGCCGAAGGCCAGATGCTCGTGACGCTCTCAACCCCTTCGCCATTCGTGTCAACATTCAAACGCACGCGTTCGTTTCTTGAAATTGAATAAAGATTGTAGACGACTTGAAATGGCGCCCTTTTGTTGTCCGGATAATGAACGCAAGTCAGATCGGATAAATATTCAAACCTGAATTCCGCGTCGCTCTTGAGAGCATTACAGATTTCGACGATTCGCTCCCCCGCAACGCAAATTGAGAGCTGGCCCAGAAACTCAGACGCTTCGAGCACCGCTTCCGCAAACTTCTCTTTTAGTTTCTTAACGAGCGGATGATTCGCGGCATCGACAGGTTTCGGTCCTTCTTCTTTTTTCTTTACCGGAGGTTTCGGCGCGCCGGGCGCGGCAGCTCCAGCCTTTTGCGCCGCATCTTTCGCGGCCACTACGCGAGCTTTCGCCGCTTCGACTTGCGCGTCTTTCTCGGCGTCGGCTGAAAGAGAAGATGGGGAAGTTGCGCGCTCGTCTTGCGGGCGCGATTCGGTAGGCGCGTCAGTTGGTGATCCCGAATCCGGGGGTTTACCTTCCTGTGCCATAAAACTCAGTTAGTACACTCTGAGTTAGCAACGCTTCGGGCTTTCGCCCACGGGCGCGCGGTCAAACAGACCGCAACGCTCACGTGTAAATGCAATTTAAGACAGGATTGACGAAGCTGACTTTTAGCATGCGATTTAGAGCATTGTCAATCGAGTGAATCATGAAACGATCGACTGTGATCTTTGGATCGCAGTGTTGGAGTGCCGACGCAGTCGGGCAATCGCGAGTCGAGAAAAAGCCCAACCGAAGTTCATGCTCTGTCATCTACGGGCGAGGCAGCACTCGCTTGACGATGCTCCCATGCACCCGTATCATGGTTGTTTGATTGAGGCTTAGATTTGACAACTATATAAGGTGAAGAAGAAATGAAACCGGGGATTCATCCTGAATACAAAGAAATAACAGTGAGCTGCGCCTGTGGCGAGACTTTTAAGACGCGCTCGACGCGCAAAGATGATCTACACGTGGAAATTTGTTCGGCTTGCCATCCGTTCTTTACGGGCAAGCAGAAACTGGTTGACACTGCGGGTCGCGTCGATCGATTTAATCGGCGGTATGGCAAAAAGACGGAACCCGAAGCTGCGGCCGCAAAATAAGCTGATGACGATTAAGCATTAGCGAAATTGTTCTATCGATGCCGGCGTTACCGACGCTGGCCGTGCGTAGTGCATCAAAGCACCAACGGCCAGAATCAAGATCGCCGGCATTGTTGTAAGTAGCAGTTAGAAATATTTAATTCGTTTAGCGGCGGGACTTGTCCCGCCACCGCCGGACAAGTCCGGCGTCTAAACGAATGACAGAGTAAAAATTATGAGTACTAACGAGAGAGATTTAATCGTCGGCGGTCAGGCCGTAATTGAAGGCGTCATGATGCGCACGCCGAATGCTTACGCGATCGCGGTGCGGAAAGCTGACGGCACGATCGTAAATACGGCGGCTGTCCTACCGAAGTGGAGCGACAAGGCTCCGATCCTCAAGCTGCCAATTCTGCGCGGCGGCGCCGTGCTGATGCAATCGATGGGCTTGGGAATTAAAGCGCTGAATTATTCGGCGAGTGAAGCCTTCGAAGAAGCGCAGGAAGCGGAAGCCGCGGAAGTTCAAATCGCGTTAACGCCTGCCGTGATCGAAGGTGAAGGCGACTTCGCCGGTATCACCGGCGGCGTACCTGGACTGTTTCCAATTGCCAAGCAGAAGCGATCGAAAGATGAACTAAAGAAAGGCGGGACCGCGGCTGCCGCAAGTTCGATCGTGTTTGCCTTGATTTTCAACGTGCTGCTGTTTGTCGCGGCGCCATTGCTTTTGACGAACGTCATCTTCGTCGCCGCGGGATGGGCGAATACCCCGGCCAATTCAACCAGTGTAAACACGCCGGCGGCCGGGACACCTGCTGCTGCCCCTGAAACTGCAGTGCGAAGGACCTGGAATTCAGTGCGCGGATATCTGCATCCGGTGCGGCCCACGGTCGGGTTCAATTTGATCGATGGAATGATCAGGATGAGTTTCTTTCTGATCATGATCGTCGGGTTTTCTTTGCTGAAGGACATCAGGCGCGTCTTTGAATATCACGGCGCGGAACACAAAACAGTGTTCACCTGGGAAAAAGGTTTGGACCTGACAGTCGCTAATGCGCGCCCGCAACCGCGCCAGCATCCGCGTTGTGGCACCAGCTTCCTAATGGTGGTTATGCTGGTTTCGATTCTGCTGTTTTCAGTGATCAAGTTCGATTCCCTGCTCTTTAATTTTCTGGTGCGCATCGTTTTGATTCCGGTGGTCGCCGGCCTGTCGTACGAAATAATTCGCCTGTCGGCCCGGAAAGAGGGTGGCGTCTTCTTCAAAGTGATTACGAAACCGGGGGTCTGGCTGCAAAACGTAACGACGAAAGAACCAGACGATTTACAATTGGAAGTAGCCATCTTAGCTTTGAAAGAAAGTTTGAAGTTGGAGCCGAAGACGGGTGAGCCTGAATTGGCGCTATTGTCTTAACGCGGTTCATTTTCGTGTTCGTTCGTGAACTTTTCGTGTGAGTTCGTGGTTCGCTTGTCTGGCCAATAAAAACCTAACCACGAAATCACACGAAC
>DNNE01000054.1:32053-54717 GCA_003487805.1 Blastocatellia bacterium | reverse complement strand
GCGGGCGGTAGCCCGCCTCTAAACGTTCTGTGCAACTGATCGCTTGCGATAGTCCTCGCCTTCGATTTCCACCGTTCTGCACATCTCATAAAGGCGGGACCTTAGCGGGACGCCGATCCGGTCTTCTAAAGACTCGATCGTGTCTGCGTCGTTCTTGCGTTTGTCCGAATAATTCGTGGTGAAGATCGTCAGCCGTTTGTCGTTATAGCGAGCGTTGATGATTTGCATCATCGTGTCTCGCACCCAATCGGTCGGTTTCGACGCGCCCAGTTCATCAAGCACCAGCACATCTGCATCGAATACCGGTTGCAGGACAGTCAGTTCGGATGTTTGCGAAATCGGATTATAAGAATCCTGTATGCGCCGCAGCAGCGCGCCGAATTGAGAGAACAGACCGGTAATTTGATAGCGGTCGATCAGCTCGCGCAGAATTGCGACTGCCAGATGCGTTTTGCCTACACCGACTGGCCCAATAAGCAGCAGGCCGCGGCCGTCGATAACCAGAAAATCATCAAGCACAACTTGCGCTTCGCGCTTGGCAATCCACATTGACTCGGAATTGCCGGCGTCGTAATTCGCCAGCGTGCAGTGTTGATATCGAGCAGGAATTCGCGCGCTCTGAAAGAGTCGCTCACGATGATCCGACATCTGACAATCACAGCGGCGCGCGCCTTCGCCAGGAACCATTTCCAGGCCGGTGCCGAAACAACGCGGACAGGCTGAGTCATTGCCGCCGCGCGGTTTCTGAGCAGGCGCAGTTACTTCGACTTTGCCATCATCTGTTGCACTCTTAACCATTCGCAGTTGCTTGCTCTTTGATTTTTCCGGCGGAGTCATAATGGCTGTCAGGGCGGAGAGTATATCATCGCGCGATGCGCACGATTGAATTGATGAGCATACTCGATGTTATTTATTCAGAAACTTGAACGCAGATGATGCGAGTTGGATCGCGAAGATTGCATTTTACCGATTCGCATAACGGCAGAGCGCCATTAGCAACCTCAGGTCACCCGGAGCCATCTCATTGATTGAGGTTATTCTGAAAGTGTCGCACGTCGCAGCCCGACGAATAGTGACACTCGGTAACACTCGATACCTCCTGTGATTCGCCGCTCGGCGCCGCGTACGCCGAGCGGTTTTTTTGTGTTAACAGTGAAATAGTGGCACGGGCGTCTCGCCAGTGAAATCACGCGCAAGATGCGCGTGCCACCAGGGTCTTTGTCTAACGTCTCATTCCGCTATTAAAGATCGTCCAGGGCTGCGACGGCATGTCGCGCATAATGTCCTTTGTCCATCCGTATTCGGGATGCGCTTTTAAGAAAGTTGCCGCGACAAAGCCAACGCCGCACGGGTGGCCCATCGCCGCCCAAATCTGCATCCGTGAAGCCATCTGGCCATCGACGGCTTTCGCTTGCACAGTGCCGCCGGGAAAGAACTTGCCCCAATCCCATTCAGGGATTCCGCGCGCGGATCGTTCTACGCAGCCGCAGAGACTGCGTTCGTTCGGGCCTTGCCGATTTTCAAACGCATCGTACGTGTCGCCTTCCATCTGCTTGACGGTTTCGACAGTGATTTCATTTTTTGATTTCTCAACCAGAGTTTCCCATCGCGCCTTTCTGGCCAAAGGCGAGCCGCCGCGATTGCTGAAATCGAAATTGGTTTCGATGGTCGCCAGTTTCTGATCTACCGGGAAGTTCGAGCCGACGTAATACCCGTCGTTCGTTCGTCGCACGCTGTGTTCTTTCAGGCCAAGTTCAAACAGCGCGATCTCGCCAGTCTTGTTATCACCCAACAGCCAATCATTCGCATAGCCGCCATTGTTGCCATCAAGCATGATGCGAACATAATCGTCGATCGAGTTGCTGTATTGCATCGCCTTGCGCGCGCGATAAAACTCGGGTTTGCCCGCGGGGTCGAACAGGGTGAAACCGGTGATCGTCGTCTCAGTAATCATGATTCCGGCAGAGTTGATTCCGAAGTCATCGTTGCTGGCTATTACTCCAGGCAACCCATCCATCAGAATTCGATTGCCGGATCGCGGTTTGATATCAAAGATGATGTTCCAGCGCTCGCCGATGATGTAATTGGTCCAGGTGTTGTGGCCCATCACGATGCGATGGTCTTTGGTGTAGCTGCCCGTCGCCACGATCGCGCTGCAATTACCCGGCGAGTGCGTGGTGGGAATGCGGCCCTGCTGTTTGTCCAGCCACGGCAGATAGTAATAAGGAAGCTCCTCGAGCGCGTTCAGCCCGACGATGTCCCAGCGATCAACTTTCACGCCCGCGTCGTTAGCGCCCTTAACTATTCCATCCAGTTCACGTTGATATTCAGAATCGATCTTCGGCCAGAGGACGTCCTGCGATGCCTTGCGATAAAAATTCCAATCCCGCTTCGTTTCGTGCTGCAAGAACGGCTTTGTGACGCGCAGTAAATCCTCGATCTCTTTCGCCAAAAGCTTGCCGTGTTGATAACCGATCTGTTCCGGCGAGCCTTCCAGATGGACGTAGATCCAGCCGTTTTGCTCGAAGCGATAGCTTCCTTTCAGGCGATCGTCTTCGGAAACAGTAGGCTTCCACTGGGCGAGGCCCAATGCGGTGATCGAAAGAGCGGCGGCGATCAGTCCCAACATCAAAAGCAGTCTATGCTTCATGTTTGACGGTCCTTTCGAATGTCGATCCAAGACGGTTTCATTCACACCTCGATTTAGCGAGGTGACAATAGCGCGAGTCAATCTCTTAGCCGTTTCGACGGCAATGACATATTTGGCTCATCCGTCCTGTTGCCTTCGTGTGAATTAGTGTTGTGTTCGTGTTATTCGTGGTTTGCTTTGCGGATGGATCGACGGGCACGAACCACGAAGTCACACGAAGCAGGAATCACGAAAAGGCACAAAGAATCAGCTGATGAATCGAGTATGTCATTACCGTTTCTCATTTTATGGATTCTGATGTTAAAGTACAGGGTTTGTTTCAGCCGTCAATTTGTTGACTGTGCAGTCTATGAAAGAGATTATCTCCACCGAGCGCGCGCCGCAGGCAATTGGACCATATTCCCAGGCTGTGCGCGCGGGCAATTTAGTCTTTGCTTCGGGCCAAATCCCGATCGATCCGGAGACAAAAGAATTTGTCCCCGGCGGCGTCGCCGAGCAAACTGAACAGGTTTTGAAGAATCTAAAGGCGGTGTTCGACGCCGCGGGCATCGGGTTGGATCAGATCGTGAAGACGACGGTATTTCTGGCTGATATGAACGACTTTACCGCGATGAATGAGGTTTACGCTAAGTACTTTGCCGAGAATCCGCCGGCGCGCGCAACCGTTCAAGCCGCACGGCTGCCGCGCGACGCAAAAGTCGAGATAGATGCGATTGCGGTGTCAGGCTGAAGCTGCGTCAAGCTGCTTTCGCCACTTTTCCGGCCTTGATGCAGCTGGTGCAAACTTTCATGCGGATCGCGTTGCCCTGGGGCGTTTTCACGCGAATGGACTGCAGATTGGGATTAAAAACTCGTGGTGTTCGATTGTTGGCGTGCGAAACATTATTGCCAAACTGTGGGCCTTTGCCGCAAACTTCACAACGTTTTGCCATGATAACTGCTCTCCTGTTGGCGTACGACGCCACAGTGTGGATCGCCGCGATCAATTGAAACGAAATTTATAACAAACGAGTTGATAGCCGGTCAAGGCGGCTTTCATCTAATACGAAATGATTGGTTTGAGCTAACTGAAGGAGTAGAAACTAAAGTGAAGAGAAGACAAACGAGTTTCGCGATGCTGGCAGCGGTGATGTTTGCGGCACTAATTGTGGCAGGCTGCGGCTCCGGCACCGAATCCCCCGACAACACCGTGGCCGCCACGGTCAACGGCAAAAAGATCATGTTGTCCGAAGTTGAGCGCGTAATTCACCAACAGGCGCAGGGCAATGAATCAAAGATGTCCGCACATGATCTGGCCCAGGCGCGTCTGACGGTGCTCGACAAACTGATTCAACGCGAAGTTCTTTTTCAACGCGCGGAACAGGAGAAGCTTTTGCCTACCGAAGAGCAGATCACCAGCGCGATTAACCAGCAGAAGCAGCAGGCCGGAGTCACTGACGAGGATTTTGCCCGGCAACTGAAAGACCAGAACATGAGCATGGAGGCGGTGCGAGAAGAGGCCAAGAAGGACCTGGCGATCAACTCGTTGCAGGACAAGTACGCCGGCAAAATTACGATCAGCGATCGCGAAGTCGAGGATTACTACAACGCGAACAAGCCGCAGTTCGTCAATGCCCGCGGAGTTTCGTTGGCGGTTATTATCGTCGATCCGGCTGACAACTCAGATCAGGGAATCATCAATGATGCCAAAGGCGATGCCGACGCTAAGAAGAAAATCGATAACATCTATCAGCAACTGAAGGGTGGTACTTCCGACTTTGCGACGGTCGCGCGCGCTCAAACTGAGGACGCGCAAAGCCTGCGCAACGGCGGTGACATCGGATTTTTCACCGAAGACGCAATGAAACAGGCCGGTCTTCCGAAGGACATAATCGACAACTTAATGGGATCAATGCAGGTTGGAGGCTTCACGGAGCCAAAACTAGTTAGCAATCGCTGGTACATTATCAAGCTTCAAGAGAAGCGTTTGCAGACAGAGAATCTAACTCTGGAAAGCCAGGGTGTGCGGCAACAAATTACCGTGGCTCTGACGAATCAGCGAAAAGAGATTCTCAACGCGGCCCTGGGAGAGGTGGCGTTATCTGAAGCTAAGATTGTGAACAGCTTTGCCGCAAACATGCTTGCCAATCCAGGCAATCTTGGTTTGCGGCCAGCGTCTGCCGATGCGGCCAAGCCGGCTGGCACTCCAGCGGCAGGAAGCAGTCCGAGTTCGTCGCCGGTGGCGCCAAAAGGAGTTGCATCGCCGGCAACATCACCAGCGAAGAAGTAGCGACTGATTCCAGTGGCGCATTGATGCGCTGAGTTCATTAGATGTTTAGACGGCGCACTTGTGCGCCTAAGGTTAGCGGGCGCGGTGCCTGAGGCGTTTGGCGACCGCGCCCGTTTTGTTTTTGTGACTGGAGCGCAAGCGTCCCGCTTGCATTTTTCGACTTGTGAAATCGACATTTGCAAGCGGGACGCTTGCGCTCCAGTCAGCCACTCAAAAATGCTGTTTCGTCTTTCAGAAGTTCATAAATCCTACGGCGCGCAGGATGTACTGCGCGGCGTGTCACTCCAGATCAATCCGGGCGAGCATGTAGGGTTAGTTGGTCGCAACGGCGCGGGCAAGACCACGATCTTCCGACTGGTTACAAACGATGAAACACCCGACAGCGGCGAGGTCGTGCGCGCCCGCGGATTGAAACTCGGTCTGTTGGCCCAACACATTCACTTCGAAAAAGGATCGACGGTGCACGAATCCGCACTCGCAGCCTTTGGCCGGCTGCAGCAAATCGAACACGATATGCATGAGCTCGAGCATCGCATGGCGGACGCCGGAGATGATCTCGAAAAAGTCCTGGAGCGCTACAGCGATCTGCAACATGAATATGAGCGCGAGGGCGGCTTCGAATATTCAGCGAAAGCCGAAAGCATTCTGCAGGGTCTGGGTTTTGATCGCGACAGTTGGCAGATGGAAACCGAAAAACTTTCCGGAGGTCAGCAAAATCGTTTGGGATTAGCGCGTTTGCTCTTGTCTGAACCCGATGTCTTGCTGCTCGATGAACCCACCAACCATCTTGATGTCGGCGCAGTCGAGTGGCTGGAAGAGTTTCTGCAAGGCTACCCTGCGGGATTCGTGATAATTTCGCATGATCGTTATTTCCTCGATCGCGCTTGCCGTCGCATCATCGAAATCGAAAATGGCCAGGCGACAAGTTACACAGGCAACTATTCCGCTTATCTTGTCGAGCGGGAAGAGCGCCGCGAGATTCAGCAGCGCGCGTTTGAGAATCAGCAACGACTGATTGCCAAGACAGAAGAATTCATTCGCAGGAACCTCGCCGGTCAAAAAACAAAACAAGCAAAGTCGCGGCGGACGATGCTGCAACGACTCGAACGTATTGAAGGCGTCCGCGCGGACCAGGGCGCCGGCGATTTTCGGCTTAAGGACATCGAGCGCACGGGAACGCACGTGCTGACCCTAACGGAGGCGTCTGTGGGTTATGGCGAACACATTTTAGCGCGCGATATTTCCCTGATCTTGCGTCGCAGCGAATGCTTAGGCGTGATTGGACCGAACGGATCCGGCAAAACAACTTTCGTGAAAACCATCCTGGGCCAGATTCCATCGCTCTCCGGCGAGCTTCGTTGGGGCAGTAAAGTCGAAATCGGTTATTACGCGCAACAGCTGGAAGACCTCGACGAGCGAAACGAAATCATCATGGAGTTGCGCCGGGTCGCGCCCTCGACGGCGACCGCTGGCGAACTGCGTTCGTTTTTGGCAAAGTTTCTTTTCTCTGGCGATGACGTTTACAAGCACGTAAGCGATTTGTCCGGTGGAGAGAAGGGAAGACTCGCGCTCGCCAAACTTATTTATTCCGGAGTCAACGTCCTGGTGCTTGACGAGCCGACGAATCACCTCGACATTCCTTCCCGAGAGTCGTTGGAAGAAGCGCTGGAAGCCTACGAAGGTACGATCATAACAATCAGTCACGATCGCTTTTTCCTCGATCGAGTTGCGACGCAGATTCTCGCGCTCGACGGTGAAGGTAACAGCGAACACTACAACGGCGACTATACGGAATATCACGATTGGAAGGCCGGGAGATCAGCGCCGCCGGTTGCAGCGGACGGCTTATCGCTTGAGCCAGAGCAACGCGCCCTGCAAAGCCCAGGTCGCAAAACGAAGTCAGCGCCACGCGCGGTATCAGGTGGGGCACAATCGAGCAACGACAAATCTCGCGAATCGAAGCGCATCAAGATCATCAAAAAGCCCCGCGATCCTGTGACCATCGAGGCTGAGATTACTGAACTCGAGAAACACATCGCCGAACTGTCAGCCGAAATGTCCAAGCCGGAAGTCGCGCGTGACATCACCAGGCTGGTTAAGGTAAACGATAATTATCAGAGCGCGGAGAGCCGTTTGGCGGAACTGATGGCCGAATGGGAGCGCGCGGAAGCCACGACAACTTCTTCGAAACGCTAAGAGATTTGCCGCGCAGAATTCAAGCCGGCGCGTCGATTGGTTTACTGATTTCTAAATACGAGATCACTCAAATCATCAGCTTGACACTCTATGACCCCTTTGTTACTTTCACTTCTCGTTCGTTGAACTGCTCATTCGGCAGATTGAAATCAACTTTAGGCGCGTAGCTCAGTTGGTAGAGCGCTGCCTCGACACGGCAGAGGTCTGGGGTTCAAGTCCCCACGCGCCTACCATTTTCATGTCAAATCACGTCAATGGTTTACGCACCTCAAATGGAACGTGAACTTTCCTCGTTTTGCGCCATTTGGCAGACTGTGGCAGACCGCGAACAAAGAGAGTGAATTCCCAAGCGCATCCAGGTAGACAACGGCAGCGAGTTCATCTCGAAGGCACTGGACAAATGGGCATTCCGAGAACGAAGTGACGCTAGACTTCTCGCGGCCGGGAAAACCGACCGATAACCCGTTCATCGAATCATTCAACGACTTTTCGAAGTCCTAGCTGCGGAGCCAAACTCATCGCCCTCCATCCTGACGGATTACGATGAGAGGGCGTCGTAGTTTGATGACCATGTGAGTTTTGGCCCTTAACCGTCATGAGAGAAGCCTATATCGGTGCATACCTAAGCAATTTCTTTAACAAACAGTTGAAAGCTAATCGCAATAAACATCTTGACAGACCATGATCCGCAGAGTAGACTGCGCGCCCTCTAGTAGTCGTTAAATTAAGCTGACCGGCCGCTAAAGTGGTTATCCCGATTAGCAAGAGACGAGCCGCTCCGTCCCCGCTTTCTGAAATTTCGATTCGTTTGTCTTGGTTCTAACCGAGACGGGGAGCGTTTCTCTCTCAGTTCGCTCAGCTTTCCGTAATCGATACCGGTTGTCAAGACCGGATAGCACTCGAGGTCTCAAGGACGAACATGGGGAAGCGGCAATCTTTCTGTCGTTGGTTATTGTATTCAGTCGGCTTTGCCTTCCTGATATCGCTCACCGCGTGCCCAAAAGTAAAGGTTCCCAAGGCCGTGCGCTCCACCATACCTGGGGCGTCCGGTCAAACGAAGCTTGATGTGAAGGTGCACATCTCACCGACAGCGAACAGGAACAATCCGGTAGCAGTCGACCTCGTGCTTGTCTCAGATAAGAAGCTTCTAAAAGAGCTGATGAAGATGTCGGCCAGGGACTGGTTCCAACAGAAACATCAGGTACAGCTCGATTATCCCAAAGAGACGGACCTGGTTGCCGGAAGTTGGGAATGGGTTCCGGGACAAGCCGTCAAATTGGATCGTTTGCCAGTGACAGTCGAAATTGTGGGCGGCCTTGTTTTTGCGAACTACATAAATGAGGGGCCGCATCGTGCGGCGATAAATCCGCGCAAAGCTATTTTGCTAACTCTGGGCGAGGACGATCTTTGTGTGCAGCTGGCGAAAGAAATCACTAAGCCGTGTCCGGTTTCAAAGAATCCGGTATCCAACCCGGTGGGAAAAAATGACGAAAAGTGACGCTACCGAAATTGTATGAAAGCCAATGACATACCGGATGCAATCCAGTGGCATGAGGGATTGCTGTTAACACCACAACACTTCCAGCAACTGACGTTACGGCACGAATCGTTGGTGCAGTACAGCACGTCTTTATCTACGCCGTTTTGTTGGGGCCTGCGTCGCTTCAAACATGACGCGATTTCTCTCCCGGCGGGGAAGTTCGTGGTGCAGGAGCTCGAGGCGGTAATGCCTGACGGCTTAATGGTGTGGCACGATTCGCTGCAGGCCGCGAATCCTTTGGAAGTCGACCTCACTAAGCACACTGAAAAAATGATCGATCAGCCCGTGACGATTTATCTGGCCGTAGTCGCCGATCAGAACGGCAGTTCCAACGATGAGTTGAACAAGTACGAACCCTCCAAACGAAAACGAGAAGATGCCTCGGGAGGTAACGGGCGCGACATCTATCGCCTCCGGCCACGACTCAGTTTGTTGGTAAAGGACGTGCCCAAAAAGTACATCGGCTTTCCTTTGGCGAGAGTACTCCACAAAGAATCGTTTTCGCTTGACGAGAAATTCATTCCGCCATTGCTCTCAATTCCAATCCAGTCTACAGCCGGCGAGGCTGATGTGGCCGCGGCTGCGCGCCTGGCCGAGATGTGCTCAGGAACGGCGAAAAAGATTCGCAAACGAGCCATGTATCTCGCCGACGAAGAGCGGACGGCGGCACAGGGCACCACCTCGCGAAGCGACGTGACATCCAGAATCATGCTCAGTCTGGTTGCCGGTCTGCCTGCGTTCGAGGCCATGCTAAAGATTGGCGTCGCTCATCCACTCGCCGTTTACCTGGCCCTGTGCGCAGTGGCCGGTCAACTGACGGTGCTTGGCAAAGAGATGCTTCCACCCAGCTTCAATGCCTACGACCATAACGATCTTTACGCGACTTTCAAACCGCTGCTGGATTTCATTCGAAGCAGCCTCGACGAGGGAGTGCCGCTCTCTTACAGATCATTTCCATTCGTCTTTGAAGAAGGTGTGTTTCAGCTACATTTCGATGGCTCATGGGTGAACAAGCGTCTCGCACTCGGCATCAGGCGGCCGCACGGAATGTCTGACGACTACGTGATCAGGTGGGGCGAGAGCTGTTTAATTGCTTCGCAAGGCAGGCTCGAAGCGATTCGCGAGAACCGAATCCGCGGGGCTGTGCGCAAGCATGTGGAACGGATGGGCGACGTCGTGCCCGGCAAAGGGGTCGCTCTTTTTTCGCTTACCTCGGATGAGGATTTTATCAAGCCGGATGAAATGCTTCAGATATTTAACGATGGAAGCCGGCCGGCAGAAATTGTATTGCACGTATTGGATCCGGCGCCGGACATTCACCGACAGGGTTCGAGAGTGCCGACGGAAATGAAATCTTGATCTGGTCGGGACCGGATGGCTCCGGGAGCTATTACTTGCCCGATAGATTTTGGTAGCGCCATGAATATAACGCACAACAACGAATCGTTTCTCCTTTCACAGTTTCGCGAGTTCTACACGGAAGTAATACGGCTCAAACGACTCGTTAAGGACGAGGGCTGGGCGTGTTCACCTGAAGCTACCAGCACAGGGAACGGGAAAAGCAGCACTCTCGAAGCGGGCACCTGGGTTTATTTCCCGGAATTCGGCGGACAAGCTGACATCGGTTCGCCAGGACCAGCCGGACATGCACTGGTCGTGCGCGATACTTCTCCGAGCCGTTCGCTTCCGGATTATGCGTATCAACCACCATCGTCCGATGAAATAAAACTAACGCTAATGGTTTGGCAGAGCCTTCGCGCTTTGTTCGAGCGCAACCTGAGCCAGGTAATGCGCCTTAACGGCGTGGCTACGGAAACTTATCGCGAGGCGCAGTACCTGATGGCGGCTTTCGCCGATGAGGTTTTCATCCATTTGGATTGGGCGGGAAGCCGGATGTGGACTTCGCATTTGCTGGAGACAGCGCTGTTTCATTCGCATGTTGCAGGTGAGATGGTTTTTGAAAAGCTCGACCGGTTATTGGCAGAGCACGATCCGGGGAAGCGAGGTTTGGCCGCTCTCTACTTGAACATTCTGTCGTTGGGCTTCCGCGGAAAATACTACGGGAGCGCCGATCATGGTCCGCTCAACGTTTATCGGCGGCAATTGTTCAGTTTTATCTTTCAACATCCGAGTGATCTGAAACTGGACTCAAAGGTTGCGTTCCCGGATGCATACGGCCAAAAGCTTGCGCGAGAACCAAAGAGAAAGCTGACGAACCCGAGGTTATGGGTCGGGGTGCTGTGTCTGGTGATAGTCGGTTACCTGGCTATTTCACACCTTGTATGGATCACGCTTAAAGAGCCGCTGGAAATGAAAGTTAACCAGGACATCGTCACAATTGAGAAGCGATTGGAAGCGCTTTCGGTTAAGCGGTGAGTGTTGAAGAAGAACCAATGTCATCTATCTGGCTGCTAATTCTGATTCTACTTTTCCTGCTGGCGTTGGGCACCGCAGTATTTATTTACTGGATGCTTAAACGCGCGCGCAGGATCTCTTTCACCGCTGACCCGGCCGTAAAAACTCAACCCGATCCCAAGAATCCAGCGCCATCCGAATTTCTCAACTACGCTTCCGGTCTGGAACTACGGACTTCTTTCAAACGCTCGCTGCGACTGCTCAAATCCTACGTCACGGGCAGGGACTATCGCTATCGCGTGCCCTGGTTCTTGATGACCGGCGAATCGGAATCCGGCAAGACGACAATCCTCGACGCTAATGGTGTCAACCTGTCAGCGAACGGATCAAGCGCGGATGAGCCAGTCAACTGGTATTTCTTTAACGAAGGCGTCGTGATCGAGGTAGCCGGAGACTTTGTTTTGCGGACAGACGGGACTGCCAACCATCCAGGGTGGAACACGATCTCGCGTTTGTTGGAGAAGCACCGGCCGCGGCGGCCTTTGGATGGAATCGTGCTGACTATTTCCTGCAAGGACCTGATCGGAACCAATGAGTTGAGCAACCAACGCCGGTTTGAGCTAGAACAAAAGGCAACCTGCTTATATCGAAAACTTTGGCAGTCGCAGAGAATCCTGGGAATGCGTCTGCCGGTTTATATATTGGTGACCAAGTGCGACGAGATAACCGGGTTCACCAGTTTTTGCAATCAGCTCCCTGAAAAACTTCAGACGCAAATGTTCGGGTGGTCGAATCCTCTCACCCTGGACACAGTTTACGATCCCGGGCTGTTGGGCGAAGCGTTTGAAAGTCTCTACCGCGATCTCTCTTATCTGCAATTTGAAATCTACGCGGAACAGGATGAGATACAGGACGCCGACGATCTTTTCCTGTTCCCGGTAATTGCGCAAACGATGCGCGCGCCGCTGCAAGTTTATCTGGACGCCCTCTTTAAGCAGAGTGCCTATCACGAGTCCTTTTTCTTTCGCGGCCTTTATTTTTGTGGCGAGAGCCCCGCGGATTTGTCGATTAGCGCGTCTGCGCCGGCCACCAGGGAACCTGACTGGACGAACGCGTTGGAGCCGTTCGAGGTTTCGCTGCCGGAGAAAATACAACCGTCCGAGAGAGAGCCAATCTTTGTTCATGACCTGTTCAAGGAAAAGATCTTTGCCGAGGATTTCCTGGCCCAACCAATAAGGCGGGTGGCGCTGTCGCGCAATCGCACGGTGTTGGCGGCGCAAATCCTGTCGTTGCTTATTATCGTCGTCGGCGGCGTGGGGCTTGCCGTGGCGAGCTACCGATTGTCTCAGGAACAAACCAAGCTATACCGATTCCTCGTTAATGAGGAGGACAGTCTGGCGCGCCTGGAGCGCTTGACGCGCAGCCGGCAGAAGACCAACACCGCTTATCAATCATCGATTGACAACGCAGGCCAGGAAGGCGAGTTGAATTCCTATCGGCGGAACATCGCTTATCAGGTTTCCTTCACCGACAGCGCCGCTGGGATGCCGTCCGGGACCTCGCAAGCCAGCCCGGCGGACACAGACGAGAAGCTCCATGCGAGCGAAGCCACACTGCTTGAATTCATGGCCGGAATGAAATCGACCAGGTTTTATTCTGTGTTCATTCCCAGCTCATGGTTTAGCTCGATTGACGCGCAACTTGAGGGCTCAATCAAGACGGCTTTTAAGTGGCTGGTTTTTGAAGCGCTGCGGATGGACCTCGAACGTCGTGCGAATCAACTTGTCGATCGCGGCCCGACACCGCTTCCAACCTTCAATTCTGGTTTCGACAAGAAAGACGGCGCCCCGAATGACACGGCCGCATCGCCGCGCGCAAATTTCGATCTAACTTTTCAACTGCCTGTCTATATCGATGAGTTAGGCGAGCTGCGGTTGAATCTGGAGCGCTATGACCGGCTCATCAAGAAAGATTCCGGCAAGCTCGACGATCTAAACCAACTGGTCCGCTATCTGGGTCACCAGCCGCTTCCCACAAACTTCGATCAGGAGAATGAACTCTACAAGCTCGCCCTGCGCGAAGCAGAAGGCAATCCGATCAGGACCGATCTGTTGAAAGCGGGGGCCGGCCGCGTCGTCGACAGGATCGGCGACATGTACGAAGGTTCGTTCAATCGCAAAGGGTTCACTTACAACTATCTGAACGAAATAACGGAAAGTGAAGAATTGCTACGGCGGCCAGAGTACACGTGGTTGGCGACCACGAAATGCGATCTCCGCTCGCCGTTTCAGGGAATGACGATATCGTCCGCGCTGATCGATCTCAAACAGGCGATCGTGGACCTCAAACATCAGCCGTTTATGACACGCGATCTGCCTGATGACGGGGTGCGTTATCAACATCGATCGCGGGGCGTGCTGGTCTGGGATCAAGAGACGCTGCGCGAGGTGATTACCGTAAACGATCAGTATGAAAACTTTATCAGCACAAAATCCTACGAGCCTTCCGAGCAACTTGATAATGCGGCCAGAGAAACGGCGCGCGCTCGTGTCAGGCTAAAGATAAGAAATCTCATCAGGCGCGCACGCAAGGCCCAACCGCTGACACCGTCAACCGAGGGGTTGGCGCTAAAAACGGCGCTGATCACCGAGGTGCAGTATCTACAAAACGCGCAACCAATCCTGTCGCGAGTGTTGGAGATCTCGTCGCGTTTAGGCGTGGACAACGAGCTGCGCGCGGCGCTCGCCGAACAGGGTTCGTACTTGCTACGCGGCGCGCAGAGAGTGTTTGCGGCCGAGCAATTCTATGTGACGCGGAAGAATGATTTGTCCCTCGGCGGCCCCTTTGTAACTGACTTCGCTTGGTGGGATGGCACCGGGCCGGTTTCTTATCGCGTTTACGAGCTGGGCAGCAAAGAGGATCTAGCCGGTTACTTGAACGTGCAACGAAAGAGTATCGCGTTCCTCGCAAGGGATGTGGTGGTTCCCGTGCAGACGTTTTTTGCTACCCAAAACATCTATCTGCCGCGCAGCGATGCTCAGGTTGATTGGGACACGATTCTCGCCGACCTGGATTCTTATGACAATAAGACGCCGGGAAATCCGATCGGTGCGCTGGAAACATTTATTCGCGCCGACATGGACAAGGTGAGCCTCGACAGTTGCTACGGGCTGGCTCAGATCGACGAGCAGCGATCGACGGACTATTTCCTGAGCATTCGCAGCTCGTTACGGGTCAGATTCTACGAGCGTTGCAAGCTGCTCGCGCACGCCAAAGCGATCGACGATACGATTGATGAACTCAAGAACTACGCCGAGATTGAAAGGTCCTTCAACGATAATCTGGCCGGCGCGTTTCCCTTTGCGCAAGTCAATGCTCCGCAGCTCGATCCCTGGGCCATGCTCAAATTCTTCAAGGTCCTCAAGGACAAAGAGAAGGCCGCTCGCGAGGCGTTGGATCGAAGCGCAGAATTTGGCGCCAACCCGCAACCGGCGGTCGACTTCCTCAATCAGATGAACCGCGCGCGCGAATTCTTCGCCCCCTTCGTCGAAAAGAATCAAGGGCCTTCCTTTGATTTCCGAGTGCAATTTCGCGTCAACCGCGAGCGGGAGATTGCCGCAAACCAGATCATCGATTGGAAACTGGAAGTTGGAAAGAAGAAGTTTGCCTACACGAGCGACGATCTCACCGGTCATTGGATTTACGGCGAGCCGGTGCGCCTCACGCTCCGCTGGGCCAACGACTCGCCGGGCCGTCCGCTGGCCGGGGTGGAGCCGATGTTGGTCACCGTCAAGGAACGATCCGCGATCTTTGAATACAACGATCGCTGGTCGCTGTTTACGCTGCTGCTGCGACATGGGCTGCAGCTAAAGCGCGCCGGCGCGTCGGCCGAATGCGATCAAGGTTTCGATGCCGATCCCTACACCCTGGGATTCATCGTCAAGACGGCTCCTGATCCCGCGGCCCAGTTCGGCCAGCCGCAGGCCTTGAATTCACCGCTGGCGGAAGTGTTCTTGCGGATCACGATGCTCGGCGCCAACAAGCCTGAGCCAATCATGCTTCCCTGTCTTCCGATCAAGGCGCCGCCGGTTCCGTCGTTACATCCCTCGGCAATCAGAACGGCAGCGAACAAGGACAATTAGAATGAACGATCTCAAGTTTTCATCGCGTCTCGAGCTCGACCTTTTGCTCCAACCAATCAGCCCAACCCGGCCGGCCGGCGAATCGCTGCGCTACGACGGAACCTATGATCGAATCCAGGAAGCCCGCCGCGAAGACGACCAGAGATTAAGCCAGGGAATTTACAAGACACGTTCCAAGCGAGCTGATTGGGAAGCCGATGAAGCAATTTGCCTGGAAGCCCTGGAGAAACGCACCAAGGATCTGCAAATCGCCGGATGGTTGCTGGAAGCCTGGCTGCACCTGCGCGGCTTTCGCGGAGTGGAAAGCGGCCTCAGATTGTTGACCGGGTTGTGCGAGAACTTCTGGGACGATCTGCATCCGAACCTGGAAAGAGACGACCCTGAAGCTCGCATGGCTCCGATCGAATGGATCAATCGAAAGCTGTCTTTCAGCCTGAAACAAATCCCGTTGACCTTGTCGTACGAACAGGGCGGGCGCAGTTATTCGTACGCCGACTGGGAGAGCGCTTGCCACTTTGAAAATCTCGCGCGTAAAGATCCCGGCGCATTGCAGGAGGCGCTGGCGAATATCGATCCAACGGTGGGCACGTTTCAGACGGCGATTGCGCTGACCGACGCTTCGTTTCATGGCGGCGTGGTCAAGGATTTGATCTGCGCCGTCGATGCGTGTAACGGGCTGCAAAAACTGTTAGACGAAAAGAGCGGTCGGGACGCGCCGAGCTTGTATCAATTTTATGAGGTGCTCGGCGCGATCAAGGAGTTGATGTCCCAGAGCCTGCACGCGCGGCAAGACACCCCGACAACCATCGAGGCGGAGGAAGAATTCGAAGCCGCCGCAGCCGAAGGGCCGGCCGACATCGAGATCTGGTCAAGCGGTCCGATCCGCAGTCGCGCCGATGCTTATCGCAGACTGGCGGAAGCGGCTGAGTACCTTTCCAAGACCGAACCCCACAGTCCGACTTCGTATCTGGTGAAGCGCGCAGTTGAGTGGGGACACATGAACCTATTTGACGTTCTTAAGCAGATCGTTCGCAACGAAGGCGAGATGGATGAGATTGACCGGCTGCTGCGATTGAGCGGCAAGAACATAACTGATATCGGCTGACAGCGTCACAGACTTTAGTCCGGGCCACCTACGGAATCATAGGAACAGTTACGAGAATCACAATCACAAAGGAGAAAACGCATGCCAGAAAGCACACAACACAAACTCGATCGGGTCCGCCCACCGCGAGTCCAGATCACCTACGACGTGGAAACGCGTGGTTCCTTCGTCAAGATGGAACTCCCGTTCGTCGTGGGAATCATGGCCAACCTTTCAAAAAAAGGCGGCCAGATGGCAGAAGATGGAACGACGCCGGTTCCGCTCCGGGACAAAAAGTACCTGGACATCGACCGCGACAACTTCAACGACATCATGACAAACCTCAAACCGAGCGTGGAGTTAGAAGGCGGGGGGACCTACACCTTTGCGAGCCTTGACGACTTTACGCCGATCAAACTGTTGAAGCCGGCCACCACGGAGACTGATCCTGCCGCCGACGCATCGAAACTCGGCCTCGCGCGAATTAATTATGACAAGCGCACCAAATTGTCCGACATCGTGGCCAAATTGGACGGCAACGTGCCCTTGCAACAAAAGTTCATTGCGGCGCTCAGTGATGCGAATCGCGCCGCCTCAATGACACAGGTCAACGACGTCAAAGCTGAGGCCCAAGCCCGGCTGAACCCGGCCGCACCAGATGCTAAGAAAGTAGCGGAGACGCCGGCAGACGCCACCAAACCTAAGAAGGAGGACAGCAAAAAATGAGTGCCGCTGAACAACAACTCGTACTACCGAAACTGAATGACTTTCAGACCACAACGCTGGGCAACAACAAAGTGGTTCGCGGCCCCGCTCCTTCGCCGGAACTAACCATCCAGGTGATGGACGCGATTCTCGAACTCATCGACCAGGTGGAACAGAAGAACATTGACCTGGCCGCGGACGGAGCCGAGCCAGACCTGGTGCGGCTCATCAACCAGCGCATTGCGCAGCTCGATGAGAGCGTCAACGAAAACCTGAACACAGTCATTCAAAACGATGAGTTCCAACGCCTGGAGAAATCATGGCGAGGACTTCATTACCTGGTCAGCCGTGCGGAAACGAGCACGACGCTGAAGCTGCGCCTTTTGAACGCGACCAAAGACGAAATTGGGAAAGATTTGGCTCGCGCGGTCGAATTCGATCAAAGCGCGCAGTTCAAAAAAGTGTACGAAGAGGAATACGGGACCTTCGGCGGGGCGCCGTACAGCGTCCTGATTGGCGACTATCATTTCGACCGGACTCCGCAGGACCTGAGTTGGCTCGAAAAGATGTCGAACGTCGCCGCCGCGGCGCATGCTCCATTCATCGCGGCTGCAGATCCGAAACTCTTCGACCTGGACAGCTTTGACGAGCTTGGCAACCCGCGCGATCTCGCCAAGATCTTCGAAAGCAGTGAACTGGCAAAGTGGCGCTCTTTCCGCGACAGCGAAGACTCGCGTTACGTGGCTCTTTGCCTTCCGCGTTTTCTGTTGCGGCAACCATATGGCCGCGATGACTATTTGGCTAAGGTCAAGGACGCGTCAGGCAAGCTTCTCACAGACGACAAGGGCAAGCCCGTGGTTGAACCTGAGCGGCTGACGGGGCGCATTCCGGCCGACGACGTTGAGTTTCAGGAGAACGTCGACGGGGACGCCTCGAAATACTGCTGGGGCAATCCGGCTTATGCATTGGCGGAAAGAATCACCAATGCCTTTGCCCTCTACAAATGGACTGCGGCCATCCGCGGCGTCGAAGGTGGGGGCCTGGTCGAAGGCATTCCGGCGGTCACCTTTAGAACTCATGAAGGCGAGAAGGTCTTGAAGTATCCGACTGAGGTCGCGATTACCGATCGGCGCGAGAAGGAGCTGAATGACCTTGGGTTCATCACGTTGGTCCATCGCAAGAACACTGACAATGCCGCGTTCTTCGGCGGTCAGACAGCGCAGAAACCGAAGGTGTATCAGGATCCGCAAGCGACGGCGAATGCGCGGCTTTCCAGCCAGCTGCCGTACATCATGGCGGCTTCCCGGTTCGCTCATTACATCAAGGCGATGATGCGCGACAAAGTGGGCAGCTTCATGACTAAGGAAAACGTTTCGGACTATCTCAACAAGTGGATTTCCGATTACGTGCTGCTGGATGACCGGGCGTCGCAAAGCTCGAAGGCCTCGTATCCGCTGCGAGAAGCCCGCATCGACGTTGAAGACGTAGTGGGCAAGCCGGGAGTTTACAAAGCTGTGGTCTATCTGCGGCCGCACTTCCAGCTTGACGAGCTGACGGCTTCGATTCGGCTGGTCGCCGAGTTGCCACCGCCGGCGGCGGCGTGATCCGCGCTCAGATTGCACTAACGCGTCCGGCTTTCGACCCCGGCGCCGGCGCGGATGGAAACAGTTGTGTGCTTCGCTGGGGCGCTCATTGCGCTCCAGCCTTGAACTTAAAACTTTGATCTAAATCAAACGGAGGACATATGGACGTATTGTTGATGAAATTGGACCCGGACATTCCGGGCACCAGCACGCTGAAAGATTATACAAATCAGATCGAGCTCTTGTCGTTCAGTCACGGTGTGGCGATGCAAATCACCGGCGACATAAGCAACTCTGAAAGGACGTCCGGTAAACCGAATCACCAGGACTTTACCATTACCAAGTATCTCGACCAGTCATCGCCCAAGCTCAACGAGGCCTGCTGCAAGGGAGACAACTTCAAGAAGGTGGTGCTGGTGGTTGCGCGCAACGACAAAGGCTCAGTGTTGCCCCTGATCACGTACACGTTGCAAAACGTGGTGCTCTCTTCGATTTCGGTAGGCGGCGGGGGCGGAGACAAGCCAGTTGAGACTGTGACCATGAACTATAACCACATCGAATGGGACTTTCACCATCAGAAGGCTGAGGGTTCTGAGGCTGGTCACGTCGATACCAAGTGGGACCTGGCGAAGAACACCAACACTTAGGGCCGTAATGCGCGAGCCCAAGCCGATCGTAGGTGCGAGAGCGCTGCTCTTCGACCGCCTGGTCGACCTTCATCCGGAAATCAGGGAAGAAGAGCGGCCCTTTCGCATCCTTAACCGTGATCAACTAAAGGTGTCTATTCGCCGTGAGTTGGAGCGGTTACTTAACACGCGCTGCTCTCTGTCATTGGAGCGGGTTGGCGAAGAGGATAGGTCTGTCGTGAACTACGGCATTCCGGATTTCTCTTCGCTGTCGCCCTCCAACGCTGACGACCACGCGCTCATAGCTTCGATCATTCGTCAGACGATCGCGGCCTTCGAACCGCGTCTGAGACAAGTTTACGTAGAGGTAACATCGCTCGGCGCAGGCGAAGCCTCTGTCCCGGTTCAAACGAAGTGCGCGCACGACGTGTTTGAGATCTGGGAATCACGCCCGAGCGGCGAAGGAACGCTGCGGGTATCGATCGATGCAGTCATGACAGTCGGCGAGTTCAACGAACCCGTCCATTTTCCCGTTGTGCTTAACAGCATGAGCGGTGCCGTTGAGATTCATGATAGCCAATAGTCAGGAAGACCTTCTCAGGTATTACAAATCCGAGCTGACCTATTTGAGGCAGATGGGCGGCGTCTTTGCGGAGCAATACCCGAAGATCGCCAAACGGTTGGAGCTCGGTCCCGACGAGTGCGCCGACCCGCACGTGGAACGGCTGATCGAAGCGTTCGCGTTTCTGACTGCTCGGCTGCGGCACGAGATCGACAGCGAGTTTCCCGACATTACCACCGCGCTGCTCGGGATCTTATGTCCGCAACTCGCCAGTCCGGTGCCCTCGATGACCATTGCGCAGTTCAACGTAGATCCTGAGGCGAAGATGACCACCGGCTTTGCGATTGACAGGCACGCACCGCTCTTTGCGGATGCCGCCAATGGATTGTCATGCCGGTTTCGCACCTGCTACCCGCTCACGCTATGGCCGCTGAAGGTGACTCAGGCGCAGGTTGCCAACACCCGGCAGTGGACTTTCCTGGATACCCAAACGGAAGTTGTCTGCGCGGTGCACTTAAAACTTCAGGGCTTGGCGCCAAAGAGCAAGCTTCAGGACGTCGAGGTCGATCGACTGCGCTTCTACCTGCACGGCGAGTCAATCACCATCAAGACGCTTTACGAACATTTGTTTTGTCACCTTCATGACGTGGCGCTGAAATTGCCCGGCACCGATGATCCTATTTATCTCGGCGCTGAATCAGTTCAACCGGTTGGCTTCGGATTGGATAGCGACATCTTGCCTTATCCTCAGAACGCCCATCCCGGATACATGCTGCTTCAGGAGTTCTTTTCGTTTCCGAAGCAATATCTGTTCTTCGATCTCTGTTTCGATCGGCCTAATCCGCAGCGTCGTGGGACCAGCAACACGTGGCTGGATTTTTTTGATCCAAAATCGCCGGGGGAGAGCCTTGATGTATTGCTTCTGCTCGACCGTCAGCCTCGCGAAAATCTGGTCTTGGACGAAAACACTTTTCGTTTGGGCTGCACTCCGATAATCAATCTGTTTCCGAAAACCACCGAGCCCATTCGCCTCGATCACCGCAACCTGGAATATCCGCTGGTGCCTGACAAGCGGCGCGAACGAACCACCGAGGTGCACACGATTCTTTCAGTGTCAGCCTCGCCGGATACGAACGACCGCACGCAACAACTCGAGCCTTTCTACTCCTACAATCACCGTATGCAGGCCACCAATCACAGAGCTTTCTGGCATGCGCGACGTGTGGGCTCGCCGCGAAGCGATGTTCGGGGAACTGAAATGCTTTTGTCTTTTCTCGATCTTGATATGAATCCCGGTGATCCCGCGATGCAGACAGTTTACGCCCACACCTTATGCACGAATCGCGAGCTGGCCAGGCAACTTCCAGCGGGAGCTCTTTTGCAAATCGAACAGACGACACATCTCGATCCCAAGTGGCCGATAGTCTGTCTCGAAAAACCCACGCCGCCGCTTGAGCCTGCGCTGGGGGGCGCCACTGCCTGGCGGCTGGTCTCGCATCTATCGCTCAACCATCTGTCATTGTCCGAGGAGAAAGATAGCCTGCCGGCTTTGAAAGAAATACTGCGTCTGTACGCCTCGGATGACAACCACATTCACCAGCAACTGATTGAAGGAATAACCGAAATGTCCTGCCGAAGGGTGATGCGACATATCGGCAACGAGCCTTGGAGAGGTTTTTGTGGAGGCGTAGAAATAACTCTGGTCTTCGATGAAGACTACTACGAGGGAAGCGGTGCGCTGCTTTTCGGCGCGGTGCTGAATAGTTTCTTTGCTTCTTACGCGTCCGTGAATTCATTTACTCAGCTAATTGTAAAGAGCAAGCAACGGGAAGGAATTTGGAAACAATGGCCACCAATGGCCGGAGAACAGATCATCCTGTAGAGGAATACGGTTGGGGAAAAGCTGCGGCAGTCGAAAGCTGGCTCTTCGCCGAAGGCTACCGGTTTGATTTTTTCCAGGCGGTCCGTCTGCTGGAAATAATTCAGGGCCGCAAGCGTCCTCGTCAGAAGTCACCGGAAGAAGGCGGCGGCCCCAGTCAGGAAGTCGTCCGATTCCGATCTTCTGTCAGTCTGGACTTTCCCGCCAGTGACGTGGCGGAAGTCAGAAGACAACCTTCACCACCGTTGCGCGCCGGCTCGGGGCGCGCGACCACCGGTCGTTCCAAGCGAGAGTCTCCGGCGGAAATGACGGTGAATTTTCTCGGCCTCGCGGGCGGTCTCGGCGCATTGGAAACGGCGACGACCGAGCTAATCCTGCAACGTGCATCGCGACAAGACGAGGCCCTTAAAGATTTTCTCGACATTTTCAACCACCGACTTGTTTCATTGTTCTATCGCATTCGCAAACATCATCGCGTGGCCCTCGGGATTGTGGCGCCCGGCGAGGATGAGATCTCAAACTATTTGTATTCGCTCATCGGGCTCGGTACTCCGAATCTTCGCGGACGAATGCAAGTGCGCGATCGATCGTTGCTCTATTACACAGGTATTCTCGCCCAGAAACCGCGATCCATGGTTGGACTGGAACGGATTCTCGCGGATTATTTTCAGGTTCAGGTCAAAGGACATCAATTCGCGGGCGAATGGTGCGAACTGGACGAAAGCCAGTGGACGACGATCGGTGCTGCGGGTCGGAACCAAAGATTGGGCCAGGACACCGTTGTCGTTGGCACGCGCGTATGGGACCAGGAGGCGCGCTTCGAGATTGAGCTCGGGCCGCTTTCGTTTAGCGAGTTCTTCGCTTTCCTGCCGACTAACTGGCGGTTCGGAGCGCTTTGCGATTTGGTTCGCTTCTATGTCCAGGACCAATTTAAATTCAGCATTCGCCTTACGCTGGCCGACGCCAAAATACCCGGATCGCGATTGATGGATTCCGATAATTACGAGACGGGCCTTCTGCGCCCTGATGCGCTTGGGTTGCTCGCCTGGACCTCTCGTTTGAATTCTGAACCT
>DNNE01000054.1:15996-31746 GCA_003487805.1 Blastocatellia bacterium | reverse complement strand
AATTCTGACCCCACCGAGCCGCAAGCATCGGCCGAAAAAAGTCCCCGGAGCTTCTCAATCACCATTTCACCTGAATCACTGCGGTCGGACTCTCCAGCGATCAAGAGTCGAATGCTGTCGCAACTGCCGCGAGGCAAACAAGCCGAACTACTGGCAATGGTTGATAAGCAACAGCTTCAAAGGAACGAGATCGTGATGCTCCAGGGCAATCCGGGCAAGTCCATGTTCGTTATTCGCAAAGGCCAGGTCCAGATCTCCCGCAATGAAAGAGGCAAAGAGCGAGTCGTGGGCATCCTGGGTCCGGGTGATTCATTAGGAGAGCTGGCGCTGTTGACAGAAAAACCGTACAGCGAGACCGCGCTAACGCTTGAGCAATGTGAGATCTCGGTAATCAGCCGCGAACAACTCGACGAGTTTCAGACGAAGTATCGCAACGTGCGGAGCACGATCGATGCCTATCTTGAAGGCTGGCTGCAGCCAAATGAAAGAACGACCGCAATTAGCAAAAGAAGATGAGCGCCGTTTACATCCAGGACAATCTAAAACTTCAGATCGCGACGCCCCTGGGGCCGAATAAACTACTCTTGCGATCGCTGAGAGGTGAAGAACACATCTCGGGCCTGTTTCAATTCAACCTGGAAATGGTCTCCGAGGACAACGCTCTCGATTTTCAGGGCATCGTCGGCAAGGCGGTTACGGTCACGCTCAGTTTAGGGGACAACACGAAGCACTACTTCAATGGCATTGTAGGCCGGTTCGTGCAGGAGGAAACCAACGTTCGGCTGACGAGGTATCATGCCGAGATTCACCCCTGGCTCTGGCTGCTCACCAAGACCAGCGACTGTCGGATCTTCCAAAACAAGAGTGTACCGGACATCATTAAGTCGATCTTTGGTGATCTGGGCTTTACCGACTTTCGCGACGATCTGAAGAACAGCTACACCCCGCGCGAATACTGCGTTCAGTATAACGAGACCGCATTCAATTTCGTTTCTCGGCTGATGGAGGACGAGGGCATTTTTTACTTTTTCGAGCACAGCGAAGACAAGCACGTCCTGGTGCTGGGTGATGATGCCGACGTTCACAAACCTTGTCCCGGGCTGGAACAAAAATCGATCGCCTTCAAACAATCGCTGGTCGATTACTCCCAGGACCTGGTGATAACGCGCTGCCTCATCGAAGAACAGTTGGTGAGCGACAAGTGCGCGCTGGACGATTTCAACTTTGAAACTCCGAGCACGGATTTGATCGTCGAAGAGTCAGATCCAGCTCGAGACGGCAAGTTGAGAGTCTACGAATATCCGGGGGGCTTTCTCAAAAAGGACTTAGGAGAAAGTCGCGCCAAGATACGTCTGGATGCGCTGGAGCAGCCGCGGAAGCTTATTCGTGGAGAAGGGTTCGTGCGCGCTTTTGTCGCCGGCCACAAGTTCAAACTAAAAGATCACTATCGTCCGGACGTCAATCAAGAATACGCTTTGCGATCCGTTACGCACGCCATCACCCAGGAAAGTTATGTGAACTCGTTTGAAGCTTTTCCGGTCGCGGTTCCTTTCCGGCCGCCGCGCGTCAGTTCCAGACCAAGAATCTCAGGCACGCAGACGGCCAAAGTGGTAGGCAAGTCGGGCGAGGAGATCTGGACCGACAAATATGGACGCGTGAAGGTCCAGTTTCACTGGGACCAAAAAGGTAAGAACGACGAAACTAGTTCCTGCTGGATACGCGTTGATTTTGGTTGGGCGGGGAAAAACTGGGGCGGAATATTTGTGCCGCGGATCGGTCAGGAAGTTGTCGTTAGTTATCTTGAAGGCGATCCCGACCGGCCGCTCATCACGGGCGCAGTCTATAACGGCGAGCAGACAGTTCCTTATCCGCTCCCCAACGAACAAACCAAGAGCACCGTGAAGACGAACACGTCTAAAGGCGGCGCCGGCTTCAACGAGATTCGCTTCGAGGACAAGAAGGACGTAGAGGAGCTTTATTTTCACGCGCAGAAAGATCAGAACATCGTCGTCGAGCACGACCGCGCCAAGAAGGTGCTCAACAACGAGACGAACACGATCAAGAAAGATCGTTCCACCACTATCGAAGAGGGAAACGACACTTACGTGGTGGCCAAAGGCAATCGCACTTTTCAGGTTAACACCGGGAATGAAACTTATGAGGTAAAGGGAACGCGGGCCGTGACCGTGACGGGTGACGAAACGCACACGGACAAAGCTAACTTTACGCAAAAAGTCACCGGCAATTACGAGCTGAAAGTGACCGGCAACCTGACGATCGACGTCACGGGATCGGTGACGATCAAATCAGGGATGTCGATGACCCACGAAGCTCAGACGTCGATGACGAACAAAGCGGGGGTGTCTTTAACTAATGAGGCGCAGGTGGCGATCACTAATAAAGGGCAGGCGACGAACAGCGTCGAAAGCGGTGGGGTAACTACGATTAAAGGAGCCATCGTCAAGATCAATTAGTTCAAGCCCTTCAATATGCGGGCCCCGTCCGTTCTGGAAAGTTAAAGCTTGAACGCTAAATCGGGAGTGAACTTCGTGACCGTATCAGAGGAACAAATCGAGGCATCAACGACGATCGCGGCTCCTGGTCCACCGGACGGCGAGCTTGTGACTCGCGATCAAGCGGGGCGAATTACCGAGAGAGCTAACTTCAAAGCAGGGAAGTTGGACGGTGAGACCATTCTTTACGACGAGAGTGGCGCCGTAACTCAGAGGGTAAACTTTGCGGCCGGTTTAATGAGCGGCGAAATGGTTTACTTTCAAAAAGGCGTGGCGGTGCTGAAGTCAATATACAGAGAAGGAAAGCTCGATGGCGCCTCAACGACGTTCGATGAAAGTGGAAAACCAATCATGCAGGCGCAATACCGCGCGGGCAAATTGCATGGCGACGCGCACTGGTTTGGGCCGGCGGGAAAAGCGGTCAAGAGATCGCAGTTTCGAAATGGGCAACTCGAGGGCGTTACTGTGGAGTATTACCCTGATGGCAAGCCACATATCAAATCGGAATACAAGGCCGACAAGCTTGATGGAGAAGTGCTGGAATACACTGTAGACGGAAAGATCAAAAACTGGACTCTTTACCAGGCCGGCGAGCCCGTAAAGAAAACGTGAGCTGGATGGATTGAAAGGATGATCTCTTATGAGTCTCGAGACGAAAGACTAAAGGTGAAGCACGAGATTCAAGTAGCTCAGGGGCGACGAAACTAAGAGCGGAGAGGATTCGCGATGGCCATTCAAGTATGCATGGGTGCAACGCTCCAGTGCAGTTTTGGCCTGGCGCCCAGCACTCTGATGGTGTTGCCGCAGAATCGCACGATGACGGGTGTGCCCGACGCGAACATTATGGACAACAAGCCGATGGTGAATATTCTGCCGTTCGGCATGTGCACTTCTCCGGCGAATCCAACGGTCGCTGCGGCGACGGCGGCGGCACTCGGCGTGTTGACACCCATGCCGTGCATTCCAGTAACGCCCGCGCCATGGGTACCCGGATCGCCGACAGCTCTGATCGCCGGGATGCCGGCACTTAATAATACTTCGAAGCTGATGTGCGCCTATGGCGGCGTAATTCAAATCGTGAACCCGGGGCAAACGACCGTGATGGTGCCCTGAGAAACAGAATCCAACTTTGGTCTCTCGCTTTCTGACGATCGGCCAAATGGGTGAACAACTGGGAGGTGCAACATGTCGTACGATTTTACGCTCGACAAAAAAGGAGTGATCTCGGTCGTGGCGAGCTGGCTCGTGATGGCCGCGCTCTTATTCGCAGCAGGATTAATCGTGGGCACCTATTGGACGTCGCGTGAATCCAGCGTCTCGGCGGCCACGGCGGCGAAGACTGCGACTGGTTCAGAAAAAGATCCGGCGGACCTGCCGCAGCAACCTGTGCTGCGGGCTGATATGCCGCAAATCGATGTCCTGGCTCCGGCGAAGCCCGCCACAAGTCTGAGTTCCGGTCCGTCCGTGATGGGCCAACTCACGACGCCACAGCCAAAGCAGACTGGATCGCAGGATTCGGCGCTGAGCCAGCAAGCGACAGATGCACCCGCGGCGGATGCGGCCGAAAAAAAAGCTCAAGCGCCGGCGTCTGAAGCCACGACCTCGCCGGGCGACAAGAAGTCGGCCAGCGACATCAACGCGGCAAGCGTCGAGGTCTACACGGTGCAGGCGGGAGTATTTCTCGATCAAAACGAGGCCACGCGTCTGTTCCAAAGCCTGGCGCGGAAAGGTTACGCCCCGACTTTCTTTACCGATCGCGATTCCGAAGATCACCAGTGGTACGCGGTGAGAATTGGTGCCTACTCTGACAAGAATCAGGCAGCGAACGCCGCGGCAAATTTTGGGAAGCAGGAAAAGACGAAGGCGGTGGTACGGCCGTTGGGATCGCTTTGAGAGTGATTTATGAGCAGGCCGCCGGGTCTCATAAAGAGTCGACGATGAACTCGGGTAGGAAAACACAACTAGTTAATCCGAAGCCAGGCAAAGGACCAGGCCGGCTGCAAACTCGCTTGGCCGAGTCGCGCACTGCCCAGCTGAAGACAATCGCACCATCTCCCCTTGGCAGATCGCCAGCCGCTCCGCCCCCGTACCGGCCGCTGCCTGTTCCCAGAGTTTTGCAAGGGAAGATTTCCGATCGTCAACACGCCTTTTTTCCGAAATCCGCTGGGCCGGCAGCCCCTGCTGTTTATCGCCCGATGCCGTTGACGAAAGTTCTCCAGAGCAAGATCGCAACTGGCCGACAGCCGCCTTCAGCTCGCGCACAACCTGATGCACCGCCAATCTATCGGCCTGCTGGCAACGTATTACAGTCGAAAGTATCCCCATCGTCAAAAGCTCACCAAAGCTCGCAGCTGCCGCCGATTCATCCACCGGCAATTCAAAAGCAGTTGCGGCCTACGGTAAGTGAAATGCGGGCAGGTATTGTTGCGCGGAATGATTCAGCTCAGCGGCAGACGCTTCCGCGGCATCCACAGAGAAACGTCTTGAGGCTGGTCCAAGGCAAGACCGCCAAGCCTTCGCTCCAGGCTCATCCCAACCAGAAAAGCAGATCCGCTTTTCCAGACTTGCGGCGAGCGGTAAGATCTGCGCCGGTTCATTTCAATGCTTCCGCAACTACAATCCAACCCGGTCTGTGGGATTGGCTGACTTCGTGTTTTCGTCGCTGTCGGCCGGCTGTCGAGAACCATGATGGTGCGCACGAAGACTTGATCGGCCAACAGGTTCAAGTGGTGGTGCATCGACCGGTCTCAAACCAGGTATTAGTTGATCAGGGAAATTATGGAGAGTTAGAGGAAGGAACTACCTATTTCCCGGGACACCTCACCAGCTGTGCGATGGTGTTCGCCATTGGCAGGGAGAGCGGATGCGTATTTCACTGGCCTTTTCATGCCTGGGTAGGCAGTCATGTTCGGACGATGAAACAGGCGATGGGGGAGTCGGGTGTAAACGGGGCTGTGCGCTATCAAATTTTTGGCATGGATGCTCCGAAGGGATCCGATCGTGAGAAGAGCGACAGTGACTGGCGAGACTTTCGAGAGCGCTTCAAACTAGAATTCGGCGAGCCGGAAGTTATTTTGATCGAGGAGCCGTACACCAATCCGCTTCTGAGGTATAGCGACGGCAGCGTGACAACTTTCTTTAACCGCCGAGTCCTGGAATAAGTCGGCCGTACACGTCGGGAATTTGACGAGAGAAGTCGCGCAAGATCAAGGAAGACGCAATCAAGCTATGAAACCACGAAAGGATCCAATGTCAGACGGGAGAGCGGCAAAGCGGTCACCGATTCAGAGGTTTGCGCCTCAGCGGAGCAGCGCGCCGAACACGATAAATAGCAAGCCGACGGTGGCTTCGGATATCTATTGCGGTCGAGCTCTGCCCCAAGTGTTACAAACGAGTAAACCGCTCGCCCCACAGCCGTCTCACAAATTCCGCAAACCTCCTATGGCCCCGCCGGCTTACCGCCCAGGGCCAACACCGAAAGTGCTGCAGACGAAGAGTGCACATAACCCAAACACGCGCGTTGATCGAACGGACCATCAATCGATCGCGGTGCCGACCGACCGCTCGCAGAAAATCGTGCAGCCTAAAATTGCCAGAGCGCTGCCTGCGCTCAGCGCGCCAAAAGCGCCGCCGATCTATCGGCCCCAGCCGCTACCAAAAGTTTTGCAGCAGAAGGAAATTCGGGTGAGGGCAGCGCCCGCCCAGCGCAGTCTGACGCCGCGGCCGCATCAGCATGGAAGCGTTCTTCAACGCCAGCTCATTAGCAAAGAGTCCAAGCATAGGTTCATGATTAAACCCCAGGATACAAAAATTACGCTTTACGATGAAGACGACAAGGTCGACCGCGGGTTCGCGGATTTTCATGTTCAAGACAAGAAATTCTGGCTGAAGACGATTAGCACGAAGTCCAAGTCCGAAGTCGGGCCAAAGGGAAGCGGCGCCATGCTCGTTTACTCCCTGGCGCGTATTGCTCTCAATCGAGGCTTCAAACGGATAATGGTAAGCAATGCAACACCGGAAGAGACCGGGTTTTATTTGCAAATGGGTTTTCAACCCGATCCCGATTTTCTCGCGGAACTGGTTAAGACCGGTATGACTACCGAGCAGATTGATCGAATAAAAAACACGACGCTATCGGCAGATGTTAATGCCCTGCTCGACCAAGCGGGGGGCTCAGTTGTGAAGAATTGGCAGGATTCGGATTGGGACGAGAAAGGACTCTATGCAGGAAAGCATGCTAAGTATGGCGACATGTTCCACGTCCCTCTTTGAAGTTTTAAGTGATTGAGAGGTAACCTTCGTTCGGTTCAAGCGGAATACGGCAAAGTTCTTTTGTGTAGCAAATTCAGTAAAGCTCACCTTGGTGACATCGAAAGATGAATAGGAACTTCATACCATGAAACGAGAAATGCAGTTGGGCGGGTCTGCTTCATTGACCGGTGTACCAAACACGGCGAGCGTTCGAGCTCAACGAATGCAACAGGCGATGCCCGCGGGTATTCACAAATCGACTGCGATGAGATTGCCTGGTGATGGGAGGCTCGCACCGCCCCAAGGTCACTCTCCAATTGTGGCGCAGGCTCTACAGGCTAAGATGCGCAATACGTCTAACGCTGGACACAGTCGTCCGGCGATGAGGGCGTCTTCCGGGGTGGTGCAGGCTAATGTCATCGGCGGCAATCATGCGCTCCAGGCGCGGCTGAATTTGTGGAATACTAGATTAACGCGCGGCGCTAATCGAACCGTTGGACAAGGCCAAGGCGTAAACTCCGTGCAAGGATCCGGCCCCCCAAATGGATCGCGAGCGATCCAGCGCAAGACTGGTCCGGGCGTCGAAGCCTTCCAGGTTCCGCTGCGTCAGAAGAGCGGTGGTCTGCCGATACCTGATAACGTGCGCGCGAAGATGGAGACAGCGTTTGGCGCGGACTTCTCTGACGTGCGCGTGCACATTGGCCAAGAGGCGGCGTCGCTCGGAGCAATCGCTTACACCTGGGGCTCGAACATTCATTTCGCTCCGGGGCAATACAGTCCAAACACGATTCAGGGTCAGAAACTTTTAGGGCATGAGTTGTGGCACGTGGTGCAGCAGAGATCGGGACGCGTAAGCAATCCTTTCGGCGGCGGCGTGGCGGTGGTTCAGGATCATGCGTTGGAAGCCGAAGCAGACCGCATGGGCGTCAAGGCCGCGATGACCGTGCTGGTGCAGAAGCACGGCGGCTAACGATAGGAAGCTCCGGGCATGAATCAAAAAAGGAACGAGCTGCCGGAGGGATTCGGAGCGAACCCATTACGTCGTCAACAGACAGTCAAGCCTCAGCCGCACAAGCCGCTTGTCATTCAGCCAATGATGGCGACGACTTTGCAGATGAAGAAGCCGCCTGTGGCCCCTCCCGTATATCGCCCTCAGCCAGTGCCAAGGGTTTTGCAGACTAAGAGTGCGGTTGATCGACAATCGCAAGCAGGCTCATCGCCGCGCCAGCCCGTTGCGCCTCCGGCTTACAGACCGCAACCCGTGCCCAGAGTTTTGCAGACAAAGAACGCGGCGGCTCAAACAGCCAGAGCGGTAAGCCCCCCTTTCTCCCTAAACGGGCAGGGGAACAAGCGTTCTCAACAACTCGAAAAACCGAATGACTTTCAGGCAAAACCGCGCGCGCACCGGCCGGCAGTCTGCCAGTTCAAAGCAGAAGCCAACACAGGCAGCCAAAAAGGAGTGTCCCGCGCGTCGTCCGCTCGCCCCTCTGCATCTCCTCATAAGCCACAATCCGTACGCTCTCCTCATGCGTCCAATCGGCGGGCCAACGTTGTCCAGGGGTATATTCCGGTTAAGTATTTAGAATGGAAGCAAGTCAACTCGACGAAATCCATAAAGGATTATGTGGCGCTCGTTAAGAACGAACGGAAACACGCGGAGGCATCGGCTGAGGACGAGGGAACCAAGTTATATAGCACCAACCTTACAGCCGAGGCGCAAGAATTTGACCAGGCTTACGCAAGCAACAACCAGAAAGCTAAAAAATCGGTCGTCAGGGCTTTAGACCGGCTCGTGGACAGAATCAATCTCGTCCTCGCCGAAGCGCATACCAAAGGCTATGTCAACGAGTTTGCCAAGGCGCAGCTACAGGAAAACCACGCGCCGCTGCCCGTAACCGACTGGGAGACGGGAACACACACAGGCGTTATCAAGACCTTCTCTAAACTGGTGGCGCTGAATACCGGAACTGTGGCAGTCTCAGGACATGGTAACCCTAACGTGCCGGTTGTTCCATACAGTCGGGCGAAGTTATATCTACCGTGGTCAACCTGCGCTCTGATACAGAAAATCTACAAGGACTGGCTGACCGGCACGCCTCTGGACATGCGAACTGTAGACGAGAGGGGCGACCGGCAGAACCTTGCTTTGCCTAACCCGTCGGTTGCCGTGAGTCGCCCCGGCACAATGAGGAGCTGGCATCAGGATGCCCACGGGTTGCTGCCTGCGATACCTGACGTAGATCAGCCGCCCGTTAATATTCAAAACTTTGATGCTTATGCTCGTCGTTATTCGGGAACCCCCAACAATATGGGCAACGGCGCCGTCCCCAGCGGCTACATCGAGTACACGGGTACGGGACATGGCAACGATTACGCAAACTTCAGATTGCTGCTCGATTACAAACAGGGGTTGATCTACATTTGCTATCATTACCAGCTCTGGAGCAACGGCAACAACAATCCTCAGCTTCACGGTCAGAACCCGGCAGACCATCAGGACAAGAACAATCCCTGGATCAATATCAAGATGAACGCCTGACAGAATGGGCGATGGAAATGAAAGCTGGAAGAATTATCTTGTGCAGAAGCTATGAGCAGAGCCAACAGGAAAGATGAGGCGATGAGTTTAAAAGGGAACGTGCCGCATCCCGCTCATACCGGGCTGCCCAAGCGCGTTCAGCACCTGATTCAGTCCGAACTGCCCCGGCGCGCTCCCGGTCTTACCCAGCCGAAGGCAACTGCGGCTTTACAAATCAGACAGCCTCCCAAACACGCACTCGTTCATAGTTCTCAAAAAGCGGCGGGCATTCTTAAACCCCCGACGGCGGTCGTTCAGAGACAGAGGGCTGCAACTCAGACGGCACGCACACGTGTCGCGGCCCCGGTTTACCGTCCACAGCCACCCCCCAGAGTATTGCAGCCGCAGGCGACCGCCGCTCTGCAAAGAGGAGCCAGTCAGCCTCAGAGCACGCGGATCATTCCTGCTGCCCACAGGCTTCAGCTTGCGCCGAAGTTGAACGGCGGACATATCGTGACGGTCAAAAGAGTCTCGCCTAATGCCCGCGCATCAGCGGCACGGCCCGTCGTACAACGAGCAGTGGTGCGTTCATTAAGGTCAAATATCGTTCAGGCCACCAAGCTTTATCCGAACCTTCATCCGGGCGCGGCAGTCCCCGTCGAGCGGAGCAACATTTTCTCGCTCGATAGTTTCGCGAACCAGTACAGGCTGCACCGCGCGGGCACGCACGGTGTCAATGTCCCGAATATGAAGTATAACTTCGTGCGAACCAGAGAAGGGCAGACGCTGCTGCACAATCGTTACCGCCATCCCTCGCTCGCGGAAGGCCAGCAGGTCCTCTACGCGGGCGAAGTCTTTTTCAATAACGGCAATCTGGAATGGTGGAGCAACGGCTCAGGCCATTATCAACCGGACGCGGACGGCGCGGAGCAGGCCAATCTGCCGATGGATTATTTCTACAATTACCAGCAAGTCATCAAAGGCGAGCACACGCGCAAGAGAGGATGAGGTCGCCATGAACCCGACGAATAAAAAAGCGCGGGAAGCCGGAGGCATCCTACATTCTCTCAACCGGCAGGTAAGACACGCGCCTCAACGTAAACCGGTCGTCGCACAACTAAAGACTGGTGTGTCGGCGCAGAGCAGCAAGCGACCCGTCGCGCCTCCCGCATATCGTCCGCAGGCGACGCCGAAAGCAGCGCAACCCAAGATGGCAAGTGGCGGTGTGAATCGGAAACCACAGGTCGCTCCGCCGGTCTATCGTCCTCAACCTGCACCGAGAGTCTTACAGACAAAGATTTCATCTGCTCAAAGATCGCCTGCCGGTCAGTCGCCGCGGCAGCCTGTCGCACCTCCGGTTTATCGCCCCGAAGCAAAGAAGATTGTCCAGCCGAAGGCCATCTCGCAACTGCGACTATCACCCGCAGCGCCGCCAGTGTATCGTCCGGAACAAAAAAGAGTCGCGCAGCCTAAAATGGCATCGGCCGCACAGGCGCACACGCCGCCAAAGGCTCCGCCCGGCTATCGTCCGCAGGCGAAGCAAGCGAATGCACAATCAAGCCTGACTGCTCAAATGAAGGCGACACTGGTTTCTCCGCAGGTACAGAAATTAGCTGTCTCTTTTCGTCCCGCCAGGCCTGTGCCCTTTTCCGCTGCTCCGTCGGTGGCTCAGGCAAAGTTCATGGGACAGAATATTCATCATAAGGAAGATGTCGAGATGATGGAAGAGATGGCAGGGAGGTCTATTGCGTGGGCCATTGACGGGTTGCAGAAGACGGTGGCCTACTTAAAAGACGAAATCTCCGAACCGCCCGACGCATTTAATGCAATATCAAAGTGGCTGGGGTGGTCTGAGAAGGTTTCGTTAGTACAGTGCATCACGTATGCCCAGCAGGCTTTGAAGGTACTCACTATCGTTCTGAACTCGGAATGGAAAGTCTATGACGCCGCGGATGATAAAGCAGAGTCACCCTCCGAGGATCTCGCCTTCGGATACGCCTACAACGGAACCGGAAACTTCTACCTGCTCAGCGGATTCTACGATCAAGATGTGTTGTTGAAGCTCGACACTATGATACATGAGGCCACCCACGCGGTTGCCAGCACCAGCGACCACGGCTGCAAGAGCAGTGGAGATGCTCTAGGGTTCGCCAAAGCCAGACCAGATCTGGCCCCTACCTGCGCCTATAACCTCGCGTGCCTGGCCGTTCAGATCATGAACGCGCGGTTTGGATAACCAAGTACGGGCGTGTCGCATCGTCCCCGTATCTGCTCTGGGCTCGACGCCTGATCGGGTCGCTTTTCGGGGGCAGATTCGGTTTTCGGTTTTAACCCGAGCACATGGTTGAGACAAGTGCAGCGATAGTCAAAACATGGAAAGCCTAAGCGGAGATGGTTGGGACGCGTAGCAAAAAGGAGGTCGACATGAATCTGCCAAATAGAACAGCTGGAGCGAGAGGCATACCGCGGCAATTAAAGCGACCTGGGGGACACGCCCCGCAAAGCAAAGCTGGGGTCGCCCAATCAAAGACTGCTGTGTCCGCGCAGAGTATCAAGCAGCCCGTTGCACCTCCCGCATATCGTCCGCAGGCGACGCCGAAACCAGGGCAACCCAAAATAGCGAGTGGGGCAGTGAGCCGCAACCCGCCAGTCGGGCCGCCTGTTTATCGTCCCCAATCAAAGCCGGCAAACGTGCAGGTTAAGACGGCTCGCTTATCGCAGGTAAAAAATCATCCAGTGGCCCCGCCTCAACACCACGCTCAACGCGTCCCTAAAGTGTTGCAGACCAAAAAGACTGCTAGCGAGCAGGTGCTTGAAAGACAACACCGGCTCAAGCCGGCTGCTCCGGTTGTCCAGGGTCTGCGTCAGCCAAGTCTAATAAGAAGCGCGTCAAGAATTCCTGGTCACAAACCGGCGTCGCAGGGCCACGAGATTGTCCGCCACAAGATGACTCCCACTTCTTCGGCTCGCACTCCATCTTCCTTTGCCGGTCGTGCGGGCTTGGCCTTGCGAAGTTCAACTATCCAAAGAGAACAAATGAAAATCGGGACAGAGTCCGGGGAGGGAGTTCTGACGTATACAACCAACGGCACGATAGGCGGGGAGCGAGGAAAATATAACGGAATAATCCTGGTTTTCATTACGATCCCACCCGCAGAGAGACGAAAGGGATATGCAAGCAAGTTATTAAAAGCATTTCTGCAAATGAGGGTTGGATTCAACGCATGTTATCTTGACGTGCTTCCCGATGCCACAGGTGGTCCAGGCATACAGGAACTCGAAAAGTGGTATGCAGGTTTTGGGTTTCAGACGATTGACAGATCAGAAACCGGCCCAATCATGATGTACAAACGCCAACCACTACAGGCAAAAGTGGAACAGGGAGGAAAAGGAGGAAGTCTGGTGAGCTCGGACTATGATTCAGATTGAGACTCACAACATCCGTCTCCCGCCGTCCAGGTTGAATCGATCCCGTTCCTGGCCGATTTCACCAGAGGCGCACGCACTCGTCCGTTTGAGGCATGGGCACTTCTCTCTTGAAACTGCTAACGTGTTCGCCGATTCTTGCCAACGCCGCCATAATTCATAAAAGAAAAATTGGCGATGACACCTAACGGCGTGACATAATGCGTCCGAAGTAAGTGATGTTGCTGTGAAGACTGAGGAGGTTGAGTTCTTTGATGAGCATGCGACCTGGCGGTGAGTTGGCGACTCGGCCGCTGCATTTTATCTGGATTGCCGACTGCTCGGGTTCAATGGCTGTCGACGGCAAAATCCAGTCATTGAACACGGCAATCAAAGAAGCCATCCCACACATGCAAGAGGTGGCGGATGAGAATCCCAACGCGCAAGTCTTAGTGCGCGCGGTCAAGTTTTCCGATGGTGCGCAGTGGCATGTTTCGCAGCCCACCGACATCGTGGATTTTAAATGGGACGACCTCACTGCCGGCGGCGTTACGGCGATGGGCATGGCCCTCGGCATCGTCGCCGATCAACTCAAGATTCCACCAATGACGGATCGGGCATTGCCTCCCGTGCTCGTGCTCATTTCTGATGGTCAGCCGACGGACGATTTCGCCGGCGGATTACAAGCCCTGATGAACGAGCCCTGGGGACGCAAGTCCGTGCGGATCGCAATTGCAATCGGCGAAGATGCCGATCAGGAAGTCCTGAAAAAATTCATTGCCAATCCGGAACTCAAGCCGCTGCAGGCGAACAGTCCCGAGTCACTCACGAAATATATAAGATGGGTCTCAACCGCAGTACTGAAGTCCGCTTCATCACCGGCAAGCCAGAGCGCTGCGGCGGCAGCTTCCGGCCTTAACGTTCCCATTCCCGTCGTGCCGGATTCCGGCGGCTCTTCGGCGGATGATGTGTGGTAGCGGCTGTCCGGCAAACTTCAGTTTGTCGGGTCACGACGAGAAACTGAAGCTTGTCGGACATCCCATGAATACTGAAGAGTCCACACCACAATGGCAAGTTATTGGTCAAAGTGTTCGCGGAGCCGCACATCAGCGCAACGGCATGCCGAACCAGGATGCGATTTGCTGGCGGCCGGAATCGGGGATAGGTTCGCCGCTGGTCCTGGCGATCGCCGACGGTCATGGCAGCCCGCGATATTCGCGCAGTCATACTGGCGCGAAGCTCGCAGTTGAAGTGGCCGCTCAATTGATCCACAACTTCCTCGCCGGTCAGACAGACTTTAATAATCTATCGCTCGTAAAACGGTCGGCTGAAGAGTGGCTGCCTCAAGCATTAGTCCGAGCCTGGGTTGATGCGGTTGCTGAACATGTCAGAGAGAATCCATTGCCTGGCGTTGACCGCGGTGTCGGCGCAAGCAATCGAAATGACGAGAGCGCCAGCGAAAGCGAAAATTTCACGATAGCTTATGGCGCAACGATAATCGCAGTCGCGGTCGCGCCGGGATTCGTTACTTATCTTCAGCTCGGCGACGGTGAAATTCTGACCGTCGACGATCGGTCTCAGGTGTCCCGGCCTCTAGCCAGGGACGAACGCCTTTTCGCCAACGAGACCACTTCGCTTTGCGCGCCCGAGGCCTGGCGGGATTTCCGAGTCGGCTTTCAACCGATCACTAATGAACGTCCCGCTTTGATCCTCCTCGCGACTGATGGTTATCCGAATTCGTTTCGTGACGAGTCCGGGTTTCTGAAAGTTGGCTCTGACATACTTACCGCGATTCGCGCGGAAGGCGTTGACAAGGTGAAAGACAATCTGGAGACATGGCTAACCGATTCCACCAATGCCGGCAGCGGCGATGATGTTACCCTTGGGATTATTTGTTCGCTGGAGTCAGCCGGAGGTAAGTCAGAGAATAAAACGACCGGCAAGCCCAGATCAGGTCGGAAAAGCGCTGAGCCTTCAAGGTCGTCCGATTTAGCGGAAGCGGATTCGCAATGAGCGCCGATTACAGTCGAGGCTTCGAACGCGCCAGTAGAATGGATCAAATCCTCAAACTCAATCAGAAAGTTCAGACAACGACGTCGCGGTCAAGCTGCGTGGTGGAAAGTCTTCTCGGCGGCGGTGGCCAGGGAGAAGTGTATCGCGCAATTCTCGGCGGCAGACCTGTAGCGCTCAAATGGTACTACTCGGCTTCAGCCACGCCCGAACAGCAGACGGCGCTGGAGACTCTAATAAAGATGGGTGCGCCAAGCGATCGGTTCCTTTGGCCCATGGAATTAGCCCAGGCGACCGGGACGCCCGGCTTTGGTTATCTGATGCCTTTGCGTGATCCGCGATTCAAGGGGATCGTCGATATGATGAAGCGACGAATCGAGCCCAGCTTTCGCGCCCTGGCGACCGTCGGATTGGAACTCTCTCACAGCTTTCTCCAACTTCACTCAAAGGGACTTTGCTATCGAGACATTTCTTTTGGCAATGCCTTCTTTGATCCGCATTCCGGTGAAGTTCTGATCTGCGACAACGATAACGTTGCGGTTGACAATCAGTCGAAGAGCGCGGTTTATGGCACGCCGCGTTTTATGGCGCCGGAGATTGTGCGAGGCGACGCCGTGCCGAGCACTCAAACTGATCTGTTCTCGTTGGCCGTGCTGCTGTTCTACATGTTCATGATGCACCATCCCCTGGAAGGCAGAAAAGAACTGGCCATTAAGTGTCTCGACTTGCCGGCCATGAAACGACTTTATGGATCCGAGCCACTCTTCATTTTTGATCCGGTGGACCAGTCGAATGCGCCCGACGTGCAGCACCAGCGCAACGCGCTGGTCTTTTGGGAGATCTACCCTCGCTTTCTTCGCAATTTATTTATCCAGGCATTTACCGCCGGGCTGACAGACCCGCAACATGGGCGCGTGCGCGAAAGTAATTGGCGGTCGGCGATGGTCCGTTTGCGCGATTCAATTATTTATTGCGCACATTGTAAGGCCGAGAATTTTCATGACGCCGGCGATAATCAAGCTGAGAAGAAAACCATCGGCTCGTGTTGGTCCT
>DNNE01000054.1:6029-15698 GCA_003487805.1 Blastocatellia bacterium | reverse complement strand
TGGTCCTGCCAAAAGCGCCTTCGCCTGCCACCACGAGTTCGCCTGGGGCGGAATTTCGTTATGCTGAATCACGATACGTCGCTCTTCCTGCACCACGTGGATGAGGATCAAAAGTACAATTTTTCAGAGCCGGTCGCAGCCGTAACGCGACATCCGGAGAACCCGGCCATCTGGGGATTAAAGAATCTCTCGGCACAAACCTGGTCGGCGACGAACAGCAAAGGTGAAATCAAAGATGTTTCGCCGGGGCGAAGCGTGACGCTGGTCTTGGGTACGCGAATTAACTTTGGACACATCGAGGGCGAAATCTGGTCGTGAAGCGTCTCGACGATACAGTTGCGCGGAGACTTGGTGAGATTCTAATCAAACACGGCCGATTATCGCTCACCGATGCGCAGCTCTGCGGAAATCTTCTAAACGATTATTGCGGTGAATCTAAGGAAGAAACATTCTTGTTGGTCCTGGGAGTAAAGGAACGGGTCGCGATCGATCTGATTGTTTCGCAGGACGGCGTTCCTCGCGACCTCTTGAGCGCACTACTCACCAAGCGCCTACGAAGGAATCTTTCGTTGACTGAAGGCGAAGCCCGATGGATTGTTGACTCCTGGTCGGTGGCCGTCCGGGCTCTCTTGCGCGCCGAGATAAAATCTCCGCCAGACGAGAACAGTCCGTTAGGCGTGAGCCCTTCGACTTCGCGGTTGGACCCGCTGTCGACGCAGCCGTTCGAGCCGCCAGAACTAAAGTTTGGCATCATCGGGAAATGCGAAAAGGCGATTCGTTCAGTAGACTTTTTTCCCGGTGCACCCATCGTTGCCGCCGGAAGCGAGGATGGTAGTGTTCATCTTTGGAATGCGCATACGGGCGAGGCTCAGCTTCTCAGTCACGGCTCGCACCCGGTGTCGTCAGTTGCGTTTTCGCCCAACGGAGTGTTGCTCGCCACCGCAAGCGAAAGCAACGGTTCGACGAAAGGCAGAATTCAAGTTTGGGATCTCCAGCCGGGCGAAGCATTGGATTTGGGTGAAAGCGGAGAGCGATCTCCTTCGGTTGTCTTTTCACCAGGTGGGAGAAGATTGGCTTCCGGAAGCGCAGAATCCGACGGCGTCATCCGCGTTTGGAATCTACAGTCAGGGCAGCTAAGGACTCTCAAAGGACCATGGGGCGGCCCGGCGTCAATCGCTTTCTCTCCTGATGGGCGGTGGATAGCGGCCGCCGACGCCGCACTCACAAATACGACCATCAGACTGTGGGACCTTGAGACAGGTACCGCAAGCACTCTGGGCCACTGCACTCGCCAGGTCACTTCTCTCTCGTTCTCTCCGGATGGGAAGACCCTGGCGTCGGGAAGCTGGGATGAGATGGTGCGCCTGTGGGACCTTAATAGCCGGGCAGCCACGGTGCTGGCGCGAGACTGTTCCTGCATTTGCTGCCTTAGCTTCTCACCTCGAGGGGACCAACTTGCCGCTTGCTCGCTGGACAGCAGAATCCGCGTTTGGGATCTGACAACCGCAAAGGCGCGCACCATCGGGAGTTGCGATAATATCAACGCTCTGGCATTTTCATCAGACGGTCGAGTTCTGGTTACTGGTAGCTCCGACGGAACAGTTCGCCTTTGGGATGCTATGCCTCGTCGCGCATCGTTTGAAACACGTTAATGCATTTCTCCTGCAGAAGAAGTTGCGAAGAGTGTCCAGTGCGGGAAGACACATAGGACATCGCCGATGAAGACTTAGGAAGAATTGACAAATGTCACGCACGAGACACCATCGCTAAGTTCAGGACTTATAACCCGGTAGAGGGCCAATTCTCACCTCCGGTACGAGGTTCTTAAGGGCAGAGGCTAAGAGAGTGCAGCTACACAGTTCTTACGAAGCCAGCCGAAGCGACTTTGACAACCGCTAAGCTGATAAATACCGAGTGTATTGAAACTCCCGTAGTGGCGGTCGCATCGCCCGCAAGCAAGCCGGCATTTGTCGAGACAAAATCAACTTCCATTCATGTTTCCGGAGAATGTCGCGGACACGCCCGCCTATTGAGCAGTTACGCTACGAATGAGATTAGCCGCCGATTTTGAGTATTAGGAGTCTGGCAGACTTTTGGCAGACAACGCCTAGCGCCTCATCAGTTCATGTAGGTTGAGCGGGCTTCGCTAGTCTGGCTGGTTAATGTTTACGGGGCATAGAATGATAACGCGTTACACGAGTTGAGCCGTGGCTGCCTCGACACGGCAGAGGTCTGGGGTTCAAGTCCCCACGCGCCTACCATTATTCTCAGCAAAGTTATCCGGATCACCATTTCTTCAGTACTCCTCAACCCCAATCCAGAAAGACGGAACCGAATCGGATTTACTCGACGCCGCTTTGTTACGGCGAGCCGCTCATTCGCCAAAGCTGAACATGAAAGCGATAGTCGCGAGGATATTGCGCACCTGATGACCAGGACGAGGTCGCATGCGCTACCAGGGCACCCTTATCAAGCTCCAGAGCCACCTCATTAACCGAGTTTAGGGGACCATCCCATTACCATTGCTGCCGGTTCGGGTTCCCGAGATCAGCCAATTCTCAACCGTTTTTGCTGGAAAAAAAGTGTCGGGTCAGGTAAAAAAACTCTTGACAGTAATCCGGTCTCAGCATATTGTCCACACTTCGTACAAAGTATCAGGATCCCCCGATGCGCAAAATAAACACCCGAGACTTCCGCGTTGCCACTCGTTCTACTTCGCGTGACATAAATCGCCGCATAGCTCTGAACGTGATTCACGAGCATCAGCCGATTTCGCGAGCGGAACTGGCGCGGCAAATGAATGTGACTCGCGGAGTGGCCGGCGTTCTGGTCCAGGAACTTCTCGATCAGGACCTGATTTACGAGGGCGCCACCGGTGAAGCCGCGTTCGGACGCAAGCCAACGTTGCTACACATCAAGAGCCACGATCGCCTGGTCGTCGCGGTTGACATCCGTTTTAGCAAAACCTTTGTGATGGTCTGCGACTTCTCGGGGCGACAACTCGCGCTGGAAGCTTACGACACGATCTTTTCAATCCCTGAGTTTGTTCGTGACCTGGCAGCTCGCGTGCGCCGGCTAATAAAAACACATGCAATAACAGCCGGCATCGAGGGCATCGGGCTCGCCGTACCGGGCATGGTAGATCAACGCACCGGACGCATTCTGAATGCACCGGCACTGGGATGGCGAGCGGTCGACCTGCGCAATCAATTGGCCGCCGCAACGGGATTGCCGGTGGAAATCGAAAACTCTGGTCGCGCCTGTACCCTGGCACTTCTTTGGCTCGAGCGCGGGGAAACAACGCAGCCGCAAAATTTCGTCTATGTAGGTGTCTCAGACGGCGTAGGCGTAGGGATCGTGGTCAACGGTGAACTGCTCCGTGGCTCTGATCATATTGCTGGAGAGTTTGCTCATGTGCCTCTAAACCTCGATGGTCCGAGATGCATGTGCGGCGCCAGCGGCTGCTGGGAGTCATACATATCCAACCTGGCAACTCTATCCCGCTATTTCGGGTGGGATTTGTCCAAGCTTAGTCCAAATAAGCTTCACGACGCCAAGCAGGGATCTTTCACCGTTTTGGATTTGATTGCGCGAGCGCGCGCCGGTGACGCGAAAGCCATGGCTGCGGTTCAGACGACGGCTCGTTTTCTCGGCCTCGGTCTGGCGACGGTTGTGAACGTTATTAACCCGGAGTGCATATACCTGGACGGCGAAATCACGACGGCCTGGGATTTGATCGAAACGACGGTGACTCTTGCTTTGGGTGAGAGGGCCTTAACCGAAAGAGGCGGGCAGACACCGCTGCACATTGCGTCGACTCAGGAATATCCCAGGTTGCGCGGAGCAGCAGCGCTGATTGCAGCGCCGACCTTTGCGGCTCCACGCGTCGCTTAGCTTCGAGCTAGATTTAAGCGGTAATGAAGAACAAGGTGGGTTGAAGGAGCAACAAGGCGATGTTGCTTCATCTTTCGAAATCTCATTGGAGGTAGTTGACATGTTTAAAGGAAAACGCTTTGGTATGAGGACGATTCAGTTCGCGATTATTGCACTGCTGCTCGCCATCCCCCTGGCGGCGGTCGCACAAGTTACAACCGCTACGATTGTGGGTACTGTGACGGACCCGGGCGGCGCCATTGTTCCCGGCGCCCAGGTCACAGCGCGTAGCCTCGACACGGGTCTCACCCGCACCGTCACTTCAAGCGACGCGGGTACTTACCGGATCGAGTTTCTTCCGGTAGGCAAATACAGTGTTGAGGTCACCTACACAGGCTTCAAAAAAGCCCTGGTCAGCGACATCGTCCTACAGGTCAGCGACACAGCACGTGTTGACGTCGCGCTCAACGTTGGACAAGTCAGCGAGACAGTGACGATTTCAGAGATGGCGTCACCCGCTGTGAACACGAGCACTTCTGAGATCGCTCGAACCATCCAGTCTGCCGAAATCACAAGTCTGCCGTTGGTTGAGCGCAACGTCTACACGCTGCTGGACCTCACGCCCGGTGTGCAGTCCAACAACAACGGCATAGCCGCTGCCTCAACAGGCACCAGTACCTTCATCCTTGGTTATCCGGAACAGCGAACACTGATCAACGGCGGTACCGATGGCGGCACCGGGTCAGTAAACTACTATCTGGACGGCGGCATAAACATGACCAACCTGCGCAACACCGGTAATATCTTGCCGAACCCGGACGCGATTCAGGAATTCAAGGTCCAGACCAACAGCTACAACGCGGAGTATGGCCGTTATGCCAGCGGGGTCATCAACGTACTTACCAAGTCGGGCAGTAACCAGTTTCATGGTTCGGTTTTTGAGTACTTGCGCAACACACTATTCAACGCCAACGATTGGGGCTCGACACTGGCGAGAGCGCCTTTTCATCGCAATCAGTTCGGCGCCACCCTTGGCGGTCCAATCAAGCACGACAAGGCCTTTTTCTTCTTCTCTTACTCCGGACTGCGACAGGCAACGAGCACATTCCTAAGCGGCGCCGTCGTTCCCACCGCCCTGGAACGTACCGGCAACTTCACGGCCTCCGGGACCAAGCCCGTCGATCCCGCGACTGGCCTGGCTTTCGTCTGCAACGGCGTCACTAATGTAATTTGCCCCAACCGTCTGGATCCGGTGGCGATGAAGATCATCAACAACTACATCCCGCTCTCCAACGCGCCCGGCAGCAAGTGGCAGGGCAATATCCCCACCCCATATAACTTCGACGAGTATCTGGGAAAGGTGGACTACCAGCTCAACGCCGATCACCGTTTGAGCGTAAGTTACTTTAATACCGGAGGAACCAGCACCACGAAGGGAGGCAGTCCCAACGTGCCCTGGAGCCTCCAAAACTCCACGTGGCGGCAGCATAGCGTCAACGCCAGTGACACCTGGATCATCAGCGCAGCCAAGATCAATCAGTTTTGGTTGACTTTCTCACGGAATTTTGGCGGACGCATAAACGTGCCCGCGACCTCGCTTACCGATCTGGGTTCGTCATTTTTTATCCAGGGCACGCCGAATTTGCCGCAGATCACCGTCACGGGATTCTTTACCCTGGGACAACAAATCGGCGGCCCGATAGCCGGCACTAACTTTTACTCAGGTCGCGACGTTTTCAGTTGGATTAAGGGTCGCCACTCGCTCAAGCTGGGGGGAGAAATCTCGCTCAACAAGGACATCCAGCAGACACTGCTCAACAATTATGGCGTCTTCACCTTCAATAACGGCACGACCAAGAATGCCTTGAGCGATTTCCTGATCGGGATTCCCAGCGCGGTCTCGCAGGACGCACCCGTAACGGGCTACACCAATAGCTGGTTCACGGCACTCTTCGTGCAGGATGATTTCAAAGTCCGTTCACGCCTGACCCTCAATCTTGGTCTGCGCTGGGACGTTCAAACGGCGCCGACCGACCCGCTCAATCGGGTCGTCAACTATGTTCCCGGGCAGAAATCGACTGTTAATCCGATAGCGCCGGTTGGGGCTGTGTTCTTTGGCGATCCCGGTGTGGAACGCGGCGGCATCCCGACGAGTTACGCTCATTTTTCTCCGCGCATCGGGTTTGCATTTGACCCGAAGGGCGACGGCAAGACCTCGATTCGCGGCGCGTTTGGGATGTTCTACGGGAGCATCTCGGGCAACGAGTGGAACACCATGACCAACTTCCAGCCTTTTTCCACCCGGCTCACGTTCACCAACATCAATCAAAAGACGAACGCGGCCGGCGTGCCGTTGGGAGCTTCGCTGAGTAATCCCTATACCGCGTTCGTGGGCGGCAGTCCCTTCCCGTACAAAGGGACATTTACAACCGGCGGAGGCCTCTTCCCGGTGGCGACGGATTTCAAGTGGCCATTCTCGTATCAGATGAACTTCTCGGTCCAGCGCCAACTGACGAAAGACCTGACAGTAGGCGGAGCTTACGTCGTGACGCTTAGCCACAACCTGCCCTTCGCGCGCGATATTAACTATCCCGTGCTAACGCCGACCGCGACGAGCGCGGGTGCGAACATCCTCGCACGACGACCGAATCCGGCCTTCGGCGCGATATTGCTGCTCCAGTCGGATCAGAACGCTGACTATCACGGGTTGCAAGTTACAGCCGCGATGCGCATGAGCCACCACCTGACTTTCAATTCCTTTTACACCTATAGCCATACCAACAGCAGTGTGGAGTTGCACAACAGCACCACGCAGGGTTTGGCCCAGAACTACAGCAACCTTGGGGAAGATTCTGGTCGTGCTGATACGGATCAGCGTCACATCTTCAGCCTGAGCTTTAACTACCAAATCGACTACTACAAGGGGAGTAACGGCTTCGCGCGCCATCTCCTTAACGGTTGGAGCATTTCCCCGATCATCAAGGTGCGTAGCGGCCTTCCGTTCAGCATTACAAACGGCAATGTCGACGCGAACCTCGATGGCAGCACCAACGACCGCGCGCAACTAGTAGGCAATCCGGACATTGGCAATCGGACCGCGGCGATGTGGTTCAACACCGCGGCCTTTGTACAGAACAAGGTCGTAACAGGCGTCGCCACCGACGGCAACTCGCCGCGAAACCTCCTTGATGGACCGAGCTATGAGGTTGTTGATCTGGCTCTCTCTCGGGACTTCCGTTTGAGTGAGCGCTTCAGGCTGCGCTTCCGGGTCGATGGTACGAATGCCTTCAACATGGTGAACCTGGGACAGCCGGGTAACTCTGTTCCCTCCGGCACCACCTCGGCGACCTTTGGCGTGATCACCTCGGCCGCCGCCATGCGCAAGTTGCAGTTTGGTTTGCGGTTGACGTTCTAAAACGGAATCCAACGGTGTTACTGCTGGTAACCAAAGAAGGAGCGAAGTGTCCCCTGGTTAAATAGGGCGACATTTTGCTCCTTCAAGGTTTATGACGCTAATGCGATAGCCGGCGTTCGGCTATAAACACCTCCCCGCTCCACGTCGGCTATGGGACGCAGAACGAACTGAGAGAATGTGATCGACGCAGGGTTCAAGCTCCGAGGATTGCGCTGGTGGATCGTCGGGCTCATCTTTCTCGCCACGCTGATCAACTACATCGATCGGTTGACCATCTCAGTACTGGCCCCGGTAATCACCCACGATCTGGGACTGACTAACACTGAGTTCGGCGGCATTCTTACCTGGTTTCTTTTGGCCTACACGATCAGCCAGGGTCTCTCGGGAAAGCTTTACGATCGGGTTGGCACCAAACGAGGATTTGTATGTTCGATCGTGCTGTGGTCCATCGCGGCCATCGCGCATGCATTCGCCCGCGGGTTGGCCAGCCTCAGCGCCTTTCGATTTGTACTCGGATTTGGCGAGGCAGGGAACTGGCCCGGCGCAGCGAAAACAGTGGCTGAGTGGTTTCCGATTCGCGAGCGTGCGTTCGGAATGGCAATCTTTAATAGCGGCGCTGCGATCGGCTCAGTGGTTGCGCCGCCGCTGATCGTGTGGCTAAGTCTGACATATGGTTGGCGAACGACCTTCATCGTCACGGGATCGCTTGGCTTTCTCTGGTTAGTGTTGTGGCTGGTTTTTTATGAGACGCCGGATCGCCATCAATGGTTGAGCGAGACGGAACGCGAACTGATCCGTGAAGGACAACAAGACAAGGATGAGACGCTTGTCGCAGAGCGGAACGCGCCACTGAAATGGCGTGAGCTGCTACGCTATCGTCAGGTATGGGCGATAGTCTTGTCGCGGTTTCTAACTGATCCGGTCTGGTGGTTGTACATCAGTTGGTTACCGAAGTATCTGGCCGATGCGCGCGGCTTCTCACTCATCAAGATTGGCCTTTTCGCGTGGGTGCCGTATGTTGCCGCTGACGCGGGCAGTCTTTCGGGTGGCTGGCTGTCCGGATATTTGATCGCTCGTGGCTGGAGTGTGGATCGTTCACGAAAGCTGGTGATCGCGATCGCAGCATGTTTGATGCCCGCCGGGATTCTGGCAGCGTTTGCCCACGACGCGATGGTCGCGCTGGTCTTAATTGGCGTCGTGCTCTTTGGATTTCAAGTTTGGATCAATAACGTGCAGACCCTGCCCAGCGATTTCTTCCCAGACAGGGCCGTTGCCTCAGTCGCCGGCCTGGGCGGAACCGGTGCGGGGATTGGCTCGATGATTTTTGTTTTCGGCACCGGGTGGGTCGTGGATCACTTTTCGTATGTGCCAGTATTGGTTGTCGCCGGCTTGCTTGCGCCTATCGGGACGCTGGTTCTGTTTGCGCTCTGCGGTCGTATCGAGCGTGTGTCTCTGGCAGAGAGTTAAGGTGTTCATTATGAAAGCGAGACGGACGCGCGGAGCGCTTCCGCACATCAGCCGGCATAACCGAGCGTGTGAATCACTTTTCATGCAAGCCATTTGAGGAGATCAAGCTGTGAGTAATTCTTTCGATTTCAATGGGAAGGTGGCGCTCGTCACGGGTGCTTCATCGGGAATAGGACGCGCCGCGGCGAAAGCGCTGGCCGCCAATGGCGCTCGCGTCGCCATCAATTTTCATCGCAACGAAGCCGGCGCCGAAGCGACTCGCCAGGAAATCATCGCCGATGGTAGTAGCGCCATCGCGATTCAAGCTGACGTCACGCAAGCAAGCGGTGTCCAGTCGCTGGTCGAACGCACTGTCGCTGAGCTTGGTCCGATCGATATTTTGGTTAACAACGCTGGGTCGCTGATCGAACGGCTGCGAATACTCGAATTAACCGAAGAGCGTTGGGATGAAGTCATCGATCTTAATCTCAAGAGCGCCTTTCTTTGTTGCCGGGCGGTGGCAGCCTCAATGATGGAGCGCAAAGCAGGTGTGATCGTCAACGTTTCCTCAATCGCCGGCCGCACTGGCGGCGCGCTCGGATCAATTCATTATTCAACGGCAAAGGGCGGCCTGATTACATTCACCAAAGGACTGGCGAAAGAACTCGCGCCTTTCGGAGTGCGTGTAAACGCCATCTCGCCGGGTGTGATCGATACTCGTTATCACGAACAGTTTTCAACGCCAGAGGTGATGAAGAGTTACGTGGCTGGGATTCCGCTGGGAAGAGTTGGCACGCCTGAAGAAGTGGCTGAAGTGATTTGCTTTCTGGCTTCGGATGCAGCCAGTTATCTCGCCGGCGAAACTATTGAGATCAACGGCGGAATGTTTATGGATTGAGATTTGGAGTGCGCCGGCAGAGCGAAGCGGCGACGGC
>DNNE01000054.1:5613-5743 GCA_003487805.1 Blastocatellia bacterium | reverse complement strand
GGCAGAGCGAAGCGGCGACGGCGGTTTGGATTGGCCCTGGTAGGCCGTGAAGTGAAAGTCTTTGAAGTGATGACCTTTACAATGATGGTTTTATTGTTCTCAACCCTACAATCCAAAGCGCCGTCGCCGC
>DNNE01000054.1:0-5286 GCA_003487805.1 Blastocatellia bacterium | reverse complement strand
GCTGCGCTCTGCCGGCGCACTCCAAACCTGGCGGCGATCGTTAGTCATCACGCTCATTTTCACCGCGATTGTCTCCCCCCTCTCATCGCTCGCCCAGGACGCGCGGGAGTTAGAGCAAGAGCGAACCGCGAGTAATAAACTCAAAGGTGAGCATCCGCTCCTTGAGCTGATGCGGACGCGCAAGTCTGCCCTGCGGCCTGAGTTGATGGGGGTCCATCCGCGAGTTTACGTCACGGACAAAGAGCTGGTTGATTTGCGCGAACGTGCGCGCACTTCGCATCGTGAATTGTGGCAACAAGCGATCAGCCACGTGCGCGCACTCGCGGGCGATCCGCCGCCACCACCCGCTGAGCAGCGCCGGCAACAGAATGACGTCGGCATTGCGATCGCGGAAGCCGCCTTCATCTACAAGATCGAAGGCGATAAGAAATATCTGGATGCCGCCCGCAAGTACATGGACGCGGCCGTCAGTTACGACATCTGGGGTTATGCCAGTAACAAACCGAATGTGGATCTCGCCGCGGGTCATCTGCTGTACGGACTAGGCTGGGGTTATGATTTGCTTTATCACGACCTCACTGAAAAAGAGCGAACCCGCTATCGAGAAAAACTAATCAAGCAAGCCCGCTTGATGGCTGACTATTTCAAGCCAAAGTCCGGTAAGACCTTCGCGTACAGCCAGAATCACACGTTCATTCCGATCACGGGTTTGGGAGTTGTTGCCTATGCGCTTTACGACGAGACTCCCGAGGCGCCTGCCTGGGCCAGTCTCACGCGGGGGATTTACGATCGCGTGCTGGCGACATATTCGCAGGACGGGTACTACTACGAAGGTTTTGAATATTGGATCTTCTCGACGCCATGGCTGGTCCATTATCTCGACGCGCAGGCGCACGCAACGGGCGAAGATCTTTATGACCGCCCCGGATTTCGTTTGATGCACGAGTACGTTGCGCACTCGATGTTGCCGAGCGGAGACTACGTGTTTGATTTTGGAGATGTGTTCGAAGGGCCACTCACGCGCGCGCACAAAGGCGAGGAGTATCCGCGGACCCATCCGCAGGGCCATTTCAATACGAACTACAACTTGCTCTATCGGCTGGCGCAACGCTTTCAAAGTGGCGAAGCCCAGGGCGTAGCCGCCTGGCTGAAGAGCTTCGGTCAGGTCAACGCGGAAGACTTTTGGTCGCTGGTTTGGTACGACGCGAAGATCAAACCCGTGCCCATCGAGCGACAATCCGCCTCGCATTATTTTCCCGATCACGATGTCTTCTATTGGCGCAGCGATTGGTCAAAGAATGCAACTGCATTTGCTTTTAAGTGTGGCCCGCCTGAAGGGCATCACACGGAAGCCCTGCTGAAACAGTTTCCTGACTGGCGTTTGTCTTCCGGCCATGCGCATCCGGATGCGAACAGCTTCATTATTTTTGCGAAGGGTCAGTATCTAACCGGAGACACTGGTTACGCTGGGGTGCCGATGACGGAGCATCACAACACTTTGCTTGTCGACGGCAAAGGCCAGGCGAAGGAGGGCGACGGTCATGATGTCTTTGCCGGCGTATCGTACGAACTTCTGAATCGCATTCGCATCACCGACACTAAGGTAGAAAAGGACCGGATAATGGTGCGCGGCGACGCAACCGCGGCGTACGGACCAGACCTGGGTCTGAAGAAGTTTGTCCGTGAGTTTGTCTACCAGCCTGGTTCTGGGTTCACTGTTTCGGACGACGTTGAAACGGCGCGGCCTGCTGTCCTGACTTTCGTGCTGCATGCGGACGACCACATTGAGAAAGGGGAAGGGTGCAATTTCAGTATTACAGCAGGCCGAGTGAAACTGCTGATCGATCCAACCATTGACGCGCCGGTTGAGCTTCAAAGCGCGATCGAGACGAACAGGCTGACGGCCCCGGGTCCTCCCGGCGCGGTTGATAAAGGTGAGCGTCAGGAGCGAGGCCAGAAGCTTTTGCTTTCCACTGCGGCACCGACAACCAGCGCGCGATTCGTCCAGCGACTGAAAATCCAGGGCCCCTAGATCTTCGAGAATCGCAAGAAACGTCAGCCTGACCCCAGACCGCATTCACACGTGCTTAGGAGTACAACGTCTAAATTGGCAAAACCGCAGGCTTTGCGATTCAGACGGGGTCAGACTTCAGTGTCGCAAGAGTCGCATCCCTAATTCCTTTGAGTCCTTTTGCGCGACGGCGAGCGGAGGCCATTGACTGAGGCCCATTTCACCGGCGTATAATACGAGTGTTCTATTCCGACTCTCGACCTCACCTTGGAGACATTTCATGTCAAACGGCAAAGCCTTGGAAGAGCCCGGCGATAATTCATCTCCTGATTTGAATACAACGCCAGCGCAGACATCTATAGACACTGCGATCAAAAGTTCAAAAAAACGCGGAAAAAAGCGCGGTAAGAAGGGCAGAAAGAAGGCTTCTAAGCGCAGTTCAAGAGCACAGGCTGAAAGAAGATCGTCGCCTGGGTCTGGCGGTAGACCTTATCCGAGCGCCACGTTCGAGAGTGTATTGCCTCTAGCGAAAGCAATTTTTGATAACGCGGGAGCCTCTCGTGAGATGCGAAGGGAAACTGCCTTTCAGATTTTGGGTAAGGCAGCAAGCAGTGGTCCCAGCCGCCAGCTGGTGATAACTTCTGGTAGGTACGGACTAACGGTTGGCGGTTATAATGCAGAGACCCTACGCCTCTCAGAGGACGCGGTGTTGATCCTAGATCCAAGTACAGCACGCGCTCAGGCCCTTCGAGCAAAATTCAGACTCGCGATCGAAAATGTTCCCGTTTTCAAGAACCTCTATGAGAGGTTCAGGGGTGGGAAATTGCCAGCCCCAGAGGTAATGAGGGATGTTCTCAACGATGTTGAGAGCGCTGAGCGACCGGAATGTGTCGACATATTTATCGGAAACGTAAAATATATTGGCCTGTTAAAGACTGTGTCGGGTGCTGAGTGGATTCTTGACGTTGACAAAGCGTTACAGGAACAAGGAGTCCCAACAGGCTCGGGATTAAACGCAGTGATTGGCAGTCCAACCGCGTCCGACGAGAGTAGCCATACCACTGACTTTGATTCAATTTGTTTTTTCTTAGCGCCGATTGGCGAGGAAGGGGAGCCGGAGCGAAAACACTCTGACATGGTTCTTGAGACACTGCTTGAACACGCGCTTATCCCTTCCAAATTGAAGGTCGTGCGTGCTGATAAGATTACCCAGCCGGGAATGATTTCGAAACAGATCATCGAATACATTCTAAAGAGCAAACTCGTCATCGCTGATATGTCGTTTCACAACCCGAATGCATTTTATGAGTTGGGAATTCGGCATATCTTAGGCAAGCCAATCGTTCATATCATAAGAAAGCAAGATAAGATTCCATTCGACCTCGGCAACTTCAGAACGATAATCATTGATGACGAGGACAAATATACTCTGATTGCGCAATTGGACACGTATCGAGCAGATATCTCAAATTACGTAAGAGAGGCGCTTGAAGGATCATCTCCTTCTGATAACCCAATCCTAACTTACTTTCCTGGAATAACGGTTACTCTCGCGGAATAGGGTTGGCGTCACAGGCAGAGGTTGTCGACCAAGGTGCGCGCCTGGACGGCAGCGAGAAGATTACTGTCGCGTTAGTTTTGATAATTCCTAAGCGACTTTATTTGAAATCAGGGGCTCAACCGCAGCATGACTACTCCGTGACTCCGAACTGTGACGGAGTATTCTGATTCGGGCCATGTAACATTCTGGTGTGACCAGAGGTCGCGAGCTTTCCATTTGCCAGTGAGCTTAAGGTCCGTAAGCTTTACGGAGATTTTTGCCGAATCCGCCGCGCGATTGAAAAACGCAACGGCCATCGCGCCGCCCGATAAAGGCCGTGACCATATTTCCTGATCGCCCGATTTCCAAACCTGCTGCCCCTGCTTCCCGAGTTTGTCCTGATTGACAGCGATCACGTCGCGGTTCGTTAGGATCGAAAGTATCTCAGGACTCATGTTACGGAGATCGTTTCCCGCAAGTAGCGGCGCCGCGAGTATGGCCCACTGACTCATGTGCGTTTTGTATTCCATCTCGCTCATGGCTCCGTTGCCAATCTCGAGCATGTCCGGATCGTTCCAGTGACCGGGCTTGGCCCAGGGCGCCAGATCGTTTTGACTAAAGCCGATCCGTGACATTGAATCCCACGCATCGCGAATGTCACCGGTGGTGCGCCAGAGGTTTCCGCCAACATCCGCTCCCCACTTCCACACGTCGAGCCTCCCGTATTGACAGAGACTGTAAACGATTGGCCGTTTAGTTTTCCGCAGCGCGTCACCCATGATTTGGTAGACGGCCGGCATTTCTTCATCAGTGTAGAGCGTGCGTGCGCCGCACCAGTCGTACTTCAAATAATCGATTCCCCATTCGGCGTAACGGCGCGCGTCCTGCTCTTCGTGACCGTAAGTGCCTTCGTAACCGGCGCAGGTGTTTGGACCGGGCGAAGAATAGATTCCCAATTTCAATCCCTTGCTATGCACGTAATCAGCCAGCGCTTTCATGTCGGGAAATTTCTTGTTGGTCTGAATATTTCCCTGCGCGTCGCGACCGGCTTCCCAGGTGTCATCGATGTTGATGTAGAGATAGCCCGCGTCTTTCATTCCATTGCCGGCCATGGCGTCGGCAATGCTGCGCACGGTCGGATCATCCACGCGGCTGGCGAACTTGTTCCAACTGTTCCAACCCATCGGCGGAGTTCGCGCCAGGCCGTTGTCGGGGACTTTGTGCAGAGCGGGAAGGGGATTGCGTGCGGGCAGGGCGCCTTCGCCAGCCGGCGCGCGCACCGCCACCATTTGCGTCGGATTGTCCGTCGGCCTGCGGCGCGTTGAGATTTGCAGGTCGGCGCCCACGAGCTTTCCTTCGTACTGGATTTTGCGTTCGTTCTTTCCGTCCATCATCGATCCGGTGATAGTGAAACCGTCTGGCCCACCAGTGCTTTCGCTAATGTGATAAAAAAATTGCGTGACCCGAATCGTACCGGTAATGCGCGGACCTTCCTGTTTCAAATTCAGATAAGTCGTCCGGAACGTGCCGTCGTTATTCTGCGTGCGAACGACCCAGTTGCCGGTCAGCGGTTCCGGAGATTGACCTGCGCTAACCAGAATTGCAGCCGAAACGGCAATCACTAACAGCGCCAAAGTCGCCGCGATGGTAGGGGAACAATTATGACGATTCATCCGATAACCTCCATAGGCTTGATGTGTTCACAAGTCAATACGGTACAGAACCGCGAGCGGTA
>DNNE01000083.1 GCA_003487805.1 Blastocatellia bacterium | reverse complement strand
AGCGCTTCATAGATGACTTCATCTCACTGCGGGCAGGGACGCCGGTGGCGCCATCCTCGGCGCACCCTTTCTGTTCGCGGTTTCGGAAAATCGTTGACATTGCTTTGTCGCGTCGATAGATTGCGGATCCCCCCAATTGATTTTCTTTTCAGCTACCGAGGCCACTGACTCAAAGAAGGAGACCCGTATGACAACTAAGTGGATGAAACGAAGTGTAATCGCCGGATTGACTGGAGTAGCTTTGCTGGTACTGACGGTGCCAATCTTAACGTTGGCAACCAGCAGTTCTCCCGTCCTCGAAGCCTGCATCAATCCAGGCAACGGCGGAATGCGTTTGGTTGATTCAAGCACTCCCTGTCACAACAACGAAACCAGAGTTTCATGGAATATTACCGGGCCGGCGGGACCAGAAGGACCGGCTGGACCAACTGGACCAGCGGGACCAGCGGGCGCAACAGGCGCAACCGGCCCCCAAGGACCTATAGGCGCAACCGGACCAGCAGGACCTCCCGGACCGTCATCGGGCGGGCAACCGTTTGTTTGGATCTGTGCGCCGGCGCATTACCCGAATTCTGGTGGCGGACAGCGAGCAGATCTCTACGTCGTCAATGGAAGCACCTCGACAGCGAACGTGGGTGTGAACATCCTGGATAGGGACGGCGGGAACCTCGTTGGAGTGTTGATTCCTGGATCAAGTCCGGCAACCAATTACCCGGGAGAAAGCGGCGCGTCGACGTTGCCTTTGGCCCCAGGGAGCACCAGAAACGTGACCTGGCAGTTGCCTACGACTACCCCCGACGGCATAACGAACGTCTCGTTCAGCGTCAGAATTACCTCGGATCAACCAATTGCAGTCGGTTCGAATTTTGGTTATTTCGACAACAAAGCGCTGCCGTGCGTTCTGCTGCCTAAGTAATCTCGGTTTAGCCACATGCGGAAACCTGAAGGCCCTGCTTAGACGGGCCTTCAGGCTTTTCCTCCATTCGACGCTGTTACGCGATTCGTACCGGCTCGCGCTAAAGGCTCGATGTGCGTAAGGACTTGCGGCTCCCACCTACCCGGTCGCTATTCCGACAAAGTCGGGACCCTTTACCCAACCTCTCCCAAAGGGAGAGGAGAAGACAGCTCCCGGTACTGACTCTGTTCCCAATCCAATTTGCCAGCGGCGTACGTAATTTGGTTGAAGGAACAAGACTCGATATCATGGAGACCTTATGAACAGACGTTTCTTTATTTCATCTTCGATTGCGGTGGTTGGGTTTGCGGTTTTGTCGCGGCTGCCAAGCTGGGCACAGCCCAACGAAAAAGTATTAAGTGGCGTGTTGGCGGTAAGCCCTCACCCCGGCCCTCTCCCAGGGGGAGAGGGAGTAGGAGTGGGCCGCGATTCGACATTCAATAGTCCGGGTTCAAGTATTCAAGAAAAGTCAAAATCCAAAGGAATCAAAAAAGTGACTAAGACTGATGCAGAGTGGAAGAGCCAGTTGACGCCTGAGCAGTACGACGTTCTGCGGCACGAGGGAACTGAATATGCTTTCACGAGCCCGCTGAATGACATACACGATAAGGGCACTTTCATATGCGCGGGATGCGAGCTGCCGGTGTTCAGTTCGGCACAGAAGTTTGATTCGGGGACGGGCTGGCCGAGTTTCTGGGCGCCGCTCAAAAAAGAGAACGTCATCGAAGAAACAGATCGAAGCGCGGGCATGACGCGCACCAAGGTCTCGTGCGCGCAATGCGAAGGCCATCTGGGCCATGTCTTCGATGATGGCCCAAAGCCTACGGGATTGCGTTACTGCATGAATGGCGTGGCGATGAAGTTTGTGAAGGGGTAAATTTGGAGTGCGCCGGCAAAGCGGAGCTCGACGGCGCTTTGGTTTGGAGTTCCGCGTTTACGCGGCCGCCTGAAGGCGGAGCTCCGAACAATGGTACTGACCTCACACTCAATCCGAACATCGGTTAGCGCTGCATATTGCCTACTCAAAATATATCCTGCCGTTGACATATAGCGATTATTAGCATAGTGTGCTTACGAACCGAGTCCGGCTCACTCTGCTTCTCAGCTCCTCTGGAATTTCCCAGATCATCTGACCACATAGCTCAAAACCAATTAGGAGCAAAGGTATGTTTACACGTTATGTAATAGTGAAACTCAAAGCGAAGACCGCTCCTGAATTTACTCGCCTGATGGAGAGGGAAGTAATTCCCATGCTGCGCAAGCAGAAGGGTTTCCTGGATGAAATCACCTTTATTTCGCCCGATCTTACGGAAGCCGTGGGTAACAGCTACTGGGAGACGAAGGCGGATGCGGAGGCTTATAACCGCACCGGTTATGCGGAGGTTATGAGATGTCTGGCGACCGTTGTAGTAGGAACGCCTACAGTCGGGACCGCCAATGTTTCCAATTCGACATTCCACAAGATCGCGGCTGCTCAGACAGCGTAAGCGCCTTCAGATGTCGAAGGGCGGACACGCCCTAACCCAAATTCAGCACTCCGACGCGGCCTCTTCCGAGGCGATCGGTTTTCACTCGAACAAGACCAAACATGATGCAGAACCTAAGAGAGCGCGGGATCTACGCTCTGTCTGACGGCAGAGAATTCGTCGTGCATGCGGTTTTCCGAGGGGGGTATGTTTTCTACACCCCGCAGGACTGGGATGTCTTCGGGCCCCATGCATTTGAGTCCGATGCGGAAGGGCATCTGCGCTGGAGCGGCCAATCCAACCACTGGCGTACAGAAGATCTGATCGATACGACCCGCACGGCTCGATCCCGTTCGCGGAGTAACGCCTGATCGCAGGTGTTGCACGCAGTGCTCCCAATGCATATTGCCCCCGCAAGATATATTCTGCCTTTGACATATAGCCCTCATTAGCGTAGGGTCATAGTGCACGAGTCGAGCTTACTCTGCTCTCAGCTTCTCTGGTCACTTTTTCCAGTCCATCTGAATTCCACAGCTCAAACCCAGTTAGAATGCCAAGGCTTCTCTCTGTTGGATAATTTAACCTTGGCGAATTGGGAAGCTTTGGAAGCTTCTGTTGGTCCCATACGGGAAAAAGGTAAAAGAAACAAATGTCTATGAAACTTTATGTTGGTAATCTCGCGTTTGAAACGACGAGTGCCGATTTGCAAACTCTGTTCGCACAGGCGGGCACCGTCGAAAACGTCAACTTGATCGAAGATCGCGAAACAGGTCGTTCACGCGGCTTCGGCTTCGTCGAGATGCAAACCAAAGAAGAAGGCGCGGCGGCAGTCGCGAAGTTTAACGGCCAGGAATTGGCCGGACGTGCGCTGAAGGTTAACGAAGCCAAGCCCCGCGAAAATCGCGGTGGCGGCGGCGGTTTCAACGGCGGCGGCGGCTCGCGCTATTAATTAGCGCTTAACGCTTCTCACCTAAGGCCTCTGGCGGATTTATTCGCCGGGGGCTTTTTTTTTATCTCTATCTGTAGGGTTTGGAAAAGAGCGAAGACCGGAATGAGAATCATCGAGAAACGGGGTATCTTGCACCGCTTCAGGGTGCGCGCCCTCCCTCACGGTCGGGCTTCTGACACGCGGTGGTTTACGCTTCGCTTCAACCACCGGCTACTATCTGGCAGCCTTTCAGGCTGCGCGCGGGCTTACCACTTAATGTCCGACGGGGATGCGTTGAAAGCGGGTTCGGCCTTCGGTGTCCTGCCAGGAAATATCCAGAATGTAAGGATTAGGCGCACCTTCGACGCCTTGCAGCCGTGACAACTGCTGGCGATCGTCTTTGGTAACTTGTCCGTTAATCAAAGTCGTATGTGAAAAGACTGACTTCTCTGCCGGCAGGATGCGCTCGACACTGTCAAAACGAATGTGAACCTGCGCCGGGCCGGCGACCGTAGTTTCCTCATTCTTCAGAAAAATAGTCAGAATCTCGACGCGCTTGAGTGTCTGCTGGGTTGCGTTAGTCAATTCCAGCAGGAGGCTTGGGCCTTCGTCAAGAAATTGGTAAGTAAAGGGTCTCGGTTTTTTGATAGACATTTCTGCTCACTTTCCGCCTTAGGCGTTCGCTTCAATTAGTAGCTGAAGGAGCGTCAAAACGGATCGTGAATTTGATGATGGTGATGTCTTGGCCGTCCTTGTGATTGAGTATAACACGGACAGCGCGTGACTGCTTGGCGTGACTACTTGACTGGCGCGAGCAAATCGCGATCATGGTTCTAAGTACGAACGGTGAAATCAAATTCGGTTACGCTAGTTTTTTATTGTTGGAGGAACAATGGGAGAGAAATATAAAGCGACCCTGGTAAAGAAGATCGCTGAGTTTGGCGGTGGTAACTTACGCGTATTCATTAACGCGGACGGAGTCGATCCGCATTACAAGCAGCACCTCGAAGACACTTTCCAGGAGGCCGGCGTGCAGTTCGTCTCAAGCCGCGCGGAAGCGAACTTTGTTTTTGAAGGCGACTGCGAACCCGCGCGTTTGCCGGGACAAATCGTGGCATTTTTCAAAGGTGGCGACGTGGCGTTTGAGGGCAACCTCAGTTTCGCCGGAGCGGTAGCAGGATAAAAGGAGGAAAACTTATGGCGAAACGAACAGCGAGTGCAGTTTGGGAAGGTACGCTCAGAGAGGGATCGGGCACGGTCAAATTAGGCAGCGGCGCCTTTGAAGGTAATTACTCTTTCGCTTCCAGGTTTGAGGAAGGTGTTGGCACGAATCCGGAAGAGTTGATCGGCGCGGCGCACGCCGGTTGTTTCTCGATGGCGCTGGCAGCGGGACTAACGAAGGCGGGTCACAATCCCACGCGCATCAGCACCAACGCCAGTGTGAGTCTTGAGAAGGTGGGCGAAGGATTCAAGATCACCACGATTGAACTCAACACTGAAGGCGAAGTGCCCGGCATTGATGAGAAGACGTTCCTGGAACATGCGGAAACGGCCAAGAAGAATTGTCCGGTATCGCAGGCGCTGGCGGGAGTCGATATCAAATTGAATGCGAAGTTCGTGGGTGGTTAGCTCGGTCGGGTGAGTTCATTACCTTCGTGCGATTTCGTGGTTCGGTCTTTGGTTAATAACCACGAAATCGCACAAAAGGGACCGTTAATGAACACGAACTATTACGCGCTCAACATCATTCATTGCGGGCAATTGCGCCGAAGACGGCTGCGAGTACAACTGCCGCTCCAACCGCTACGAAGATCACTGCCAGCATCGCGTTGCGATGCCCGCGATTGTCATCGACGTTCTTAACATCGGCATAACGGACGGTCGTGGCGGCGTCGGTCTTGCGATCACGCATGACGAACTCTTCATCGCCGGCGCTATAGACATAACCCTTCACCTTCGTCCCATTGTTCAGTGTAATCGTGGCGCGCGCTTTCGATCCCACGCCAAGTTTCGCCACGTTCCGTTTTACGTGTTCGAGGTCGCTGGTCTTCTGGCCCGCCCAGGCCTGGGTGAGCGGCGTCAGCAGTAATAACAAAGATAGTAAGCACGAAATTCTTTTCATTTGGTCTCCAATTTAGATGTCGAAAGGTTGATGTTGACGCTGATGTTCGCAGGTTCCAATTGCAACGGCAATGCCAGCGCTCCAATTGATAGCTTTGCTCGACAAGTGAGCTTTGTGCGTGATGGGCGTCACTCGAGAGGAAGGATTTGACGCAGTGAATGACTGACAGTTGAAAGAGATTTCCAGAGCCTTACTGCACCCCTTCAGAGTGCGAATACTCTTTTCGATCGAATCCGGTGGTTTACGCTTCGCTCCAACCACCCGCTACTATCCGGCAGGCTTTCAGGCTGCACAATCAATCCAGGTTGCGCAACGCCAAAACTTCTTTTGCGTGACTCCGATCGCCGGTGCAACTGATTCGGCGGGGCGCGTCTAATTTGAGGAGTTTGTAACCGAGCTCCCGGTACAGTTTGATGATCCGAGGTGTGGCCTGGTTTGAGAGGACTACCGGGCCAGAATGTTTCGCGAGCAACTCAGCGGTGCGAACTTGATCCTCCCAGCCAAAACCACCCTGTGAATACTGAGTGAACTCGACGTCATAGGGCGGATCAGCGTAAACAAAATCATCGGACCTCAGCCTCAGGCGGTCGAATCGCAGGTTGGAAAACTGCCAATTCGCGAACGCGGACTTGTAAGCGGTGAAGTCGCGCTTGTAGTTGATCGTGCGGTACTTTCCAAACGGCACATTGAATTCGCCGCTGCTATTGAAACGGCACAGGCCGTTGTAGGCGGTGCGATTTAGATAATAGAAGAGCGAAGCTGCCTCTTTGGTCGTCGGCGTTCCTTTGTGCAGCAGTTCGTTGAAGCGTGAACGATGGCGATAAAAGATCGCTGCGTCGTACTTCAAATCGATCGTAATCCTTAGTCCGCGCTGCACCCAGCAATAAAAATTAAAAAGATGAGGATTGACGTCGTTGAGTAACGCGCGGTCAGGCTTGAGACCGAGCGCGACCGCCAGACCGCCGCAAAAAGGTTCCACGAGCCGCCGATGACTTTCGCGCTCCCAATATTTTCTTAAATGAGGAAGTTGCCAACGCTTACCGCCGGCCCATTTGAGTGGAGGCGGAAGTACTTCGCCATTTCGCGCGACCGTCGAATCAGGTTTTGCTGGGGTCCTCGCCATTTCGGCGCGATTCTAACACGCTCTTTGTGATCACTTGATTGAGCAACCACCGCTGATTATCCCCGTACACCCGCTCAAAGATTGATTCCGTTATCTGCTAAAAGCGGGCGACGTTAATCAGGAAGGATTCACTGGCACAACGGATGCACTTCATATTTATATTGCGCCGACTCTCCCGCGAAAGCAGGCGTGAACGGTATGAAATCAAGCGGGTTTTGGCCCGATTTAGAACGGAGGAGAGTATGAAAAGAGTCCTATCAATTCTGTTATTGAGTGTACTGATATTCGGAGCATTCACGTTCGCGCCGACGTCGAACACCTTTGCGCAGACAACGGTACGCTCGCGTTATCACCGTCACCGCAGGACATTCTGGCAGAAGCATCGTGACAAGTTAACAGTCGCCGGAACCACCCTCGGAGGCGCGGCAATTGGCGGCTTGGCGGCGGGTAAGAAAGGCGCAGCGATTGGATCGCTCGCCGGCGCGGGCAGTGGCGCGCTTTACACCTACAAGATTCGCAAGCGCCATCGTCACTATCGCCGGTACTAGTGCGCGCGAAGAGCGAAGAGCAAAGAGCAAAGAGCTAAGTTGCCGCGGCCATAAGGTCGCGGCTTTTTCTTTGCAACTTGATCGCAAAGTGATTGGCATCAGTTCTCTATCCGCTATCTTCAACCCACGGCGTTCGTTTTGCGTCTAACAAACACGGAACAAGGAGGGTTCATATCATGAGAGGGAAATACTTACGTAAGTTGGGATCATTAGTTTTGACGTTGCTTGTTCTCCCCGGTGTCATCGCGCTCTTTTCGGGCACGACCGCACAGGCACAGCGTCGAGTGATCATTGTGCGCCAGCCCGTCTATCGCCCGTGGTTTGGTTACCGGCCGTGGGGTTGGGGCTACGATCCGTACTTTGATTACTACAGCCGCTACGGACACTACGTGTTCAATAGCTCCGACGCGGCTTTCAATCAGGGACACGAAGATGGCATGAGGACGGGTAGCCATGATGCGAAGGATCGCAAGACCTTTAATCCACAACGGTCGCACTACTACCAGGAAGCCGGTTACGGGAACTTCGGAGAGGTTTACCGTTCGGGTTTCTTGAGAGGGTACAGCGACGGGTTTAGGTCATAAGCGTGATGGTCGATGATGGCGGGCGTTGGCCCGCCTCCTAAACAGAACAAGGGTGCCGCGAGGAAACTCGCGGCATTTTGTTTTTGGCGAAACAACCGGCGGCGAAAAACCGTAATTCGGTTTGGCTTTGCTCTCAACGGGAACCAAACAATAATAGATCAGCGAGGTTACGGCATCATGTTCTGTCCGCAATGCGGAACCGATTCGGCCGAAGGTCAACATTACTGCCGTTCGTGCGGCACTAATCTAAAAGTTGTCGGCAAGGCTGTGAGCCTGGGCGACGTGATCTCGAAGACCGACGGCGTGCCGGCGAAGGTCAAAGAGATCATGAGCAACATCAAGATCGCCCACGTTACCGACGAGGTTTCGCGCGCGATGGAAAAGATGAATGCAGAGATTACGCGCAGTGCGGCCAAAGAGCGTTTCAAGCGGCGGATACGTAGAGAAAAAACTGCCGAAGAACGACGCGAACGTCACATTACGAGGGGAACGATCAAATTCTTCTGGGGTACTGGTCTTTCGATCTTTCTTTATTTCCTTGCTCACGGCATCGTTCTGAAACTGGATCCCGATGTCATAAACAAAGTCCCGTTTGATATTGAATCGGTTGTGCGTCTGATCTGGATAATCGGATTGGTTCCGGTGCTGTCGGGCGTGGGCCATATCATCGCGGGGCTGAGCATAAGAGCCCGGGCCCCAAAAGAGATCGAATCGCCGGAACAGGTCCGGCTGAGAATTGATCCCGAACCGGCAAACGCCTCCCGCTACGATCCTGAACTCACCACCGCGGCAGTTCGCGAGGCGCCGGCGAGCGTAACTGATCGCACAACGAACATCCTGGATCGGGATCCGCAGTGGCAAAAATAGTTTGTCGATCGTGGCAAAGGTGCGATGCCGGACGCCACTTCGCGAAGCGCACCGAATGGATAACCCCCATCGGGTTGTTGCGTTAATGTTCTATTAAGCACTGATCGGCGTATAATCCGTTCCACAACCTTTGACTCGCCCCGTTAACGCCCTTTGGGTTCACAACGTCCTTCAAGAAGGAGGAGAGAGAAATGAGAATCGAATTTCAGAAGATCAAGGTGGGAACTTTATCGCTGACTTTCGCCGCGCTGATCTGCGCGTCGGCAGCGATTGCCAAAGCGCAGGATGTTAAGCCGGAAATGACCCGGCCTGAACCTGCCAGCCCTCCGAGCGTACAACCAAGTTCGCCGCCGCCGGCTCCCCCGCCGAGTGCGCCCGCGCCGAGTACCCCTAGCCAACCAAGTCCCAGCAATGACAGCGGTAGCCGCGGCAATGATAGCGGCAGTCGCAACAATGACAGTGGGAGTCGCAACAACGATAGCGGTCGCAGGGACCAATCCCGCCGCGATGATTCAAGTCGCGGAAATCGAAGTGACAGCGGCAACCGCGGGTCTGACCGCCGATCGTCGGGCGATAATAGTTCAACACCCGTGCGCCGCAGCACCGATGGCAACGGTAGTGATAACCGCAGAGATCGCGCCATCGATAGTTCATCCGGGGGCGTTCGCACTTCGGATAGCGGACGTGATCGAAGTAAAGACAAAGATCGCGGCGGCGACAAGAGCGGCGACAAGGGCAAAGATAAAGATCGGGACAAAGATAAAGATCGCGGCGGTGATAAGAGCGGCGACAAGGGCAAAGACAAGGATCGGGACAAAGACAAAGATCGCGGCGGTGACCGAGGTGGTGATCGGGGCCGCGATCGAGAGCGCGATAAAGATCGCTTGGGCGACCGAGGCCGGGACAGGGACAAGGATAAGGACAAGGATCGTGACCGCGACCGGTATCGCGATCGTGATCACAATGGCCGGCACGGGAGGGATTACTACCGCCGCAACGGTTACCCAATCTACGACGTAACTGATTATGACTTTTATACGCTCGCTTACGATCCGGGGAACTATGGTGGTTACTCCCACGGTCTGAGCGGCTACGATCAAGGTTATGAGGACGGGTTACGCACCGGCGCGAACGATGCGCGGCATGGCCAAAATTATGATCCCGAACGTTCGCACTTCTACCGGAGCGCCGTGGGCGGCTTCAACTCGATCTTTGGACAGCGCGCGATTTACCAGCAGGCATATCGGGATGGGTTTTTGCGTGGCTACGATGAAGGCTTCCGCAATTGGCAGAGTTACTTCACCGGCGGCGCCTTCCATCGCGGACCGTGAGACCTGCGCGTGTAGTTGGAACCAACCCATCCGTTGATGCGAGTGTGTTTGGTTCGCTCTAAAGAAAAGCGGCGTCAAGGCACTCCACGCGAGCTGCTCGCGCGCGGACCCCGCCGCCGCACTCCAAATTAGCCGCGATCGAATCGGTCGCGGCTTTTTCTTGCGAAGACCACGAAAACCTGCGTCGCATTTCCGGCTTTTCGCACACGAAATCGTGCCGCGAGGTGCGGTGCACGTCGCAATCTGCGGACAACTTTTATTCTCAACTGCAGTCAAGGAATTCGGCACGATGTTTGCCAATCGGCGCAAAGGAGGTTCGATATATGAAATCACACTATCTCAGAAGCAAACCCGGGAGAATCTTGTTGGCACTGTTCTTCCTCGTAGGCATCGGAATGGTTTCGACGGCGAGCGCGCAGAATTGGCCATACGGCCAGGACCCATATCGTCGCGATCGAGGTAATAATCGCGGAGGTTACGGCAACGAATATCAAATCGCTGCGAACCAGGGTTATCAGGATGGCCAGTACACCGGCTCGAACGACGCCCAGCGACGGCAGAACTACAATCCACAACGTTCTCACTTTTACCGCAACGGCCACGGCGACAACGGCGGCTATGGAAGATACGGCAACTCGTATCAATTCCAGCAGGCGTATCGTGACGGTTTCCTGCGCGGTTACAATGACGGATACCAACGCTATGGCGGTAATCGTCGAGGCAATGGGCGATACAACAATCGCTGGCCGTTTCCGTTCTAGTTAAGCGTCTCTCGCTCGGTCCGAAAATAATCATGGCGATGTCGTTGACTGCGGTCAGCGGCATCGCCTTTTTATTTTTGATATGTTGGACGTTCGTTGCCGCTGATCGCAGAGTGGGGCACTGGCCCGACCGTCAGGGAGGGTTCCAAATGCGCGACTTGATGAGCCCTCCCTGACGGTCGGGCTAATGCCCCGGTCACAGCAACCCCCGCTCGCGAATCGTCTCCGCTCGCATTACGGCTTGCGAGTGTGATATCTACAATTCCACAAAACACACTTCAAACGCGAAGGAGCCGAACGATGAAAGCACAATGCCGTACGACGGGGGCAGCAGTGAGAAATCTCTCGAGCATTTTGTCATTACTTGCGATGGTTACACTTGGTCTGGTGATGACCGCAACTGCACAGGACATGTCGCATCACCACATGGACATGAATGCCGATCCGACTGCCGAAAGCGAGATCACGCAAGACTGGGCCAAGGCCAAACTGGCCAAGTCGCCGCGTCATCACGAATGGGTGAAAGTGAAGAACGGTGACCGCGAAGTCAACTGTTTCATCGTCTATCCAGAGGTGAATAAGAAAGCGACCGCCGTAGTCGTGATTCATGAAATCTTCGGGATGAGCGATTGGGTGCAGCAGATGACGGATGAACTGGCCGAGGCCGGATACATGGCAATCGCCCCGGACTTGTTGTCAGGCATGGGACCGAACAAGGGCGGGACTTCCGACGTTGCCACGCAGGGAAACAATGCGGTTGGTCAGGCGATTCGCGCCTTGCCGCCCGATCAGATCGCCGGTGATTTGAATGCCGTCGCTGACTACGTCTCTAAACTGCCGGCTGCGAATGGCAAGGTTGCTGCTGGAGGTTTCTGTTGGGGCGGCAGTACAACTTTCTTCTTTGCGACACGGCGGCCAACTTTGAAGGCCGCGTTCGTCTTCTATGGTTCAGCGCCGAATGACAACGCGCAGGGGACGCCATACACGGTCGACAAAGCAGCGGCAGGGAAAATTGGCGCGCCGGTCTATGGATTCTATGCCGAGAACGACATGCGCATTGATGCTACCGTTCCGCCAACCGTCGACGCTATGAAGGAGCTGAAGAAGATGTACGATCCGGTGACCTACGCCGGCGCTGGTCACGGGTTCATGCGGGCGGGCGAGCCAAACAATCCGCCACCTGCCGCGGCCGCAGCCGGCGCAGATGAGGCGGCGGTGAAAAAAGCTGCAAATGATCAGACGATGTATAAGGCCAATCGCAAAGCTCACGATGACGCGTGGGCGAGATGGATGGCAATTCTGGCGAAGCTCTGAGCGGGTGATGGACAGGATTTACAAGATGAACAGGATTAAGAATAGCTAATTGGTAAACGTTCGGTTTGTTGTAGTCTGGTAAATCTTGTTCATTCTGTCTAGTAAAACTGTAAAAGGACTTTCAGCGTGCGAGCAACAGCAATCAAACTTGCCGGTGCATTACTAATCGCGATAACGCTCTGTGGGATGAGCGGCGTGGGCTATGTCAGTTCGTCTCGAGTTGTCGCTGCGCCGAAAGCGGAAGACGACTTTCAAATCGTCAAAGTCGCCGACGGCGTTTACGCGGCGATCACCAAGCCGGGTGGACTCCCTTCCGGCAATGCGGGATTTGTAATCGGCAAAGACAGCGTGCTCGTCTTCGACACTCTCCTTGCGCCAGTGGCAATCGAAGAATTGATTGCCGAGATTCAGTCGATCACAAAGCTCCCAATCAAGTTCGCCGTCAACAGTCACTACCACCTCGATCACACGGGCGGTAATCAAGTGCTCGTCGCTCGTGGAGTTCAGATCATCGCGCATGACAACGTGATGATTTGGCAGACGACGAAGAACAAGCGCTTCCTGCCCGCGCCGGAGGATCTCGCTAAACGAAAAGCGGATGCCGCGAAACAATTAGCAGACACGCCCGCGGATCAGGCAGACAAGCGGGCCCAGCTTGAGCGATCGATACGCCGGATGGACGCACTGATGACGATCAAGCTGACGAACCCGACGAAGACTTTTAATTCGGGAACCATGACGCTCGATTTGGGAAAACGCAAAGTGATTCTTGCGACCTTGCCCGGTCACACCGGTGGAGATGTTTTTGCTTATGTGCCGGATGCGAATGTCGTCTTCACCGGCGACCTGGGTTGGTCAAAGACTCTGCCAAACCTGGTTGATGCGACAGTCAGTGATTGGGTCCCGACGCTCGATCAAATCTTGAAGCAATATCCCACCGCGAAGTACGTGCCCGGTCATGGCAATGTCGCCGAATCGGCGGACATTAAAGACTTTCGCGATTATCTCGACGATTTGCGCGCGCGGGTGAAGCAGGGAATCGCCAATGGGTTAACCGTCGATCAAGCAAAGCAGCAACTAACCTTGCCCGAAAAATACAAAGTGTTTGCCTTTAAAAACTTCGCCGTTCCCAACGTTGAGGACATGTATAAAGAACTGAAGGGAACGAAGTTTACGAATTAGAGAGTCTGCCGACTGGAGCGCAACCGTCCCGGTTGCAGTGTCGCGCAAACAAAGTCATGCAAGCGATGACGCTTGCGCTCCAGTCTGACCTGATACTTAAGATAGCCTCCTGGAAATCGCTTTCACCTGGTCCAGGGTTTGTGTGGATCGCAATGACCTTAACAACTGCCAGGCCAGGATCACCGCCGCGATTAAGCCGACAATAACCCACGACAGATTTCCGAGAATGTCCAGAAGCGCTTGCACTCGTCCGCTGAAAAACTTACCAAGCAAAACGTAGATAACCACCCAAAGCGTCTCTCCCAGAACATCCCAGATCAGGAAGGCCCCCCACGGATAGTTTGCGATGCCGCTGGTGAGATTGAGCCATGGTCCCAATGGAGTGACGAGCCAGCGCGTAAGAAATATTCCCGCACCGCCCCAACGTTTGGCGAAAGCGCGAGCCTGCGCGATCTTCGCCTCGCCATTCTTTCGACGTCGCATGCGCTCAAGGACGCTGTGCCCGCCCCATCGCCCCAATGCGTATCCGATCTGATCACCAAGTACGGCCGCGCCACTTGCGACTACCAGGACCTGCCAGAGCTTCATCTCGCCCAACTCAACGAACGAGCCCGCCGCCACCAACATCAAGGTCACCGGCAGCGGCACGCCGGCAGCGGCAATTGCAATCACTCCGAACAGAACCGGTAATCCGTAAAGCGAGAGAGCCGCCAGCAATTGATCGGTGAGATTCAAGGAGACCTCCCGGGAGAAGGAGATTGCGAGCCGGAAGGGATCGGTGCGCGTTCGCGCGCGATGGCCTGTTGCAAGGTCGCGATCAGTTGCTCGACTGAAATATTTTGTTCCCTGGCGATTTCTTTGATCGGTTTGCGGTCGTGCGCTTGCGGCGCGATTCCCAGAGCCTCGTACAGGACGGGCGGAGGCACACGATACGAGTGCGCAACGTAAGGGACGCTCATCCAGGGACGTATTACTTCGTCACGATGCAATCGCCAGTAGACGGCCCGGCGAACCGTACGCACGGCAAAGAGGCCGGTGATCAAAAGCACGAGCGCCAGCACCACTATTGCGAACCATTGTTTTCGTCCCAGGTGTTTCATGCGCTAATTTCTGTTGGCCCAGTCTAACCCATCGACTCGGAGGGGCCCTATTTTTTGGAAACCTCTATTCAAGGTAAGACGATCCACGAATCCACGCAAACGTTTTTTCGTGCCATTTCGTGTGAGTTCGTGGATCGTCGTTGCCTTGGGAAAGACCACACGAAACCGATTTAGGCCGCTATCATCGAGTCACGGTTGCGGACGCTACCAAGCCATGACAAATAAAAGCTAGACGCGTAGTGGTTTTTTAGTTCATCACCGCGATCGGTTATAAATAGGTTTAGCCAGAATGGAAAACTCCGATCCGTCCAAACCCTCCGCGGTCACCGCGAAAGATCGTCAATCCGCATTTTCATCTCTTCGTCATCGCGATTTTCGCTTGTTGTGGATCGGGCAGAGCATTTCGATTACTGGCTCGCAGATGCAGCTCGCCGCGATCAACTGGCATATCTATCTGCTTACTCATTCGGCCCTGGCGTTGGGACTGGTTGGCGCGTGTCGCGCGGTGCCGATCATTCTGTGTTCGTTGATGGGCGGCGTGGTCGCTGATGTAGTCGATCGCCGCCGCTTGATGGTGGTGACTCAGACGATCATGCTTTTGTGCAGCGCCATCCTCGCGCTGGTTACATTTTCAGGACTACGCCACGCGTGGCCAATCTTTCTATTAACCGCGATCGCTTCCGCAGCCTGGGCATTTGATACGCCTGCGCGCCAGTCACTGATGCCGACGCTGGTTCCAATCAAGGATTTTCCGAACGCGGCGAGCTTGAGCATACTCGTTTTTCAAATCGGATTGATCAGTGGACCGCCGTTGGCCGGATTTCTGTTGGCCACTCGTGGCCCAGACCTGGTTTATGGGATCAATGCTGCATCATTCATAGCTGTAATCGTCGGGTTGCTGCTGATGCACACCAGCGGCAAGCCGGAGAAAAGCGAAACCGAAAAATCTGAAATCAGTCTGAACGCCCTGGTCGAAGGTCTGCGTTTTGTCTGGCGCACGCCGATCATCGTGCAGACCATGACTCTCGATTTCGTGGCGACCTTCTTTGCGTCGGCGAACCAACTGCTCCCGATTTATGCGAAGGACATCCTCAATGTGGGCGCGCGTGGCTATGGATTACTCGGGGCGGCGCCGGCGATGGGAGCGATTGTCGCCGGCTTGATTATGGCGCGGCTGGGCGTGTTGAAGAAACAAGGAGTCACCGTGATCGTCTCCGTCGCTTTCTATGGTGCAGCCATGATCGCCTTCGGCCTCTCGCGAGTGTTTTGGATTTCACTCTTGATGTTGGCGTTGACGGGCGCGGCGGATACAGTCAGCACGATCCTGCGACAGACAATCCGGCAACTGGTGACCCCGAACAAACTGCGCGGACGCATGACGTCGATCAATATGATCTTTTTCATGGGTGGGCCACAGTTGGGCGAAGTGGAAGCCGGCACTGTGGCAGCGTTGTTCGGTGCGCCAATATCAGTGGTAACCGGTGGCGCGGCGTGTGTGGTGGCGGCAGTATTTGCTCTAATCAAAGCGAGGAATCTGCGGCGGTATGAGCAGTGAGAGCTTAGAGCTTGGATTTTAGATCTTAGATGTTAGATTCTAGAAGTTGGATTTAAGAAACGGAATGGTTCCAGATGCTAAGCTCTAAGCCCTAAATTCTAAGCTTGAAGGGTACGTCTGACTTATGAACTGGACTGAACTCGAAACATCAACGCATCAGGATCATGTAATCAAGCACGTGCTCGGCGCGACTGTGCTGGGCTGGTGCATCGCCGGAGAAGCGGCCCACTTGCTTTTGGACATCGGCTTTCTTTGGACGATTTATCTAGACGGTGAAATGAATCTTTTGCCCCAGGGGGTCGCGATTTCGGAACTCGAGGGCGGGGAACTGACGAGCGTCGACAGAACCGAGTTGGCATTCGACGCCGATATGCTGCTCGCTGAAGGACGCGAAGCGACTGACTTAAAGCGCTTTACCGCGGCGCCCGTTGAATGCCTCATCACCTCGGTCGAATTCTTATCTTCTGATTCGCAGCGACGGATAGTGGTTGTGGGAGAAACCGCGAATGTTGTTGTCGAGACTTCGCTCGAAGATTCGCAGGTGACCGTTAGCGCGGAATGAGTGACCGGGCTAATGCCACGTTAGTGTTTGAAATCAATTACCAGTCGCGACGGATTTGAGAGCTCGGTTACCCGGTAGGGTTTTCGAGACGAAACACCCATCAGGAAATCGTAGTACCCCTCGAACAGGACTTTGTCTTTCACCGATTGCAGGGACGGCATCATTAGTCGCCCTTTGGGAACGAAGTTTTTTGCCTCAGTGAACTTCAGCTGTTCATCGCCAGTTGGAATCACAAAAAAATTGATCTGCACAAACACGTTTCCCGGTTGGCGGATGCGTTGGCGTCCGGCCTCGGATTCGTAGAAAGGCGATTTGAGATATTCAATGCGATAGTTTGGAAACGGACCCTCGAATTCAAATACCACGCGATCAGAGCCGGTCTGTTTGGCGGCGCGCACGACCTTGATGTAAGTCGCCTGATTCGATGAATTGTGCGCGCGCGAAAACGGCTTCGTGGTCCAGGTGTTGAGTGTCCCGACGTTATCGATTTGTGCGAGCACAGATAGAAATGCGAGGAACACAAACATGCCGGCGCTAATTAGTGGCTTCCGATTATTGATCATAGCCATGCCGCAGACTTTTACTCAGGCTGTTCTCGTAAGTCAATGCTTGTGGCCAGAGTTGCGGTCGTACTTTGCGTAACGCGGTCATGGAGTCAGTATCGGGAGCGAACCCATGCCAAGTAAGACGATCCACGAATCCACACGAAACGTTTTCGTGTGATTTCGTGGATCGTTATTGCCGAGGGAAAAAGCAACACGAAACCAAGCGAGCATTGCCACTCCCGAATTTCAGTTGGCGGATTCGTCCCGTCGTGATAAATATCGCCGGACTTTCTCGACTGTCGCCCATGCCCTGGTCTCAAGTTTACGATCCGCTCGGTAACGTTCTGTTATCAACTGCGTTTGCAGCCCTCCCTATCGTTGTGTTGCTTGGAAGTCTCGGCGTCCTTCGTATCAGAGCACATTACGCAGCGGTCCTCGGTCTGACGACCTCTTTCGTTATGGCCGTCGTTGTGTTTCGCATGCCAGTTGCGATGACTGTCGGCAGCGCGGTTTATGGGGCCGCGTACGGTTTGTTTCCCATCGGTTGGATTGTCGTCAACGTGATCTTTCTCTATCAGTTGACCCAGGAGTGTGGATTGTTCGCGCGGCTGCGTCACAGCATCACCGGATTGACTGAGGATCGGAGACTGCAACTCCTCTTGATTGCTTTCAGCTTTGGCGCATTCATTGAAGGCGCCTGCGGATTCGGGACGCCGGTGGCGGTGACCGGAGCAATCCTGATTGGCCTGGGGTTTACGCCGATGTCAGCCTCGAGTCTGGCGCTAATCGCCAACACGGCGCCGGTCGCCTTCGGCGCCCTGGGCGCGCCTCTGATCGGTCTGCAAGGTGTTACGGGGCTGGATCTGAAACAACTCAGCGCAATGGTTGGACGCCAGCTTCCGCTCTTTTCCATGATTGTTCCGTTCTGGCTGATCTGGGCCTTCGCGGGTTTTCGGGGAATGATCGAAATCTGGCCGGCGATACTTGTGGCGGGTGTCGCGTTCGCGGTGCCGCAATTTCTGGTTTCGAATTTTCACGGTCCATGGTTGGTCGATGTAGCGGCCGCATTCGTCTCGCTCGCCGCACTTACGGCGTTTCTGAAAGTTTGGAAGCCGGCACGCATTTGGCGAAGTGAAGAAGACAGAAGTCAGGAGTCAGGAGTCAGGAGCCAGGACAAATTAGAAAGCGGATTCACTAAAGATGAAGAGACTTCCGCTGCCAGCGAACACGCTCGATCAGATTCCGCGATCCGCAATCCGCAATCCGCAATTCTTCGTCCGTGGCTGCCCTGGATCATTCTCAGCATAGTCGTGTTCGTGTGGGGCTTGCCGCAAACCAAAACATTTCTTGATGGAATTGCGGCGCCGAAGATTCCGATTTACGGTTTGGATAAACTGGTTTCGCGCGTGCCCCCGGTGGTCGCGAAGCCAACGCCGGAAAGCGCCGTTTTTAACTTTAACGTCTTATCAGCTTCGGGCAGCGGCATTTTATTGGCTGCGATCATCGCAGGCTTTGCCATGCGCTTTTCAGTTGGCGGAATGTTGCGCGTTTATTGGAAGACCTTGAAGCTCGTCCGCAATTCCTTGCTGACGATTGCAGCGATGATGGCCATTGGTTTCACCACGCGATATTCGGGGATGGACGCGACGCTCGGGCTCGCCTTCGCGAAAACAGGTTGGTTCTATCCTTTCTTCGGAACGATGCTGGGTTGGATGGGCGTCGCGCTAACGGGATCGGACACTTCATCGAATGTGCTGTTTGGGAGCTTGCAGAAGATCACGGCGACGCAACTCGGGCTCAGTCCGATTCTGATGGGCGCGGCGAATAGCTCCGGCGGCGTGATGGGAAAAATGATCGATGCGCAATCGATTGTAGTTGCGAGCACGGCCACGCGTTGGGAAGGACACGAAGGCGACATCCTGCGCCGGGTTTTCTTTCACAGCTTGGCGCTCGCGGCTTTGGTCGGAATACTGGTGATGCTCCAGGCTTATGTTTTTAAGGCGATGATTGTGAAGTGATGCAGGCTAGTGCCCCGAGTCAGCAGCGGGTAACCACATATCTGACTCACCTGATCATGCTAATTGCATACTGCGCCGAAGGCGCCAGATGTAATAGCCCGGCCCAACGGGCCGGGTGGGCGACGCCAGGACAACTGAGCGCTGAAGGCGCGCAATGTGACGCCGCGCGGAAAGTTGCACTGGATGAGTCTGCAACCTTGAACATACACAGGCCGCGCTTTCAGCGCTCCTGATAACATGCGCACTCAACCTGGGCCGTTGGCCCAGGCTTTTACATCCAGCGCTTTCAGCGCCTTGAAAAGAGACATACCACTTGAGTGAGTCAACTATACGATTGCCTCAGCAGCGGGTCCTTACCAATTCGAAATTATCGACACTTCACGACGAACCATGCGTTTAAGAGAAGGAAGTAACGACACCGTTTCTAAAAGGAGCAACCATGGTACGCAATCGAAAATTCACCATTTTGATCTTAATTGTGAGTGTTCTCGCTTTGGCCTCGATAACTGAGTTCGGCCGCTATGCTTTGCAGACTATTCAAGCGCAAACGCGACCGACACAGCCGCAGAGATGGGAATATTGTACGGTGAACATGATTACGCCGGGCACCGGAGGCTGGAAAGCGCAGGTGTCACATGGCGGAGCGATCGAGAACGGCGAAAGCGACATCACCGGCATTTCAACGGTAAACCGCCTTGGCCTTAGCGGGTGGGAGTTAGTGAGCGTCGTGCACCAGACCGGCAACTCAGCAGAGTATTTTTTGAAGCGCCCGATAAGATAGTATTTCGCAGTAAACCGAAAATAGTTTTTTCAGGAGGAGCCCCAATGCCTCGATTCGCGCTGTTGTTGTGTCTATTACTATCGTTATGCGTTTGTAGCTCGGCGCAAACGCAAACGACCGTCCACACGCCAATGATGTCGAATGTCGATCCGTCGTTCTTTAACGGGTTGCACTATCGGCTGGTTGGCCCATCACGCGGAGGCCGTGTAACGACGGTAACGGGTGTCCCGTCGCAACCGAAGACGTTCTACATGGGCGTTGCCAGCGGTGGTTTGTTTCGCACGACGGATGGCGGCGTAACGTGGGTTCCAATCACTGATGGCAAAATCCCTTTGGGCTCGACCGGTTGCGTTGCCGTCTCGGATTCTGATCCGAACGTGATCTATCTCGGCACGGGTTCAGACGATGTGCGCAGCAATGTCTCAACCGGGCGCGGCATGTACAAGACGACCGACGGCGGCCAGACCTGGAAGTTCATCGGCCTCTACAACGCCGGTCAAATCGGATCGGTGCGCATTCATCCGACGAATCCAAATATCGTCTGGGTCTCAGCGCAAGGCGATGCCTTCAAATCGAATTCAGAGCGCGGCGTGTTCAAGACCACTGACGGCGGACAGACCTGGCGAAAAGTTCTTTTTGTCTCCGACCAAATTGGCGCAATGGATCTGGAGCTGCAACCGGGAAATCCTGAGGTGGTCTACGCGTGGATGTCGCGACTCGAGCGGAAGCCCTGGACAATCATCAGCGGATCGCGTGACGGCGGCTTTTATAAGAGCACTGACGGCGGCGAGCACTTCGCGAAAATTACGAATGGATTGCCGACTGAATTGATCGGCAAAGCGAATCTGGCAGTGACAGCCGCCAGGCCCGATCGAATTTATGCGCTCGTGGAAGCGAAGCCAGGCGGCGGACTCTATCGGTCCGACGACGCCGGAGCAACGTGGATGGCGATGAAACCGCAACCCGCGCAAATTGCCTCAGGGATGATTCAGCGCCCGTTCTATTACGTGGCCCTCGGAGCGGATCCGACAAACGCCGATGTCGTCTATGCCGGCGCTGAAAACTTCTACAAGTCTACGGACGGGGGTAAAACGTTTTCGGTTTTTCGCACACCGCACGGCGATAACCACGACATTTGGATCAGCCCCAAAGACGGAAACATCATCATTCAATCGAACGATGGCGGAGCGAACATCTCGTTCGATGGTGGGCGCACGTGGTCAACTCAATTGAATCAGCCGACCGCGGAGATTTATGGCGTTTGGCTTGACGATCAATTTCCTTACAAACTCTACGGCGCGCAGCAGGACAATACTACGGTCATCATTTCGAGCCAGCCTGACGCCCAGGGCCGCGAAGATTGGCGCGCCGGGCCGGGATGCGAGACTGGTCCAATCATGCCTTATCCGAAAGATCCGACCATCGTTTACGGATCGTGCAAGGGTCAGTACGGCGTCATGAATTTGAAGTCGGGCCAGGAGAAGAACTACTGGGTCGGCGCGCAGTCGTTGTACGGAAATCCGGCGAGCGATTTGATCTACCGGTTTCAGAGAGTCTCGCCGATGGCCACGTCGCCAAACGATCCGGAAGTGCTCTACTACGGATCGCAGTACCTGCATCGCACGCGCGACAAGGGAGTGACGTGGGAAAAGATTTCTCCTGATCTGACTGCGCATCCGTCGTGTTGTCAGGGCGCCAGCGGCGAGCCGATAACGCGTGATGTAACCGGCGAAGAGTTTTATTCGACTCTGTATGCGATCGCAGAATCGCCGCTCGAAAAAGGCGTTATCTGGACCGGATCCAATGACGGGCCATTCTACGTGACTCGCGATAACGCCAAGACATGGACCAACGTGACGCCGAAAGATTTACCGGAAGGCGGTCGCGTGCAATACATCGAAGCCTCTCCACACCGCAAAGGCTCGGCTTACTACGCCGCATATCGTTATCTGCTCGGCGATTATCAGCCGTACATCTACGCAACGGACGATTATGGCAAGACCTGGAAGCGTCTGACTGACGGCAAGAATGGAATCCCGGCCGATTGGCCCACGCGCGTGGTGCGCGAAGATCCGAATCGCGAAGGCTTGCTTTACGCGGGCACAGAATTCGGCATTTTCATCTCGTTCGACAACGGCGCGCATTGGCAATCGTTTCAATTGAATCTGCCGAACGTGCCGGTGACCGACATCAAACTTCATCACAACGATCTGATCGTCTCGACCCAGGGCCGGGCGTTCTGGATCATCGATAACATTACGTCGCTGCATCAGATCACGCCGCAGCTCGCGACCAACCGCGTACATCTTTTCAATTCGCGCGATGGTTATCGCACGAGAATCGCTCCTATAAATCTCGGACCAACGATCGAGTATTACTTGCCTGTCTCAACGAGGGGCGATGTCACGCTTGAGATCCGCGATAGCAAGGGCGCGGTGGTCAATACCTACAGCAGCAACGCGCCCCCTCCTGCAAATCGCGGACGCGGAGCTGGTGCCAGCGAAACACAACCCGATGATCCGGATGCGGCACCGGCTGGTCGCCGGTCCGGGCCTCCGCCTCCGCGCGTCACGAACAACACCGGCATGAATCGGGTTATTTGGGATCTGCGGAACAAAGAAGGGGTTACGGTGCCGCCGGGGCAATATAAAGTCGGCTTATTAATCGGCAACTTATCTCAGATGTGGACCGAAAGCTTCAACGTGCTCATCGATCCGCGCGTGGCAGAGGAGGGAATTACTCTCGCCGATTTGCAGGAACAATTCGAGCACAACATGCGCATGCGCGAAATGGTCACCAATGTGAATCAGTTAGTCGCGCGTGTGCGTGACGCGCAAACCAAAATGCGCAGCGCTTCGACTGTGGACAATGATATGGCGGCGAAGGTGAATGCGCTGGCCGCGAAACTTTTGACTGAACCCATTCGCTACAGCAAGCCGGGCCTGCAGGCGCACATCACTTACCTCGCGAGCATGACGGCGAATGTAGATCAAAAAATCGGGCGCGATGCGATTGAGCGATATGCGGTGCTGAAGAAAGAGCTGGATGAGTTGCGCGCCGAAGTTGATCGGGTGTTGGGCCGGCCGCAGCGATTGGTAATGATCGATAAGAATGAATTCACCACGAAGACACGAAGAACACTAAGCGAAACAAACACGCGACTTGAATGCGTCTGCTTTGCCTGCTTCCCTTACTTTGTGTCCTTTGTGTCCTTTGTGACTTTGTGGTGAATCCTCTTTGCTTGCTAAAATCCAGATTGATGACCCAACTCTCACGATAACAACTTCGTCAGAAAATCCGGATGAATATGCCAACTGAGTAAGCCTGCTAATCCCATCAGCACGCCAAAGAATGTCGGCACCATCGCGATAATAAAGAGCCATCGTTTCTGAGTCAGCGCGGTCACGGCCAGCAGCGAGATCGCCAGCGCTAGCATCGCGTCAGAAAGATCGAATTGATCGTCATGAAAGTTTAGCGCGTTGTAAGTCTGATCGGCCTTGTCCGCATCGGCCTGCTGAACTTTCTTCTTTTCCTCCTGCTCTTGTGCCAGTGCCTGATAGGTTTTGAGCTGATCCTGGATGACGCTCTGCGCCTGTGGCGAAGCCGACGCCTGCAGCGCTTTCAATTGGGCCACCGTCGAGTTCGCGACTTCTTCGCGAATGTTGCGGGCCTGATACCACGAGTAATTATCGATCTTATCGGCTTGGGCCTGTTGCATCGCCTGCACGATGTTGTCGTCTTTCACCTTGCAGATGCCCATGAACGTTGCCAGCAACGCCACCGAAATCGCGACCCAGGTGTTCAGTCGCGCGCGCGCGTTGGCCGTCTTATCTTTATCGCTCGGCTTCTTATCATCGTCCTCTTCGACGAATTGCATTGGATCGGGATCCATAGAGTTACTCCTTAATATTCGACTGAGTGTCAGAAGCCCGACCGTCAGGGAGGGCTACTCGGCTAAAATTGCCCTCCCTTACGGTCGGGCTTCTGACACGCGGATGCGCGCCGATATTAACAGATAAGAGCCTTCTCAATCCGCAAACTTAGAGTAGAATAGCCGCCGCCGTTGCCACTCTATTTTCCGAAAGGAAACCTTATGCGATCACGTCTGTTGCTGTCCCTGGTTGTTGTTGTCTGTTTCTTCGTTCCAGCCCACGCTCAGAAGCGAAACATTACTGAGAAGGACTTATTCAATTTTGTGTGGATTGCCGATCCGCAGGTTTCGCCCGATGGGTTGCGCGTTGCTTTCGTGCGCGTGACCGTCAATGCGAAGAAAGATGGATACGACACGGCGATCTGGATGGTCACGACGGCGGGCGCTGAGTCGCGTCAAATGACGGCCGGCCCCAGAGATTCCACGCCGCGCTGGTCGCCCGATGGGCAATATCTTTGCTTTGTGCGAGCGCCGGAAAAAGACGGCCGCGTCGAGCCACCGCAGTTGTTCATGATGTCGATGCAGGGCGGCGAGGCTTTTCAATTTACTTCATTACCGCGTGGAGCCGGCGGTCCGCAATGGTCGCCTGACGGGAAAATGATCTCGTTCGGCAACGGTGCGACGGGCGAAGAGATCGCCAAGGCTGCGCCACGGCCAAGCCCACAGCCTTCGGCGAGTCCGAGCCCGGCAGCCAGTCCCGAGCGCGAAAGCGACGTGCGCGTAATCACTCGCGCGGTGTATCGCTCGAATGATTCCGGCTATCTCGATTTCAAACATCCGGGGCACATCTGGGTCGTCACCGCGCCGCACACCGGCGATGAAAAGGTGACGCCGAAACAACTGACCAGCGGACGTTACAACGAGGGCAATGTCACCTGGGCCAAAGACAGTTCGCAGATCTATTTCACGTCCGATCATCGAGACGAGCCCTACTACGAACTGGGAATGACAGACATTTACTGGATTCCGGTTTCGGGCGGGCAGCCGACCAAGCTGACCTCGATCGATATGGGAGCGGGCGGATTCGTGTTGAGTCCCAACGGCAAGCAAATCGCTTTCTACGCATCCACGAACAAGCCAGTGCGCTCGTACACTGAGCCTGATCTTTGGGTGATGGACCTGACTCCGGACGCCAAGCCCCAAAGTCTCACATTCGATTTTGATTTCGATCTCGGCGGTGGCGTCGGTGGTGACAACACCGCGCCACGCGGCGGTGGCGGGGCTCCACCCGTCTGGTCGTCTGATGGGAAAAGCATCGTGGCGCTGGTTGGCAAGCAAGGGAAGGCGATGCTCGGTTCATTCAACGTCGCGACCGCCAAAGAGACTGATGTGACTTCGAGCAACGAAGCCATCGTCAGTTATCGCGCGACGCCCGATGCCACAAAGTTTGCGCTGCTGATTTCCACTCCTACGAAGATTGGCGATCTTTATTGGTTTGATAAGTCCGCGGGAACGCGCAAACAACTGACTCACACTAACGACGGTCTGTTTTCGAAATTGAATCTCAGTGAGCCGGAAGAGATGTGGTACACGAGCTTTGATGGCAAGAAAATTCACGCGTGGATTCAGAAGCCACCCGATTTTGATGCTAATAAGAAGTATCCGCTCATCCTCAACATACACGGCGGGCCGCACGCGGCTTACGGATGGGTGTTCGATCACGAGTTTCAATGGATGGCCGCGAAGGGCTATGTCGTGCTTTATCCAAATCCGCGCGGCAGCACGACGTATGGTCAGGACTTTGGAAATATCATTCAGTATCACTATCCCGGCGACGACTATAAGGATTTGATGATCGGCGTCGATGAACTCGTCAAGCGCGGCTACATCGATGAAAAGAAGATGGGTGTGACCGGCGGCAGCGGGGGCGGATTATTAACCGATTGGACGGTAGGTCACACGACGCGATTCGCGGCCGCGGTTGCGCAACGCGACATCGCCAGCTGGGCCGATTGGTGGTACACGGCGGACTTCACTCTATTTCAGGCGACGTGGTTCAAGGCCGCGCCCTTCGATGATCCTGAAGATTTCAAGGCGCGTTCACCGATCACTTACATCAATAACGTGAAGACACCGATGATGTTCATTCTCGGCGAAGCTGACTGGCGCACGCCGACGTATTCCGGTGGCGAAGAGATGTTTCGCGCGCTCAAGTATAAGAAGATCCCCGCCGTGATGGTGCGCTTCCCCGGCGAGACCCACGAGCTGTCGCGTTCAGGCCAGCCATGGCATCGCATCGAGCGGCTCGAGCACATCGTCGGCTGGTTTGATAAGTGGCTGATGGGAATGGCGAAGCCTGAGTATGAAGTAGCGGGGAAGTGAGAGGTTAGGTTGTAAAGAAGCGGAGTTAGTGTAAATGGCGAACGAGGAGCACCTGAAGATAATTGAGAAAGGGGTGGAGGCTTGGAACGCCTGGAGGGAGGCGAATTCTGACATAAAACCGGACCTCAACCATGCGGACCTGAGCGACAGAGACCTCAGCTACGCAGATCTTAGAGAGGCGGATCTCAGGCAAGCACATCTCAACGATTCAAAACTTCGTGACGCAATGCTCACCGGGGCTGTCCTTGCCGTGGCAAACCTCATCGGGGCAGACCTCAACGGGGCAGACCTCACCGAAACAAACCTCACTAAAGCTGATCTCAGCAATGCAGACCTCGGCGAGGCAGACCTAAGCAAAACAAATCTCACCAAAGCTAACCTAGTCGATGCAAATTTGAGTTCAGCAATACTCGACCATGCAGACGTCAGCGGAGCCTCAATTGGATGGACCGAGTTTGGTGATAATGATCTGAGCACCGTTAGAGGACTGGAGAGCGTAAATCACGTCGGCCCATCAACTATTGGTATTGATACTTTGTTCAAATCTGACGGCAGAATCCCGGAAGCGTTTTTACGTGGCGCCGGCCTCCCCGATGACTTCATCATTTTCATTCCTTCGCTCGTAGGCCGCGCAATCGAATTCTATTCATGCTTCATTAGCTATAGTCATCAGGACGAAGAGTTCTCGAAGCAGCTTCATTCAAAAATGCGCACTGAGAACCTCCGCGTCTGGTTTGCGCCAGAAGACATGAAAGCCGGGCGTAAGCTTCACGAAGAAATTTTTCGAGCCATTCAAGTCCATGACAAGCTGCTGCTGGTGTTGTCCGACCATAGCATGAAGAGTGAATGGGTTATGAGCGAAATTCGTCGAGCCAAGAAGGTCGAGCGAGAAGAAAACCGAAGGAAGCTCTTTCCTATCCGTTTGGTTGACTTTGAGACAATTCAGAATTGGGAATGCTTCGATGCCGACAGCGGCAAAGATTTGGCTGCTGAAGTCCGTGAGTATTACATTCCTGACTTTTCCAACTGGAAGGATCACGATTCGTTTGAATCAGAATCTGCCAAATTGCTACGCGCCTTGAAGGCGACGGAAGGATAGAATTCGGGGATAACTCCTCACAAGATGCATGAAGACTTTGAAGTCATCGGCAAGATTGAGTCGATCGAAACGATTGCTGTCGGTCCGAGCATTCGTGAGCTTCATCGTCTGCGCAAGGCGTTTGGGCAGGGCCGGTGGCGTAAACTAAAAGGCATTGCGACGGTGCGTCTTGAAGATGGTACAATTTGCCGCGCAGAACTTCATTGGTATGAAGCGCACGGCATCGGGCGAAAGAAGCTGAAGATCAAACAGTACCTGGATTAAGCGATATGAGCACCACGATCACCTCGTACGTCCTATGCATCGACGATGGCGGTTACCCGGAGTCGTTGGAAGTTAGAAAAATCTATCCGGTGCTGCCTGACGATAAAGCCGCTGCGCGAGAATATGTGCGCATTATCGATGAGACGGGCGAGGACTATCTGTACCCAATGAAGTACTTTGTTCCGCTTAGTCTTTCCGCAGACGTAATTGGCGCGCTGACGGCGCGCAGTATTGACACCAACCGCTAGTTCCAATTGTCCGCTTCGCTTGCGATGAGACGAGTCAACAGCATTATCTATGCTGTACTGGGTGCATTCACGATCATCCACGGTGTCGCAAATCTGTTCTTCCCGTTGATCCTCGTGAAAGAAGCCGCCGATCGTTTCCCATATCATCCGGGCGAGGTGCGCGGCTATAAACATTCGGCTCCTACGGAGCGCTACGGCTGGTCAAGAAATTCGCGAATCAAACGTTGTTCTTTTTCATCCTTGATGCGCGTGAACAGCTTTGTTCCCAGCCTGGTGATTGTCTCGGCCTTATCGAAGGGCATCTTGTCGTAGACTTTTCCGCCCTGGAAGTGGCACGGCTGGCAGCGGGCCTGAAATATTGGCTTGATCTCGGTAGCAAAGTCGGGTTTGGTAATCGGCGGGATTAAAGTGTTCATGTCAGCCTCAGGCGCGTCAGAGTCTGTGATCTGACATCCTTGCAACGAGATGGTAAGAAGCATCAGCGATAGCAGCGCGCGCATGCGGTCATGCTACATCACACTGATTATGTTGAAAAGCTTGATTCGACTCACCAGCCCGCGAAGCGGGTGACAGCATAAAGCCTGGGGGGTTAGCCCCAGGATCGCGATCGAAAAATAGGTCCAGCCCGCGGAGCGGGCGACAGTCTTTACGGAGCCATTCGTATGTTCAATTTCGTGATATCGAAGATCAACCATCTTGCGAAAACCGCCAATCATGAACTCTGTCGCCCGCTCCGCGGGCTAGGCCATCCCTGGGCATTCGATCCCGGGGCTTACGCCCCGGGCTTTATGCCGTCGCGCGCTCCGCGCGCTCTTCTCGTTCTAACGAACATCTATACGCGCGTTATTCGATCATCAAAGGGAAACACATGAACAATGATCTTCCAACACCGTCGCTTGGCATGACTTCAGCAGAAGCCGAAGCCGAATTCGATCGCTTGCAGAAAAAGCTGGTGCCACTGTGGCAATCGATCCAGACGTTCAATCAGGACGAGCAGACGATCGTCGTAGTGCCCTCGTTAACGATCGATTTCGAATGTTCGAGTTCGGAGTTGCAGGCTTACGAAGAGCGCTTTCTCTTCCTGCTTCTGTTGTTGCGGCAACCGCGCGCGCGTCTGATCTATGTGACCTCGCAAATGATCCAGCCAAACATCATCGACTACTATCTCGATCTTTTGCCGGGGGTCATTTCCAGTCACGCGCGCAAGCGTCTGTTTTTGATTTCGCCCTTTGACGCGTCGACGCGGCCGCTGAGTATCAAACTGCTTGAGCGTCCGCGCCTGATTGATCACATTCGTTCCTTGATTCTCGATGTCGATCGAGCGCATCTCGTGCCTTACAACACGACGACCCTCGAGCGCGATCTCGCAATTCGGCTTGGCATTCCCATGTATGGCGCTGATCCGAAGTTCTTTCCGCTGGGAACCAAGAGCGGCAGCCGCCGCATCTTTGCCGAAGAAGGCGTGCCTTATCCGCTGGGCGTCGAAAATCTTTCCAGCATCGATGATGTCGTGACGGCGATTTCTGACATGCGCAGGCAAAAGCCTGAGTTGCGGCAAGTCCTGGTCAAACTCAATGAAGGCGTTTCCGGTGAAGGGAACGCGCTGGTTAATCTGGAGGGGCTCACTTTCCCCGGGACTTCCGAACGCGATCTTATACTCGACCGGCTGCAGTCGATGAAGTTCGAGTTGCCCGGCGTCACTTACGAATCTTATGTGAAGAAACTAAATGACCGTGGCGGCATCGTAGAAGAGAGAATTATCGGTGAAGAGTTTCGCAGTCCCAGTGCGCAGTTGCGCGTGACGCCGTTGGGCGCCGTCGAAAGGCTTTCAACTCATGATCAGGTTTTGGGTGGGGCGTCGGGTCAGACTTATCTGGGATGTCGTTTTCCTGCCGACCCGGGCTATGGTTCATCGATCATGCGCGAAGCTGCCAAGGTTGGCGCTCGCCTCGCGCGTGAAGGTGTGGTGGGCCGGTTTGCGATCGACTTTGTCACAGTGCGTGAACCCAGTGGCGAATGGAAGTCTTATGCGATCGAGATCAATCTGCGAAAAGGCGGAACGACGCATCCATTCCTGACGCTGCAGTTCTTAACTGACGGCGCTTATGACGCTGACAAAGGAGTCTTCACGACGGCGTTGGGCCAGCAGAAATGTTTCGTGGCCAGCGATCATCAGGACTCACCACTTTATCGCGCGTTCACGCCCGACTATCTGTTCGACATCGTCGCGCGCCACAACATTCATTTCGATCAAACGCGACAGACCGGCGTCGTCTTTCACATGATGAGCGCGCTCGGCGAGCATGGACGCACCGGACTTACTGCCGTAGGCAACAGTTCCGAGGAAGCGGACGCGATGTTTGCCAGGGCAGTTGAGATACTCGATCAGGAAGCGCGGCTGGCGCTCGATCGGGAAACCAAATCAGTGAGTTAACGTAAGTTTCCCGGGAGATCGTAAGAACGAATGTCACTGATCGCCCGGTCCAAAGCTCCCCACACATGCACCAGAGTTCCTCGGCACTAAGGAAGTTTCGCCGCAGTGGTTGCGACTCGTTCGCTTGACCGCTGGTGAAAACAGTCTCCAAGTTCGCACTTCGATCATCCTCACACATCCCAATTCGCCTGCGGTTTTAGAGAAGTATCCACCAGCTTGATCTGCTTAACCTCCGCCTAATCCTCAAGCGTTTTAGAAACCTAAATCTTTGGCACAAGCGATGCACTGGGCAGTCGGGCAGTGTGCTTTAAGACTGCCGAAATTTCCTGGCAAGAAAATTAGTTTTGCTTTTAGTCGGGCGCGATCACTGTGGGCGCCCTGACTGACACCAGCCGGAATCAACTAGTCCTGCCCGCGTCAGGATTCCGCACTTCAAAATTCCAACACTAGCCCGACACCCGAAACGAATAGCTGTCCGAGTGGAAACCAATATGAAGATGATCAAACGTCACCGAACCCTCGTGCTCGCGATCGCCGTGCCCTTGATGCTTATTGTTGCGTCAGCGATCAATCGCTTTCCAACCCGCGTTACAGAGCCCGGCCGGCAGCTCTTAAAGTCACACCCAATCGCGCACAACCGATCACTGATTGAAAACAGTCAACCAGCGATTCGCGCTAGTCGCACGAGATCGCTTTTGGAGAATTCATCGAAGCTTAGTCAGCTATCGGCGAGCGATACTTTGAATCAACAGGTTGCTGAAAAGGAACGTCGCAATCCTGAAGCGAGTGAGGCTGATCGCGAGCGATTAGAAGCAGAGGTCTTTGTGAATCCGCAAACGCTTCCGACGCGAGCAGTTACTTCATCCGCCACGCTCAGAGCGACGCAGAACAATGAGAACGAACGAATCGCACAGAGCAGCACGCAGGAAGTGAATCGCCAGAGCAATCAACCGAACGGACAGGCCCGCAGCGACGATAGCAGGGGCGACAAAGGCGACAAGGTTCGCCGTAAGCCGAAAGAAGAACGTCTTAGCAGGGCGCACCCTTTCAACGGCGACCTTCGCGCTCTTCCCCATCGCAAACCTGTAATGCGCGAGCGGCCCGAACTCGAAGAGCCGGAGCCAAATCCGACGGTCGCTCCAGGCGCGTCCGCCACGGCGCCGTCTGCACCTCTGCTCGGTGGGCCAAGCGGGCCCGCACCTGGCGGACCGAGTGCGCCTGCTCCCGCGCCAGTCAACGTCTTTGAGGGGCTGGACCGTTTCAACTGGGGCGCAGGTAGTCCGCCTGACACGGACGGTGACGCTGGTCCCAACTACTACATTCAGACCGTCAACACTTCGATAGGCGTTTACCGCAAGTCCGATGGATTTCAGGAGGCCGCGTTTACCTTCGACACCTTTATGAGTCAGGGCAGCTTCGGGAATTTATGCGACAACCACAACTTCGGCGATGCGCTCGTCCTCTACGACACGTTCGAGGACCGTTGGATTATCAGCGATTTCGCGTTTTTGACTGATGTCAGCGGCAACGTCCTCGCGCCGGCGTTCCAATGCTTTGCCGCATCGAAGAGCGGCAATCCGATTACCGGAGGTTGGAACTTCTACTCGATTCAGATCTCGGACAACCTGGACGACTACCCAAAGCTCGGCATCTGGCCGGATGGCTTGTACATGTCGGCGAACCTTTTCTCGTTTGGCGCCGGCTCGACCTTTCAGGGCGCGCGCGTCTGGGCGCTCAACAAGGCGCAGATGTATGCGGGCGCGCCGTCTGTTCAGTCAGTTTCGTTCAATGCTCCGGCTGCGGACTTCACCATTATTCCGAGCAACGCGCGCCTTCAAACCGGCACGCCCCCGCCAGGCACGCCCAACTATTTCCTCTCGAGCTGGAGTTTTACCAACGCACTGTCGATCTATAAGTTCCATGTGGACTGGAACAGCATTTCGCTCTCCACCTTCACTGGGCCGGACGTGCCAACCGCGGCAACCAGTTGGCCCAACGCGAACGTGGCCAACGCTGCACAGCCGGGTACGGCAACGCTCCTGGACGCGCTCCAAATAAGGGCGATGGTGCAGAATCAGTACACGAACATAAGCGGCGCGGAGTCGCTCTGGGCCACTCACACAGTGCGCCGGGCAAATACAAGCGGCTTCGCAGCGCCGCGTTGGTATCAGGTCAACGTCAGCGGTGGCGCCGTCGCGCCGAACCTTCCCCAGGCCGCGACCTGGGACCCTGACGGTGCGAACGTGATAAACCGTTTCATGCCCAGCCTCGCTATTGATCGGACGGGCAATATGGCTCTCGGTTATAGCGCGTCGAGCAGTACCGCTTTCCCGTCAATCAAGTACGCCGGTCGTCTCGCCACCGACGCCGTCAACACTTTCAGCCTGACTGAGCAGACGTTTTTTAACGGAACGGCTTCACAAACGGGGAGCACTCGTTGGGGCGATTACAGTGCAATGACGCTGGACCCGGACGGCTGCACATTCTGGTACACAAATGAATATGCCAACCCGGCCGACCAGACTTTTGATCACCGGTGGATGACCAAGTTCGGCTCGTTCAAATTCGCCGCATGCACTCCGGCCGGCGCCGGCGGCACTGTGTCGGGCACGGTTATTGACAGCGCGAACAACAATCCAATTAACGCCGCGACTGTGGCATTGGGAAGCAGAACGACGACCACTAACTCGAGTGGCGTTTACACATTTTCGGATCTGCCGGCAGGCACTTATCCGAGCATCACTGCCAGCTTTGCGGGCCACGCCTCAAGCACAACGACCAGCATAGTCGTGAGTGATGGCGGGACAGCGACACAGAACTTCGCGCTTGGGGCTGCAACGGCGAGTTCATGTACCGCGGATACATCCCAGTCCGATTTTCAAACCGGCGTGCTTACCAATGTTGACCTGACGACCAGCCCGGGCGATATCACGCTTTCGAGGTCAAGTCTGGATCAGAAGAACACAACGATTGGAACCAGCGGTGTCGGTATCACCATCACGACCTACGGGGGACAGACGTTTACTCCGGCTGTCAGCGGCAATCTCACCAAGGTTGACATCAACTTGTTCTGTAGCGGCTGCACTGGCACCACGCCCAATCTCACTCTCTCGCTCAGGAACACGAGCGGCGGCTTGCCTACAGGGGCTGATATTGCATCAGCAACGATCACCGGCTTTTCAAACGGAGGTGTTGCGTCCTACTTCACTGCGACGTTTGCGAGTCCGCCAACACTTACAGCGGGAACACGGTACGCAATAGTTATTCGTCCGACGGCGAATCCTTCGCCGGGAACCTACGCGCTCACGCGCAGCGGCACTTCAACGGTCGGCGCCGATGTTTACTCAGGCGGTTCCCGAGTGACCGGCGCGACCAGTGGCACAGTCTGGTCAATTCCATTGACCGGCGGCGTCAACACCGACACAGGCTTCCGCGTCTTTGTCGACAGTGGCTACTTGGCATCCGGCAATTTAGTCTCAGGCGTTAGGGATGCGAATCCGGCGGCTGGTTTTAGCCCACGTTGGTTAACGCTCTCCTGGACTGCGACGACTCCAGCCAACACCGCCGTACAATTTCAGGCAGCGGCCAGCAACAGCGTTAACGGCCCGTTTAACTTTGTCGGTCCGGACGGAACGGCCGCGACTTTTTTTACCGGCAGCGGCGCATTGCTCTCTCAATTTAACGGCTTCCGCTATCTGAAATATGAAGCTTTGCTGAGTACCACAGACAGCAGTGTGACGCCGACCATTAACGATGTCACAGCTTGCTTTGACACCGATACACCGGGGATCACGGCAGTTGCGCCGATTTCAAGCCAACAGGCTTCAGCCGCTATCAATTCACAAATAGCAACCGTCAGCGATCCAGGCCAGGCCGCTAATACACTGACCGTTACTGCCACGCCATTGACGGGAACCGGCGTCACTATCAACAACATTAGCGCCGACGCCTCAGGTAACGTGACCGCTGACGTCGCCGCGAGTTGTACCGCGACGAACTCGACCTTTACGTTGACCGTAACAAACAACGGAAGTGCGACCGCAACCGATACTTTGTCTGTCAACGTCACAGCAAGTCCGACACCGACGATCACGCCTGGCGGCCCGACGACATTTTGCGAAAGCGGCAGCGTCACCCTGACATCGAGCAGCGCGAGCGGCAATCAGTGGTATCTCAACAGCAATCCGATTGGTGGTGCGACCGCTCAGACTTACGTCGCCACGGCCTCTGGTGATTACACCGTTACGGCCAACGGCTGTACCAGCAATCCTTCAGCAGCCACCACGGTGACGGCAAATCCGGCGCCGGCCAGACCAACGATCACGCCTGGCGGCCCGACGACATTTTGCGAGGGCCGCACGGTCACGCTCACCTCCGGCAATGCCAGCGGCAATCAGTGGTATCTCAACGGGAATCCAATCGGCGGCGCCACTAATCAGTCATACAACGCAAACGCGAGTGGCGATTACACCGTCACCGTCACAACCACCGGCTGCACCAGTGCCCCGTCCTCCACGATGAGCGTCACGGTAGATCCAATCCCGGCAGCGCCCACCATCACACCCAGCGGCTCAACTCAATTCTGCAGTGGCGGTATCACCTTGACGTCGAGCAGCGCCAGCGGCAATCAGTGGTATCTCAACGGGAATCCAATCGGTGGCGCGACTGATCAGAACTATCTAGCCACGGCTGCGGGCGACTATACAGACATCGTCACGACGAACAGTTGTGCCAGTGCTCCATCGATGGCAACTTCGGTGACAGCGGGCTCCACATCGCCGGTTGTAACAACCAATGCGGACAACGGACCGGGTAGCTTGCGCGAAGCAATTCTGAATGCCTGTCCCGGCAGCACGATCACTTTTGATCCGGCTCTGACCTCAAATGGTTCGGCAACAATCGAGCTGACGAGCAGCGAACTTGCTATCGACAAGAACCTGACGATTACCGGACCCGGCGCAAACGTGCTGAGCATCATGCGCAGCAGTATCGGCGGCACGCCAAACTTCCGACTCTTGAATATCACGTCCGGTAACACGGTATCGATTTCAGGTCTGACCGTGTCGAACGGCGTCGGCACGAATGGCTGTAATAGTTCGAGCGACGGCGGCGCAATTTACAACCAGGCAAACCTGACCCTCAAGAACATGATCGTCACCGACAATAGCGCCGAGACTGGCGGCGGGATTAGCAACTTCAGCGGCGCGCTCACGATTATCAACAGCACGATCAGTAACAACCATGCAGACACCGGCTCTGGTGGCGGCATCGAGAGTTCAGCCGATCTGACCGTGGTTAACTCCACCATCAATGGCAACACCGCGTTGCGCAACGCCGGCGTCGATCTCAACGGAGGGAGCGCTAGTTTTATCAACAGCACCTTCAGCAGTAACTCAGCCGCCACGGACGGCGGCGCGTTTGGCAACGGCGGTAGACCAGCGACGATGACAAACGTCACGGTCACGAACAATCACTGCGACTCGCACGACAACGGTAGGGGAAACGGCGGCGGCATCGCTGCCAGCACCGGCATTACGCTGAGTAACACAATAGTCGCCGGCAACTACCAGGGTTCGGGGACGCTTACTGCCGATGACATCTCCTCCACGATCGATTCAGGATCCTTCAATCTGATTGGCATCGGTGGTTCGGGCGGGTTAACCAATGCAAATGGAAATCAAGTCGGAGTGGCGAACGCGCTGCTCGGGGCGTTAGCGAATAACGGCGGAGCCACGCAGACACATTTGCTTCTGCCAGGAAGTCCCGCGATTAATTCAGGCAGCAATGGGCTGTTGACTACGGATGCGTTCGATCTAAATGAGAACAACGACACGATCGAGACTCTGCCGGTCGATCAGAGGGGCACGGGCTTCGCTCGCGTCATGAACTCGACCGTAGATATTGGCGCAGTGGAAGCTAATTACTCGATTAGCGCGACCGCGGGAACACCGCAATCGACAATCATTAATACGGGATTCGCCACGGCGCTGGTCGCGACCGTGACTGAGTCCGGCCGAAATCAGACTGGCATTCCCGTGATATTTACTCAGCCGCTACCGAATGTCGCCAGCGCCAGCGGCGTATTCAGCGCAAATGCGATCGTCAACACAGACAGCAGCGGCGCTGCGACGGCGCCGGCGTTTACGGCGAACGGAGTGAGCGGTTCTTATGATGTGGTCGCGAGCATTGGCCCGGGAATGCCAACGGCAAGCTTTGCTCTGACAAACAGCAAAGGAATACAAACAATCGCGTTCGGTGCGATCAGCAGTAAGACGTTTGGCGATGCTGACTTTGCGATCAGCGCCACGTCGGATTCGGGATTACCAATCGTCCTGGCTGCGGTTGGAAACTGCACTGTCACACCGCTCTCGCCAGGAACGGTGCGTCTTACCAGCCCCGGTGCTTGCACCATCACCGCGTCACAAGATGGCAATGCGAACTATGAGCCGGCCACAAGTGTGGCGCAAAGCTTTACGATCGCCAGGTCGAATCAAACGATCACCTTCGGCGCTCTCGCCAACAAAACGTTTGGTGATTCCGATTTCGTAGTGAGTGTTGCGGCGAGCTCAGGTCTGGGGGTGAGTTTCAACGCCAACGGACAATGCACGATGGCTGGGACGACAGTTCATCTCACCATTGCCGGTACCTGCACGATCACCGCTGCACAAAGCGGTGACACAAACTACAATCCGGCCGTGAACGTTCCGCAAAGCTTCACGATTGCCAGGTCAGATCAAACCATCACGTTCGGCGCTTTAGCAAACAAGAGTTTTGGCAATGCGGATTTCCTGGTCAGTGCGAGCGCGACTTCCGGTTTAGTAGTGAACTTGAGCGCTAACGGGCAATGCACGATTGCGGGAGCGACCATTCACTTGACCGGCGCCGGCTCTTGCACGATCACTGCTGCGCAGGCAGGCGACGCAAACTTTAATGCCGCGGCGGATCTGCCGCAAAGCTTTACCATCGCCAAATCGAATCAGACGATCACCTTCGGCGCTCTCGGGAACAAAACGTTTGGTGATTTCGATTTCGCAGTGACCGCTGCGGCGAGTTCAGGTCTGGCGGTGAGCCTCAGCGTCAACGGACAATGCACGATGGCTGGAACGACCATTCATTTGACCGGCGCCGGCTCTTGCATGATTACAACTTCGCAGGCTGGCGACACGAACTTTAATGCTGCAGCGGATCTGCCGCAAAGCTTTACCATCGGCAGATCCAATCAGACGATCACCTTTGGCGCTCTCGGGAACAAAACGTTTGGTGATGCAGACTTTGCCGTGAACGCTGCGGCGAGTTCAGGTCTGG
>DNNE01000099.1 GCA_003487805.1 Blastocatellia bacterium | reverse complement strand
TCTTTGCTTCACCCACCCGGCCCCGTTGGGCCGGGCTATTACATCTGGCGCCTTCGGCGCAGTTGGCAATTAAGCATGATCAGGTGAGTCAGATATGTAGTTACCAGCGCAAGGGAGGGCGAACTAAGTCGCGTAATTTGAGCCCTCCCTCGCGGTCGGGCTAATGCCCCGCCCGCGCGAACGTCGCGTCAACGCCGCACACGATCGCGAATCAGTTGCTGCCTTGCCACAAAGCAACCCCAAACTTATCGATTTTCGATGTTCATCAAACGGAACAATGCTTGCTGGATTAATCGCCATGAATCTTTCGAGTGCGAAACAGACTACGGTCGCAGAGCCGGTCGAAGTTAGCGGCATCGGACTGCACACAGGCGTCCCCGTCAATCTGCGTCTGCTGCCGGCGCCGCCCGACACCGGCTATGTTTTTCGCCGCACCGATCTTGGCGGCTTCGAAATTCCGGCGACGGTTGAGTCGGTCGCGCATTGCAGTTACGCAACTACTTTGATGCGTACCGGCGTCATGCTTTCAACGGTCGAGCACGTATTGGCCGCGTTGCGCGGCTGTGGCATCGACAACGCGTTTGTTGATGTGGATAACCTGGAAGTGCCGATCATGGATGGATCGTCCGAAGCCTTCGCCGAAATGATCGAGCGGGCGGGCGTGACCGAACAATCACTTGCGCGTCGCGCACTGTTAGTAAGAAAAACTATTTCAGCTGCATCAGGTAATCGCAGCATCACGATCGAGCCCTCGGATGTTTATGAGATCGATTGCACGATCGATTTTCCGCATCCATTCATCGGCGTTCAGCGCCGGTCAGTCACTTTGGATAACGGCTCGTTTGCACGGGACATCGCTTCAGCGCGTACGTTTGGCTTCATCGAAGAAGTCGAAGCCCTGCGCCGCGCTAATCTGATCCGCGGCGGCTCACTCGACAATGCAATTGTCCTAACCAAACACGGCATGCTGAATGAGTCCGGCTTGCGATTCGGCGATGAATTCGTGCGTCACAAGATCCTCGACATCATCGGCGATCTCGCGCTCCTGGGAATGACTTTGCTGGGACGCGTGCGCGCAGAACGCAGCGGGCATTTGCTGCACGCGGCCTTGACGTCTTCTCTGCTGCGCAATCGGTCGGCGTGGGAAATTGTGGATCTGCCGACGGCGCCCGTTGAAGCTGAGGTGTCTGCTTCCGTGGTGTCAGAAGCCCGACCGTGAGGGAGGGCATGATCATTTTGGTCGCCCTTGCCAACGCGCGGGCTTCTGACACGGTTCTAAACCTGCCCACCTCTCTGCTAATATTCAACAGGAGTTGAACTTTTCGCTTAATACTCGCATCTAAGTGCGAACGGACGTGGAGGTTTTTCCGCTCTTATGAAAAAGATAATGCTCGCCTGCTTTTTCGCTTTAGCTCTCGCTGTTGGCGCCACGGCGCGCTTGCAAGCTCAACCACGAACTTCAACTCCAGTCCAGGAAACGGACGACGAGTACAAGGTCACGACGTACAAAAAGTTCGTCGACAATCGCGAGCCGTACCCGCAAGTCGCCTATCAGGCGGCGAGGGATTACATGGTGAAGTACGGCAAGGAAGACGATCAGTACACGCGCTATTTGCGGGATTGGATCAAGGCTTACGAAGAAGACGAGCGCACGCGACGCGTGGCCGCAGAGAAGGCGGATCGCGAGCAACAACTGCTCGGCAGTTTTACGCAGAAGGATTACGCGAAGGCCTATGGCATGGCGAAGCAGGTGCTCGCCGACAATCCCGAGAACGTGAAAGTTCTGATCGCGCTTGGTTACGAAGGCGTCGGCGCGAGCACTGAAGCTCGTAATGAAAATTTCAACAACGAGGCGGGCGGCTATGCGCAGAAGGCTATTCAACTAATCGAATCAGGCAAGACGCCCGATACGTGGGCGCCCTTCAAAAACAAAGAAGACGTGTTGGCGTCGCTTTATTACGCCGAGGGGTTTTATGCGCTAAAGACGAAGCCCGAAAGTGCGGTCCCGAATTTTGTTAAAGCCGCCCAGATCGACAGTGATCGAAAGTCCGCGCCTTCGACCTATTACTATCTGGCGCTCGCTTATCAGGGCGGCGCCTACAAGAGATTGTCCGACGACTACAGCAAGCGCTTTGGCAACCAGGCTGAGTCCCCTGAAAGCAAAGCTGCGTTGGAGAACATCAACAAGGTCCTCGATAAGCTGATTGATGCGTACGCGCGCGCGGTGGCGCTCGCGCAGAAAGATCCGAAACAGGCAGCGGCGATGACGCAATGGCGGGCGCGGCTCAGCGACTTCTATAAGTTTCGACACGAAAACTCAGACGCAGGCTTGAATGAATTTATTTCCGGCGTGCTGGCGACCCCACTGCCGCAACCATGAAAACATCTCGTCGTTTAGAAGCGGGCTACCGCCCGCTTGAGAGGCGGGCAGTAGCCCGACTCTAAACGAAGGCGAGAAGATCGTCTGCTTGACAACGAGTCGCCAATCATTAGAATCGATTTTCTTTGAAAAGCGGGAGTAGCTCAGTGGTAGAGCATCGCCTTGCCAAGGCGAGGGTCGCGAGTTCAAATCTCGTCTCCCGCTCCAAATTCGAAAGTTCGAAGGCGGAAGCATGAAGAATCGCTTTTCAGTTTTTGGTTTTCAGTGTTGTAGCCGCTAATGCGTCTGCGAGGCCGAAAGACTGCAAACTGACAACTCGACAACTCTTCATTCTTTCGCCTTTTCTTTCGTCTCTTTGGGCGGCGTAGCCAAGTGGTAAG
>DNNE01000057.1:46000-50529 GCA_003487805.1 Blastocatellia bacterium | reverse complement strand
GCGGGCGGTAGCCCGCCTCTAAACGGTCATAAGAAATTTTCTCCCTTATCTCAAAAAACAAATTTCACCTGCGCGAACAAATTGAATAAAGGCTTGCTTGGATTAATGACCGTATTGTCCGCCGTACAGAACTCTCTTAAGTTAGCCGGACAATCTGTCGTCGCCGTTGTATAGATATCGCGAAAGCCGCGCCCGGGTTTCAAGGTCGCCGCGCCGAATGTGAGCGTCACGTTGTTAATTAGCAGCGGCCGGTATGCGACTCCCAAACTGTAATCCCAACCAATCTCGTGTCGAATGTGCGGTTGAAACAAAATGTATTCGAGCGATTCCGTTCGATGAAACCGCAGGTAGTTTACGTTGAAGACGGCTTTCAAGCGTTGCGTGACTTCAACATCGACACCGCCGTTGTAAATGAAGATCCCGGGATTGACGAAATTTGCCTGGCCCTCGATCTTGCTGCTGCGAAGTGAAGGCAGAACGCTGTTCGCCTGGACTAAGCCGACACCGGTCTGGGTCAGACGGATTCCGTTACGATTCCAGAATGAAAACTGACCACCGACGAAATTCGGATCGTCCAGGATCGCGTCAAAGCCCGTCGCCTTACCGTCAGTTGGATTCTTGTCCCCTTGTGCGAAGAAAAACGATCCGCGAAAGCGTAAGTAGTCGTGATCGATCGAGGCTTCAACCGCAGCCATGTTTGAGCTGACATGAACCGGCCGCCCCGCGATTGGGTTCTGATCGTCGCGGCCAAAGACGTAGTAGTAACTGTTCGTCAGATTCAGACGCCCAATGTGTCCATCGCCATTCACGCCGACATAACCGACTTTGATGGCGTGTGGTCGCACATCGCCAATCAGCGCCGGCCTGACGAGAAAACCGTTACGATCGAATTTGCGGCTGCGGCGATCGTCGTTATAGAGCCCGCTGGCCTGAATCGTGTAACCCTTCTTGATGAAGTCCTGCCGAAAGATATTCGCGACGTAAACATTCTGTTGCCGCCGATCGAAGCGATTCAGACCGCTGTTTGTGTCCTTCTCAAGCTGTGCAAAATACGCCGCGTTATATTGATAACGATTATTATCAAACGAGCCGAAAACTCTAGCGCCCAGATTGTTATCTGAAAAGATAAACCCGCGAAAATCAGAGACGAACGGTTGAATGCCCACTCGCGCCGAGATGAAGTCGAAGTTGGCGTCCACGTCTTCGAATTTCTTTTCGACGAATGCTTCCTCCAACGAAAACTGCGTGTCGGTACGATTCGTCCCGCGGCGCACGTCGATGTTCACCACGCCGGTCTCACGAGCGTTCAAGTAATTCGGCAGACTAAAGGTCGGCGATATTTTGATCGCCCAATCGCGTGGCTTGTAGGTCGAATCGCCATGAAACAGCTCAAACGTGAACTGAAAAATCTGATTGACCGCGAGCGCTTCAGGCTTGCCAAAAAACTCTGCGCTGCCCGGCCGGGCGCTACTCACGTCGGAAGGTTTCGGGGTCCGGCTTAATTCGGTGGTGGTCGAACTCACGGCCGAAAGGATCATGAAAACCTTGTTGCCGAAAATCGGATAGTCGCCTTTCAACCAGCTTTGATTGTAAGGGTCGTACCATCGCCCTTTGCGAAGCGGAATGTCGCGGCCGCGCGCGCCCTTGTCGCCATAGCGATCGTATTCAGGAAATCCGATGCGCCAGCGATCTCGCACTTCGCGCCGGTCGGACTGTGTCTGCGGCGCTGAGGCGACGCTGGTTTTTCCGGCGGCGCCCAGAGGTTTTCGCTCGGGAATGTTCACGACCGGTTTTTCTTCCACCTTTTCGACCGCAAAATCGATTTTAGTTTCTTTACCTTCGCTGACAATTACATTCTCGAGCGAATCTTCCCGGATCAGCGCGTGCTCGCCATAGTTTTTTGCGTTATCGAATTTCGCACGATAAGGCCGGTCAACACTCAAGCGGTAAGCGCCGGGATGAACGCGCAACGAATAGTGTCCATCGCCACTGACTGTAGCGGTTGTAACCTTGCTCGTGACTTGATTGGTGGCGATGACGACGAGGCTCGCGGCCGGAGGTGTAACCACGCCCGTGATCTCACCTCGTTTCTGTGCTACGACGACAAAAGAGGTTACCAGCAAAAGGGCCAGCACGTTCGCGGTTCGGGCAATTGATTCGCTCGACATCAGTTAGACAGCCCACTCAAGCGCCTTCGGCGTTATGAGCGAAGAGTAATCTCAAGGCGCACGATCCGCAAAGAAAATGTTTCGCCCGCCGACAATTGGTGGTAGATTTCCGAAGCCTTCCCCAACGAAACGTCAGATGACAGCAAAGTCTTTCGGCAGACGCTGGCGCTTTTCTTTTGCGGCATTCCTTTGCGTGCTGGCCATGGCCGGCCTCTCATCTCTTTTGCAGAGCTCGCGCGCCCAGGCAAGTAAACTAGTTCTAATTAGCCACGAGACTTCGACCCGGGGCATAGCGCTCGATTCCGTTACCTTGAAACGCGAACCATTCGATCCAACGTCGGAAGTATCCTGGGGTAACGACAATCAGACGCGGATCATGCTGTTCGCGATCGGACTCGATCCGAAGACGCCTCCCTCTGCGATAACAGCTAATGCTGAAGACGGATCTAACAAAACTTACCCGCTAACAGTTGAATACGTAGGCCCGGTGCCCGAACAGGATTGGGTGACCGCGATTGTCGTCCGCATAAACGAACAGATGGGCGACATCGGTGACGTCCTGGTAGGGATTAGTTACCAGGGTCTGAACAGTAACCGGGTGCGCGTAGGAGTTGGTCATGTCGGCGATGGCCCGCCCGATGACGTCGGTGCTGTGCCGACGCCGGGAACTATTGCGCCGCCGGTCGGAGCCTCAGCGACCGCCGGCACGTTAACCACTTCCGATGTGCAGACCATCATTGCGCAGGCAGTTTCGGCGGCTGCCTCTCTGAATCGTGCCGTCACCGTGGCGGTTACTGACAAAGAAGGAAACGTACTCGGCGTTTTCAAGATGACGGGCGCGCCCGCGACGACGCAGTTTCGCGGCGGTGGTCCGGGACCTTCACAAACTCCGAGTCCAATAACCGGATTTGTCTCTGTAGGATTTGATGGCACGGTTGTGCCGGCGAAACTCGCGGCAATTTCGAAAGCCGGCACCGCGGCTTTATTCAGCACTCGCGGGAATGCGTTCACTTCGCGGACGGCCGGCTTCATCATTCAGGAACATTTTCCGCCGGGCGTGGATTTCAAATCAGGGGGTCCGCTCTATGGCGTGCAGTTTTCTTCGCTGCCATGTTCAGACATCAAGGTGCCCGGCCTGCCGCTCGGGCTCAGCGGCGATCCCGGCAGCGCGCCAGTCTACAAGAATGGTGAAGCTGTAGGCGGCGTAGGCATAGAAGGCGATGGCGTCTATACAGTCGATCGCGATCCGACGGATTTCGATCAGCCAATCGAAGAAGTAATCGCCGTTTCAGCCACACGAGGCTTTGAAGCTCCTTCATTAATTCGCGGCGATAATATTCTCGTCGATGGGATCCGGCTCGCTTACCTGAACGTAACCGGCGCGCCGAATACCGCGACGATCGCGTTTGGAAGTCTGCCGGGGGCCATCGATCCGCTGTTTCCAATTCGCTCTGCCCAGCCGTCGCAATTTACCGCGGCGGTCGTGGGCGGCATTGCCGGTGAAGTCGATACACACTTCTTTCCCTTCATCGCGAGTCCGACCGTGACCGCGAACTCATTAACGGCCGCGGATGTGAACACGATCATCTCGCACGCGGCGCAACAGGCGAACATCACGCGTGCGGCAATCCGCCAACCTCTCGGCAGCAACGCGCGCGTTTCAATCGCGGTCGTCGACACGAATGGAGTTGTGCTCGGCGTCTTTCGTCAGACCGATGCGCCGGTGTTTGGCTTTGATGTATCGGTGCAGAAGGCGCGCACGGCGGCGTTTTATTCGGGAGCGAACGCGGCGACGTTGCTGCGCGGCGCGGGCTTTGGATCATATGTCGATCGCGCGGCGGCCGATGGTTTGAAACTCGACGGCTCAGTCGCGTTCACCGATCGCGCGGGAGGATTTCTGCATCGCCCGTTTTTTCCGGACGGGATCAATAATAGTCAGGCCGGGCCTTTTAGCCGTGAAATTAACGAATGGAGCGTCTTCAACACGGGGCTGCAACTTGATTTGATCAAGACGAACTTGCAGACAGTTTCGAGCGGCGGCGCGGCGCCTTGCACTTCGATTCCAGGTCTGCCGAACGGAATTCAGATCTTTCCCGGCAGCATGCCTTTGTATAAGAACGGAGTGCTGGTGGGTGCAATCGGCATCAGCGGCGATGGCGTGGATCAGGATGATTTGATCGCGGCCGGCGGCGGCGCCGGCTTCGCGCCGCCGGTAAATATTCGATCAGATCAAGTTTTTGTCCGCGGCGTGCGCCTGCCGTTTCTTAAGTTTCCGAGAAGTCCGAATTTGTAGCGCAAACTGACAGTTTGCGTTACGAGATCAGGATTGAGTGTAAATACTGGCGGGCAGTAGCCCGCCTC
>DNNE01000057.1:7057-45671 GCA_003487805.1 Blastocatellia bacterium | reverse complement strand
AAACCATGTTTTTTTCGTTTAGCGGGGGGCTACCGCCCGCCGACGTTCGTAGAGGTCGTCAACCGCCGATCCGAATTGGCATTGCAGTTATCGCTGTTGCGTGCTGCTTGCTCGCGTCTGGCCTCGTCGCCCACACGCAAACTCCCTCAGCAAACCGCGGCGCTATTCGCTTGAAAGTGAAATTCAAATCGGGTGACGTAACCAGAGAGCTGGCGCGCAAACGATTCTTTTTGATCAAAGGCTCACTCGATGAGAACAAGTCTCTGATCGAACGGATCAAACAAACCGAAGTGATGTCGCGCGAGTGTTACTACCGCGGCAACGGCGCGAGCGACGCGTTGATTAAGTGGTTGAAAGACAATGATTGCGATTCGGTTTACTGCCGCGAAGTTGAAGAGAAATATGTGATGGGCAGTGAAGCAGTTCCGGAATTTGAAGCCGCGTACGACGAAGGATTGCGCAATTTCAAATCTCCTGAACTGGCGCGTCGCTGGTTGACCGTGAACCTGGCTGCTGACATTCGGGACGGCTACTACAACCTGAAACAACAAACTATCAACAGCCTGATCAAGCAAGCTGAAACTGCATCGGGCAGAAGTGTGTTGTCAGTCATGACAGACCGCAAAGGCACGGCGTATCTCACCGACATTGAACCGGGAACCTATATCGTCTCAAACCTGGTTGGGAGTGAAACTGAAAGCACGCGCATCCTTTGGGCCTGCGAACGAGAAGTGAAGTCTACCGATCTTACCGTCGCGATGAAGCGGCCGCTTACTTTGTCGAACGAAAAGGATCCGAAAGTGAAGTGCGAAGTGGTCGAGCGGCCATTGCCGGTTTGTGAGAGATAACCTCCGATGAAATCAGAACCGCAGAGGACACAGAGGGTTTCGCAGAGGAACACAGAGACATTTTCCGCTGTCCCCTCTGCGAAATCCTCTGCGAACTCTGCGGTTAAATCGGCTGCCCGCTATCCAATTGCACACCGATTTGCTCTCTTAGTCATCGTCACGGCCTGCGCTGTCGCTGTTGTCAACACGCAGACTCGCCGCCGGCCGCGCACTCCCAAGCCCGCTCCGCAACAACAAGCTCCTCGCGGTTCGGCCACGAAATACTCCGTGTTTCTTCATTCATCTGATAAGCACAAGGGCCTGGCGTGCAATGGTTGCCACAAGGTCCCCACGGCATGGACGGCAAAAAGAGATTTTCCTGACGTTGCTGATTTTCCCGATCACGATGCTTGCGTTCGCTGCCACCGGCAACAGTTCTTCACGCGGCAGGCCATGATCGCAACCGGCCCGACCATCTGCACCGTTTGTCATGTGCGCGCCGCTCCTCGTGAGGATGCACGCTTCGCTTTCGGCAAGCCGAATGATTCCAATCAGGCGACGAAAACCAAAGAAGAATGGCAGTTCACGATCGAGTTTCCGCATGACAAGCACCAGAACGCGATCGCTTCAACTCGTCCAATTGATCCGTCGACAATGAAAGGAGCCCTTGCTTACGCGCGGGCTAGTGCCCCGAGCTTTCATCACGCGGCTTTTCGCCAATCTACTTTCGACGACCAGAAACCTGATTACAACAACTGCTCGATTTGTCATGTGACGAACCAGAACGCGAGCACCGGAACGCTTCCTGGCGCGGCTGATTCGTTTGTGGCGCCCGCCGGAACTTTCAAGACAATGCCACGCTCGCATGATGCCTGCTTCGATTGTCACTGGAAGAATCTGAAACCTGCGAGCGACGACTGTGCCGGATGTCACAAGCCGGCGGTTGCGTTCATGCCGGCGGCCTGGCCCAAACGCATTTCGGCCAGGTTCGCTCATGAGGGCGGCAAGGGCGGGCACGTGATGGAATGCACAACCTGCCACATCAACATTACTCGCGCGAGCACACTGCGTGGCTTGACCGCCGACGTTCCGATCGCGGCGTGCACGACTTGTCACAAGGACAACAAGAAAATTACTTATCCGAAGATTACGACGATTGAAGAAGAGTTTGAGCAGAACAAGAAGACCGGCGCTTGCATCTATTGCCATACATCGGACGTGGGAAAGAAAAAGCCGCCGGCGAGTCATGATGCGGCGGCGCAGTGAGACGGAGTTACAGAACCGCGAGCGGTAGCGAGCGGGATAAAGGTTCAATGTTCACATTTCTTTCAGAGTCATTCCGGCGCCGATTCGAGCGGATTTCAGCTCGCAACTTGTGCCTTTATCCCGCTCGCTACCGCTCGCGGTTCTGTAACATTCTGCTCTTTTTACTTTTCCTTTTTCCTTTTTTCTCCGTTCGTGCGCAGGGCAACGATTCTGACTACTCGAAATTCCTTCATACGAGTTCAAAACATGCTTCGATCGGTTGCGCAAGCTGTCATCATCGCGCCGACAACTCATCGCGGCCGAGTTTTCCGGGACACAAGGATTGCACTGGTTGTCATCTGACGCAGTTCACGACGCCGAACATTCCCATGTGTTCGATCTGTCACCAGAGTGTCAACGGCGACGATCCGCCGCGAAAGTCTTTTCCGGACAAGTTCAAAGAGAGCTTCAATTTGAAGTTCGATCACGCGCAGCACATGTCCGGCGCCGCCAGACCCAGGAGCGGATGCACAGCGTGTCACAGTTCGCCGTTGCGCCGCGGCATGGCCCTTTCAATCCCTTCGGGGCTGGGGGCACACGATGGCTGTTACACTTGTCATACTCCGAACGCGCAGGCGAATGGACGCGACCTTGCGTCATGCGGAGTGTGTCACGCGCAAACATCTTACGCGCGCACGCCAACTGATTCGCCGGCGTATCGTGTTGCTTTCAGTCACGCGCAACACACCGCGCGCCAACGCCTCAGTTGTTCCGACTGTCATAACTACACGCCGGGTCTGGCACAGCGGCGCCGGGTGAGTTCGCCCCGAGCGCAGGAACATTTTCCCGCCGGCAACGCTACCTGCGCGACTTGCCACAACGGGCGACGATCATTCGGCGGCGATTTAGATTTTAAGAACTGCCGGCGATGTCACACAGGAGCGAGTTTTCGGATTGGATGATTAACCACAGAGGACACAGAGAAGAACACTGACCAGTAAAGTCAGGTGTCTTGCCATTTTAGGGGTTTCTCTGTGTCCTCTGTGGTTTATTCCGTCTTACGTAATTGACACGATGGTGACCGCATCCATAACATGCGATTGAGTCTGGTGAGATAAGGGGACTGAACAAGATGAAGCGATTACTGGTCGGATTGATCATCATATTTAGCGCGATCGCGTTTGTTGTATTAGGTAGCGCCGCGCGATCTTCTGCTTCGTTCACTCAACAAATCCCCAAAGAAGGCAAAGAGCAACCGAAGAAAGTAAAGCTCGACACCGACAGCCTCGACGACAAGTGGGGCGAAGTCGCGTTCGATCACGAAACCCACTCAATCAAGAGTTACAATCCCGACGGTAAAACCGTAACCTCATGCGTTTTTTGTCATCACACGGATGAGCCGAAAGAAAGCCTGAAGCCGCCGCGCGTTACTTCAGAGAGAAACGTCGCTCTGACTGCCGATCTGTTGAAGGACGCGGCAGCGGCGCCGGTGAAGGCCTGCCGCACGTGTCACCTGCAAGCCGGGGATGACAGCAAACAACTGCCCGTAATTACGAAAGACGGCAAGCAGATGAAGATAGACAACGAGAACGCTTACCACATCAACTGCTTCGAATGTCACGATGCGGCGATCAAAGCCAAGCCGGACTTAGCGGCGAAAATTTCGGGCTCCGATCCGAAGGGCTGCGCGAAGTGTCACGTCGCGAAGTGATTCTTCTCTGTGTCCTCTGTGGTTAATCCTCATCCAGTGAAATAATTCACCACAGAGGACACAGAGGAACTTCAATCAGCTCTCGACAACAACCCCGGATTCCAGTGTCGCTTATCCTTGATGTGCTGCACGTGACAGGAAGTGCAGTTAGGTTTGTCTGAAGCTATGACCTGTCGCCCGGCGCGCGCGTCGGGTTGTCCGTTGTGGCACCTGGCGCAGGTCGTCCGCGGCGTTGTGAGATCGATCGGATCGCGCGTGGCGTGACAGCTCGAACAACTCAACTCACCATCCTTATTCCCCGGCAATCCCGCCACTGCGCGCACGCGATAAAGATGCACTGCGTGAAATTGCTTGCTGCGCCACTGGTCTTCGTTGTCACTGGGCAGACGCTCGAGCTTCAGCGTGGTCTTTCGCAAAGCCATCTCTTCCGTGTCGAGTCCGGTCCACTTCCAATGTCCATTCACCACAGGATAGCCAAACGTTCCGCCATGCGGAGTTGAAACGCTCTTACCGTTGTACGTCTTCCTGTTCTGGTCGTTATGACATTCGAAGCACGAAAGCAGCGCGCCATCGATGGCGTTGAATGACGCGCCGCGATGTTCCGCATGACAATCTACGCAACCAATGCCGGCATTAAGGTGCGGCTGAATGACGGTGGGAATGAAGCTTTCGGTCGTGTGGCATGAGGCGCACTTTGTTTCCATGCTGGTTCGCAGCGCATGACATGAAGTACACGATCCGGCGTTGACGTGATTAGCGATCGGGGGCGAGAGATTCAAACTCGCACGATTGTGCGCATCAGAAATCGGCGCGGGCGCAAAGGCCGAAGCATAAAATAGCGCCCCGGCAATCGACAGCAGCGCGATCGGAACCATCCCCCACAGGATCAGCGAGACCGGCCAACGCCGCTTTAGGTCAGTTGTCGGCGCCCATACTGACTGCGCTTTGCCGCTGGACCGTCCTGATAAAGGAAACAGCGGTGATGGCTTGACCGTTTTCGTCGCCGCCGTAATTCGCTTGTCCCAAAAAACGTCGAGCGCCGTTGAACTTGCTTCCGCGGGTTTTGACTTTCGGGCCGGCAGTTTTCTCTGATGAGCACCGCCTTGCGTTTCTGCCAGTGTCGCCTCGCTCGGTATTTCCAGTTGCGCAGTGGTCGGCAGGTCCCAAAGGCCGGACGCCTCGCGCCGGGCCATCGCGTCAGCAGGCGAGGCAGCAATTTGCAAAGACACTTTGACTACCAACCAGCCCTGCGCAAAATCGATGTTTAGCGCGAAGGGACCAATACCCACCACGTCACCATCGGCGAGGGCCTCGTACTCTTCGAGCTTCGCGCCGTTCACCATGATCGGATTACTCGGCCGAAGGTTTCGCAGGTAGTAATTGCCGTCAGCGTAGGTGATGCCGGCATGAAGCCGGGACACCGACGGATGGTTCAGAAGCAATTCGCAGATCGGAAGGCGTCCGATCAACAAACCCTCGGCGACGATCGTTACCGGATCGACCTGCAGATCCTCGCGGGCGATGATGAAGGTTGCTTCCATTCCGAGTTGAGTCAGTACGGAGCGATCAGGAAATTATTTGTCATTTGATATTTGTCATTTAGTAATTTGTCCGTCGAACTGGAGCCAACCAGAACATGCCGAGAATCGCCGACGCAATTACCAAATGAAAAATGTCCAATGACAAATGGAAAATAAATCTTTTTCTTCAACGAACCTTAAAAAACACGACCTGCACAATATGCACAATCATCAGCGCCAGCATTACCGACGTTGAAATCACATGTGGCGCGACCCAAACCTTTAGCAGGCGATGGAGATAGATTAGCGCGTCGACGCGGCGCAGCGTGGCCGAGCGCTCAATCGCTTTCAAGAGCAGGTTCCGCTCTTCCTTTTCAGCCGTCGCAACCATTTCCGCTTTGAAGTGCAGACGGGCTTTGGCCAACGACATCGTTAATTCCTCGCGCCGGAGGTATTGCCTCAACAGATAAGCAAGCGAAGAGAAGTGACGGCGCACCTTACTCTGGATCAACCGGCGGGTTTCTTCATTGGCTTTGCTTTCGATCTTTCCGAGTTCACTCCGCAGTTCTACTCGCCGGCGCTCCAGATCCTCAATCAACAAAGGATCGCCTTCTATGCTGGTCATAATGCGGGGCACTATCACGTAACAAAAAACTCCGAAGAGACCCGTCAGGATCGTCGCATCGAACCAGAGCATCAAGGTCATCGTGAGCAATCCGCCGCCATGACTACCACCATGAATCAGTAAGACAATTCCAGCGATTACGCCGAGATAGATGTGAGCAAGTAGCCAGTAGCGCAAGGCACCGGCGCGTCTGCGATAGACTTGCTTGCGTGCCGGATAAGTCATCACTCCGGCTATCCCAGACAGTCCCACCAGTCCCGTCACCCAGCGCATCGTCAACCACGTTCCGCGCAAAGATTGATTGAATCCGTAATGTAACGCGGCCCAGGCGATCACTACGGTTATTGCCAGTGTGCCAATGACTCCGCCGATGTGCCAGAGACGCGCCAACGGATCGCTCTGGTGTATGTTCCGTCCAATCGCATGCGTCTGATCGCGAAAGACCAGCCCGAGCGTTTTTTCGATCTCGCCGAAATACTCCTGCGGATTCACGCGCACGAGTGCACCAGTTGGGCAATTCTCTTCGCATGAATAAGCGGGACGCGACGAGCCGTCCGGATTAAGCGAAGTGTGCTCGCAGAGGTTGCACTTGATGGCGATCATGTCGTCGGCTTCAGCCACCGGCGCCGGCGCGGGAGCAGTGACGCTGAAAATGTTTTTGATCCGTGTCAGAAAATCGGGCGAGACAATCGTCGGCGCTTCGCGAGGCACCATCGTGATCGCGTTGTAAGGACACTGTGTGGCGCAATCGAAACAGCCTATACACGTGTGAGGTTCGATATCGACCTGGCCCTGGGAATCCCGAAAGATCGCGCCGGTCGGACAACCAGTGAGGCATTCAGGATCTTTGCAGTGCATGCAGACTGAAGGAGACAGGACATGTTGGCTGGTTGTACTTCCGACTTTCACCGGACGCTCAATGTGAATGCCGCGACGTAACAGTCGAGACTGTCCATGAACCTTGTGGCAGGCCAACGAACAGTTGCCGCAGCGCACACAGAGGTCCATGTCCATCACCAGCAGATTGACCCCATCTACGATCCCGGTCGCGATCTCTTTTTCCGCGGCGGCCAAAGATGCTTTATCGGCGTGGGCGCGGAGGGCAGTGTCATCATCCGCCAGCGAAAAGCCGGCAAAGGCGTTGGCGACTCGATCGCACAATGCTCGATCCGCACGTAGCTCTTTCAAAGGAATCTCGAGCACTTCCGATCTCGCCATTAACTCGGCTGAGTATTGCCAGGCTGTCTGCCCTTTGAGCGCTTCCAGTCCGAGACAATTGCCGGCGCCGAGAAAATCTTCAGGAATCAGGGAGCTCGAGGCGGCGCCCGCTCCTTCCGTTACCTCTTTGTAAATTGGCACGCCGCGCACGCGCCGCAGCCAGCCACTGCGCATCAGAATCAACCGGTCGATTGGGGTGCCCTCTTTAACCAGCAGGTGGTGCTTGCCATACGCCATGAACTGCGACAGATTGCCGACGGCGACCAGGTCAACCGCCGTTAGCGTATCGCCAGTGACCGCCTGTAATTGATCAATCGTATTCGCCAGGCCATGACTGCGATAGGTTGTGTCAATTTTTTCGGCGAATTTCTTCAGCGATCTTAAGAGGCGCAGCGCCGGTCGCACCATTTCCAGGACCGTCGCTTCCTTGCCGTTGTTAGAAGAAAGAATCGTGGCGTTGCGTGGCACGCCCGCGAGAATCGACATTTCGCCAAAACAAGTTCCCGCTGGGACAGCTCCGACTTTTCTTGCTTCACTTCCGTCGTCCGCAGCCAGCACGCTCAGTTCGTCATCGAGCGAAAAATAAAATGTGTTCCCGCCCCACTCACCTTCGTGCACGACTGCTTCACCCGGTGAGTAAGTCAGCAGACGTGCGTAGGGGCCGATCTGTTTGCCGCCGGCTTCCTTGCCTTCGGCAATCATCCTCAGGTTGTTCTTGTTTTTGTCTTCGAGCAGCTCAGAGAGGACGTCGATCTTCCTGATTGCTTCCAGAATAGCTTCGGGATTGGCTTCAACTTTCGGCATGAACGAAACGCTTTCGTCGATTCGTTTAGCGTCGGGCTACTGCCCGACGATCGATGGCGGACGGTAGCCGCCTCTAAACCAAGGGGACGTCGCGCAGCTTAACATCCGATCCGCGACTGAGGAAATCCACGTGGTCCTTCGGCGTAGTAACCAAAAGATAGCAGTGGTTGACCTGCCCGAGACGTGATAGCATCCGCGTACTCGGCGAGCCTTCTACAACGTAATAATAGGCGGCAATGCTAGAGCCCCTGCAAATGCGTGCCCCTTCAAAACGCTGGTTAGCGCTGGTGAGCATCATCTTTGTTTCCACCGCTTCGCTCGCCTGGAGTTTCACCCGGCTTCGCCGTACCGGAAAGTTAGAAGGGGCACCCGCCTTAAAGACGCAGAAGGCAGCAAGCAACTTCGCGAATGCGCCAGATTCAAGTTCGAAAGCACAGCTAATTGATTCAGATAACGACGGCATTCCTGATGTCGAAGAGCTGCGCACTTATCAGGATCGCGACAGCTTTCGCCGCTGGTTTACCGCAATCGCCGAAACCCAATTCTATCAACTAAGCGATCAATGGAACGCTGAGCAGCGCGATTGTGCCGGGCTCGCGCGGTTTGCGATTCGCGAAGCGCTGCGACGCCACGATCGAATCTGGTTCCAAAAGATGGGCCCGGGATACGAAACGGTCGCCGCTGACGTCGGCGAGTTAGATCTCGACAATAACCCGCTCGGCGAAAAGATCTTTCGGACCGATTTTGGATCGTTCCAGGAGAGTGACCTGCGCAATGGCAGATTCTCAGAATTTGCCGACGGTCGCTCGCTCCGGAATTTCAACAGCACCTTTGTCACGCGCGATCGTCGCGAGGCGCAACCAGGCGATCTGCTTTTCTTTTACCAACCGTGGGTCCAGAAGTTTCCGTATCACGTAATGATCTTTCTCGGCCCCGCGCGTATCGCGCCGAACGGCGGGCAGGATTGGGTGGTCTATCACACCGGTTCATCGCCAACAGACAAAGGAACCGTAAAGAAGGTCGAGCTGTCCGTGCTTGATCGTCATCCCGATCCGCGTTGGCGTCCGGTTGAGAGCAACAGGAATTTTTTGGGCTTTTATCGATTGAAGATTCTTCAATGAAGTTTCATGCTCCAAATGAACTTTCACCACAGAGGGCACAGAGGAAAGCAAGAACGACTGGCAAAGAGATGAAGGTTAAGGATTCAGAGAGTTCTAAACTGCTGAGTTGATTTCTCTGTGTCCTCTGTGGTGAAAGTTCTTTTTGCAAACGACCTCTTTTGAGGGTAACAACAATGTCTGAAAACAGTCCTCGTGTTCGTCGCTACATCGCGACCGGCATCGTCTATCTGGCGCTCGTCGCGTCGGTCTTCGGCTTCAACATCATTCGTTCGCGCGCCATCCCGGCCAGTGCCGCGCCCGTGGCCGAATCAGAGACACCAACCGTCTCCAGCACAAAGCCGTATTTTTCGCTGACGACGAACCGCACTTACTCGCCGAACGAGTCCGCGCGGCTGTGGGCCAGTTATCAAAACATCGACTATCTGGATTTTCGCGTCTACCACGTCAAGGATCCGAACAAGTTTTTCAAGCAGCTCGACGATCCGCACCAGATCGGCGAGAAGGAAAAAGAAACACTCACGCAGGGTTATGGCGAGCGCGTCTCGCTGCTTGAACGTACGCATCGCCTGAAGATTTCGCTTTTCTCTGCCGTCAGGGACTATGTGCGCACGCATCTGCTGAAACAGCATCGAGAAACCTTCAACGAAAAGTTTCGCAAAGAACCGGAGGCCACGCGCACGCCGCTGAATGTCGCCGATTACGCCCGCGTGCCGCTCTTGAATCCCGATCAGAAAGTAAAAGACTGGCGCGAGAAGCTGCCGGCGCTCGAAAACGAATACGACAGCCGCATGATCACCCTTGGCAAAGTCGATCCAGGCGTTTACTTGATCGAAGCCGTTAATGAAGGAATGCGTGCTTACTCGATCGCGATCGTGACGAATCTCACAATGATCGAAAAGACGAACAAGCATGGCCAGGTTTTGGTTTACATCGTCGATCGGAAAACCGGCGCGCCGCACGAAGGTGTTAGCGTCGAAGTCACGAACGCAAAGAAAACCCTCGCCACTGGCTCGACCGACAAGTCAGGTGTCTTCAAAACTGAGGTAAAGATTCCCGACGCGCCGGAAACACCGGCCGAAGATGTCAATCCCGAGGAATCACAAAAGAATCCATTTCTAATCATGGCGCGCGAGCGCGACAACTTCGTGATCTCGGACGTCGAATCGTTTTATTTTGGCGGCGAAGGTGGCGCAGACGATGTGCTGACCGGAGAAGATCTGACCAGCTATATCTACACCGATCGACCCATCTATCGACCCGCCCAGACGGTTTTCTTCAAAGGCATCCTGCGGCAATGGGGGACCGCCGGCTACAAGTTACTCGACAGCAAAACTGTCAGCGTGACGGTTGAAGATCCAAACAACGGCAAGATCTTTGAAAAGGATTTGCCACTTTCGGATCGCGGCACCTTCAGCGGTCAACTTGATCTCGGTGAAGAAGCGCCGCTCGGCAGCTACAACATCACGGCCACCATCGGCGACGCAAAATCCAGCGGCTACTTCGAAGTTCAGGAATACAAGAAACCGGAATTCAAAGTCACCGTCAAAGGTCCGAAAGAGTTCGCCGCCGTCGGCGAGAAAGTTCGCTTCACCATTAGTGCGAATTACTTCTTCGGCGCGCCAGTAACGAACGCGGACGTCCACTACTACATTTACAAGCAGCGCTATTACCACTGGTGGTGGGGCGACGATTCAAGCGACGAGTTTGACGACGCCGCCGGCCCGGAAAATGAAGGCGGCGACTCAGAGACTTCGGGTTACTACGGCAACGACCTGGTGACTGAAGGCGACGCCGAGATCAATTCACAGGGACAAGCCTCGGTAGAGTTCGTGGTCCCCGCGCCCGAAGACAAAGAAGAGTGGGATTATTCATATCGCCTGGAAGCCCAGGTCACTGACTCATCGCGTCGCGAGATGCAGGGTGCGGCTTCTTTCATCGGCACCCGCGGCAAAACTGTCGCCGATGCTTACCCCGAACGCTTCCTCTATTTCCAGGGTGACGCGGCGAAGATTCGTGTGAAGACTGCCGACTATGCGGGCAAAGCAGTTTCCGAAAAAGTCACCCTCAAATTCATCGAACAGAAATACGAGAAGGTCGAGAAGGAAGTCGAGAACAACGGCTACAAATACAAAGACGTCACCTACGTTCTGCACGAGCGTGAACTTGGTTCGGCTGACGTGAACACTGACAACCAGGGCAAGGCCACTTACGACTTCACAGTTCCCTCGCCCGGCAGCATCTACGTCAAAGCGATCATTAACGAGAACGGCAAAGAGATCGTTAATCGCGGCGGCTCGTTCTGGGCGCCCGACAAGAAGGGCGAGTGGTCCGATTTTGAATACCAGGACTATGACGAGAAAGCGATCAAGCTTGTCCCCGACAAAAAATCTTACAAGCCGGGCGAGACCGCGCACGTGCTCGCGATGCTGCCAGCCGACAAAGTTCATTTGCTGGTGACCACAGAATTATCTGAAGTGATAACGGTCCGCGAGATTGATTCTACGGGACGCAGCATCGTCATCGACGTTCCGATCGATCGCAAATACGAACCGAATGTCTATCTCGACGTTTCGTTCGTGAAAGATAACGACATGTACAGCCAAAGTCAGCTCATCGCCGTGCCCGCGCGCGATAAGATGCTGAAGCTGGACATTGTTCCGAATAAGAAAGAATTCAAGCCGCGCGACGTTGCGTCTTATACGATCCTGGCGCGCAACGAAGACGGATCGCCCGCGGCAAACACAGAAGTAAGTCTGGGGATTGTTGACGAAGCAATCTACAGCATTCAGGCCGAGACAGCCGGCAACATTAAACGTGAGTTTTACGGCAAGCGCTTCGACGAAGTGCAGACCAGCCTCGCGATCCATTACACGTTCACCGGCTATGGCGGAGAAAAGCCCGCGGATCTCGCGAAAAATAAATCTTCTTATCAACTCGCTGATTTCAAGAATGAAAGTTCTTACGCAGAGCCGACGATCCGCAAAGAATTCAAAGACACAGCCTTCTGGCAACCCGACGTTGTCACCGGCGGGGACGGCAAGGCGACAGTCAGTTTCAAACTGCCTGACAACCTGACGACCTGGCGCGCGACCGCGCGTGGCGTAACTGCCGACACACGTGTGGGATCGGCCGTGCAGAAAACGATTGCGCGCAAAGACGTGATCATGCGCCTCGAGATGCCGCGCTTTCTGACTGAAGGCGACACGGTAACTATCTCGGGTGTCGTGCACAATTTCTTAAAGAGCGACAAGTCGACCAAGATCTCGCTCGACCTGAATGGCGCGCAGTTACTCGACTCGGCTGCTGAGACGGTGACCATCAAACAGAATGGCGAGCATCGGGTTGATTGGCGCGTACAGGCAAATCAGGTTGGGAAACTAACGCTGCTAGCGAAAGCGTTGACCGACACTGAGTCTGACGCGGTCGAGATGACCATGGAAATTGTGCCGCACGGTTTGAAGCAGACCGCCGGCAACACGACTACGCTGACTCAGAACGACGCCGATCAAACTTTCAATCTCGATTTGCCCGGCCGTGCCGACGCGCAAGCGCGTAACCTGCGGATCGAGGCTTCGCCTTCGATCGCCGGCGCTTTGTTCGGCGCGCTTGATTACCTGACCAGCTACCCATACGGCTGTACGGAACAGACTATGTCGAGCTTCCTGCCCAATGTGGTTGTCGCCCAGGCTTTGAAAGATGTGCCGACCGCGAAGATTCGCGCCGCGAATGATCTGAATACCAAAGTTCAGAAAGGCATGGACCGTTTGTACGCGTATCAGCACAGCGACGGCGGCTGGGGTTGGTGGAAAGATGACAAGACTGATCCGTTCATGACTGCTTACGTGGTCGATGGACTGACGATGGCCAGCCGGGCCGGATTTCAGATCGACACGTCGCGGCGCGATCTGGGACGCGAGAAACTCTCCGGCTTGCTCAATGCCGGCAAGAACGACAACGGCAATCCGATCGATGATGAAACCAGGGGCTACATGATCTACGCGTTTACCGAAAGCGGTGACGGCGATGCCCATTTTCTCGACGAGCTTTACGGCAAGCGCAACAACCTTGGGCCGTATGGCCGGGCTCTGCTCGCGTTAGCGTTGCAGGAACATAAGGACGGTCGTGCCCGCGAAGTCGCAAACCTGATCGAAGGCGCAGTGCAGAAAGATGAGTTCGAAGCGCACTGGCAAACCGCGCGCGTCAACGATTACGGCCGGGACGTGTATCTGGATACGGAAGCGACCGCGCTCTCGTTGAAAGCGCTGGCGCAAATCAATCCGGGAAGCGATCTACTACCGAAAGCCGCGCGCTGGCTGGTTAGGAATCGCGGCAACGGTTACTACTGGTCCTCGACAAAGGAAACAGCATTCGCGATCTACGGATTGACTGACTATCTGAAGATCAGTAAAGAGCTTTCGCCTGACTATTCTTTCGAAGTTTATTTGAACGGCGAGAAGGTCGCGGGGCAACACGTCGGCGCGAGCGAAGTGACGAACGCCCTAACCATTTCGATTGCGAAGAAAGGCAATGAACTTGGCGCCTCAAATCAGATTCGAGTCGTCAAGCACGGTAAGGGCGCGCTGTACGTTTCGTCAGCTCTGGAATACTTCACTGCTGACGAAAATGTGCCCGCGCAATCGTCCGCGGGTTTGAAGCTCACGCGTGAATATTTGCGACTGCACGTCACTGAAAATGAAGGCGGCAAACCGAGTTGGAAGATCGAGCCGCTGACTGGTGAGCTGCGATCGGGCGACATGATCGTGGTCCGTCTGCATCTGACCGGCCCGCGCGCTCAGTACCTGATGATCGAAGATCCGATTCCGGCCGGAGCTGAGCAGGTCGCTCAGGTGAGCGGGGTTTATCTCAACTATAGCTTAGGCCAATGGAGCGATTGGTACAGCAATCGAGAGTTTCGTGATAATCGCACCGCGATCTTCATGAATTACTTTGATGGCGACGCGACGCTGCAGTATGCGATGCGAGTAGAAGTGCCGGGTGAATTCAAGATCGCGCCCGCGCGCGCTGAGCTGATGTATCAACCGACCGTGCAGGCGAATACGAGCAACGATCGGTTGCGGATTCTGGATAAGAAATAATTTTGGAGTGCGGCGGCTTGACGCCGCTTTATTTGGAGTCTCGGCAACGAAAAGCGCCGTCAAGCCGGCGCACTCCAAATCTGCGGTCTCCCCGCATAAGAGGCAGCTATGACGACAACTTTGAAACTCTGGTTCAGCGCAATCAAGACGACGCTCACGAGCGTTGGGCGTCTGGTTGTATTCGCTTTGCTGTACGCTCTCTTGCTCGGCAGCGCGTACTTCTTCATCGCGACGCGAGAGGCGACCGTCTGGCAAGTCGTGGTGACTTACGTTCTCTTGATCCTGCTGCCTGCCGAGTTCTTTATTTTTCAGGCATCGATCCTCAGTCGCGCGCTCGACGGAAAATTTCATTGGCGCGCGATCACTGTTAATGCATTCAAGTGTTTCGTCGTGACGATTCCAGTCGTGCTGCTCGCGTGGGGAATTTATTATCTGCTCAATAAATGGCAGTTGCGCTATCCGCCTCCGGTTCTCGCTCTGGGTGTCCCTGCGGGTGCGCCCAAGTCTCAACCAATGCATTGGCCCACTCTAATATTTGGAACACTCCGCTTCGTCATATTCGGAGTTGCCTTGCCGCTGGCGGCCATTCACCTGTGGATTGAGGTCGCTGCATGCAACCTGCGCGAATCGCTTCGGAGCGGAGGCAAAGCAATTCTGGGCCGCCTGGGCAAACGCTTTTCGGGTGCCTTCGCCTCCGAATCGGTTTTGATTTACGCTCTCGGCCTGATTTTCTTCGCGCTCGTTCCCTACCTGCTTCTCTTTGTTCCGGTGACGGTCAAAGGAAACAAAACTGATTTCGCAATTTTCATCCTGCGACTCTTGCTGACTTTCATTTTTAGCCTGATCGGGTGGATTGTAACGGTCAGTACTCTGGCGAGGAATGCGTCACCAGCGCCGGCGGCGCGGCAGGTAGTAGCCGCGGGCGTGAGCCCGGGGACACCAGGCATTTCAGAAGTTCCAAGCCCGCTTTAGCGGGCGAAAGAAAGAGCGCGTGAGACAACTCGCGAGAATACGGTCACTGGTCTGTCGCCCCTTCGGGGCTCAGACATTTTTTACGCGCCGCAACCCCGGGCTCACGCCCGGGGCTACTGTCTTCCGCCCGCGACGCGGGCTCTTCAATGACGTCTCGCGCGAGCACGCGCTCCTCTTGTCTTGCGCCTGCGTCGCGATTCTGCTTTTCATTTTCCCCGCCACGCAATCACCTTGGGTTCCGATCGGTTGGACCAATAGCAACGCGACCCGCGATGAAACACGACTCGATGGCGTGCTGCAACAGGCGGCCACCGCCGCGCTCGCGGGGCGTGAAGGCACAATCATTATCATGGACCCGCGCACGGGACGCGTGCGCGCTTTGGTCAATCCTGACGGAGCGTATCGTCAGGCGTCGATGCCGGGTTCAGCGATGAAGCCATTCACCGCACTTGCGGCGTTGCGCGCCGGCTTGATCGATGAAAACTCGCGCACCGTCTGTCCGGGTCGATTCACCGGGCTCAGCTTTTCACTTCCGTGTGTGCATGCTGATCATTTGCCGCCGTTCAGTCCTTCACAGGCGATTGCCTATTCCTGCAACTATTATTTTGCGACCCTGGGCCAGCGGCTCGGACGCGATCGATTGATCGAGACTGCCCGGCAGTTCGGTCTGGGTCAGCCGACCGGGATTTCCGATCAAGAGGCCGCCGGGATAATGCGACCCTGCGACACGGGAAATGGCGTGCGCCTGCTGCGCGGCGTGGAAGCAAATCATGTTTCCGAGCAAGCTGACTGCAACGCGCGCGAAGCGGTCGGCGAGAGCGACAATCTCCAGGTCACTCCGATTCAATTGCTGACTGCCTATGCGGCGCTCGTTAACGGCGGCCATTTGTACCAGCCGCGCATGGCGCCGGCGGATGATTTTCAAATCGTCGAACGTTCGCAAATACCGATCACAAATCAACATCGCGCGATCATTACCGAAGGCATGGCCGGGGCGGTTCGTTACGGAACTGCACGCAGCGCGAGACTTGACGCGCTACCGCTACAGATTCTGGGAAAGACCGGCACGGCAATGCCGGCGAAAGGCTTTCGCACCAACGGATGGTTTATCGGTTTTGCCGCTCCGTTTCAAAGCAATCGCGAATTGGATCCTTCCCAAGTCGATCTCGCCGTGCTGGTTTTGACTTCACGTGCGCACGGTGCGGAAGCCGCGATAATCGCGAGGCCGATATTCGAAGCATATGCGAATGAAGTTTCAGGAGAGAAGCGTCAACAAGGGACTGAGGACGCGGAGGATGTTAGCAAAGCGATTTCTAACGAATCCCCAATTCGCAATTCGCAATCCGCAATTAGAGTTCACCTGGTCCACGATAACGTCACGGAAGAGTTATCGCTGGAAGACTACGTGCTCGGCGTGATGCGCGCCGAAGGCACAATGGAAACCGAGCCTGAAGCCCTGAAAGCTCTGGCGATTTCAATCCGCACCTTTGCTTTGAAGAACGTTGGACGCCACGGGAAAGATGGCTACGATTTTTGTTCGACGACACACTGCCAGCGATTTGTCAGAAACCCGCGCGTAAGCAATCCCGACGCGTCGGGACTACCTGACGGTCGGGCTTCTGACACGAAGCTCATCGATGCAGTGCGTAACACTGAAGGCCAGGTGGTGCTCGATTCGCACGGCCAATTGATCGACGCCTATTTCGGCGCGTCGTGCGGTGGACACACGGCGGATGTCGGAACACTCTGGGGCACCACACCACCTGAATATCTAAGCGGCGTACGCGATGAGTATTGCGACGCCGGCCCGCACTCAAAATGGATCGACACAATCAGCCGCGTCGATCTACTGCGCGCGCTGCAGAGCGATTCACGCACAGATGTAGGCAGCAGACTCGATCAGTTGGTTATCAGCAAGCGCGATGAAACCGGTCGGGCAGAATTCATCTCAATTGACGGCGAGCGTCACAGAACCGTGCGCGGCTGGGACTTCAAGATCATTGTCGGGCGCGTGCTCGGCTGGAATGTCTTAAAGAGTTCGCGGTTTGAAGTCTCGCGATCGGGATCGAACTTCATCTTTCACGGCAGCGGCTTTGGTCACGGGCTTGGTCTTTGTCAGGAAGGCGCGCACGTCCTGGCCGCGCGCGGTGTGAACTATCAAAAGATTCTGGGGAAATATTTTCCAGGAATCCAGGTTGTAAGAGATCGACCGGCGGTGAGGTTGAGTAAGAGTGGGCGTGGCAATTCAACCACAGAGGACACAGAGGTTCTCGCAGAGAGCGCAGAGGGAAATCTCTGCGTATCTCCGCGAACACCTCCGCGTCCTCTGCGGTTAATTTCACTATCGCATCACGCAACTTCAACAAGAACCGTAACGATTTCCTCCGAACACTTCCGCGTCACGTATCCTGCCGACGTTGATCGCAGCGATGCTGATCAGGTTTTGACTACGCTTGAATCCGCGCGCGGAGATTACTTGCGCCGTGCATCGGCAGCATCGATCGCGGTCGATATTCCCTCGCTCGATATTCGGCTTAATGACAGCACCGGCGACTTTACGTCGCGCACCGGTCAGCCGTGGTGGGCCGCCGCCGCCACTAAAGGAAACCGAATTGAGTTGCAGCCACTGCCGCTTCTGAAACGTCGGGGTGTCTTATCGACCACGCTTCGTCACGAATTGGCGCATGCCGTGATCGACGCAGTCAGCCACAACCGCGCGCCGCATTGGCTGGCGGAAGGATTCGCAATCTATTTGGCGGGTGAAGGCAGATCGTTCGCTCGTTACGCAACGAAGACTAAGCTGACTCCCGAGCAAATTGAAAAGAGGCTCGAACGGCCCGGGTCGCAGCAAGAGATGCGCACGCTCTATTCACTCGCATACAACCAGGTGGTTTACCTCGTGCAATCAGGAACGGAAAGCGGCGTATGGAAAAAGTTGGCGGCGAGTTAACAAGCAACTTTTCACCACAGAGGACACAGAGAAAACCATTCAATGAAGTGAGAACCTATTTTGAGTTTCATGAGTCTTGTTCTTCTCTGTGTCCTCTGTGGTTAATCCTTAACGCTTACTCACAAACGGATTATCTTTGATCCAAAATCGCCAGGGCTTGGTCACCCACTTCTCAGCGTAATCGATACCCACACGCGGACCGCGCGCGATCTGTCGCGGGGAGATGGAAACGCCTTCTTCGATCCAAACCCGACGCCCCAGCAAATCAGCTTTATCTAAGCCGCGATCTATTCCCATCGCCAGGCACAAACGGCCGGGGCCACTTGTTAACTCGTATTCGCTGCGGCCTCGTCTGCGACGACGCATGAGATCGATTCCTTCGACGGGCTCGAGCGCGCGCACCAGTATCGCGTGCGGAACCCCCTCTACGTTCGTCACCACATTGAATTGGTTGTACATCCCATAGACGAAATAAACGTAGGCGGCCCCGCCGATGCCGTACATCGTTTCCGTGCGATTCGTGCGCCGGCCATTCCAGGCGTGCGACGCGCGATCTTCCGGGCCGCGATACGCTTCTGTCTCAACAATCAGGCCACTGACGCGCGCACCGCTTCGCGCCGGCACCACGAGTTTCTTTCCGAGTAGATCGCGGGCGACTTCAAGGACGTCAGCACGTGTGTAGAATTCGCGAGGAAGCTTCATACAGGTTTTATCCACAGATTACGCAGATTACACAGAAAGATAATCAGCCACAAAGAGGCACAAAAGCACAAAGAAAAACTCGCCGAGCGTACTCGGTCGTTCCGAGTGTTTTTGTGCTTCTTGTGCCTTTTTTGTGGCCGTCTCTTTTTTCTTAATCTGTGAAATCTGCGTAATCTGTGGACTACTCCTTCACCACATCCGCCACAGCATCACGGCCGTGATTACGAATCCAATTACCACGACCGCGCGACGAATGAACACTCGGCCTACGCGTTGCGCCATGCGCGCGCCGACATAGCCGCCGGTTGTTGCCGCTACCGCCATCAGCAGCGCTCGCGGCCACAAAACCATGTGCGCGATCGAGAAACTAAAGACCGCGATGCCGTTGATGCAGATGCCCAGGAAATTTTTGACTCCGTTCGCGCGATGAATGTCGTGCAGTCCGAGCAATCCCATCGCGGCCAACATCAGAATTCCGTTGCCCGCGCCGAAATACCCGCCATACATCGCTGAGAAAAACTGGATGATGATAACTACGGTCCATCCTCTCCGGGTCGATTCGTTTTCCGCCGACGGCAGCCGCAGCCAACGATTTACGGGCCCCTGCACCATAAACAGAATCGTCGCGAAAAAGATTAACACCGGCACCAAACGCGCGAATACCAGCGAGGGAGTTGCGATTAACAACCATGCTCCCGCGCCGCCGCCAACCACGCTGATCGCCCCCAGGCGCATGAGCATGATCGAACTGTCGTTCATCTCGCGACGATACCCGAACAGACCGGCGAACAGACCCGGCCATAGCGCGACCGTGCAAGTTGCATTCGCGATCTTTGGATCCACTCCCAGCCAAATCATGACTGGAAAGACCAGCAACATCCCGCCGCCGGCGATCGAATTGATCACGCCGGCAAAGAACGCCGCGATGAACATGATGGCGCCATGCCAAAGCATGCGCGACAGAATAGTCGGCAAAGGCCATAGAGCAAAGAGATAAATTCATTCATTGACTCATTGGTTCATTGATTCAATGAGCAAATGGATCAATGAGCCAATTCCCTCTTTGCCCTTTGCTCCTTGCTGCCTGATAATGCGCTCAAACGTTTCATCAAAAATTCAGGGGGAAAAGAAATGGCAGACGTATCAATTCGTCCGAAACCAAATGGACCATATCTGGTCGATGGGCCCGTCGATGTTTACGACACAGCGGGCAACAAAATTGCGACTGATGATCGGCCGCGCATCGCGCTGTGCCGGTGTGGCGCTTCATCAAACAAACCTTTTTGTGACGGCACCCACAGCAAGATTGGATTTCAGGCCGCGGAGACGATCAACCCCGAGAGCGCCGAACCGACAACGTAATAACTCACGACCGGTGTCGCTTACTTAGTTCGTTCCTTTTCGTGTTCGTTCGTGGTTCGTATTCATAACGCGAACCACGAAACGACGCGAAACAAGGTTCGAAAAATCCGAATCGATGAAATGCTCCGCCCCGCTTCCTTAGCCACAGCACTGTTGCTAACACTTTGGATCCCTGGCACTGATCCAAAATCCGAAACCGTGGCACGGGTAGCGTCAAGCCGGCATCAGATCCGCGTGATGACTTACAACATTGACGTCGGTGTGGGCATGGACAAGAAACTGGAATCACCACGGAGGGAATGGAGTTAGTACCGGGAGCGATAGCGACCGGGTTGCAGTTGATCACAAAATCGATATTGCCGGGATTTTACCCGGTCGCTATCGCTCCCGGTACTGACCTCATCCGCAAACTACCGACGAGGGCTGCTATGCAGTTTCGAATGGCCACTCGGCGCGCATGCGTGCGCGAATGAAGTAGATAATCAGACCGACGATCACGAGGACGGCGGCGTAGCGTATCTCTTTCAGAAAATTCTTGCGCGAGATGAGCACGTAAATGAAGCCGCCGAGCGCGAGGAGCGCCGGCAGCGGATAAAGCCACATACGGAACGGACGCGGCAGGTCTGGCCGGCGGATGCGCAAGACGATCACGCCGACGATCTGCGCGAGAAACTGCACCAGAATCCGAATCACTACAAGCGCCGCAATCACATCGGCCAGCCGGAAAAAACAGAACAGGGTGGCGATCCCGCCCATCACCAGCAACGACACATAGGGAAAGCGATGGCGCGGATGGACCTTCGCGAAAATGCGGAAGTAGTTACCGTCACGCGCCGCCGCAAAGGGCACGCGCGAATAACCAAGCAGCAGCGAGAAAACGGACGCGAACGCCGTCCACATAATTAGCACCGTAGCCACGAGGCCGGCCCTTGGTCCATACAGCCGTTCCATAAACGAGGAGATGACATAACGCTGCGCCGGCGTGTTGGCCGTGCCCGCAAACTCGCGCCACGGAATGACGCCCAGAATCGAGATATTCATCACGATGTAAATAATCGCCACGAACAGGATCGAAAGCAGCACCGCACGTGGAATCGTGCGTCCTGGGTCTTTAACTTCACCACCAAAGAAACAGACGTTGTAATACCCCCAGTAATCGTAAACAGAGACGAGCAGCGCTGCGCCCAACCCGGTGAAGAACTCGGGTCGCAGGGTAAATGCGCCGGGTGGAAAGTCGAAGGCGATTTTCGGATCAAAGTGTGTGACACCGGCGAAGATTACCCAAAGGATTGTCAGTATCACCCCGATCCACAAAAATTTTGACAGCCGTTCAATCACCGTAATCCGGCGGTAGAGCAGAAAGACGGCCAGACCGACAGCGGCAATAGCCGCCAGCGCCACCGGAATCGCGTTAATCTCGACGCTGCCCAGGATGGGAAACGTAACCTTCGTCTCATGACCGAGTCCTGGAAAGATGTACGTCGCGTATTGGGCCAGCCCGATGCCGCCCGATGCAATCGACAGTGGCGCACTGAAGGTGAGTTGCCAGATGAAAAGAAACGACATCAGGCGGCCCAACTTTCGCGGACCATAAATCTCTGCCAGATAGCGATATGAACCGCCCGAACCGGGCAACGCCGCTCCGAGTTCAGCCCAGACAAGACCATCACAGACGACCAACAGGGCGCCCAATATCCAGCCCAGCATCGCCTGCGGCCCGCCCATCGCTGCGATAATCAGCGGAATGGTGATGAATGGCCCGACGCCGATCATGTCGATCATGTTCAGCGTAGTCGCGCCCCAAAGGCCGATACCGCGGATCAATTGCTCGGCGTCGTTCGGGTCTGAGGGGGGTAGCCGTTCTGCTTGCGATGACATTAGCCAGACTGTTTACGTCAAAACCGCCTGGTTGTCGAGTTGTTGGCGTTAGAACTGGGCATGAGCGCCAAACCAATCCGACCTACGCGTCTTCGTGTGAATTGTTTCTGTGTTCGTGTTGTTTCGTGGTCTGCTTTTCAGACCCGCAACCAGAACCGATCAACGAAATCACACGAACCAGGAATCACGAAAAAGCGCGCAAGCGGGTCCCATCTTGACTCGATGATCCCGTCGCTATTGCTCCGGGTTCTGACACGCTGCCACATCCATTTCGCTCCTAAAGGAGCTTCGTGTTGTAATTACCTTCTTTGGGCTATAAATATTCCGGTCCTAACGGACCTGAGATTCGGAACTGGTTCGCCATGAAAATCTTCAACCATCGAAAAACCAAAATCCATCGTTACGTTCTCCTCGCGACGCTCGCAATTGTCTCGATCATTACCTCGCCGCGCGCTCAACAAACCGCACAGGCACCCGACGATCGCGTCGCGCTATATCAAGCGCTGCTCGATCTGCAAAATCCCTGGACAGTGATGTGCGTGGCCGCGCACCCCGACGACGAAGATGGCACTTCGCTAATCGTGATGCGACGGAAGTTCGGCGCGCACACCGTCAGTTTGTTCTCCACGTTTGGCGAAGGCGGACAGAACGCAATTGGGCCGGAGCTTTACGAAGAGATGGGCGCGATTCGCGCGCGCGAGACAATGGCTGCGGCTGAGATCCAGGGGTCAGAGCCGCACTTTCTGGGATTAAAGGATTTCGGGTTTTCGAAAACACGTGACGAAGCATTCAAGTTTTGGGGACACGAAGAAGGTCTGCGGCGAATGGTCCTTGAGATTCGCAAACTTCGTCCCGACGTCATCATCACGAATCATTCGACCACGAGCAACGATCACGGCCAGCATCAAGCCACCGCACTGATGGTCGTCGAAGCGTTCGACGCCGCGGCCGATCCGAATAAATTTCCTGAGCAGTTGAAAGACGGCGTGACCACCTGGCAGGTGCAGAGACTGTTCGTGCGCGCTCGCGGGAACGCAACCCAAAACGCCGACGCGGAAATCGTCACGATTGATCCAAACGAAAAGGATCCGGTGCGCGGCGTGGTTTATGCGGAAGAAGCTCTGCGCGCTCTGCAGAAACACGCAACGCAAGGCCCCTGGCCAAAGACGTTTGCAGAGTACGCGACGCGATTTCGCGCCTTCAGCGGACAACAGGCTGGAACGCCCGGCCAACTACCGATGACTCGTTACGCGCTCGTGCGCGAAGCGAAAGGCAGTGCGCCCCTCGCCGCCAAAGACTCGCACAGTTTTCTTGATGGAATGAGTTTGCCTGCGGATGTCGCACGCCAACTGGCTCTCCCGAATTTGAATGGCGCGCTGGAACTCTCGAATAACAGATCGCAATCATTGGACCTGGTCATCAAGACTTTTCATCAGGGACATTACGAAGTGACCTCAGCCGCCGATCCTCGGCGAGAAATGATGCGAGGCAAGATCGAGCGGGCCGCAGCACTCGCCGCCGGCCTGCAATTTCAGACTCAGCTGCCAGCCCGAACTGTTATCCCCAACTCAACCGTAAACGTTCCCATTCGAATCGCGAATTCCGGCGCCGAACCAGTCAACATCTTTGACTGCAGTCCATCATCCGAAATTGCCCAGGAGAGGCCAACAGTTGCAGATGAACGGCGCGTCAACCACTCGCGCTCAGGGCCGGCGAATCGAATAGCTTCAGGAGCGGTAATTACACTTCCCGAAAAAATTCAGATCCCCAAAACTGCGAGCATTAATGTCCCGGCAGCAAAACATCTGTACGAGCCCACGGGCCTGGGCATGAATCTCGACACCCGTTGTTCATTCGAGGTATCAGGCACGCGACTCAGCATCGATCTTCCGTTAACCGTTGACGTTGTGCCGCCGGTTGAAATCTCAAGCGTTGCGCCCTCGCCGGGGTTTCTCTCACGAGAGCCGGCAAAGGACCAAGCGCAACGGGTGCAACTTCCGTTTGAGGTGACGCTCATTAATCATCAAGCCGTCCCGTTTAATGGTCACTTGCAAGCGGTCGACTCAACGTTCGGCAGCCCAATCAGCGAAACTGCTATAAATCTGGCCGCCGGCGAGAAACGAACAGTCCGCTTTATGGTAGCTGGACCGGTCTCGGCAATCAGAAACAACTCCATAATTTTCTTGATTCCCGACAGTAAAGCTGATACTTCGCAAACAACCGTGGAAATGCTCGCGCCTGACGCTCACCTCGCGCCAAATCTTCGGGTTGGTTACATCCGCGGTTTTGATTTCAGTCTGCCGAACGCGTTCAATGCGCTCGGTGTCGAATCGAAAGAGCTGAGCGTCGAAGATGTGAAGACGGCCGATCTTTCAAAATACACTTCCGTTATCGTCGACAACCGTGTCTATGAATCTAAGCCGGAACTGATTGCCGCTAATCAGAAGCTGCTTGATTATGCGAATGCAGGCGGCACGCTGATCGTCTTCTATCACAAATCCGATGAATGGAATCCCAACCCCCAGCGCAACCGGCCGCAGCTTGCGCCTTACAAGCTGGTGCTCGGCAACGAACGGGTGACGGATGAGAATGCGCCGATTACCTTCATAGAGCCGGACCATCCTTTGTTGAATGTTCCGAACAAGATGGGGCAGGATGATTTCAAAGCCTGGATTCAGGAGCGCGGACTTTATTATCCACGCGAATGGGATCCGCAGTTTCACGCGCTGCTGCAATCAAACGATCCGGGTGAGGCGCCTTTGAAAGGTGGATTGCTGGTCGCGGATTATGGCAAGGGTCATTACATCTATACGAGCATGGTTTGGTACCGCGAGTTGCGCGGTGGAATTCCGGGAGCGTATCGGATGCTGGCGAATATGATTAGCTATGGAAGGAAATAACGGCCACAGATAAACACAAATTTCACAGATAAGAAAATCATTATTCCTATCTGTGCTTATCCGTGTTCATCTGTGGCTCGCATCTTCACCTTCCAACTTCTCTTTCACTCTTACCAGAAATTCCTCAATCGCTTCATTGATGCGCCGCTGTAATGCTGAACTAAGGCGCGCTTCACCCATCAACCCCACTCCCGGATGCAGGTCCCACGCACGGTTGCGACGCAGCTCAACCTGATGCGAAATATCGACGACGGTTCGGTTGTTGCGCTCCTCGAATTTCAATGAATAGCGAAGGAGGTTCTCGCGCTCGTTTGCGGCCGGTGACCATTCAATGATGTCGGCGCGGGGCGAGCTTTCACGCACTGGAAAAGAAAAGCGCACATTGCCCACGGGCGTGTCGGTCGCGATGGTCCAGCGCGCGATGCCGCCCGGCTCCCGACGAATCGCTTCGACACCACCCAACATCTCGGTGAAATGCGAAAGATTTGCAAAGAAATTCTTAACCGCCTGTAAGGGCGCGTCGACTTTGAGTTTGCCTTTGAATGATGAGCGAACGCGAAACATTCCGGACGTAGTCGGTGGTCACTGCTTAACGTTACCAAATGGCCACAGATAAACACGGATTCAACGGATCAGAAATTGTTGATTCATATCTGTGAGTATCTGTGTTCATCTGTGGCTATTTTTCGTCGCGAGCGCCGATACGCGTTCCTTTCAGACCATCGTCGGCGATCCGCCAGTATCCTCATACCAGCAGCGCGTACACCAGCGATGGCGCCGCTTGCGTTCTTCGAGTGAAAAGTCTGCCGACGCGGGCAGACGCTTGACCATTTCCCGCTCTTCATCATTCAGCTCGCTCCACGATCGCAGGCGGCCTCCGCAACGTGGGCATTGATTATCGGCATTCATGACTCACTCAACGGACATTATCGTGTCGTACGCCTGACGGATTTCCCTCATGCGTACGGTCAGATCGTTCTCAAGCTGATCTGCTGTTTCGTACCCCAGCCGCCGCGCGATATCAGCGAACGCCGCGGATTCGCGTGACGGAACAGTTGATGAGCGGCCGATGATCAAACGCAGTTGATGATCCACCGATCGCAACAGCCCGTATCCTGTGAACATCTTCCCGAAATTCTCATCATCGATCGATTTCGAATCTCGCAGCCGCCTTAAGATTTGCGGCGTCGTTCTATCTTCACCATCATCGGGCACGCTATCGCGCAACTGCAAGTAGCGCGCGGCAAAATATACGTCAAGCATTCCGCCTGCACCGTGCTTGATGTTGAGACCTGAGCGGCGCCGAGACACTTTCTCTTTTTGCAAACGGTCGCGCACGCGACGCGTCTCAGCCAGTAAATGATTGGCCTCAACCAGTTGAGCTAATTCGTGAATTCGCCGGCGCGCGCTCGTTTCAAACATGCGGGCAAAACCTAATTCGCCGGCAACCGCTCGCAGCTTCACGTACGCCAACCACTCCCAAATCCCTGCCCGCTTTTCAATGTAGGTGAGGAACGCTGCGGAACTGGTTGCCAGCGGCCCTTTCTGTCCGTCAGGCCGCAGACGAAGATCGACGCGATAGAGAATGCCCTCGCGAGTAATGCTGGACAGCGTGGTAACAAAGTACTCGGTGAGCCGGGCATACGCTTCTTCCTGAGTGAGATCGCGAACCACCAAATGCGGCGCGGCGTCATAAACAATCACCAGGTCCAGATCAGAACCGTAATCCATGCCGCCACTACCGAAGCGGCCCAACGCCAGGACCGCGACGCGCGGATCAGTCAGCACCGCTCCATAACGACGTTCGAGTTCGCGTCGAGCGATTAGCAGCGATGCATTCACAGTGGCCCTCGCCAGGTCAGTCAATAGTTTGTTGACCTGCGAAAGATCCAGCGCGCCGGCTGCATCGTGAGCCGCAATTTGAATCAGCAACTGCGACCACTTCAGTCGCAGGGCCGTCAGTTCAGCTCCAAACGTAGTTTCGTTTGCGATCTCGTCCATCAGTTCGCGCTGATAGTCATGCGAAGATCCAATTTCAGCGCTGACGGGCAATGCCTGAATCAATGAAGGGCGACTCGCAATCATCTCACCAAAAAATTCTGAGGCATCGCAAAGATGGATAAGCGCCCTGAGTTGTTCTTCATCGATGGCGTTTGCGTCGTCGTCTTTTTCCAGCGCGGCGGCGATGCGGTTTGTGAAGGACATTGCCCTGGTTGGATTCGCGCAGGCCCGTAATTCCTGCTCTATAAGGGCCGAGGTTTGCGAGATCGATGATTCAGTGTTCTCGCGTCCGTCCGTTTGCCGGCTGAAAACTACGGCCGCCGTTTGCGCGGATTCTGGGATCGTATCAGCTATGGAACGGTCTATGGCGGCTGGTCGCGGAACCGGAAGTTCCCCGGTCTGGTCTCGGCCAAACACGCGATCGAACACGGCGCTAACGTTCCTGGTATGCGTCTCTAACGCGTTTTCGAAATCCTCAAGCGCGCCGGCGCCGGAAAAATTCATTCGTCGCGCAACAGTCTCGCGCCGTGACTGCTCGAGGGGCACCGAGTGCGTTTGCAATCCATGCTCCATCTGCAAACGGTGTTCGAGCGCACGCAGGAAGTGATACGCATCCGACAGCTGCGAATGCTCGCGTTCGCTAATCAAGCTTCGTTCGGAAAGGCGGCCCAGAGTGACCAGTGTGTGAGGCGTGCGCAGCCACGGATCGTCGCCACCGAAAGCAAGTTGCAGCGCCTGGGCGATGAACTCGATCTCGCGGATTCCACCGTGGCCCAGCTTTACGTTGTATCCTTTTTCATCACGCTCGCGTTGCCGATCGATCTTGTTTTTTGCGGTGCGCACATTTGCGAGCGCATTAGCGACGCTAATATTGGATCGATAGACGCGATCTTCGGTCAACTGCGCGAACCGTGAAAACAGTTTGACTGAGCCAGCGGCCGATCGCGCGCGAATCAGCGCCTGCAACTCCCAATCCTCGGCGGCGCTTTGGTAATAGCTGACGGCCTCGCGCACCGAACACGCTAACGCTCCTTCACGTCCATGCGGACGCAGGCGCGCGTCGATGCGATACGACGCACCTTCACCCGTCGGCGCGCCCACCAATCGCAGCAAACGCTCGGCAAGTTTGATGAAGTATTCGCGATTGCTGATTTGCGCGCGCGAACCATGATGCGAGGTAGTTCCTTCGTCTGAAAACAGAAACACGAGATCGATGTCCGACGCGTAATTCAGTTCACCCGATCCAAGCTTGCCCAGCGCCATGACGCTGAATTCTGCGCTGGATATTCTGGATTGCTCATCGATCGTTTGGGGTGAGCCATAACGATTATCAAGTTCCTGCCGGCACAGCTTTAACGCATATTCCAGGACCGCATCGGCCAAACTCGACAACTCATCGGTTGTTTCAACGATCGTCCGCGTGCGTCTGATGTCGTGCAGATACGTGCGCAACAGCTCACGGCGCCGAAAACGGGCCAGCATGACGTGTGGATCGAGTTGCGAGTTGATGAGCGCGAAGCGGCCCAGAGATTCGCCTAGCTCTTCGCCGGTGCGCACGCGAGTGATGGCGCGCTCGCGTTGCAGCCACATGACGTAATCCGGATTGTTATTGATCGTGGTTGCCAAGAGAGGACTCCACGCTGCCAGCGTCAGCACATCAGACAGCAAAGCAGGATCGCGCTGGAAGATCCGTTCAAGCGATTTGCGTTCGGTTATTAACTGATCGAAGAGAAGTTGCGAAGTACGCGGATCGGGTAACTGGGCCAATAACCGGTTAACAGTCTCAGCAAGCGGCGTCACGCAAACATATTACGCGGCGGGTCGCGGTTACGGAACCGGTCGCGGTAGCGGCCGGGTAATCGCTGAAGCGCAATCCACTTGCTGGACCGACTAGTCGGCAACAACCTATCTGCCCCCACCTAATGGATGCCAATTGCATACGTGGTTGAACTGCGCCGAAGGTGCTAAATGTAATAGCCCGGCCCGACGGGCCGGGTGGGCGGAGGCGAGACAAACAGAGCGCTGAAAGCGCGAAATGTGAGGTCCTTTCGAGAATATGCATTCCCAGTACTTTCAGCCTTAATCATGTATGCCGCGCTTTCAGCGCTCGGATCAATATCCACCTTTACCCGGGCCGTTGGCCCGGGCTATTACATCTATCGCCTTCGGCGCTTAAAACGGAAAACCGATAAACAATTGAAACGTGAGTAAGTCAGTATTTCATCTCTGACTGGTCGGGCCTCAGTGCCGCTCACCTCTCGCAACAAAAAGAGACAGCGACACTTACGTGCCGCTGTCTGGTGAGATCAAATGACGTTCCCTCTCCCAATCGAAGGTGGAGAATCCTAAACGTCGTAATACATCGCAAACTCGAGCGGGTGCGGCCTGAGGCGCAACGGCTGAATCTCGCGTTCACGCTTGTATTCGATCCAGCGATCGATCAGGCGTTGCGAGAACACGTCACCCTTCAGCAGGAATTCGTAATCATTCTCTAATGCGTTTAGCGACGCATCGAGTGAGCCAGGCAAACTCGGAACATCCTTAAGTTCTTCAGGAGAAAGATCGTAGATGTCCTTGTCGAGCGGTGGGCCGGGATCGATCCGATTCTGAATTCCATCGATGCCTGCCATTAACATTGCCGCGAACGCAAGATAAGGATTGCACGACGGATCAGGCGGACGAAATTCCAGGCGCTTCAGTTTCGGATTCGTCGAAAACATTGGTATGCGAATCGCGGCTGAGCGATTGCGGGCTGAGTAAGCGAGATTTACCGGCGCTTCGAATCCGGGCACCAGACGCTTGTAACTGTTGGTCGTCGGCGCCGCGAACGCAGCAATCGCGGGCGCGTGTTTCAACAAGCCACCGATGTAATGCAAAGCCATCTCTGATAGACCCGCATAACCGTCTCCGGCAAACAGAGGCTTACTGCCTTTCCACAAAGATTGATGGCAGTGCATGCCTGAACCATTGTCCCCATACAAAGGCTTCGGCATAAACGTCGCCGTCTTGCCGTGTTTGCGCGCGGTGTTCTTGACCACGTATTTGAAGAGTTGCAGGTTGTCGGCCGTGCCTAACAAGGTCGAATAACGAAAATCAATTTCGCATTGACCGGCGGTGGCAACTTCGTGGTGGTGGCACTCGACGTTGATGCCACACTCTAAAAGCGTCAGCGAGATTTCAGATCGAATGTCGATCAAAGTGTCCGTAGGAGCAACCGGCACATAACCTTCTTTAGCGCGAATGCGATGCCCGAGGTTGGGTCCCGATTCGGAAGTCCCGCGCCCGGTGTTCCAATGACCTTCGTCCGAGTCGATTGAATAGCCGGCTTCGCTTTGCTCGTTGTAGTAACTCACACTGTCGAAAATGAAAAACTCAGCTTCCGGACCAAAGTTCGCGATGTCCGCGATGCCGGTGCTCTTAAGATAACTCTCGGCGCGCACGGCCGCGGCGCGCGGGTCAAACGTGTAACCCTGTCGCGAAATAGGATCGACCGCGTTCGCAACGATGCACAGCGTCGGCTCGGCCGAAAACGGATCCATCCAGTAGCGGGTGGCGTCGGGAATCAGCAACATGTCTGATTCATGAATCGCCGCCCAACCACGAATCGAGGACGCGTCAAAACCAAATCCATCTTCGAACGAATCTTCGCCCAGTTCGCTGATGGGAAACGTCAGATGCTGCCAGGATCCCGGCAGATCCGTGAATCGAGTCGAAACAAACTTTGCGCCTTGTTCCGAGGCATACTTCAACACAGTTTTAGCGTTCATTTGATCTCCTGTCGAAAAAAGTGAGTGATGCTGGTGACCTTCGCCCCGAAGCGTTGATTTGGTGCGAAGCCGTTTGTGGATCGGATCGGTATGCGGAGCGCGAAAAGCGTCATGAACCCGCGCGAGCAAAAACAGGCATTATAGTCAGCGGGATTTTGATGTCAAGATTATTTTCCAAACGTCGCTGGAATTTTTCATTGGCCATGGATCGGCGATTGGAATATAGTCTTCACTCGGCACGTCTGGTCAGCGAAAATCGTCAACGAATCGCTTCAAAAGAGAGGTCATTGAATGAAAATAGGACCTGCCATCGTCGGGACAACGATTCTTATCATCGCGGCAATGTTCGCGCCTTCAACGAGCTCCTCAGGAGTATTCCGGAAGAAGCAAGGCAAGGTCACGTACCAAAGAACTGGCAGCGAGGGCACCATCACCGGCAAGATCTCATTCATCGGCGAGCCCCCGCAACCCAAGCGGATCGACGGTAGCGCAGACCCTCAGTGCGAGGCCGGTAATGCTGAGGAGTTGTTCACCAAAGACGTCATTGTCAAAGCCGGAAAGCTCTCCAACGCTTTTGTGTACATTCAGTCCGGTGAAGCGTTGGACTGGTATACCTTTGAGGCGCCCGCAACTGCGGTTTTGCTCGCGCATCACGGATGTCAATTCGCTCCGCGCGTAATTGGAATGCAAACACAGCAAACGATAAAGATCGCAAATGAAGATGCCACGACCCACAATACGCATTTCATGCCAAAGAACAATCCCGATTGGAACCAGTCGCAACCAGAAGGGGCGGACCCGCTGGTGCACAAATTTGCAGCGCCTGACGTACTTATTCCAGTAAAGTGCAACCAACACCCGTGGGAAAAAGCCTACGTCGCGGTCCTTTCGCATCCTTTTTTTGCCGTTAGCTCTCGGAACGGCTCTTACGAAATCTCCGGATTGCCGCCGGGTCAATACACGGTGGTGGCCTGGCATGAGAGATTCGGCGAACAGCGATCGGACGTGTCGATTGGAGTTAAAGAAAAAAAGAATTTGGATTTCAGTTTCAATCAGCCACAAGATTAGGACCGCCCCGCCTATAGTCTTGTATTAATCCTTTGAATCTCAAACCGGGCCTTAATCCCGCCCCGCTGCCGTGAAGGCGGCGAAACACGCCGATTTCTTCGATTAATCAGGCGACCTCCCCACGTTTCCGTCACAAAAAAGTGATAGACCGACCTCGCGTTTTCTGTTACATTTTGCGATTAAGCGTACCACCCCAAAGAAATCCGCAATTTGGCCGGAAATCAGCAGCCAAGCCCGTTGCTGAAGGCTGACCTAATGCTTATCAAGGGCGCAGGCCGGGAGACCGCTAGTTGACCACCGCGATCGAACAGACAGTCGAAACCTACGGGATATTAAACTGGGGCGCAGGCTACTTTGACGTAAATCGCAAAGGCAATCTGGTCGTCCGCCCGGGGGAGGGCGACTCCCGATCGGCTGACCTTAAAGAGATCATTGAAGACCTCGCAGGCCGGGGGATTACGGCCCCCATTCTGTTGCGCTTCCCACAGTTGGTCGCTGCGCAGGTGCGAAAGCTTCAACGCGCTTTCAGCAAATCAATTCGCGAATTTGAGTATCAGGGCGCGCACATGTGTGTCTATCCGATGAAGGTGAATCAACAGCGCCCCGTCGTCGAAGAATACCTGCGCGAAGGATCGCGCTACGACTTTGGCCTGGAGGCCGGGTCGAAAGCCGAGCTTTACGTAGCGATGGCCCTCGAGCAATCGCCCGACAGCCTGCTGGTCCTAAATGGATTCAAGGATGAGGAGTTCATTCAGCTGGCTTTTGCCGGTGCGAAGTCGGGCAAGCGCGTCGTCATCGTTATCGAGAAATTGAGCGAACTGGATCACATCCTGCGCATTGCTGAAACCCACGAAGGCAACTCGCCGATGATCGGGATGCGCGTCAAACTTTACTCGAAGGGATCGGGGCGCTGGGAAAAATCCGGAGGCGAAGCCGCCAAGTTCGGATTGACTACCACCGAATTGCTGGAAGTCATCAACCGCGTCAAAGAGGCCGGACGGATCGACATGCTGCGGCTGCTTCACTTTCACATCGGCTCGCAACTCACCGATATCAAACGCATCAAGAACGCGATGAAGGAAGCGGCGCGGGTCTATGCAAAAGTTTATCAGATGAAAGTGCCGATCGACCTGCTCGACGTTGGCGGCGGCATGGCCGTTGACTACGATGGCTCAAAAACGGCGTTTGATTCGTCGGCTAACTACAACGCCCAGGAGTTTGCCAACGATGTCATCTACACAATCAAGCAGGTCTGCGACGACGAAAACGTTCCGCATCCGACGATCATTCAGGAATCGGGCCGCTTTCTTTCGGCTTATCACGCGATTCTGGTAACGAATGTTCTGGAAGAAATCGAGACGGTGGTCGAAGACATCACTCCGATCGAGATTGATGAAGACGATCCGCAAGTCGTGATCGAGCTGGGCGATTTGCGCGAAACGATCACCATCAAGAATTATCGCGAGTACTACCACGACGCGCTTGAGCATCGCGAAGAATTATTCACACTGTTCAATCTCGGCCTGATTTCTTTGGAGGATCGCGCGAAAGGTGAAGTGCTGTTTTGGGACGTCTGCGAGAGCGCCGATCGTTATGCGCAACATTCGAAGTATGTACCCGAAGAGTTCGGCGACCTGCGCAAACTTCTGTGCGCAAAGTACCTGGCAAACTTTTCCGTGTTTCGATCGGTGCCCGATCATTGGGCGCTGGGTCAACTATTCCCGATCGTGCCAATTCAAAGCTTGAATAAACCGCCCACTGAGTTCGCCACTCTTTGCGATATCACCTGCGACTCAGACGGCGTGGTGGACAAGTTTGTCGATCTTCACGACGTGAAGCACGTATTGGAATTACACAAGCTCAATCCGGACGAACCTTACTATCTGGCGTTCATGCTGGTCGGCGCCTATCAGGAAGTGATGGGTAATAACCACAACCTCTTTGGCGCACCGAACGAAGCCCATATTCATATCGATGAAGAAGGTTACCTGATCAAAAAAGTGATTCGCGGCACGACCGTGGGCGAAGCTGCCGGACGGGCCCGCTATGAACGTGGATTGTTGCATGACGGTTTCCGCCGCCAGGTGACGCAACGAATTAAAGACGGCGAACTGACGGAAGCCGAAGCCGCCGAGTTGGTCAATTTTTATGAATCGCGTTACGACGCTTACACCTACATCGCGGTAAATGATAGTAACCGGACGAAGGGTAAGCGGCGTCATGACTATTAGTTTCGTAATTATTTAGCGGATTAGAGTCGGGCTCTTGCCCCGACCAGCGGGCGAAAGGCCGACCGCGCACACACTTCTGATCGGATAAGGAAGAACAAAACATCATGGTGACACAGAGAAAACCGAAACCGAGTAAGTACCTTACGATTCCCACGCGTCCTGTCCAGGTCGATCGAGATCGATCCGTAGCAGGCTTGCTCGAAAAGATGGAAGGCACGGGCTTTGGGGGCCGGCAACTCGCTGAATCGCATCGCATCTGGCTGGACATGCTCGGTGATAACACGACGATCATGATGGCCGCATCCGGCGCCTTGATTCCCGCCGGCATGCGCCGGCTGCTGGCGTACGTCGTAAAGAATCGATTTGTCGATGTGCTCGTGCTTTCCGGCTCAGTGATTTTTCATGACCTTCACGAGACCCTGGGCCGGCATCATTTTCAGGCGCATCCAAACATGACCGACGCCGAACTCGAGGCTTCGCACATCAGTCGCATGTGGGATTTGCTGGCGAGTGAAGAGGAATATCACGAGGCCGAAGAATGGGTCGGCGGTTTCGCGAGTCAGCTCGATCAATCGCGGCCATATTCAACGCGTGAGTTTCTGCATCTGCTCGGTCGTGAGCTGGCTGAAATCGCTTCGGAAGACGGAGTGCTGACGGCTGCATATAAATCCCGGGTTCCGGTTTTTTGCCCCGGCATTACTGACAGTGGCATCGCGGTGGGAATCGCCGGTTCTCGCTTTGAAAAGAAGAATAACTTTCAATTCGACGTCGTGCAGGATGTGCTGGACATGGCCCAGATCGCGATCCGCGCCCGCGTGTCAGGCGTCATCAACATCGGCGGCGGCATCACCAAGAGTTTTCTGCGTCAGACAGAAATGTCGGCGCACATTTTCAAGCAACAGGTTCACGGCCACAAATACGCGATTCAGTTTTCTGCTGATGCGCCGCATCCCGGTGGTCGCTCGACCGCCGTGGCGTTTGATGAATCCGTTGTCTATGGAAAGCTTGGCCGCGGCGCGCTGACCTCGTTCGTGAATTGCGACGCCACGATCGCGCTGCCGATTGTGATCACTGCGCTTTCGCAGACAGCGGCCAAATACATGAAAGGCCGTCGCCGTCCCAACTTCACTTTTGCCGGCAAGGATTTGATTATCGACGTGCCTTAACAAAATATTTGCTAACACCAATACGTCTTCACCACCTGCCATTTTGACTTCGCGTGCAGCGCCGGAAAAATATTGACTTTCCGGCGAAACGCGCATATCGTTCGCACTCCGTTACCGAAGAGGCTGTCCACTCACGAGCCTGCTGCGGCCCTTGCACACTCGCTGGCCGGCCACTCGTTAACGCGTGGTTCTTTGCAGCCGAAGCGCTCAGCCCACGTCACGTGAGCGCTCTTAACGATTGAAATCGCCGGAGATTGCGATCAAGCGATCGTGCAATCTGGAGCGGCAGATCATTCCTCGCGAACCAAAGAGAAGGAGTCCCTATGGCTGATCAACCCTTTAGCGTTTACTACGCATTGGATGGACCAGATTTGGATGGCCTCGTCGGCAGCGCCGGCATACTGCGGTTTGATTGGCCAGAGCGCAAGTTCTACATCCAACATTTCGACGGCATCAGTTCGGGCCACAATCCCTCGCTCGCGCCAAATGGAAAGCTGGCGCTGCTCGGAAATTTTAGTCAAACAATTCTGCTGTTGGACATCGAGAATGGAAACAACATTCGCGAGGTCGCGCGACAGTCGACGATGCACTTCGAAGAGTGTTCGTATCGCATGCGATCGAACACGCATCACCTTTGGTATCCGGACAGCGAGAGTTTCATCGGCGCGGTGGGCGACCACATCTATCACTTTCGTGTCGACGATCTGAAGAACCCGACGAATCTGGGCCCGCATTATTTAGAGAATGCGCACGAGCTGCGCTGGGACGCGACGCACCGCTATATCCTCATGGGCGATCTGGGGCCTGAGAAAAAAGACGTGCGGCAAGTCGGCGTCTTCGACCTTCAGGAGCCTGATCCGAAAAAGCGTTCGCGAAAAATCTGGGTACAGAACAATGTCTGGCATTGCCGGGTTCATCCTACAAAACCCGTCGGCTATGCGCTCACCTATTCATTAATCACCGACCACGAAGATTGGGTGAACTGGTCGCCCGGTTATGTGCGCGAGTACATCTACGAGATCGATCTGCCGACGGCGAAGATCACGCGCACCTGGAGCAGCGCCGCCGAGTTTCCCGGCCACCTGAATTCTGACGTCGAGATTTACGACGACACGCTTTACATCGCCAGCGGCGGCAGTCACGGCGTGCTGGAAATTCCGCTCGAACGGTTCGCTGAATTTCGCTTTCTCGAATGCATACCGCGATTCACAACTCGCCTGTTTAGTCTTAACGATCAGTTGCACACGCTGATGGGTGCAATGGCGCGCAAAGCGACCGCGACCAGCACTCACTACATGCTGCAAACTCTGCAGATAACCGGCTGGAGAATTCTGGACGGCATCTATGCGACGCGCGTATCGCCGGACGGTAAGTACATCATTGTCGGCAATCGCGGCTATAACACGATCGCGGTTTACGATCGCAAAACCTATCGCAAAGTTTACGAGAAGCTGCTGCCGTTTCGTAAGCGGGTCACCGGCCGTGGCGGCTTCAACCACTATCACCTTACGAATAGTTTCTTTGGTTATCACCTGGGCGTTCATCACAGCGAATTGATCGCGCGCTAACCTTCAGCAAGGAGTTCATCATGTCACTTAACGTTTCCGCGGGAATGGCAGGCGAGGAGGCAACGCTGAAAACTCTGACTTGCCTTAACAATGCCGACCCGAACGACGAATTAGTCAAAGAGATCCGGACGGATCTCTCAGTCGCCTCTTCCATTCTCGAAATGATCAAGGATTACATGGCGCTGCTGCAGGACAATTTCAACAACGATGCGCCGCCGTTTCAGAAGCTCGCGAAGCTGTTTGACTTGGGTGAAACATTCGATTCGCTGGATGGTCACTACTATGGAATTTGTCCAGGTCTTCGCACCGGCGACCTGCACGGCGTGGCCGCGGAATTCGGCAACCTGCTCGGATTTATTTGGAGTTCCGCAATCGTGGGCCATTGTCCCTGGGCCGGGAAAAGCTACTTTCCGATGAGCGACGAAGAGCGAGCAAGGATCCTTGGCGATACGGTGCCTGCTGATGTGAAAGTTCTGCGCGGCATCAATCACTTCAATAAGATCGAAGGCGCTCCGGTCAATGTCGCCACCGTGGCCTTACTGAATTTCATGTGGCACCTGCAGAAAGCGACGGACGAAGAGAAGAGCCAGTACGGCTATGATTACAAAGGCGGGAATATTGCCTCTCATCGCGCGCCGTCGATCTATCCGGGAACGCCACGCGAAGTCTTTCGACTGAATTACCGGTACCCCGCTCTCGGTAACTTCCCTCCTCTTTCTTTTTTGATTGACGAGATGGTCCAAATCGCTGATGGCATGTTCCTGGGCCAGGCCATATTCGCGACCACGAAGTTCTTAGAGCGATTCAATCCGAAGGCCGACCCTTCGACGTACCATTACCAGAACTTCGGTTATTTCCTTTTGTTCGAGCCCTTCTGGAACGCGGAAGCCAAACGCCTCTTTCCATTTTTGGAGATGCCCGATGTCGCCGTGCCGGCGGAAACACCGCAGACATCGGCGCCCGCGGTCGCCGCAACTTCGCCAACAGATAAATTCAGCACGCTGACGTTGGCCGATCCCGTCGACGGCAATGTCGATTCGGCAAAACTGGATGCAGTGCGCGTTGACATCCAAAGCGCCGGCGACATCATGCGCATGCTGAAGTCTTACTCAGACGAGTTGATGGCCGAACACAAAACTGTTTCGCCGGTCTTCGACAAACTGCATACGCTCTTCAATGCCGGCATCGCCCCCCAGACGATGAATGGTTTCTATCGCGGCGCGTTGGTTTCATGGCAGAGCCCGGGATTGCTGGCGCCATTCCACGAGAACACGATCGACGTCGCCTGGCAGGCGTTCCGTTTCTTCTCGCCCTGGACGGGGAAAAAATTTAATCCAATCGATGAAGCAGAATTGGCGAAGTGGACGGAAGGTGGCGAGCCGATGGGCTCCGATCCGGCGTTCAATTGTTCGAACACCGTTGCCTTTCGCACCTTGAAAGAAAAATTCACGCGCGATGTCTCAAAGCTCGCCGGGACGCGCATGGAAGACGCGACGCCTGAAGAGCACCAACAATACGGTTATGACGCGCACACATTCTTTTTCATTGGCCGCCCGAACAAAGCTGCGATGCTGCCCGAAGATAAAGGGAAGAAGATTTACCAGTTCAATTATCGATGGAAACCTCTGAAAAATATTCCGCCGGATTGCTTTTGCATCGACGAAATTACGCAAATAGCCGAAGGCCTCTACCTGGGGCAACTGATTTACGCGACTGACTGGCTGAAGCCATGGGACCCGCAGACACCGATCGCAGAATACAAATACAAGCTGTTCGGCTACTTCCTTTTGATGGACGAAGAGTGGCACCAAAGACGTCTGCGGATCGGGTTTGATCTTCAGGATACCTAAGCACGTTTAGAGGCGGGCTACCGCCCGCCGGT
>DNNE01000057.1:0-6715 GCA_003487805.1 Blastocatellia bacterium | reverse complement strand
GCAGTAGCCCGCCTCTAAACGCAGGGCGGATGAAAGGGGAACCAGATGGCCGTTGTCCTTACTGATATTCAAATCGCATTCGCCGCCGGCGCACTCTTTGCCGACGCCGGCGCGCCCGTAATCGAAGCCGCGCGCAGAGAATCGGAGGCCGCGCTCGCAAAATTATATTCGTCGTACATGTTGCGCTCGCTGGTCTACGTCGGCGTATTTCTGGGGCCAGTCGCGACGATCTCACTGCTCGCTTATCCCGCGTGGGAGACGCAATACCTCAGCGGCATCTTTGATAACACCATCGCGTACAACGACACGGCGCACTTCCCAATCAACGCTTATCCCTACGGTATCTTCCTCGGTGTCGTTTTCATTGCCGGGTGGTTTGGCAACTGGCTCGGCTTCAAGTGGGTGCTGAATGGCGCGCGCAAGAAATTGCGCGTGCTGTACCTGGTAATCGTCGCGATCACATTCGCAATCGTGTGGCTGCGCTATCCCGCGCCAATTCAGGTGTGCGACTACGAACACTTCAAGGCCGCCCCGTATGTGCTGCCATGTCGCAACTACATCGCGAACAAACCTTTTTTCTATAACTTTATTATTTTGCTGCTGCTGGCGGGCCTGCCGCTGCTGATCGGCTTCATTCAGGTGCGGATGAGCGTGAAGAAACTAAAACCCGGCGGCTAAGAGTCGTGACGAAATCCGAAAGCGATCGCGGGACGGAAACCTTACACAAATGCCCAAAATCAAGTACGTCTGCCTGTCGGATATGCACCTCGGCGCAGAGAACAGCCTACTGACAAAACTGACGGCTGACTGCGCCGATACTGAACCAACCAAGCCAAGTCCGGTCCTGGTTCAACTGGTTGAGTGCTTAAAGAGCTTGCTTGCTCACAACGATGACGAGGAGAAGCCGACGCTGATCCTCAACGGCGACATCCTCGAGTTGGCGCTGACAACGGACAATCTTGCGGCGATGGCCTTTGAACGTTTTATCGAACAGGTTTTTCCGGTCAACAAAAGCGACCGCTTGTTCAAGAACATTATCTATCTTCCCGGTAATCATGATCACCACTTGTGGGAAACCGCGCGGGAAACGCAATACGTCAATTTTATCAAGTCAAACCCGGCCCAACAGCCGGGCAGTCTGTTAAAGGTACCCTGGCATACAACGAAGATGTTCGACCCCACACCGCCGGTGCCGGCGATTTTTCTGAACGGCATAATTGAGCGATACGATCATCTGCGAAAAGAAGAGGATCGCGTTGAGGTCAACACGGTCTATCCAAATCTGGGCATCCTGAGTCCGGACTCTACGCGCTGCGTTATTTTCAGCCACGGTCATTTCATCGAATCGATGTACATGCTGATGAGCGAGATGCGTGGCCTGATGTTTCCGAGCGGCAAGCCGGCAAATACGATCTATGCCATCGAGGCCGAGAACTTCGCGTGGATTGATTTCTTCTGGTCGACCATGGGCCGATCAGGCGCGGTGGGTACTGACGTTGAACTGGTCTATGACAAGTTGCAGAGCGAGGAAGCCCTGGGAAAACTTCTGGACAATCTCGTCGACGGGATCGATGCCAAATATGACCTGCCCGGATGGGACTGGGGTGACAAGAAGATAATTAAGGCTCTGCTTCGCTGGGGATTGAAAGCCGTGAAGGATCGCGAGCGCTGCACACCCGAAATAGATTTGAGTCCTGAAGCCGAAGTGGGCTTAATGAACTATCTGACCGGGCCGGTGCTGGATCAAATAATCCAGGAACGCAGCGGGAATATTCCCGAAGTCACGTTCGTGTTCGGCCACACGCACAAACCTTTTCAAAAAGACATGCAGTTCGGCGGCAGCTATCACCCATGGTCACGCGTTTACAACAGCGGTGGCTGGGTCGTTGACAGCTTGAGCTGCGCACCCACACATGGTGGCGCAGTTATCCTTGTGGATGAAAATCTGGATTCGACCTCGCTGTGCATGTACACGGAGCAAGTGATCGCAGACACTTACCAGGTGGAAGTCAAAGCTTCCACGCATCTCGATGCCGCGCCGAATCCTTTTCATGAAGAGATCTCCAGCCTGGTCCAATCTGATCAGGATCCGTGGAAAGAGTTTTCGCGGATCGTTGCGCAGGAAGTACCAATGCGTTATCGAAATCTGCAACTTCACATCGATCGCGCTTGATATGTACGACATGAAAGAAGTTTACGACGTAGTGGTAATCGGCTCGGGCTTTGGCGGAGCCATCAACGCCTGTCGTCTCGCGCAAGCGGGACGTTCAGTTTGTATCCTTGAGCGCGGCAAGCGTTGGGGTAAGAAAGATTTTCCGCGCACGACCGGGCAGGTCGCGCGTTCTTTCTGGAATTACAAAGATCTCGGTCTGCTCGATTATCGGGCCTTCGAAAACATCGACATCATCCAGGCCAGCGGTGTCGGTGGCGGCTCGCTCGTCTATTTCAATGTCCACATTCGCACGCCAAAAGAGATCTTCGAAAACCCGCGTTGGCCCAAAGGCGTCAAGCGTGACATTCTCGATCCGTTCTACGACCAGGCGCGCGACGTCCTCGAAGCCCGACCGCTAACGCCGCCGGCGGACTATGTCATGCCGAGCAGGACGGCGGCTTTCATCGCAGCCGCGGAAAAAGCCGGACACAAGTCAGAGTTGATGGAGATTTGCGTCTACACCGGTCCGGAGAAAGTTAATCGCCAGGGGATCGTGCAGGAAGGTTGTGTCTACTGCGGGAATTGCATGCTCGGCTGTCACGTTCATGCTAAGAACACCCTCGATCTCAACTACATTCCGCTTGCCGAGCAAAACGGCGCTGAAGTTTATCCGCTTCATCAGGTCGAGAAGATCGAGGCGATCGATCCCGTCGAAACAAACGGATACCGCGTTCACTTTCTTCAGTTCGACCTTGAAGCCGCCGACTCACAACCACTTACATTCAATGGTGACAGGTTTGATCAGCGGTCTGCTAAGCCCGAGCCTCTCTCCCGGCCAGGTTCGGTCATCGGCCGCAAGGTGATCATCTCCGCAGGGGCGCTCGGCTCGACTGAAATTCTTCTGCGCTGTCGTGACCTTCATAAGACGCTGCCGAATCTCAGCCCTGCGCTCGGCACAAAGTTCTCTGGCAACGGAGATTTTCTTTTGGCGGGGACCCTCGAATCGAATCGCGAAGTCGATCCGGGAGCCGGCCCAAGTATCACTGCCGCGATCGACGCTTCGACTGCGAACAATCGGATCATGATTCAGGACCTCGGTTTCCCTGATCCGTTTCTTTGGTATTTGGAAAGCGCGTTGCCGGTCCCGCGCCGGCTCAAGAACCTTTCGCTCTTCTTTAAGAAATACCTGATGCGGACGCTGGGCCTGGATCACGGCTCGGCATTTACCGATGGCGCCGACAAGTTATTCAAAGGCGGCGTGACGACAAAGTTTCTTCCTTATCTGGGCATGGGAACCGACGCGGCCGACGGGCGCATGAAACTGTCGAAAGGAAACCTGGAGATTGATTGGAACAGCCGTCGCAGCCGCGCGATGTTTTCAGAGATGGAAAAGACTTTGAAGGAACTAAGCCGCGCGATCGGCGGCGATTACATGCCGAGCGTCCTTTGGGGTTGGCCGTGGCGAAAGCTTCTGACGGCGCATCCGCTCGGCGGCTGCGTGATGTCTGACGACCAATCAGACGGCGTCGTCAACGAGTTTGGTGAGGTTTGGAATTATCCGAACCTGTATGTGTCGGACGGATCGATCATTCCCACCGCGTTATCCGTAAATCCCTCGGCGACGATCAGCGCCTTGTCGGAGAGGGTTGCCGATCACATTCTCAGTTCACAATAACCCAGCCGGCTAGATCGTAATCGGCTGTTCGATTAATTCCGGCTGCGTTGCTTTTGAATCGTCCGGCACATAAGCCGACCCACCTGCGTTCGACTCTTTCCACTTGCGAGCCACCCGCCGAATGCCGATCGGGAAAATCGTTAGCCTGCCGTTGGGATCGATTCGCAATCTCAAAAAATTCTTCCAATCAGGACAAGCCAACGCTGAGAACGCTTCGTTCGCATGTCGTTTGAAAATATTCAACGAGATAAGCAGATAGAGGCCCATCACGATTGATCCGACAATCCAGCCGAGCACGAAGATGATCACCGCCGCGATCAGCAATTGATGCGGAGTGAAGAATCCTTTATCGAACCATTGCAGGCTGAGTTTTACGCTGACGTAAGTAGCGAACCAGCCGATGAAAAAGACGGCCAGGACGTGAGTCAGTCCGTGCAGCGTCCCGGCGATGATTCGATAAGGTTTTGAATGCACGTCGGTAAACATCAGGAACCCGCCCCACACCAGCAAAATCCAAAAAACGGCCGTCGGGTTGGTAATCGCTTTGCTGACTGCCTCGCCCATGGCCAGCCATGTGTCGTTAATCGATTTGTATTTGCTGAGATCAGCCATCACCGACCAGCAGGTCAGCGTATAAAGCAGCGCCGTGACTACGCCAAACTTCGGATTCATGAACAGGAAGCCGAGGTTTTTCAAGTTAATCTTCCAGGAGTCGGCTGCCGAAGGAAACGCTTTCTTCAATTTGTACCCGTCGGCCAACTCAGTGACGTCCGGGCCGTGAGTCGGATGCAGGAACGCGCCGCCGCCGCCCGCGGTGATTTTCTGCAAGCCCGCATCCGTGGCGTGGCGACGATAATGATGAAGATCGCCCGAGAGATAGACAGATATCTCTCGCCCAAAAACTCTCTGCTCGAGAAATGCCAGATTGTTTTCATTAATCTCTTTGTCGAACTTGTTGTAGATCTTCGCGTAGATCCAGTGCGGCTCGGCAGTGCACAGGATAATGCGGTCCTGCGGTTTCATCAGGCTGGCCACTTTTTTGAAGTACCTCACCTGGGCTACGTCGATGTCCGATGACAGTTGGACATCAGTGCCTATCAGCCACCAGTGCTGGGGGAGCCTGAGCGCAAAATAGCTGCGTGCCTGGCGCGTATTCCAATTACCAAAGGCGCGCCGCGAACAAAATAGTCTGGTAAAAGAAACCAGACTGTCGTACCAATCATGATTTCCGGGCACTGCAAAGACATCAGGATTCGCGGCGTCGGTTCGCGGCGACGCGGCCGCGAATGGTTGCACCAGCCGCTCGCGATAGACCTGACGGCTCGAGGTCGGATAAACCTCGTCACCGCCAAAGACGAGAACTTGTCCGCGTGGCAAAGGTTCGCTCGCTCCGGCTGGCGTCAACTGCGGCTGACTCGCGTGATAGGCAACTGAATAGGTCGAGTTCCATCCATCGCCACTGTCGGCAATGAAGTCGAGCCACATCTCGTTCCGGTCGCCATAGTCGTAGACGCCGTCGCTATTGGGCGGCGCACCGGCCTCGTCGCCGAAGACGGCGTCTTCAGCCGCTGGTCCAGCCAATGCTTCTGTGATTCGATAATCGGCGCTCCGGCCAAAAATCGTCGAGACCGCCACATCAACAGCCGTGCGCGCGAGCTGGCCCGGATCGTACCACCCGACCATCGGACACCTGACTGGTTCTTTGTTATCGCTCATGACGTCGACTCCTTCTGCAAATCTGAGAAGTGGTTTCAACGGAATCGCTATTCCGAATCGTCAGGCTGACTTTTTCGAGTATGCGAATGAAAGGCAGAGGCTCGTGAGATTCAGCCCGCTTGAATTATCGCGCAAGATATTAGCAGGGAGGCGAAAAGTCAATGAGTTTTTAAGATAGCTCGCCTGACGTTCGGCGAACCGCGGCGCTTAACTGGCTTCAGTACCTCACCTTAGCTAAACTCCCACGCATGTCTGAATCACAATCGCTTCCGATGAACTTTGGCGGGATTACCGAAGAAGAGTTCGCCGGCTTTGATAAAGCACGCGTTTTGATTTGGCCCGTCAGCTACGAAGGCACTGTGTCGTACGGCGGCGGCACGGGACAGGGCGCGGCGGCGATCATCGATGCGTCACGCAACATGGAACTTTATGACGAAGAGACTGACGCTGAAGTTTACAAGCTCGGGATTCACACGCTCGACGAATCGACTTCGATTAGCCCGCCTGAGCAGATGATGAATTCGCTTTACGATCGCGCGAAGGAATTAGTATCGACCACTAAGTTTGTCACGATGATTGGTGGCGAGCATTCAGTCAGCGCGCCCGTGATTCGCGCGCACGCAGAGAAGTACGAGAATCTTTCAGTCTTGCAAATCGATGCGCACGCCGATTTGCGCGACAGCTATGACGGCACGCCGCACTCGCACGCTTCGATCATGGCGCGCGTCGTCAAAGACCTCCGCATTCCTGCAGTCCAGGTCGGGATTCGTTCGATCTCAGTCGATGAAGCGCGCGTCATCGATCAATTGCCGACGCGAATTTTCTGGGCCAGGGACATCGTGGGCCGGGATGATTGGTGGGACGATGCGATTGAAGGCCTGACTGAAAATGTCTATCTCACTATCGATATCGATGGGCTTGATCCTTCGCTGGTTTCAGCGACGGGAACCCCTGAGCCGGGCGGCCTTGGATGGTATGAAACAGTTGGCCTGATTCGCACGCTGGCGCGCAAGCGCAACGTCGTCGGCATGGACCTGACTGAGTATTCCTATGTTGAAGGTCAGAATGCTTCGGCGTTTCTCTGCGCGAAGTTGATTTACAAGACGCTCGGGTTTGTATTTGAGAAGGAAACGCAAAAGGTTAGAAACGTTTAGAGGCGGGCTACCGCCCGC
>DNNE01000152.1 GCA_003487805.1 Blastocatellia bacterium | reverse complement strand
GAGGCGGGCTACTGCCCGCCATCCTAACGCACTCAAAAAGAAGATTGACTAATCAACTGAGCCTTCGTGCCTTTTCGTGATTCCTGGTTCGTGTGGTTTCGTGGTTTGGTTCTCGTTAATTCATCTGCAAAACACACCACGAAAAACCACGAACAAGAATCGAATGCACACGAAGGCGCGCCGGCCGGATGAGTCTTGTATGTTCTTACAAAAAGGCGGGCCGTAGCCCGCCTCGAAACATTTAGTTCCAATAATCCATCCTAACGCGATCGGCTCTGTATTCTCTCTTCAATCTTCGGCAGGCTCGCGATGATCGCGTCACCGACAATCTTCAAACTTTTCGCTGAGACTTTATCGAGCGTGTCATCCTTCGTATGCCAATAGGGATATGAGTTGAGTTGGATGATGTCGAGCGAATCAATACCTGCTTTAAGGAACGGACTGTGATCGTCATCGCCAACGCCTTCCGGCGCATCAACGAACTCTTTGTACCCGAGTTGTTTCCCGGTCTGCCAAACGAGGTCCTGTAACCACGCCGTGCCCAGGTCAGCGCGACCCAATCGCAAATCTTTGTAACCCATCATGTCCATCAGGATCATCGCCTTCACGCGCGACGCTTCGTTCTTCTCAACCAGCTGCGAAACGTAATGGCGGCTGCCGTAGAGGTTATCCGGCAGAGGCTTGTTTGGATCAGCAGGATTCGGATTGTGACAATCGTCCCAGTCTCTACAGAAAGCTTCTTCGCCATCAAAGAACACAAATCGATACGTCAATTTATTCTGCTTCTTCGCGGCGAGCACACGTGCAATTTCCATCAGGGCGCCGGTTGATGAACCCGCGTCGTTCGCGCCGACAAACTTGATGTCCTTGAAGAGCTTGGTATCGAAATGGCTGCCAATGATGACAACGTCTGAGGATGGGCCCGGCAGTTCCGCGATGATATTGGCCATCTTGCGATCGCCGACCGGGGTTGTCGCGTGAAACTCATCAGTCGTTACATTCAATCCGAATGATCGCAACTGATCGATGATATAGGCGCGCGTCTTTTCCAGCTCAGGCGTTCCCGGAGGTCTTGGACCAAACTCGACTTGTTTGCGCACAAACTCGAAAGCGCGATCGGCATCAAAATCACTCTTGACCGGCGCATTCGTTACGGGCGTCGACGAATTGAGCTCCGCCGGCTTGTTCGAATTGCTCGGACAGCCCAGCAACAAGACCAGCGAGGCGAATGCGATTGAGTGCGAAACAGTTTTCAATAGTTTGTTAGTCGATATTTTGATGACTGTCATCTTTGTTGGTTGGCGACTCCGTCAGCGGCGCGTGCTCTTCGCTGCGTGCGCGGCAAGTTCTTTGCGAGCCGGGGGCTTTTCGGCCTTCTGCTGACAATCAGCACACACACCAATCATCCGCAGCAGGTGTTCCGTCAGCGTGAATTTGTATTTCGCCGCCATCGCGTCCTGAATTGCTTCCAACTCAGGCGAATAGAATTCAATGATCTTTCCGCACTCAGAGCAAATCATGTGGTCATGATGCTCATGTTTATAGTTGTGCTCGTAATGCGCGCGGCCATCGCCGAAACGCACCTCGCGCGCCAGACCGGCATCCGTTAAGAGTCGCAGCGTGCGATAAACGGTCGTCTGGCCCACGGTCGGATCTTTCTCTCTCACGAGCTGGTACAGATCTTCGCCGGACACATGGCCTTCGGTGCGCAGAAACACATCGAGAATCAAGTCGCGCTGGGCCGTGCGCTTAAGTCCCTGCTTCTGAATGTGTTTGACAAAAACTTCCTGCTCTTCAGTCATTGTGTTAGCGACGGGCGTGCTTCGTATCGGAGAAGACAAAAACATTCTAACACCTGGTTGAAAGTGTCAGAAGCCCGAGTGTCAGAGAGAGCAACGTTCGCGTGCACCGATCGCGATGATGCGAGCGAAACCCAACTGCTCATACTCACTATTATTCCGGAGTTGCCCTCCCTGACGGTCGGGCTTCTGACGCGGGTGCGGATAGGCTCGACTTGTCCCAGCACACGCTCAGGCATCTGACATCGCGGAGCTAGAGTGAATACAAACGAGCATGCTATCTTGTCTGAAATCCTGCGCCGGGGTGGCGGAATGGCAGACGCTACGGACTTAAAATCCGTTGACCGTAAGGTCGTGTGGGTTCGACTCCCACCCTCGGCACCATTTCATTTCAATAACTTACAGCTAGTTTGAGTTTGAGCCCGAAAACGCGCAACGGAGTTAACTCCGTTTCGCATATCGTTTTTGTTCAAATTGCTGAGGAAATCGCGCTGCGAACCTAACCACTGACTCCCTCATCGATCAGGGCTTACAAGATGAAGTCTTTCGTTGAATGTCACGCGCAAAGTCACCGCCGCCGAAAAGAACAACGCCATAAAGGACGCGATTGAATCTAAAGCCAAAAAAAACAAGCCGCATTAAGATTTCTATATCTAAGTATTGTCCTCGATAAAAGGCACGACGAAGGTACGAAACATCAGTTTTTAAGTGGTGGCTCTTTCAACGATAGGTAACCGAACTTCTTAAGGGGCCTCTTACTTGGAAGCGGCACCGAGTGGCACCGCTGACCGTCTCATCGCTTCACCGCAAGAACTAATACGCCTGCCCCAATCATGAGGATCGCGATCCAATCTCGAAGGAGGGGTCGCTCGTGCAGAAATACAACCGCAAACAGCGCCACCAGTAAGACACTCAGTTTATCGACGGGAGCCACCTTTGATGCTTCGCCCACCTTGAGGGCGCGAAAGTAGCAAACCCAAGACGCACCGGTTGCCAATCCAGACAATGCGAGAAAGATCAGGGTGTGGGACGAGAGTGCAAATGGACTCTTCCACTTGCCAGTAAACGAAACGAAAGTGGCCAGGACGACGATGATCACTCCTGTGCGAATCAGGGTGGCCAAATCGGAATCCACGCCTTCAAGTCCAACCTTTGCCAGAATCGCCGTGAGCGCCGCGAAGCAGGCCGACAAAATAGCCCAGAAAAACCAATTCGGTTCAATCGTCACAGTCATTAGATACTGACTCAACCTGTTGCCCAAACGTTCGTCACTTCTGACTCATAGTAAAGATCAAGTATTTTTTCGCACGGCAAAGCACATTTGTTACTACCTAGAATTTCAATCGAAAAGAGAATTGAAGTCTGCGGGGTGGCTGCGCGGCAATGGCCTGGCCAAAGAATGGTGAACTAAGATTTCCGATAAAACTGCTGTAGTTCACCTGGTTGAGAACATTGAATGCATCCACCGCCAGGGTAGCCTTGATGTCCCCATCTTTCTTTTTACTTTTCCGCACCGTGAAATCTCTGGACCAGCGCAGATCGAGATCAACATAGGCCGGCCCTTGCAGACTATTCCTTGAGACTCCAGCCGGACGGCCATTGGCCGTGCCGGTATGAAACTGATCGATACCGGTAATCAGCGTGTAGGGCTGGCCCGAGTAAGCTGAGACCGAAACACCGAGATTGAGCAGTCTTCCGGGATTGATGTTCCCCAGCAATTCGAAGCGATGGCGACGATCAAAATCCGACCGCCCCCATTCGCCCGAAAGATCATAAGGATTCGGCGGAAGATAGTTGATGCCGCTGGTGTTGTCATGCGCGAACGCCAGACGATATTGAGCCATGCCACTAAAGAAGCGAGTGACGTTGCCTCGCAAAGTGAATTCGAGTGAGTCGGTAGCCCTGCGTCCGGCGGATTCAATTTCGCGCAACACTCCGATTGCCGGATCGGGTCTGGTTGCGTAAGTGGGCGGCAACGGAGCATTGATATCGCGCGATCGAAATTGAGCGAAACCACGCGAACCCAGATAGGTGAACGCCAAAGTCGTTGATTTCTGTAACTGACGTTCCATACTTAAGCTGTACTGAAGAAGGTAGGGAATCCTGAGATTCGGTTCCAATCGCACGATGTTGACGGGTTGGGTGCTCAGCGACACTCCCGAACTGAACGGGTCTGGATAAGCCGGATTGACAAGGACAAATTGTCTTAGCCTCACTCCATTGAAGAGGAGAATGTCCTGAATCGGTCTGGCGCCTGAGCGGTCATAGAAAATCCCCGCGCCGCCGCGAATGACCATCTTTTGACTGCCGCGCGGTGAATAAGCAAATGAGAGGCGGGGTGCGAAGTTGTTGTGATCGCGAAAGAAGTTCTGCCAGTCATAGCGCAACCCAGCAGAGACCATTAGGTTCTTGCGTGGGTGATATTCATCCTGAACAAATAACCCTATGACCTTTTCCAGGAAGACCACGTGGCCGTTTCCTTGTTGCTGTACGAACGAGAAGGGACGGCCTCGCGAATAGTCTGCCAGGGTCGAGAAGTAGAATGTACCCGCGGTGTTGAGATTGTTGTCGTAACCGCGACGGCTTAAGTCGGGAACATTAACGCCTCCTTTGATCAGATGCTTCCCTATTGAGTAAGAGAGTGTCTCCATCAATTGCGCATGATACTCAGTGCGCAGAGAGTTGGCCTGAGCGCCGCCGCCGGTAAAAGCGTCGAGCACGACCATTCTCCGACCGTTGTTGACGCTTTCGTTTGACTGCCTTTCAACGCCAAGCAGCAGTCGGAAGTTATTTACCAGCCTTGGCGAGAAAACAATTTGATGACTGAGAGTGATCTCCTGTTCCATGTTGTGCGAGTTGACTCCGACTTCAGCCAGAGTGGTTCCGCCAACGTTCTGGTTGTTCGAGCTTTCGACGAGCAATGACTCGCGAACGGAAATGATGTTGGTGTCGCTGATCGCATGAGTAATTTGACCGCTGAGTTGCAACGTTCGGGAGGGCGCGGGGACATTTGCCCTGATTGCCCCCGTCAGTCCTTCGGCGACGACTACGGCTTGAAGGTCCTCTTCTTTTCGGCTAGCTGAAAATACGAACGAAGTCTTCTTGCTGTGTCGGATCGGGCCACTTAGATAACCTTCATAGATACGACGTTGTTCAGAAGGTCTGTTTAAGGCAAATGGATCGCGAGCATTAAGATGTGCGTCACGGAAGATGAAGTTAAAGGTGCCGTGGTATTCCGGTGATCCCGGCTTCGTGGTCACTTCGATTCGACCGCGGCCCGGACGTTGATACTCCGCCGAATACGGATCCTGATTGATCTTGATCTCTTTGATTGCGGAGGGAGAAACTCCGAGATTGTTCACCTCCATCCCATTGACGACGAGTGATATCCCATTAGTGCCGACACTCCCAGGATCGAGGAAGCGTGACATAGCACCTATGTAGTCCTGATCGAATACCGGTAGGTTACTCAGCGACTGTTCGCTTAATGCGACGGTATCTTTGTTGTCAGTAGCTTCAGTACTGATCGTGGCTGGCTCGCTGCTTACTGTCGTTTCCTGACGCAAGCCGGCGATCGCCAACACCACTTTCAGCGGTGCCGGAGACTGTGACTCAACCCTGACATCTAGCTTAGTAGATTCGAATCCTGGCGAAGAGACTTGAAGTCGATATGTGCCTGACCCGATCTGCTTGAATTCAAAATGTCCCGACTGATCGGTGGTCGTGGACTGAACTTCGGTGTTGCTCGCCGTCCCCAGTTCCACGCGCGCGCCGACAATGGCTGCGCCCGCCTGATCCTGGACAGCGCCTGAGATTGCGAAGCGCGAGGTCGACTGGCCAGCGGCAGTGAAGCAGACAATCAGAACCAAGGCCACAAGTGCTGCCATGTGATTGACCGAATTAGACATTCCTTTTCACGCGTTCATTGGACAAGGCACCAGAGCGCTATTGTTTAAGGCCTAGCGTGGAGGTCTCTTGCGGACTCTTTCAACAAGTCCGGCGATTCCCCAACCAGCCAGCAATACAGCAACGAACAAGATTATCCAAACGATACGAACGAACACATCAACATACCTAAAGCAATCATAGAAAATTGCGGATTAAGGTTTGATTAAACGGGATGGGAAATCGGAAGCCGAACGGAAAAGGTGCTTCCTTTTTCGGATGACTCCTCCAAAGTAACTCGGCCGCCATGCATGTTTGCAATCCACTGCGAAATTGAAAGTCCCAAACCAGCGCCACTTCCGTCGGAGTCAGTACTCCGCTGGCGAACCTTATCCTCCCGAAAAAAGCGCTCGAATATATGTGGCTGGGCTTCGGCGGCAATGCCGCGGCCCGTATCGCTGATTGTGAATATGCACTCGGATTGATCTTGAGAAAGATCTGCTCCGACCGTGCCGCCTGAACTCGTATATTTGATCGCATTGTCGAGTAGGTTCATGAACAAGCGGCGCAGAAGCTCTGGGTCGCCTTTGACCGTTAGCTCCGTCGCAGGTGGCGTGAAAGAAAGCGCTACGCCGCGCTTCTCAGCAAGATGTTTGAGTGCCCTAACGCATTCTTCGATCAGCGGTCCGAGCGAACAATCGGCTTGTTTGATTGGATATTGTCCGGAGTCAGCTCGCGCCAGACTCAGTAAGTCGGCAACGATTCTCGACATCCTGGTGCCTTCGTTGTAAACGGCATTGAGACACTGCCGGTACTCTTCCTCATTTCTATGGGGCCTGGATAAAGCTACCTCAGCCTCACCGAGCACGCTCGACAACGGTGTTCGCAGTTCGTGTGAAGCATCCGCCATAAACCGGCGCTGTTGCTCGAACGAAAGGTCTAAGCGTGACAAGAGATCATTGATGATGATCGCCAGCCTGCCCACCTCATCCTGTTCGCTCTTCACCGGCAGTCGCTCGTGCAGGTTGTTAGCCGAAATTCGCGCGGCCCGATTTCCCATTTCGGCCACCGGCGCGAGACTTCTTTTTGCCATCAGAAATCCTCCGAGACTGGCGAGGACGAGGGCGATAGGAATCGCGATTCCAAATGCGGTCTGTACTTGCTCAAGAGTCTCTTTTTCTTCAAAAAGAGATTTTGCGGTAACAATAAGAAAATTCCCCGAAGTGCTTTGCAGCGCCACCCCGCAAAACCGGATACCATGACCGATGGGTAAGGTCGAACAGGCTCGTCCTGGGTTCGAAGTGAGACCGGGAATGTTGGCAAAGGCTTCGGGCGCCGGCCAGTTTCTCGGACTTCGTTCCTGGTCGCGCGGCTCGGAGGACGCCACGACCTGATGATTCTCATCGAACACCACGACCTCGCGATCTCTAAACCGAAAATCATTGACGACCTCACGTACGGTTTGAGCACCCCGCTCCTTGCCCTCACTCAATTCTGATTTGAGGCTGGCTACGACCAGGTCAGATGAGTCCATTAGAGCATCGTCAGTCTTTTGAGCACTGGCTCTGACAAAATAGATATAAGTTGCTGAGGCAAATGCGATCAAGACGAGCGCAAGAATTCCCGTGTACCAAAGAGTGAGCCTTGCGCGCATTGAGTGCATCGCGGTCTTAATCTTTCGCACTATGGAGGTTTCGTTAGTTGGCATCAGCTTCAGGCGCAGAAGTTGAAAGGATGTAGCCGACGCCCCTGCGGGTGTGTATCAAAGGCCGTTCTGATTCGTGATCGATCTTTTGCCTTAGGTGATTGATGTGCACGTCTATGACGTTTGAATAGGAGTCAGACCGCTCGTCCCAGACGTGTTCTGTTAGTTCAGAGCGACTGATGACACGACCTGCGTTGCGCGCGAGATACTCGAGTAAAGCATATTCCCTTGCGGTCAGCGACAAGGCCCGGCCGCCACGATTGACCGTCTGTGCTGAAGTATCGATTCGTAAATCGCCAATCTCAATCACTGTTGATTTCAAGGCCGGTCCTCTGCGCATCACCGCCCGGAGCCGCGCGAGGAGTTCCGACACCTGAAAGGGTTTGGTCAGATAGTCGTCGGCGCCGACGTCCAAACCAAGAACTCGATCTTGAACATCGTCGCGCGCGGTCAGCATGATCACCGGAACCTTCGAGCCCAGACTCCGGAGTTCGCGACAGACTTCCAGACCATCTCGGCCGGGAATCATGATGTCCAGAATAATAGCGTCGTATTCATTCAGGGTTATCTTATAAAGCGCGTCGTCTCCGTCCTGGGCAACGTCAAGCGCATACTTCGCCTCGCGCAGTCCCTTTTCAAGGAAGCTGATGATTCCCAGATCGTCTTCAACTAGTAATACCCTCATTGCTTTCGATTCTTGCACTTTAGACCGGATAGAAGTCTACGCGTAGGCCCCAGATCCGAGTACCACTCGCTGGGTACAATGCTCATTATTCATTTCTCTTCATTAAGAAACGATTAATCGCTGGGTGGAATAACGACTAAACCTCCCGCGTTCACCGACTGTTTGCCTCAAATACTTCGTCTCCAACTCTATTGCTTCGCGAAGGCGTGATTGAGGCATCGGTCTTTCTTCGCAATCCGGGAACAGAGAGCCGTTTGATTGGGAATTAGAAATGATGACTCGAGATCTCAAATAGACTATGCGTTGGCACAACGCTTGTAGTGTATAGAGCGGAGGTAAGGGATCATGAAAAAAATAATTGTTGGCTTAATGGGATTGATGTTGATGGGAGCGATGGCTCTGCCGGTTGCCGCGCAAGGACGCAGCTGGAACCGCGACAATCAGACAACGAACATTCGCCGGAACGATAACCGACGAAGTGACTTCGACCGGCGCGATAACCGCTACGAGCTGGAGCGACGCAGACAAAATGAGTATGACAACTTTAACCGTCGCAACACCTGGCAGCACAATGACCGCCGAGATGTTCGGAGCGGCGGCATCGGCACGCTTCTCAGACTCGTCATTCGTCACTAAAATCGCTTGCACATGGACAAGAATGCCCACTCGACCTGTTTGAGACCGAGTGGGCATTTCCTTTTGATCAGTCCACCTTGGGCGGTGCGCCAAACCATCGATTACCAATCAAATCGCCCTAAGAGACACCCCTAGTCCCTTAACCATTCCTTAATGCCGAATATTGAATAATGGGGATCAAGCCTTGCCTTGGAACCGCTGGTCTGTCTTCTGATAGGACAACGAAACTGAAACCAGTCAGACCCGTGGCATGTTCGACATTTAGAAAAAAAGAGGGAACAACATGAAAATGAACATTAGACTTTGCACCGTATCAGTTGTGATGGCGTTGGCGATTTGTTCTGTGGTCGTTGCGCAGGAAAAGAAGATCACGCGCGCGCAGTTGCCAGCGGCTGTCGAGAAGACCGTGGCGCGGGAAAGCCAGGGCGCAACCATCAATGGTTTTGCGACGGAGATTGAAAATGGCAAAAGACTGTATGAAGTCGAATTGACTGTCGACGGTCATAGCAAAGACATCTCGATGGACAAGAACGGCGACATCGTCGAGATCGAAGAAGAAGTGGCGATGGATTCTTTACCAGCAGCGGTTCAGGAAGGACTACGGAAAGCTGCGGGTACAGGTACGATTGGTAAGATCGAGTCGCTCACCAAGCGTGGTAAGCTCGTTGCTTATGAAGGTCACGTAAAGACGGGAGCGAAGCGTTCTGAAATCCAAGTCGGACCGAACGGCGAAAGACTCGCCCATCCGGAGTAGAAATCAGACTGACTTCGGGCGATCTCTGAAAATTGTTCTGAACAAGAGGATTATTATGCGAATTACGAAATCGTTTGTTTTAGTCTCGGCCTTCGTGCTGGTTACGTGCGCAATCCCTGTTCTGGCTCAGTCGGATTGGACCGTAACCAAAACGCTTCCTATTGGCGGTGAAGGCGGCTGGGACTATCTGACGGTCGACCCGCAGACGCATCGGCTGTACGTTCCCCGAAGTACTCACACAATGGTCATTGACCCAGAATCCGGCAAGACCATTGCCGACATTCCCGGTCAGAAGCGCGCGCATGGAGTTGCGGTCGTTCCCCAGGCCGGGCGCGGATTTATCAGTGATGGTGGAGGTGAAGGCGCGGTTGTGATCTTCGATCTGAAGACGAACGCGGTACTCGGCACCATCGCTGCGCAACCAGACGCCGACGGCATCATCTTCGATTCTGCCAGTGGACGCGTTCTGGTCGTCTCGGGCGACAAAGGCACGCTGATGACGCTCAACCCGGACGTCGATCCCAAAACGGGAAAACTGGAGCCGCCCATCGACCTTGGCGGAAAACCGGAGTTCCTCGCCGCAGATGGCAACGGTAACGCCTATATCAATCTCGTGGACAAGAACGAGGTAGTAGCGGTCGACTTGAAAGCGAGAAAAGTAACCGCGCGATGGTCTGTCGCGCCTGGTGGTTCGCCGGTTGGAATGGCAATTGATACTAAGAAACGGCTCCTTTATATCGGCTGCCGAAATCCGCAGAAACTGATCGTGATGAGCGCAAACGATGGCAGGATACTGGCAGCGTTGCCGATTGGCGCCGGCGTTGACGCGACCAAGATTGATGGCAGCCTAGCTTTCGCAAGTTGCGCTGATGGTGCGTTAGCGGTGGCGAGCGAAACGTCTCCCGGAAAATTCGAGATCATACTAACGGTAAAGACTCCCGCAGGCGCTCGAACCATGGGGGTCGATCCCACGACTCACATGATCTATTTACCAACGTCAGAATTCGAAGCCGCCGCCGCCGGAGCGCGACCTCGTTCAAAACCCGGCACATTTATGATCATCGTAGTCGCACGCGCGCACTAGCAAAGCGTCTAATTCTCGGTTGTGGCCAACATGTGATCTAGCCGTTCTGCGAAGTGACAAAGCGAACGTCCCTTCTGGGCTCTGAGTCCGATAGCAGTGATTGTCGGAATTTACAGCCAGTCAATTCTTGACGATGGACCAGCGTAACGGAGTTAACTCCGTTGCGCACGTGGTTTTGGTTTTGAAGGCGTGGCGAACGCTGCTGGATTAAACCAGGGTAAGGCGCTCAGGTTCAGTAAGAGATACGCGGCTCCGGCGAGGATGAACATCCGCCACGATTTCCAACTGCGTTCAAGCGGCACACAAAGGCAAGCCCCATAGTCTTATCACCTCGAGCTAACCAAAGTTCCCACGGGAACCGAAACGAAATGAAGACTAAGTTGCCTGGGCTTACTTGCCGAATAAAATGAAAGCCCGGTCCCGTGTTCGCTTGTATGAATCAGTGGGTCGCTAAGCTGCGTGCAACAAGTTAGGTAGGATTACAGCCCACTGACCCAAGCGAACCCCCGAGACCGGGAAATTGGTGATTACGGAAGGGAAAGTACCACTACGCTCTCTTTGTGTCATGCGCCTGCCGGTGGGTTTTCATCTACAACTTTAGGTGGAGAGAAGCAGAAACGAGCGTGGTTTACCATTCGTCGCGGGCGCGACATCTCGGGGCTCTGTACTTCGCGCAAGAAAGAATTCCAATCTCGCACGAACGCGAAGACTACACGGACCTGGCCGCCCCGCACTCCAACCAAAGTATGAGTTGGAGACCCTACCAGAGTCTCATGACAGACATACCCGGAAGTGCTATTTTGCCGGCGGTCAATCACAGCAATTTCCCAGTTCTGGTTCATCGGTCTTAGCGGTCTTTTTTCCTTCCTTAAATAGTCTGTTGCAGATCTGAACGACGACCGCTGACTCAGAGAATTTGACTCGACAACTGTTCTATCAATTTAGCGACAGAGCGCAGCCTGGCGAGCATATCTCAAATTCCGAATTGGCTATCTGGTCCCGTCAAGAATAAATGTTCGAGCTCGCTGACAACCAACAAAGTCCACCAACGTTCGACTATTTGCCAGCCAGGGTTCGAAGAGGAATCAAGAACATGAGCAAACCTGCATCCGCTTTACGTTGGTCACGAGCAGCGAAGGCGGCTCCATTATGTTTTATCTTCGTGCTCGTCCTAACGACGAGCAGTCACGCGCAGCCAGCCGCCACCGGGTCATTGACCGGTAGAGTCTTTGATCCGAACGGAGCCGTGGTCCCCGGAGCGCAAGTCACGGCCACCCAGACGGCCACGAATCTCAAGCGCGAGACCACAACTAACAATGAGGGTCTATATGTTTTAGCCGGCTTACCTCCAGGCGAGTACGAACTGAGAATTCAAGCGAATGGCTTTGCTACCAAGACTTCATCGTCCCCGATCTTACTTCAGGTGGGACAATCGAAGACCGTTGACGGTACCCTCGAACTTGGAAGTATGTCAGGAGTTGTAGATCTAGTGGGAGAGATCCCCTTGATCGATGCGAATACGTCAGCAGTTGACGGGGTGATCAGTAAGCGGGAAGTCGAAAGCTTGCCGCTAAATGGGCGCAACTTCCTGGAACTGGCATTGCTGATACCGGGCAACTCGCCGGCGCCAAATTTTGATCCGACGAAAACAAATACCGTGGTGATTTCCTCTGCCGGACAACTAGGACGCGGTGGCAATGTCACGATCGACGGCGCCGATGACAACGACGATGTCGTCGGTGGCGCCGTGCAGAATATTTCTCAGGAAGCGGTACAGGAGTTTCAATTCGCGACGAATCGTTTCTCAGCTCAATTGGGGCGTTCCGGCTCTTCGGTTGTGAACATCGTGACGAAATCCGGAGGTAACGACTTTCACGGCGGCGGTTCATTCTACTTCCGCAGCAAGTCGTTGCAGGGACTACCAGCTACTTTCGACCGCACTCTGAACCAGACACCGCCGTTCGATCGGGAACAGTATGCCGTTGCTGTTGGTGGCCCGATCAAGCAAAACAAAGCCTGGTTTTTTGGCTCATTTGAATACCGGAATCAGAACGGGGCGGCACTCGTGGGTACGCGAAATCCGGCGACCCGCTCGATCAACAGAGGCTTTGCCACCGCTCCCTTGCATGATACGTTCACCACCGACCGGCTGGATTGGCAACCTGCAGCCAAAGACCATATTTACGGTCGCTATTCCCTGGAGCGCGAAGACGACATAGCGCCGAGTTCCCTGATTCGAGCTATCGGTTCAGCCTCAGAACGACAGGCGAGCAGAAATACTACACACTCATTCCTGGTTAACTACACGCGTGTTCTAAACTCACGAGCCGTAAATAGCCTCAGCTTTAGTTTGAGCCGCTTTGCCAACGTGATTGAGCCAGTCACGCCCGGACCGCAGCTCACCTTCCCCAGCATTCAGGACGGCGCTTCCTTCCGCGTACCCCAGGGAACCAAACAACGCCGTATCCAGTTTAGCGATACGTTAACACTCGTTCGCAGCAATCACACCTTGAACTTCGGCGGTGAGATTCAACGCGTCAGAGGCGACTTTGATCTGCGAGTCTTCCAGCAGGGTCGAATCGAGTTCATTGAAGATTTTCCAGACTTCGATCGCAATGGCGACGGCAAGGTCGATGATAATGACCTTCTGTTCGCGGTCACACTTCGTAGCGACCATCCGACGCAGCCCCTGCTGATTCCGGATGCCAGTAACACTTATATCGCAGGGTTCGTGCAGGACGATTGGCGCGTGCGGCCGCAACTCACCTTGAATTTGGGGTTGCGATACGAGCTTGATACCGACGTTAAGAATATCAGCCGTACAAACCAGCTCAATCCAATAATCCTGCCGTTTCTTCACGGCACTCGTGGCAAAGACAAGAACAACTTCGGTCCGCGCGCCGGCTTTAATTATTCCAGCAAAGACGGCCGCATGAGTATCCACGGCGGCTATGGGATTTACTATGACCGTATTACGTTGGAGATTCAGTCACTTGAACGCGGTCTGGATGGGCGCGCTCTTCCTATTGATGTGCGGGCAGGCAATGTCTTCTTCATTCCGCCACAGTTTCTTTTCGATCCGGTCAATGGAAAATTTCCGCCCGCAGCGCCGACCCTGGCGAACCCCTTCAGCGGCTTCCTGCTTCCGGGCGCAGGCGCGGGCGGCATCAACATCATAGACAATGGCATGCAGAATCCGATGGTGCAGCAAACTAACCTTGGCATTCAACGCCAGTTTGGCCACGATTATGTTTTGCGAGCTGATTACCTTCACAACTTTGGCACCCACTTCATAATTGGGCGCGCGATCGGCCAGATTTTCAATCCAGTGGTTGGTGGCCCAGACGTGGTTAAGAATCTCGAGTCAAGCGTGAAAACCAGGTACGATGGATTGTTGTTGAGCTTTGAGAAGCGATTTTCCCATCGCTCGCAGTTCCGCGCATCCTACACTCTGTCCAAAGCGTTCAATTACGCCAACGACGACCAGATCCCTTTTTCTAACGGCCCCATCGATCCCAACAATCTGAAATTGGAATACGGGCCAACGCCAAACGATCAGCGTCATCGGTTTACCTTCTCGGGTGTGTTTGAGATCCCTTATGGAATTCGGCTGGCGCCAATCGTGACAATCGCCTCAGGCGTGCCGATGGATATCATGGTTCCCGACGGCAGCCAAAGGATTCCGCAATTGCAGCGCAACGCCGGGGGGCGCCTGTTTCATAATGCCGGCGAACTCAACACGGCCATCAAGCAAATCAACGCTGCTGGCGGGTTCGGGGGACAGCCGCTGCCTTTGGTCTCAGATAGCGCGCGTTTTAACGATTCCTTCAGCTCTTTCGATCTGCGCCTTTCCAGACTGTTCAAAATTGGGGAACGCGTCAGAATCGAGCCGATCGCCGAGGTCTTCAATCTGTTCAACGTTACCAACGTCCTGGGAGTATCGAATGTCAACTACTCCGGATTCAGTAACGTTCTGGTCCGCGATAGCAACGATTCGACCAGTACCGGCTTTCTCAAGTCATCCAGCTTCGGGCGGCCCGTAACCACAGCGGGCGGCGTCTTCGGGTCAGGCGGTCCGCGAGCTTTTCAGTTGGCGGCGCGCATCACTTTTTGATGTCCGGCGGATCTTGGGCCGGTTCCTGAATTGTGATCCTCGATTCAATCAATGGACGAATTAAGTTCTTCGACATCAGATTCTTTCGCTCGAGAGGCAACTCTCAAGAGACAGATTGGACTGCGCACTGCGACAGCTCTGATTGTTGGCGAAGTGATCGCGGTCGGCATCTTTCTTACTCCCGCGGGTATGGCAAAGTCTCTGGGCTCGCCCGCGCTACTGCTACTGGTCTGGCTCATTATGGGTGGGATGGCGTTATCCGGAGCGCTCTGTTATGGCGAGTTGGCAGCGAGATTTCCAGAGGCTGGTGGCGGCTATGTTTACCTTCGCGAAGCCTATGGGCGGCCCATCGCTTTCCTCTATGGATGGATGGCTCTGCTGGTCATGGATCCCGGTCTAACAGCCGCGCTGGCGGTGGGAATGGCCGGGTACGTCGGCTACATTTTCAAGCTGTCAGGCGCCGCACTCAAAGCCGTTGCGATCGGCTCGATTCTTTTTGTCGCGGCGGTTAACATTCGCGGCGTAAGACTCGGTGGCGGACTAATCCGCTGGCTCACGATTCTCAAACTTGGTCTGTTGGGTTTGGTGATCGTCTGGGGATTCAGCGCAGGAGCCGGACACTGGTCCAACTTCACTCCCCTGGTGGCCCAACGTCCGGGATCCGAGCCCTTACTGGGCGCACTGGCGGGCGGTCTGGTGGGGGCGTTCTTTTCTTTTGGCGGGTGGTGGGATCTGAGCAAAGTTGCCGGTGAAGTGCGCAATCCCGAAACCTCTTTACCCCGCGCATTGGTCCACGGGGTAATGATTCTCACCGTCACCTACATCCTTACCAGCGCTGTGTTTATTTATCTGGTGCCCCTTGAACGCGTATCGTCAGCTGAGACCTTTGCCGCGCAGGCAGGGGAGATTTTGTTTGGCCGCATGGGCGGGCAGATTCTATCCGGCATTGTAATCATCGCGGTTCTGGGAAGTTTGGCGGCGGTGGTCATGTCGGCGCCGCGGGTTTACTTTGCCATGGCCCGCGATGGGCTCTTCATTCCCGCGGCTGCCTCGATCCACCCGCGCTTTGAAACACCGGCGCGTGCAATTGCATTGCAAGCGGCGCTGGCGTCAATACTGGTCCTGGTTGGAACTTTCAATACCATCATTTCTTATTTCGTCTTTGTGGTGGTGATCTTTATTGCGCTCACCGTAGCTGCGCTGTTCGTGCTGCGACACAAAGCACCCGACGCAGGAGGTTATCGCACGCCGCTTTATCCCCTGACGCCAATCATATTCCTGATCTTGATCGCGCTGTTGCTTTTTCTGATGGGCGGCCACAATCCTCGACAGGCGATAATGGGCGTCGGAGTGGTCGCCCTCGGTTTACCCGTTTACTACCTGTTCTTTCGTGGCCAGCGGGGATCGTAGTACAACTGCAATTAACCTCAACGCAGGCTAACAACCTGGACTATCAAAAGGAGGGACGAATTATGACGTGGATCAAGACCGTGTCTGGTTCCGAGGACGAGAAGGTTCGAATTGCGGCTGAAGCCCAGCGGGAGCTATATCCCGTCGAGTATGCGACCCCGGTACATCCGACCCTCGATGGCGAGACCGCCGGAATCGTCGCTTCGCATAGCCTCATCCCCGATGCGCTCTATCACGCCTTCGCTACCTTCGGTGTCCTGATGTCGCCGGACTTGCCGCTAAAGCGATATCAGCACGAAATGATCACGACGATGGTGTCGGTCACCAACCGCTGCCATTATTGAATCGAGTCTCACGCAGAGTTTCTGCGTCGGGTCACCCTGGATGAAGAGCTGGTCAGGTCGCTGCAGGAAGATTATGAGCACGCCCCGATCTCGGATCAGGATCGAGCGATGCTCGATTACGTGGTTCTATTGACGCGTGATGCTACGCAAATCTCTCAGAAAGATCACGAGCGGCTACGGACCGTCGGATTCGACGATAAAGGGATCCTGCAAATCACTTTAATCGCATCATGGTTTAACTACATCAATCGCGTCGCCGATGGCCTGGGCGTCGGCCGAGAATGACGGTTGGAATTGGCGGTTTCATCTCCGGCTCGGGCGGTTCTGAAGAAGTTTTCAGCAGCAGCTAACGGAGGTGAACGAGGCCACGTTGGAGCGCGGTAGTAGCAGCCTGCGTCCGATCGCTCACGCCCAGCTTGCTGAGAATGCTATTGATGTGGCTCTTGACGGTTGCTTCACTGATATCCAGCCGGCTAGCTATCGCTTTATTGCTGTGGCCGGCCACGATCTGCTCCAGCACCTCGACCTCTCGCCCAGTGAGATCGGAACTGCCCATTCGCTCTGCCAGGCGCTCAGCTACCTGCGCCGGAATCCGCCGCGAACCGGCATGCACCTTTCGAATTGCGTCTTCCAATTCTTCGAAGAACATGTCCTTCAGCAAATACCCCTGGGCTCCGGCTTGCAATGAACGATAGATATCTTCATCGCCATCGTAGGTTGTCAGGACAATTAGACGAGCGTCCGAGAACTCTTTACGAATAGCCACGATCGCTTCCACTCCGCCCAGTTGCGGCATCCGCAAGTCCATCAAAGTAACGTCGGGCCGATGTTGCCGATAGAGTTCGATCGCCTGGAGCCCGTTTGTGCCTTCGGCAATTACCACCATATCCGCGACGGTGTTGATGAGAGCAACGAAACCCTGCCTGACCACAGCCTGGTCATCAATCACCATGATCTTGATCGGATTGTCACTCATTAGATGTCTTCGACAGTCTCAGCCACCGATCGGCACATTCACCAGCACTTCAGTACCTTCTCCGGTGCGACTATTTATTTTTAGAGACGCTCCGATCTGCACTGCGCGTTCCTGCATGCCGAGCAGGCCAAAATGTTTTCCCTGGCCATTCGACTCTTGATGATCAAAACCATTCCCGTCGTCTCGCACACTCAGTTGTACACGCCTCGCATCAAATTTCAAATTAACATGAATGTTTCGGGCTTGCGCGTGCCTCACCGCATTATTAATGGCCTCCTGTCCGATGCGCAGGAGGTTGCCCTCAATCAGTGGGCTTAGTGGCCGGAACGTGCCGCTGACTTCGACCTGAGCGACGACTCCGGTATCCGTTGTCAGACGCCGCGCTGTCTCACTTAACGCCGACGGCAAATCATTCTTATCCAGGGCCTGCGAGCGCAAGTCCCAGACGTAGCGACGGGCTTCCGCAATCCCGTGCCGCACCAGGACTCTAACTCGATCGAGATGGGTCCTAGCCATCTCAGCCGAAGCCGGCATCGTTCGGGCTACCAGTTCCAACTGCACTGAGACACCCAGCATTTCCTGCGCCAGATTATCGTGAATCTCACGAGCGATCCGATTTCGCTCTTGCAGTACGGCCGCAAATTGCGACTCTATCTGCTTAAGACGAAATCGATAAAGTTGCCATGCCAACATCGCCAGGAAGACTCCACACAAAGCAAAGAACAAATACGTTTGGTAGAAGTGTGGCTTCAAATAAAGATCGAAGGTGGCGCCTATGGGACTCCATAGGCCATCATTGTTGGAAGCGATTACTCGGAACTTGTAGCGGCCGGGCCGCAAGTTTGTGTAGAAAGCAACGCGTCGCGTCCCCCCATCGATCCAGTCCCTGTCAAACCCTTCGAGCTTATATTTGAACTTTACTTTTTCGGGAGCCACAAAACTAAGTGCCGTGTAATAAAAATCAAGACGGCTCTTGCCCGGCGCGAGCTCAATCGTCCGGGCCGGAGCAACGGATTCATCATCGACGCGAATCTCCTCAATCGCAACCAGCGGTGGCTGATCGTTTGGCTTTATCTTCTCGGGATCAATCATCGCCAAACCCTTAATCGTCGAAAACCAGAGTTTACCGTCAGCGCTCCGCCAGTCCGCGGGATGTCCTCCGCCACTGCACTCTCGCGTGATCATTCCATCCGCAGGCCCATAAAGCACCGGCGAGACCGAGGCTATAGTGCCCTCTGCAAGGTCATCCAGGTCTTTCTTGTCAACGCGAAATATACCCTTATTGGAACTCAACCAGAGCCCGTGCTGGCGATCTTCCAGCATCCCATACACAACATCATCAGGCATCCCGTTGCGCGTGGAGTAAGTTGTGAACTTACCCTGCTTCAATCGATTGAATCCGCCGCCGCTGGTGCCAATCCAGAGCGCACCATCGCTGTCCCCGTGAAGAGAGATCACGACATTACTCGAGAGTCCGTCTCTGGTCGTGTAAATAGTAAACTTTTCGTCTTTGAATTTGCTTAAGCCACCCAACGTGCCGATCCAGATATTGCGCTGATCATCTTCGTAAATCGTTCCGACGAAGTCGTCCGGCAGACCATTGGCCGTGGTAAAAATATCGAAGTGTTCGCCCCTCAATCGAGTTAAGCCTCCACGGGTGCCAATCCAGAGATTGCCGGCACGGTCCGCATAGATTGAGCGCACGAAGTCATTCGCTAGTCCGTCAGCCGACGTAAATGTCTTGAACTTTCCATCCCGGAATCGATTCAGTCCGTCCGGAGTCCCGACCCAGAGATTGCCGTCATCATCGCCAGCCAATGCCAGGACGACGTTGCTTGAGAGACCGTCGGTGGTGGTGTACGACGTGAACTTTCCATCCTTGAGAAGACTCAGGCCGCCACCGTTAGTTCCGATCCAAATGTTGTGCTGGCGGTCTTCGTAAATCGACTTGACCAAATCATTGCCAAGTCCTTCCTTTGACGTGTAAGTGGTAAATTTCTTGTCCTTCAACATACCAAGACCAGCCGATTCGGTGCCGATCCACAGGCTGCCTTCGCGATCCTCTAAGATCGAAAGAATAATTTCTTTTGCCGGCCCATCTTCCGCGCGGAAGCTGGAAAATTGTTTGTTTGCAAAGCGGCTCAGACCACCGGCAGTACCAATCCAAACGCTTCCTTCGCGGTCTGTCATCAACGAATTAATCCGATTGTTGGGAAGACCATCACGCGTCGTATAAGTCAGGAACCGTCCACCCTTGAACTGGCTCAAGCCATCTGTTGTGCCCACCCATATGTCTTCGTAATCCTGATCGATCGACAGCACGGTGTTATTAGCCAGGCCATCTTGCATTGTGTATTTCGCGACGGCTCCGTTCTGGTAGCAAGCGAGGCCATCGGACGAACCAATCCAAAGTGCACCGTCTCGATCGGAAAATAAGGCGCGAACACCATTTCCGGGAAGCTCCGGTTGCGCTCTAAATACATTGTCGCTGAAGCGTGCGATTCCGGCGGCGGTCGCGACCCACAGCGAGTCATCGTGCCCCTCGGATAGAGCATCGATAACATTACTCGGCAACCCGTCTTGAGTAGTGAACGCCGTGAACTTCGCGTCCATGAGCCGAACCAGACCGCCGGCTGTGCCAATCCAGAGCCCGCCCCGCCGATTCGCTATCAGGACCCGGATGTCGTTGCTCTTCAACTCGGGCGTATTTTGTTTGTCGAAAACAGTGAACCTAACTCCATCAAAGCGGGCCAGGCCTTCTTCAGTGGCAATCCACACGTATCCGTCTTGTGTTTGGACGATGGAGTGGACTGTATTCTGTGGCAAGCCGTTCTCAGTCAACCAGGCCTGACGATTGAATTGAGATAGATCGCGCGATGGATCAAGGGCGAGTACCTGCGCACCAGTCAGGAGCAGAAAAAGCAGAAACAAAATCCAAACGCTCGGTTTGTTGATAAGGGCCGTTGGGCGCATTGATTGTGACAAGCGACTGAAGGCTAAAACATTTATTTCACGACTATAATTTGCGACAGTTGCGCGACGAGGTCAGTACCGGGAGCGGTACTGACAATCGCACCAGCAGCATTGAAATCGATTATACTCAATAACCCAGCCTTGGACTCGCTCTCTTCAGGGTAGTCTATTATGGGAACGGAGATTCAGTAATGCCATCCATAGTTCTAAAAATCCTTTTCGTTTCATCGTTGGTTATCGCCAACTCGGCCGCCATGGTCCCGGCGCATGGGACGCGCTGGCGCGCCGCCACTGAATCAGAATTGCGCAAGTTGATCCCGGCACGCGCGCCCGTCAATAAGGAGAACATTGAGACCGAATTCCGCACTGCCTCAGGAGTGACGGATGGACGCGGTAAATTCATTGCCGGAGTGGTGATGATCACCGCGGGATACTCGGCCGAAGGCAAGTACTCGCATTTCTTTATCACCCAGGTGCCCCTAAAGCTCGGCGCCATGGTGCTGCAATCGGGCGAGTATGTTTTTGGCTATCAGCGAATCGACAACGATGTCATTCGCGTAAGTTTCTATCGCGCCTCAACCGGGGAAGCCCTCGGCACGGTCGACGCGCGCGTCAATCGCAAGAGCAGCATGGTTCGCTCGCTGCTGATCAGTCCGCCCGTCGATGGCCGGGCCACGATTCAGATCGGACGCTTCGTTTTTGAATACCGGTTGAATGATTGATCCGATGCGGCCTACGGAGTCAGTACCGGGAGCGGTAGCGACCGGGTCAAGCCCCTCCCAAACTCGACTCCGGCTTGGATTGACACCCGGTCGCTACCGCTCCCGGTACTGACTCATCACCGATTAAATTCGACGCGATGCTAAAAAGCATCTGCCAGTGAGCGGATGCTGAGGTGCTTCTGAAAGTCACCTAAACTTACCGGGCCGCGCGTGCGAAATTCCACTTCGACTTTCCTTCCGGGAATTAAATCAAAATAGTTATCCTCGAAGAAGCCTGCGTAATTCGGCGCCGCCAGATAAACGGCCCGAGCCAGTTCGTCTGAAGACAAAGTGACTCTGAACCCCGTCCGCGTACGCACCGATTCCGCGCTGATCTGCGGCCGCGGCAGCGAGAGATTCTTATAAGGTTGAAAGAAGTGTTCGTTGCGCGATACCGTCTTACCCTCTACCAGCAATTCGGCAACCAGAAAAACGCTTTTCGGATCTTTCCCTGCCAACAGTCCATCAATCGGAATGTTCCAGTACGATTTGCAGTTGAGGGCGGCAATCTGTATGTCCTGCTGCTGATTCCACAACGTATGTCCTTCGAAGTCGAGCAGACTCACTTTTAATTGCGCGGCGGTCGCCTGTAAACGATCGGAGACCACGTAACAATTCATCTTCCCGTTCTCTTCGTGTGGGCTGATCAAAATGTCGCTGTAAAAACGGCGCGCATAATACTGCAGGGCCTTCCAACGGCCCGTGTAATCGATGCTCGACCAGGACGCTACGGGCCAACAATCATCGATCTGCCAAAACAGTGAACCCATGTTGTGCGGCATGATGCGGCGCAGGTGCTCGGCCCCGATCTTGATCCCTTCAGCCTGCAAGACCTGGCTAACGTAGAGAAAGGACTCAAAGTCTTTCGGCTCGGGATACTCGCGCAACATGTATTCGCGAATCAACTGGTTGCCGCGCGGGTGCCGCTGGTGGGCCATCATCACCGGCGAGCCGACGTCGCGATCGGCGGGCTCAGTGTAGGTGGCGACAGTTTCGATCTGCGGAAAAGATTGAAAGCCATATTCGCTCATGAAGCGCGGAAACTGTTTTTCGTACTCGGTAAACGGCGCGGCAGCATGCCAAACCTGCCAGTAATGAAGGTCGCCCATCTTTTGTGATTCCGGGTCATCCTGCAGGTTCGAGCTGGGTGAACTCGGCCAGTAGGGACGTGAAGGATCCAGCGACTTGCACACGTCGGGCAACACGCCATAAAAAATCTTCAGATAGTCGTCCCAAAGTTTGGCCGGGAGTTTTTCTTTCCAACCCCAGTGGAACCAGGCTGACTCGATCTCGTTGTTGCCGACCCAAATTACTATGCTGGGATGATTCCGGAGACGCTTCACATTATCGACCGCTTCCTGACGTACGTTGTCGAGGAACGCTTCATCGGCCGGATACAGGCTGCATCCAAACATAAAGTCCTGCCAGACCAGAATTCCCATTTCGTCGCAAAGTTCATAGAAATAATTATTCTCGTAAATCCCACCGCCCCAAACACGGAGCATGTTCATGTTGGTGTCGCGCACGGACTCCACCAGTTCGCGATACTTATCTTTGGTAATGCGGCTCGGAAAACTGTCCGCCGGAATCCAGTTGCCCCCTTTGGCAAAAACCGGCACGCCGTTAACAACAAAGGTGAAGCTTTCACCCGCCTCGTCACGCTGTCGCCTGAGTTCCAAGCTACGCAAACCGGTGCGAGTACTCACTACATCAATGCGTCTGCCGTTTATCAGCAGCCGTGCTTTGAAAGTGTAAAGAGGATGACCGCCTAGCCCGTTGGGCCACCAAAGCGAAGGATGCGGGATACTGATGTTAAGTGCGATGTGATTGGCGCCGGGTGTTAAGTAAACTCTGCGCTGCGCGGCCATGGTCCTGTCAGTAAGATTGTCGACGATAACTGTTGCCTCGACATTCTTATCAGCGATGACCTCGACCTCAGCAGTCACGTTTGCGACCGCGGCGCGAATCTCCCTGGTCTGAATGTGCAGATCGTTTACGCGCGCGTCATCCCAGGCCTCGAGGAAAACCGGGCGCCAGATGCCGCTGGTCACGAGCCGCGGGCCCCAATCCCAACCATATTGGTACGGCGCCTTTCGCGTGTGCGGACTGGTTTTCTCTCCCTGATCATTGCTGGCCGGGAGTTCGTACGCCATCTTTGCCATGACGGGCAGGACTTCATTGATGGGTGAACGAAAATGTATCCGCAGGGTGTTCGCGCCGAGTTTCGCCGGGCCTTTTATGTTCACCCGCCACGTACGAAACATATTATCCGTTCTTATCAGGAGCTCATCGTTAAGAAACACGTTGGCGTAAGTGTCCAAACCTTCAAACACCAACTCGATATTTCTTCGTGTGAGCAACCCAGCCGTGAGGTTGAAGGTCGTCTGATATTCCCAATCAGTCTTGCCAATCCACTGCAACTTCTTTTCGTTGTCTCGATAGAAAGGATCGTCGATCAGCTTGTTGCTGAGCAGATCAGTGTGTACGCAACCCGGAACGCTGGCGGGATACCATTTCTCTTTGCCGGCTTCGCGAAACTGCCAGCCCGTCGACAACGGCATTCTGATGTTTGATGGATCTGTTGGTCTCGTTCTGATTTGAGATTGAGCCGGGCCGGCAGTCAACATTGAGAGGGCCAGAACGAGGATCAGCTTTTTCGCACCGCTCATCTGCCAGTTCACCTTCCCAGGAAACTTACGTTGCTTTCTCTCGTCGTCACTGTTAAAAGAATCGGCATGTGGAAACGCTTGATCTCAATATCGATCATTGCCGTAACTAGCTCTATTTTGACGCCAGTGTCAACCGCAATCGTGCCCGAGCATTTGCCCGTGCAGTCGGAGGTTCCAGCGTCGAGACTTGCCCGTCTGCGTCACGGCATCAACTTGAGTCACTGGTTCGCGCAATCCGCCGACTACTCAAAGTCTCATCTCGAGTCGCACACCACGACTGAGGACATCGCGCTGATTAGAACGATCGGCTTCGATCATGTTCGTCTGACCATCGAACCGGCGCCACTGTTCAATGCAGAAGATCCATCCAAACTAAAAGACGAGTACCTAAAGTACCTCGACAATACCCTCGATATGATATTGGCGCACGGTTTGGCCGTCATCGTTGACATCCATCCATCCGATGAATTCAAGGTCAAACTCAATAGCAACGATCGACAGATCGAAGCTTTCGCGACATTCTGGCATGCTCTGGCCCAGCATCTCTCAACACGTGATCCCGAGCGTGTGTTTCTTGAAGTCATTAATGAGCCGATGGTCGAAGATGGTTATCGTTGGCTGGGGATGCAGGGAAAACTCATCACTGCGATTCGCGCCGGCGCACCGCGACATACGATCATCGCCTCAGGCCACAGATGGTCAGGACTTCCGGAATTGTTGTTCCTGATCCCTTATAGCGATCGAAACATTATTTACAACTTTCACTTTTACGAGCCGTTTGCATTTACCCATCAGGGCGCAACCTGGGCCGGCCCAACTCCTCCCTTCTATAAGAACGTTCCATACCCATCGAATCCGGAAAGCGTAAGCAAGATACTCGACACGATTCATGACGAAACGGCGCGCAACAATCTACTTCGCTACGGCGAAGATCGTTGGGACGCCAAACGAATTGACCTGGAGATTGGAAAGGCTGCTGCATGGGCTGCAAAGTATCACGTCCCTCTTACTTGCAACGAGTTCGGGACTTTTCGGAACTTTGCACCGGCTGCGGATCGCGCCGCCTGGATTAGAGACATGCGCACCGCGTTGGAAAAGTACGGGATCGGCTGGACCATGTGGGATTACGCCGGGGGCTTCGGCGTGGTCAATAAGCAGAATGGCCACGCGACGCCTGATTATCAGGTCGTGAATGCTCTGGGGCTCGGTATTAGGAAATAATAAGGTTTTCCGAACATGGTCCTAAGCCACGTTCACGCGGCTTGCCCGGCAGGGTTACTAGACCGGGCGTTTTACGCCCGGGGCGCACAAGCGTTATTTCCAAAGCCCGTTTCAACGGGCTTTGGGTTGAAGGCTTTAGCCGTTATCAGCAAATTCACAAGCACGCTGAAGCGCGCCGACAATTAATCCGCAGCTTGTTCCCAGCGCTAAAAGCGCTGGGCTACTAACCCTTCGGGTAAGCCGTCTGAAGACGGCTGGACAAACTATCTGCCTGTGGTGTCATCCTTCAAAACCGAACACCACAGTCATCGCTTCAAGTCTTGCCATCACCTAAGTCCCAACGCCTTCAAATAGCCTTGGTTAATCCTACAGTTCGCGAATTTTATCCGGTCGAGATAATCGCTCAACGCCTTCTGAACTTTCTCTTTCGGAGGGCGGCGCTTCCGCACATCCTCAAAGGTCGTGCGTGGCCCATCCGCAAACTCGATTATCGTGGCCCAGTCCTCAGGCGATTTTATCGAGACAATGCATGAGGTGGCGTCAAGTTTCTTGTAGGGCCAGAAACACCACCCAACGTCATGAGCTTCCAGCAACTTCCGAAAGGAATCGATCCACTCATCGGTGTTCTCTCCGGACTCACCCATCCAAACAGGCACATCGTACTTATCGCGAAACGTCAGGTATTCCTGGATTGCGTCCTGATTCACCGTCATCCAGTACTTGTGAAAGGTGTAGGCAAGCTTGGGATCAAAGGGCGGTCCGAAAACCTGGAAGTTGGTGTCCCATCGCGCCCCGCCCAGAAAGATGATGTGGTTCCGGTCTACCTCTCGGATTCCTGAAACGATCCTGCGATAAAGTGGTTCGAGCTTTGGGTTCAGCAGTGCGGTATCGAAATAGTGGGCAATTGGCTCATTGAGCAGATCGTATCCGATCACAGCCGGCTCATTCCGATAACGAGCGGCAATCTTGCGCCACAGATCAATCGTCAACTGCTGACTCTCGCTACTTTCAAACAGAAAGGGGTAGCCAAAACTATCATCGATGTTGTCGCCGGTCTGTCCGCCGGGCGCCGCGTGCATGTCCAGAATGACGTATAGACCCTCGACCCGGCACCAATCCACAACTCTATTCAGCAACTCGTAGCCCGGGCCATCCAATCTGGAAACTGTGCCGTCCGAGACGAACAAACGATAATTGAAAGGAACTCGAACCGAATTGAATCCTGACTGCTTTATGAAGCGAATGTCTTCTCGGGTGATGTAATTGTCGCGATAAGTTTTCCAGAATTTTTGCGCTTCATCTTCGCCGACAAGTTCATTGATCGCAGCCTGAATCAAGCGTGGCGAATTCGTCGTCTTGAACTTGAACATGTACCCCTCGGGCAGCAGCCAATTGCCAAGGTTAATGCCTTTCAGGAGCAGCGGCTTTCCATTCGGCGAGATGAATTCTTTTCCTCGCGTCGCGACGAATCTCGACTGCCCATAGCTTGGAGTCGAGGACCCCAGGATCAGAACAACAATCATCCAACAAAGCGCTTGCCTTTTTCTGTGCCACGTCATCCTTGAATCACCTTTCGATCAACATATTCCGCTCAGCGGTGTCAGAAGCCCGGCGCGAATGGTATTTAAGTTCGCCCCGAGTCGCAAGAAATAAGTGCCCGGTAGTGGTACAGGTTGACTCCCTCTCCCTTTGGGAGAGGGTTGGGGTGGGGGCCTGGCGCAAACTGCAACCACAACGTT
>DNNE01000146.1 GCA_003487805.1 Blastocatellia bacterium | reverse complement strand
GCGCATTTGGAGCCCTCCCTTACGGTCGGGCTAGTGCCCCGAATCAGCGCCACAGATTTACCCCAATGCCGATGTTTGCGATCCAAACATTCCGAGGTTTACTGCTCGTTTTGGCGATCAGCGCGCTATTGATCGCCAGAGCGAGCGTCGCTCCCGCAAACGCCCAGGCGCGCACGATCGATTCGTGGCTCGAATTCAAATTCGACGCGCGCGCGGCAATGGGCGACGCACGCAATCCGGCTGTCATTCTACCGGCTGGTCTGGCTGAAATAATCGGCAGTCTTCCCGGTGCCAAGCGAAACGGCGAATTCGTCTTTATTCCGGCAGTTGAATTCCAACGAATTGCGAGCCAACCGCTGGCGTCGCTCGCGCTTGGCCCGGTCTTGAATCAAATCACCAACGTGAAATCATTCGATGGATTCAACGCCGTCGATCTGACAAGTCTCGTCAAGAATCTCCCATCCGAAATCATGGAAGCGCCTGACGCCGCCGCGCGAAAAATCAACCCACAGAACCCCGACGAGATCAGGAAGCTTTTGCGCGACGGCGACATTGTGTTTGGCTCGCACGTGATCAACTACATGACGTGGGGACGCTTCAATCACATCGCGATGGTCGTCGACGCGAAGAATGGGACTCTCGCCGAATCAACTGCTGAGTTGCCGAACGATGCTCCGGGAGTACGCTCGGTCGAATGGAATAAGTTTGCATCCGGCTACGCGCACATTGGGGTAGTGAGAATCAGGGGAGGCTCTGCCAACGAATTGCCTCGTGTCATTCGCTGGATCAGCGAACGCAAAGGCAGGCCTTATCGCTGGCCAATCATTCAGGGTCTCGACAAGAGCGATCAGAGTCGCTTCTATTGCAGCCAACTAGTGTGGCTGGCTTTCAAAGAAGTTCTGAATCTCGATCTCGATACGGACAAAGGCGTGCTCGTTTTTCCTGACGATATCTATAATTCGAAGGATTACGTTGACGTGATCGTGCCGTAGAAGGGCGGTGAACGATTGAGAATGACCCGGCGATTCATCGCTAAGGCTTATGCAAGAAAACCAATTGAGCAGCATTTCGAAAGCCGCTTCAGACGAGAAGATTGGCGACTTCTGGGATACCCCACGACTTCACTGAGTTCGATAGCGACGCACCCGACGCCCAATTCTTGATAATCCGAGCATCCCCGGATGATAATGAACCCGGAGTCATTCATGGAGAACAAATATCAAGTCGTGCCTCAGACTGCCACGAAGAAACCGGCGAAAGCTGAAGTCTCAGACGCCGAGTTCCGCCGCCGCTTGAAAAATATTTCTGAATGGAGAAAGAAGCGCCTTGCCCAGCTTCGTCCCAAAGATTCGCGTTGAAAGAACTTCTTCGGATTTTGGTACCATCGAGTCCAACGCTTGATGACTTCAAAATGAGAGACTTGGCCGTTGCAATTGATAACACACTAAGATCAGTTCTTACTCAAGAACATAAGACCCATGCGTTGGAGCTTGACGAGGCGGCGAAAGGACAACTTTGCTCTGACGCAGCGAAAATTATTTCCGAGGGATTGAACGTAAACATACCCGTAGAACTGATAATCGGAGAAAGAAGTCGCGCAATCGTATTTTTCGGAATCAAAGAGGCATATGTATATCGAGACTGGCAACAAGCAATCGGGGATCTTCTCTTAGTGGATCTAGTGGGCGCGCCGAGACGGTTTGATGTAAGGGGTTATGATCGATTTGAGACGTTGTTTTTGGATTCACATGAAAGTGAGGAAACTAGCTTCCGTTGGATTCGTCGCCTCGACGCAGTCTTTGCAGGGTTGGAACCGGACAAGGACGATGTATTCGACGCTCGCCGGGACCAGTTGAAACGGGTGTTAGAGGCTTCTTTGCGTCTTCAAGAAGTCTTAGAGAAGAAAATCAACCAGTACTCCAAATTGACCGCGAGGGTCATCTAGTACCGCGCTCCAATCACTTCCACTCACCCACCAACACAAACGGCGCCCAATAAAATGGGGCCGAGTATTTCTTGCCATCGATCATGGCCACCTGGGCGGCCCGCATCGATGCGGCGGGTGAAGATGAGCCGGTCAGCAAGCGCTTATAAAAATCGGTCATCAGATCGGCGGTTGATTTGTCGGCGACGGACCACAGGCTGACGCCGACAGTGGGCGCGCCCGCGTACATGAAGGCGCGCGTCAAGCCAATCACACCTTCACCGCGCTTCTCTTTTCCCAAACCGGTTTCGCAGGCAGAAAGCATCACGAGCGGCGTTCCTAATTTCAGATTGAAGATCTCATCCGTACGCAGAAAGCCATCGTTCGTCTTGTTGCCGACGAGTGACAGAACCACTCCGGTGAACTGCGGGCGTTCCGCATCGAGCAGACCATGCGTGGCAATATGCATGAATCGATAGCCGGTCATGTCGTGACTGCGCACGTTGTCTTCGTTCGCATTCAGATCCGTCCAGAGGTCAGCCTGCGCGCCGCCGGCTTTCGCAATCCTGGAGATTCCATCAGCCTCCGTGCGCGTGCCTGAAAGGCGCGCGAGATGGAGACCGCCTGGCGTCGTGGACGAAGCATCCGCGCTTCCCGCAACATCGTTGACAGCGCTTTCAAGCCCCAGACCAAGGCCGCGCGTCTCCGCGTTGGCTGATGTCCCGCCACTTCCTTTGGCGCGCGGGTCGTCGGCACTAAAAACCGGATCAGCGACGAGCAGCATCGACTTGCCGGAGGATGCACCACCGGAGCCCTGGCGAATCGCGGCGATCACTGACGCTGAAGGCGAGTAAACGATCTCGTTTGTCTTCACCAGATAGTTCAGCGAAGCGTAATCAGCGCCGTCACTGTTTTTCACCAACGCTTCGAACGGAATGTAATTGAGCGCGCCGTCAGCAACGACAAGAATTCGTTTGTCGCCGATCACCGAAGCGGCCGGTTCGATAACTGCTTTGTAAAGGGCATTCGACGCGGCGACGAACGGCGGCAGATCTTCCGACGGGCCCTGGACGATTCCCAGGCCACGCTGCTGATCGGCAGCTACGTCGATGCCGACGATGCGGCGTTGCAGCTTTGGCGGAATCAATTGCGCGCGAAAATCGGTGGCGAGCTTGTCGATATCGGTGCGACGCGGCAGCTTGTAAAGCGACACACCGGCGCGCGTGACTGCAAACATGTATGAACTGTCGTTGCCCAAAGCGTATTCGAGCAGGACCGTTCCATCATCCAGAACTTTCTGCTGCACATCGACCAGCGCGAGCGGCTGGTTCCCGGTCAAGGCCGCATACTTTGGACTAGCGGTGCGAATCTGGTTTTCGATTTGATCGAATTCCGTCTGCAGCTTGTCGAGTTCGCTTTCGAGATCCGAAGGCTTCTGTTTTTGATCGCCAGAAAGCGCAATACCGGTGAGCTGCTCGGCAATCTGCTGTTGCCGATCCAGGTTGTCCTGCTTCTTCTTCAGCAAATCCGCCGGCACGCCTTCAGTGATTTGCGCGTTGACTTCGCCGAGCATGTCGAGCAGCGAACGCGCGCGACCGGCTTCCGCTATGCGGAAAGATTCGGCCGCATAGTCGAGAGACTTGCCTGACAGCGGCGCGCTACCTGACGCATTCATCAAAGCCATTTCGGCGAACGCGCTCGATGCTTCGTCATATACATCCTCGGTCGTCGCCAGAAACGTCGTGCGCGATTCGTCGGCGCGCAAGCTGCCGGCGCGAATCGTTTCGATCGTCTTCAGCGCGTCACGATAGGCGTTCAATGCCTGATCGCGCATCTTCGCGCCGTCTTTTTCCTGCGCAGCCTGCAACCAAAGGCTGCGGCCGAGGCCGCGCTGCGCCGGCCACATTAAATCAAGCCGCTCATCTTTCTTCGCGCCGTCAGCAGCATCGCCGAACACTTTCGCCGCGTCTTTGAAACGGCCCTCGCGGAGAGCCACGTCGCCGAGACTGGTGCGCGCGGCGGCGCGAAAGCGGCGGGGCTGACCCAGCTTTGCCACCACCGGCAAGGCGCCGCTGCCGGCATCGAGCGCGTTCTGAAAATGTTTGCGGGCAGTTTCGAGATCTTTGTTCGCGAATGCGATCCGGCCCATGCCGAGTTCGAACGTCATGTAAACGATCGCGACGCGATATTCATCGAGTTCTTTCTTTGTTTCGAGTAAGCCGACCGCACTGCTGGTTGGCACTTCAACTGACGGACGACCAGTCTGCATGAGGCCGCCAATCGCGCCCAGGCCTCCCAACCGCCGCGTAACTTTGGCGCCCGCGCTCTCTGGCTTCTTCACATTCATCTGGAAATACGCGGTGCTCGCGTCCGACATTTGGCCCAGCCGATAATTCGTGTCGCCGATCTTCGCCAGCATCAGGTTTGCATTGAAACCGTTGTCGAGTGTGCTCGCCGCCGTCTCAGTCGCCGCGCTCGCGGTGGAGCCGGCGCGACTGGCAATGTTGTTCGCAGCGGATGAACTTGTCTGATCTTTGCCGCTCGCCACGACAAACGACTGATATGCCGATCTGTAATGATCGAGCGCAACCTTGTACTGGCCCTGGATCATGTAGAGATCGCCGAGCGCATCTTGCGCGGCAGCAATGCCGCGTGCGTCATTTGTTTGCGTGAAAGAATTCAGCGCCGATTCCAGCAGTGGCAACGCCTGATCAGCATGACCTTGTTTTAGTAGAGCGCGGCCGCGCGCGAGCGAGGTCGAAGGGTCGGTTTGGAGAGCGACGGGATTATCGAAGTTGCGAGCCGCGATCGGACGCGTTGAGAAGAGACAGGCGATGGCGCCGATCACGATCAAGAGAGCGGTTGACACGAAATATTTATCGAACCGATTGCGTTTCATTTGCTCACCCTCAAACTATCTTTGGTATTTGGAGTCAGCGCGACGAACGATCCACGAATCCACACGAACGAACACGAACGAGTCGTTGTTTGTGGCATTTCGTGTGGTTTCGTGGATCGTTTTTGTTTTGGCGGCCGCCTGAAGGCGGAACTCCAAACAGAATTACTTATGAACCAGATCCAACATCGTGACCAAAACCGGTGCGCTGGTCGAAGCGCTCATGCGAATGACCGACGGTTGCGGCGCGGTTTGGTCCAGGCCGAGACCGCGCGTCGTCGCGACTTGCTCCTTCTCACTTTGCGCCTGGCCGGCGGTGTTACTGGCAACGACTTTCACGTCAGCCTTTGCTGCCTGCTGAATGCGCGTCCAGACTTCCACGGAAGGATGCCACGGGCAATTCTCTTTGTTGGCGCTACACAGGGTCATCAGCGTCTCCGCGATGGGAACATCGGCGAGCGGCTCACGCGTCACCACCACGAACAGATGCTCAGTCGCGGGATTGCCATAGAACTGCAACCAGCGCAGCCGCTCATCTGTTTCCACGGTTGAGGGAACGTCGATGGGCACGTGCGCTTCGATCCAATTCTCTCCGCCTTCCAGCCGCGCGTCCGGAAAAATCATCTCAGGCGCGCCGTCACCTTCAGTGTGAAAGACGTAGAGATAGCCGTCGATGTTCGGCTCAAGCGAGATGCGAATCCGATCACCGTTGTGAAATTCGCGGGTGGGATCGATACGCACGGCGCGGCCATTGACGTCGCGCATGAACATCGTATAGCCGAGAGCGATCGGCTGCGACGGCATCTTCGTCGAATTCTGGTTCGCGAAGCTCGTGTTTGCGTTCGCCGTATTGGCGTTGCCCGCGCTGTTCGAATTGCGCGCTGTTCCGGAAGATGAGTTGGTGTTGCGCGGCGGCGGACGACGCCGGCGCACAGGCGCATTGGTGTTGGTCGTCTTGGGACGCGAGCTGATAAATGCGCCGCGAACTTCATCGTCAGATTGTTGGGCGCTGGCGATTAAGAAAGCGCAGCCCAATGCAACTGCAACCAACGGCGTGATTAAGATTCTTGATTTCATCTCGTTGCCTTTCGAAGATATTAACCACAGAGGACACAGAGAAGTCGAAAAAACCAAACAGCATGCTTTCTTCTTGTATTCCTCTGTGTCCTCCGTGGTTAATTTCACTTATGCGCAATCTTGATTTTGAAAATCACGGGCGCGCCTTCGGCCGCGCTTTGGGGGACTTTTACTGAGACAAAAGGCGCCGGAGCGTTCTTCATGACTTCAGTGCCAGCCAGGTTCGACGTGAATTGGGCGATCAGAGCTTTCAATTCAGCCTGTTCGCTATCAGTCAGTTTATGCAAAGCAGCGGCGTCCAAAAATGGCGGCGCAGTCAGCTGCGTGCCGGAAAAGATGATCGTGAATTCATCGGTCCCGGCGTTTTTGTCCAGATTGAGCCAGTTTTCCGTCTTGCTGCTGTCGGCGGGAAATACAAAGTCCTGGCCGCTCTTAACCTCATTCGACCGCATGCCAAACTCCGCCGCGGGCTTTGCCGTCAGAAAAGTTGTCGGCGCGTTTCCGTCGCCAGGGCCAACGACGTACAGAAATCCATTTTCGCTCGGTGAGAAATGAAATTTGAATTGCTGCCCCCCACTCATCTGCATGACATCATCAGCCCGAATCGAATTCAGGTCGCCGTCGGAATTGACTTGCAACCAGTAACGGCCCACCTCGTGCGCGCCGGCGAGGTCGGCCCCGGCAGGCTTCGCAGGCGAATCCGTTCCCGCGGTGACGGCCTCAGGTTTGTTCCACATCGTATGCATGACGAAGTAACCACCGACACCAGCGATAAGAAGCAAAACCAGCAGACCAACGCCGGCAAGAATCAAAGCCGAACTCTTACCTGCAGGCTTCGCAGCTGGTGCGATAGCAACGGGCGGCGTCATCGGCGGAGGCGTTGGTCTCGCCACCGGGCTGGACGGCGAAACAACCGTCGGCATGGTCGCGGCCTGACTCGGCATCATGGTTGGCGCAGGAGTTGGTCTGGCTTCATTAATGCCGGTCACCAATGTCGCGGCTGTCTGTTGCGGCGAAGTCACTACGCCGCTCGAAACGCTGAGGCCTGGTTCTGATGCCAGGTCGGCAATCGAAACAAAAGGCGCAATGCCTTCAGCCGACAGCGCCGCTACTAATTCGCTTTCCAACTCGCCTGCGGTCGATTGTCTTTCGCCGCGGTCCTTGGCGATCGAACGCGCGATGGCGCGACTGAAACTTTCCCCAACGCCGGGCGCAGCTTCATGCAAAGGCACGGGAGTAATGCTGACGTGTTGCCGGCGCAGTTCGGCTAATGTCATTCCGCTAAACGGCCGCTTGCCGGCGATCAATTCGTAAAGGACCACGCCCAGGCTGTAAATGTCCGCGCGGCCATCAATCTCTGAATTGCCGTCATGCGGAAGCTCGCCCCACTGCTCGGGCGACATGTAATAAGGCGTGCCGAGCATCTGTCCGGCGACGGTCAGATTTGTGTTGCCGGTCTTTTCCGAGCCGGCAACTTCGCGCAGCTTGGCGATGCCGAGATCCAGCAGCTTCACTACCGGCTCGCCACCAGTCGATGGCTTGCCAATCATGATGTTTTCCGGTTTGAGATCCCGATGGACCACGCCCATCGCGTGAGCAGCGTTGAGCACACTCATGACCGGCGTAAGCACTGCGACGGCTTCGGCGGGAGAGAAGCTGCCGCGCTTCTTCAGTTCAGCGTCGAGCGTATTCCCCTCGACGTATTCCATGACCAGATAGATCGTGCCGTCGCTCGACGTACGCAAATCGTAAACGGTAACTGCGTTCGGATGACGGAAGCGGCGCGCGGCCTGGCCTTCACGTTGAAAGCGTCGCAGCCACTCGGTATTGCTGCGCATCTCCGGCGGGAGCACCTTGATGGCCACACGATCGCCAAGCAGGATGTGGCGCGCGCGAAAGACGGCGCCCATGCCGCCTTTGCCTAACAGCGCTTCGATTTGATACTGGCCGTCAAGCGCCTTGCCGACAAGCGAGCCCGAATCCTCTTCGAGCACTTCGCCGTCCCTCGGGCAAAAGCTAACGCTGTCGTCGAACTTTTCGTTGCAGGCTGAGCAGTGCTTCATGGGAAAATATCTAGTTTAGAGGCGGGCTACCGCCCGCCGAATCGCGTACCCCATTTAACGACATTCTTTGAGAATCTGCCACCCAAAAAGGAAAGGCGGGCAGTAGCCCGCCTCTAAACGAATCAAGATATGATCTACCTCAATAGATCCGCTCGACATACTCCGCGACCATGCGATCGCTGCTGAATCGTGGCACCAGGGTCTCGATCGATCGTTTCATCATTGCTATCCAGCGGCTTGGCATTCCCTGTTCGTCGCGATCATAGAAGCGCGGCACTACTTCTTCTGCCAGCACGCGATACATAGATTCCGAGTCTTCCTGGTCCATTTCCGTGTCGCTGACCTCGCTCAAGTCGCCAATCGCGAATCCGTTGTCGCCGTCATAGCCTTCGAGCCACCACCCATCGAGCACCGAAAAATTCAAGCCGCCGTTGATCGCAATCTTCTCTCCGCTGGTGCCCGACGCTTCCTGCGGCCGGCGCGGCACGTTCATCCACACGTCCACACCCTGCACCAACTGGCGCGCAATCTCCTGATCGTAGTCTTCGATAAAGGCGACGCGTTGGCGAATCGACGGATCGCGCTGCCAATCAATCAATTCCTGAAGCACGGCTTTCGCCCCCTCATCCTGCGGATGAGCTTTGCCGGAAAATACAAATTGAACCGGCCGCGACCTGTCATTGATGAGCTTAGAGAGTCGCTCGCGATCGCTCAAAAGCAAATCCCAACGCTTGTAGCCTGCGACCCGGCGAGCAAAACCGATCGTCAGAATGTCCGGATTGAACATCGTCCGCGCGGCTTCGATGTGCTCTTCACTTTCACCACGGGCCAGGCGCGCGTCGAATGAATGATCGCGCACAAAAGCCACCAGCTGTTGCTTCAGCAGCGAGTGGGATTCCCACAATTTAGAGTTGGAAATTTTTTCGACACCGTAGGACCACGCGCCCGCGTCACGTGCTCGCTCGATCCAATCTTCACCGATGCATTGCTCGTACACGCGTCGCAACAACGGCGCGACCCACGTTGCCGGATGAACTCCGTTCGTCACCGAAGTGATCGGCACTTCGCTTGTCTGCTTATCAGGCCACATTTTCTGCCAAAGCGCGCGCGAGACTTCGCCATGTTTGCGACTGACGCCATTGGTCGAGCGGCACGTGCGCAAAGCCAGCGGTGTCAGCCCGAACGTCTCCGCCTGCTCGCCGCTTACGCGGCCCAATTTGAAAAATTCCTCACGTGACAAACCAAGCGCACGTTGCGGCCAATCACCGAATCCTTTTTCCACCAGCGAAGCGTCAAACGCATCATGGCCCGCGGCGACGGGCGTATGCGTGGTAAATACGCAGCGCTCGCGGACGCGATTCATCGCTTCGTTGAAAGTGACTCCGTCTTTCTCGATCAGCTGCCGGGCCAGCTCCAGAGTTAAGAATGCCGAATGACCTTCATTGAGATGAAATACAAAAGGATCGACGCCCAGCGCCTCCAGTAAACGCACGCCGCCGAGGCCCAGCATCATCTCCTGGACCAGGCGCGTTTCTCGATCGCCGCCGTAAAGATGACCGGTCACTAAACGATCGACTTCGCTGTTCTCGGCAACGTTCGTATCCAACAGGTAAAGTTGCACGCGACCGACGTCCGCGCGCCAGACCCGGGCGGAAACTGCCCGGCCACGCATCACCACCTGAATCAGCAGCGGCTTGCCTTGCTCGTCATCGACACTGTGCAGCGCAAGTTCGTCGGTGTGATTTTCGCGATACTCCTCTTCCTGCCAATCGTCTCGACTCAGCCGCTGGCGAAAGTAGCCGAAGCGATAGAACAATCCGATGGCCATGAGCGGCAGGTTCAGATCGCTTGCCGACTTCAAATGATCGCCGGCGAGTATTCCCAAACCTCCCGAATAAAGCGGAAGCGAATTGTGCACACCGAACTCTGCACAGAAATAAGCGACCGGGTTCTGCTTGCTGATCTGTGCCGCCAGCGGAAGCTTCGGCCAGGGCTTCTGGTCGCTCATGTATTCCGTGAATCGCCGGTAAAGCTGCTGAACGCGATCAGCGAAGGAAGGATCTGTGGCGATCTGTGCCAGTCGCAAATCCGAAATCTGAGTCAAGAGCAAACGCGGATTCTGTTCGCACTGCTGCCACAGGTTCGGATCGAGATCGCGAAAGACTTCAGCGCCGTCGGGCGCCCAACTCCACCAATAATTCCAGGACAGTTCTCGCAGCGGAGCGAGCGTGGGCGGAAGTTCACGGACGGTCAGGCTCGCACCGGTTCGGAGGTCGGTCTTGATGTCAGGGGTCATTTGGTGATTAACGTAGTGATTCGGAACTGGAACAAAAGTAAAGCGGCTGTCGCCGCCTCAAAAGAATTTGTGATTTTGCAGAAACTATCCCGTCGCGTCAAACCTCGGTACAGAACCGCTCGCGATAGCGAGCGGGTTGTTCACACTTTCAGCGGGAGCGCACGAACCGACTCAATCTTACCCGCTTGCTATCGCAAGCGGTTCTGTACCTTATTCACTAAACTTCTGATTCTCCAAAAATATTTCCGCGTCTTGTGCCTGAAAGAAAACCAAACGCACTTCTTTTAATTGCCGATCGGTGGAGAGAAAATTCTCGATGGTCCGCGACGAAATGTCGGCCGCTTCTGCTCGCGGATAACCATAGACACCTGTCGCGATTGATGGAAACGCAACTGACGTCACGTTCTTTTCCACCGCCAGAGTCAACGAGTTGTGATAACAGTTCGCCAGCAGCTCAGCTTCTTCACCGCGATGTTCGCCATAGATTGGCCCGACGGTGTGAATCACATAGAGCGCCTGGAGATTTCCGCCGGTCGTCACGACAGCTTCGCCGGTCGGCAGTCCCTGGGGAAAACGCGTGCGTCGAATTTCACGACACTCTTCCAGGATTGCCGGTCCACCCGCGCGATGAATGGCGCCGTCGACTCCGCCGCCGCCGAGCAGAGACGAATTCGCGGCGTTCACGATCGCTTCGACATCCTGTTTGGTGATGTCGCCGACGATGACGGTCACGCGGCCGTCGAGAAATGTTCGCATCGCTGAATCGGAAGTCATATTGGATTTGACGGCGGTTCCGCCAGAGGTCTCGCCTGGCGCCAGATATATAAATACCAGTAGACGGGATTAGCAAGCATTCCCATCGTCGCTAACAACACCACCCAGATGATTCGCGTAGTTTGATCATGACGCTCATCCTTGACGGCGAGAATAATGTACAACGGCATGAGCAAAAACGTCAGTAGGATCGTCAGCATGTGGCACAGGAAAAACAAACCAATCCCAATCGGGAAGATCGGATTCAGCGGCCCCTCAGAACTGTTTTCATCAATCTTCGAGACTCGTGGGTGTTTGTTGGAGTCTAACTCTTTTCCCTGGCGAATGATCTCGTCGCGGGTCGAGCTATTATTCACATAGGTTAGAAAACTCTGTCCGTCGCGATCGATTGCCTCTATTTCGCTGGCCGTGATTCGTAGTTCTTTGATTTCACCATTTTGAATCTTTTTTTCCAACTGGATCAAATCAAGATTCGTCCGATCCGGTTCCGCGTGTTTACTTAGAATCGCTCCAAACAAGACGCCCGAGAAAACCAGGATCATGAACAATCCGATGTAAATGATCGGCCACAACGTCGCCAGCCCCAGCAACAGTTTCGTTGATGTCTTCCATGTGCGTGGATCCCAATTCCACTTCACGCCGGCTCTCCCTCGCGCGGCTCGACATCGATCTCATCGAACATGTCCTGTCGCCGCAATGCTTCGGCGATGCCTTTCGCTTTATGTTCAGTCAAGGGGTGATCGGCATCGACGCTGGCTATTTCAAAAATGCGCTCGTCCAACTCGACCACTCCGAGCGAACCCAGCGTCACCCCGGGCGTCACTTGAATGTCGTCCATGTTGTGAATCTTGAAGTGGCCATGCTCTTCGACCCAGTCTTCGATAAACGGATCGCGCAAAGCATGTTCGGCCTCACTTTCCGTTAAGTAAGCGCCTTCCACGATTAGGCAGTATTCGCGGCCTTTGTTGTCAGTCATTGTCGGAAGAATATTGGGCGAACGGCGGATGGGGGTCCGCGCCTGTCAGCAAAGCGGTTGCGGGTTTCTCTGCGGTCATGACTGAGACCAGCGTTAGATTGGTCTGACTGTGACCGGCATAATTTACCACCGAGATCGATGTCGCACCAGAGTTTTTCGTCGGTCTGAAGTTTCAGAAGCCCGACCGTGAGGGAGGGCAAGGTAAGGAACCGCTCGCGCTAGCGAGTGGGTAATCCAGGTATTTCAGAAATCTTGGCACTAAAACGGGCTGCACCCGCTTGCTGGCGCAAGCGGTTCTGTACCCGAGCGCTCCCTCACGGACGGGCTTCTGACACAGCTTCAATAAAACAAAAACGCCGCAGGCGTCGAAACCCGCGGCGTTCTGGCGCAAGATAACATCTTGCGCTACCTGTCTTGCGTTACTTATGAGGCTGTTGCGTACGCGCGATTCAATTCCTGCGTCAGCCTGCTAAAGTACGAGTCAAACGTGACGAAGCCGGTCGTCCCTTGAAAGAAAGCCTTACCCCCGGTGTCATGCGACACGCGATTCAAAGAGCTTTGCCCGAAGCTCGCCGCCAGATAGCTGTGGCTCGTCAAGCCGACGGAAGGAGCGTAGAAGGAATAGATCGCCACGCTACGCCGGTTCGCTTCTTTAATGGTTCGATCGATGTCGAGCGTTAGGCCGGCCGCGGTTGCATCAAAGCCTTGCGAAGTATCCAACCCATCGGAAATAAACAGCACTGCGTTGTGACCATTCCAACTTGAATCAAATTTTTTCAGCGCCTCGATGACTTCGACATACGGATTGTAAGCAGAAGCTGAGGTGCTGGCGATTGGAATGCGCAATGAGTTAGCCGCGCGATTAAGATCAGTCGTGAATGGCTGCCGCACCTGCAACGATCCAGCAGTGATATAGCCAATCATTACGCGTGAGCCTGCCGGCAAAGCACGGATAAACTGTCGCGTGACGCCCAGCTCATTGCCAACCCGCGACGTCAGATCGTCCTGAATAAGAATCGCGATGTTGAGCGGCTCGCGCACGCGCACCGCGTCGCTGCTGTTACCAAGTGCGCTCGACGAAGTCGCAACAGTAATGACGACCAAAAATGAGACAATCAGAAGTGAAGAAATCTTTCTAAACATGTTCGTACCTCTAACCCAGCGAAATCTACTTCGCCTGAAGTTCGTTGATTTGTCTGGGTCGTGTTTAAGATGTCTCGTGCGTAGCGCACGTTGCCAACTTGAGGGATTACGGCGTCAGAGGCCCGACCGCGAATGAGCGGGCAAGGTGCGGAACCGCTCGCGCTAGCGAGCGGGTAATATCGTGTAGTTCAGAAATCCTGGCACTAACGAGTTTTGAACCCGCTTGCGTCGCTTGGCGACAAGGCCGATCACTCTCACGGCAACCTCTCAGCGCGATAATCCTGGCCGCCATAACGCCAAATCAAGTGCGTGACCTTGCCTTGACTGTCTTTGGCGAAAACGATCATGGACCAAAACGGACGATCGAAGAAATCCGTTTCTGATTGCGGGACCAGCGTCGCGTTCGCGCCAGGCGCGACCAGCAGCAACTCACCATTTTTCTCTTCGACGGCATACACACCGCGCGGCACAAAAAAATCAGAGCCGAACTGGTAACGACCTGCATACGACTCAAGCACTTTCGCGTCGACGCGCACGGGCTTGACGAGTTTCGGAACTTCATAAGGCTCTCCGAAAACGATCTTCGCTAAATCACTCCCGATGACGCTCGCAGTTGGAACATAAGTATTCGCCAGCACGATGATGCACACGTCATCATCGACGTATCGCTGGAAATCAGAGTTGAATCCGGGACTGCGACCATTCATACGCACGACAGTACGATTCATGCGTTTGCCGTAGAACCAACCGTATTGCTCGGTGAACATTTGCTGCAACGAACTCTTCTTCAAAATCTTTTCAGCATACAGGGCGCGATCCCAACGCAAGAGATCTTCAACCGTTGAATAGATCGAACCATTGCCGGTCTTGATTGACCAATCGAGATATGGCGCGTTCTCAACGCTCGCGGCTCCCACTGGGACATAGCCTGAGGCTTTATTTGCAATCAAGACGCTCGCCTCACCGTCATGATTCGTATCGCGCAACAAGAGCGGATCGAAAATATTCTGCTTCAGAAACTCACGATATGTCTGGCCAGAAAGCTTCTCGATAATGAATGCGAGCAAGTTGTAATTCGAATTGCTCTCCGTGTATCCGCGCGTGCCCGGCTCGAAGTCCAGCGGCTTCTGCTTGAACATCGGAATCAGGTCGCTCGGCGTGTGTGGAAACTTTGACTGGGTCGCGTACTCAGGAAAGTTGTTGACGTTGGGAATGCCCGACGTGTTCGTCAACAAATGATGCAGCGTGATGCGATCTCCATTCGGATAATCAGGAATGTATTTAGAGAGCAGATCAGAAACATTAAGTTTGCCACGCTCCTGCAAAACCATGATCGCGGCGGCCGTGAAAGTCTTTGAGACCGAACCAAGATGAAACTTCGTTTGCGGCGTGTTCGGCACGTTCAACTCGAAGTTGGCCATGCCATAGCCTTTGCTTAAGAGCACGCGCCCGCCTTTAGCAATCAGGATCGAACCAGTGAAGCCATGAAGATCAAGAAATGGCCTCAGATAGGCGTCAACTTTTGACTCGATCGTCCTGTCATCCCTCGCCGGCGTGTGGGCGTTGGCCGGTATTGGGTTCAGGCTCGGCCAAATCATCGCTGCCAGAAGTATCAGGCGAATGATTGACTTCATGAGAAATTCCTCCACCAGCAGTCAGCGCTCGGGTTCGAAACGCCGGCTAGTATCCTATCGCTGCTTGCCTTTGCCAACTGCGCTCGGATAAATTATCGCTCAATCCGCAGTCACATCCTGCTTTTTCATTAACCGATGAAACCGAGGCATGACTGTCGCCGGAACTCGATCTCTGAAAGGACTCATTCGCTCTTATGAAAGCCTACGCTACCGAAGCCATTCGCAACCTTGCGGTCATTGGACATGGCGACGCCGGGAAGACGCAACTGATTAGTTCCCTTCTCCACGTCGCAGGCGCCACGTCTCGCTGGGGCAAAGTCGATGAAGGCACGACCGTTACCGACCATGACGAAGATTCCATCGCCCGCAAGATCACGCTCAACACCGCGCTCGCCCACCTCGAACATAAAGAGACGAAAGTTAATTTGATCGACACGCCGGGATATGCGGCTTTCGTTTCGCACGCACGGCCGGCCTGTCGGGTCGCCGACTGCGGCATGGTCGTTGTCGACGGCGTCAAAGGCGTCGAGGTGCAGACGGAAAAAGTTTGGAATTATGCGAATGAATTCATGCTGCCGCGCATGATGGTAGTGACGAAACTGGATAAGGAGCATGCGGACATCGGTATCGCGCTCGACAGCGCGCACAACGTTTTCAAGCGAGCGATCGTGCCTTTCACTTTGCCGATCGGAAAGGAACAAAACTTCAAGGGCGTCGTCGATATCGTGCACATGAAGGCGTATGAGTTCGACGAGCACGGCAAAGCTAAAGAGATCGATATCCCAACCGAAGGCCGCGACGTAGTTGATAAAACCCGCGAGCGACTGGTCGAACTCGTCGCTGAATCAGATGACGCGTTGATGGAAAAGTATTTCGACCAGGGAACGCTGGATGATTCGGACGTGCTGCCGAACATCGGCGCCGCGATTGCCAACAGCAAACTTTGCCCGGTGTATGCGGTTTCGACGACGACTCTAGTTGGGCTTTCGACTTTGCTCGATCACGTCATCGAATTCGCGCCTGATCCGGCGCATCATGAAGCCGAGCACGGCAAGAATGAGAAGGGCGAAGAAGAATCGCGGAAGTACTCAGACAACGAATCGTTCTCTGCTTATTGTTTCCGCACGATCGCCGATCCGTTCGCCGGCCGCATTAACGTCTTCAAAATCTTCAGCGGCAAAGTCGGGACGGACGCGACGGTTTATAACTCAAGCCGCAGCGTTGCAGAACGGCTGGGTGCGCTGCACACCATGCAGGGCAAACAACTCGATAAAATTCCTGAAGCGCACGCCGGCGATATTATCGCCTGCGTGAAATTGAAAGAGACGCAGACCGGAGACACGTTGTGCGACAAGGCGCACCCGATCATTTACGATCCGGTTCAGTATCCGGAAGCGGCCATCGCTTTCGCCATCGAACCAAAGTCACGCCAGGACGAAGAGAAAATCAGCGTGGCGATTCACAAGATTCTGGAGGAAGATCCCGCCCTTTCATTCACTCGCGATGCGCAGACAAAAGAGTTTCTGCTCGCCGGCTCAGGCCAGGTTCACGTCGAAACGATCGTTGATAAATTGAAGAAGCGCTACAACGTGGAAGTGATGCTGCATCCGCCCAAGGTGCCTTACAAAGAAACGATTACGCAGCGAGCGGAAGTGCAGGGCCGTCACAAGAAGCAGACCGGCGGCCGCGGACAGTTCGGGGATTGCAAAGTAGTTTTTGAACCGCTGCCGCGCGGGAGTGGCTTTACTTTTGAAGACAAAATTTTCGGCGGCTCAGTGCCGCAACAGTTTCGGCCCGCGATTGAAAAAGGAATTATTGAGGCCGCGGCTCATGGCGCTATCGCCGGCTATCCATTGGTCGATTTCAAAGTGCAATTGATCGACGGTTCGTATCACAACGTCGATTCTGACGAACACAGTTTCCGCGCGGCCGGCCGCAAAGCGTTTCGCAATGCGATGGAAAAGGTGAAGCCGACGCTGCTCGAGCCCATCATGGATGTAGAGATTACCGCGCCGCAGGAATGCAGTGGCGACATCATGGGCGATCTCAACTCACGCCGGGGACGTGTGCAGGGCATGGACACCTGGGGCAAGAACCAGTTGATCAAAGCGCAGGTGCCAATGGCGGAGATGCTCAACTATCAATCGACGTTGAACTCGATCACCGCCGCGCGCGGATCATTTCACATGCAGTTCTCGCATTACGATCCGGTGCCGGGACAACTCGCGCAGAAGATCGTGCAGCAGGCGAAGGACGAAGGCCGGATTCGCGTAGCGGAAGAAGATTAGGACAGGCCCGTCCACTACCCAGTGAGGTCATCTATGAAGCGCTGGTCGA
>DNNE01000127.1:506-3779 GCA_003487805.1 Blastocatellia bacterium | reverse complement strand
TTTAGGAAGAACATCATTTGGGCGTCCCAGTCATCCGCACTCAGCGGCCAGCCGTGGCTGAAGACGATTGGTTGTCCCTCTCCCCAATCTTTGTAATAGATCTGCGTTCCATCTTTTGTCGTAATCGTAGGCATACGTCCTCCTCTTATTTTTTTACCCCATCCACACCATTGGATTTCCGAAAACAGTTCCGCAACTCAGCGCGCTGTCGTTGCTTTGGCTGCCCCCTGTGCAGCTTGTTTGATCAGCGCGGCTACCGCATTTGGTTGCGACACGTAGATTGCGTGACTACCTGCCACCTCAACGACTGTCGAGCCGGCTCGCTCGGACATAAACCGTTGTGCCGGTGGCGGAATCATCCTGTCTTCGGTAGTCACCAGGTACCAGCTTGGCTTGCTCTTCCATGCCGGCTCGCTGATCTCACCGCCGAGTGCCTCAAGACCCCAGGGAACTTGAGAATCCGCCATGAACGCGGCCTTGTCCTCATCAACGTCGCCTGCAAACGACGCGCGGAACTTAGACTTGTCGAGAAAAAGAAATCCGTCCCTCGGCGGCAGGATTGGAGGTACAGGTGCATCCGGCGGCGGATCTTTGATGAGCGAATTCACCGACTCGCCCTTGTCTGGCGCAAAGGCAGCGATGTAGACAAGCCCGACAACCTTTGGATCGGTTCCGGCTTCGGTGATCACCGCGCCACCATAGGAGTGACCCACCAGAATCACTGGGCCATCCTGTTCGTTAATAACTTGCTTCGTCGCCGCTACGTCGCCAGCCAGCGTAATGGTCGGATTCTGGACTATCGCGACATTGTAGTCATCCTTCTTCAGCAGGTTGTAGACACTTTCCCAACCTGAACCGTCTACAAAACCGCCGTGAACGAGAACGATGTTCTTTGTTGATTGAGTCATGATGTTTCCTTTCCTTCAGTCGTGTGCGATGGATTTCTCGCTGGTGCGACGCCTAGTCTCACCGCCGTTTTTACCAGGTCGGCGAGCGATTCAGACTTCATTTTTTGCATCATTTTTCCGCGGTGGGCTTTTACAGTGATTTCACTGATTCCGAGTTTCATACCGATCTGTTTGTTCAACCTGCCGGCGACCACCAGCTGCATGACGTCCCGCTCACGGGGCGTGAGTGATTCGTAATTGCTGCGCAGCGCCGTTATTTCAAATTGATCGTCGAGCACGGCCGCGCTGCGCTTGATAGCGTGCCGGACAGCACTTAACAGCACTTCGTCGTCGAACGGCTTGGTTAAGAATTCGACAGCCCCGCCCTTCATAGCCTGTACCGTCATAGGAACGTCGCCATGTCCCGTGATGAAGATGATTGGCATGTCGGTACGTTCTGAAGCGATCAGCTTCTGCAACTCAAGACCGTTAAGATCCGGAAGAGAAATATCGAGCACCAAACAGCTTGGGATCGTTGGGCGCGGGCGCGCCAGAAATTCGCCTGCGGATGCAAATGTTTCCGGCTGCCATCCCGCGAATTTAATCAGCAACTCGAGCGATTCGCGCACGGACACATCGTCGTCAACCACAAAGACAATCGGCTTCTGCTGCGACCTTGCTGCTGCTGACATCAAGTCTATCCAAATGCTGAAATATTCAACTCGCTTCCAGTGCGCTGTTGAGTGCCTGCAAAAGATCCGTGGGCTCAAACGGCTTGAACAGGCAGTCCACGGCGCCCTGGGCGATCAAATTTGGCCGAAGCGCCGCATCACGGTGAGCAGTGATGAAGACAATCGGGATTGATTGATCGCGACGCGTTAGCTCTCGTTGCAGATCGGGCCCGGTCATGCCAGGCATGGCCACATCGAGCACCAGACATCTCGTCTCCGCAATTGATTCAGAAGCCAGGAACTCCTCTGCGGACGAAAACGTCTGCGCCTCGAAACCAAATTCCTTCAGCAAATCAGGCAGCGACTCGCGCACGGATTCGTCGTCATCAACCACTGTTATTAGGGGACGTGTCACCATCACTTATGACTCGCAACTCGTTTTATCGTCCATCGAACGTAGTTTTCGAGAATGCTCCTATCAAAGCTGGATGTCTATCGTACTTTGGTATCGGTATCCACCGCGATCGATACCAAAGTACCGATCGATACTTTGGTGTAATAGATTCGCATTCTTACTTGTGATTTACTCCCGCCTGCTCAGTGAACCCGAATGAATCGGACGAAGGCCGCAGAAGGTTTTCCACTACAGCATGTTTAGAGAGGCACCATTATGAAAAGGATCACACTGTTGCTGGTTGGAGTTGCAACATTGGTCGGCGTTCGCGTGTTCACGGCGAGCACACCTCGCCATGTCACTGCTCAAGAAGTCGCCCCGATCTTCGTAACCCAAATTCCCGCCGGGTATCGCGAATGGAGGTTTATCTCCGTGGCCCACGAAGAAGGCAACCTCAACAGTTTTGCCTCCATTTTGGGCAACGACACGGCGATCAGTGCTTACCGCGAAGGAAAGCTTCCGTTTCCTGACGGAGCGATCATTGCTGCCTTGCATTACCGCTTCGTGCCGTCTGCGGAGAACAACAAAGCCTTTGGCCGTGATCAATCTTTCGTTGCCGGGGCTCCGACGAACGTGCAATTTGTGGTCAAGGACTCGAAGAAATACGCCGCGACCGGAGGTTGGGGTTTCGGTCATTTCAACAACGACGGTAACACCAGTGGACGACGCGTTCATGAAAACCTGCTTCCCCTGTCACCAGAAGATAAAAGAGCGCGACTTCGTATTCACGCGCTATGCACCCTGATGCGGGGAATGATCGCCGAGAACGTCAAGACGATGACGCCAGCAGATCCAAAACTACTGAAATGAAGAATCAGATGAAACGAGACGAGGAATCGCGCCGCCACTTTCTCCGGCTGAGCTCGATGTTGGGTCTGGCAGTCGCGTTCAGCCCAGGGACGATCGCCGAAACATTTGCAGATTCGAAATCCAAAACTACTCAAGAAGAGGAGACCATGACCCAAACCAGTGCTACACAACCAGCCGCCGAGCAGTCAGCTGACCAAACCGCTATTCGTCCATTTCGTTTTGAGGCACCGCAAGCGGACCTCACCGACTTGCGGCAGCGCATCAAGGCGACAAAGTGGCCGGAACGCGAACTGGTCGCCGACGCAACCCAGGGCGTGCAACTGGCGACGATGCAGAAGCTCGCGCAGTATTGGGCGAACGATCACGATTGGCGCAAATGCGAGGCCAGGATCAACGCCGTGCCGAACTTCGTTACCGAGATCGACGGACTCGACATTCATTTCATTCACGT
>DNNE01000127.1:0-136 GCA_003487805.1 Blastocatellia bacterium | reverse complement strand
TCGAGCAGATGAAGATCATCGAGCCACTGACCAATCCAACCGCCCATGGCGGGACCGCGGCGGATGCCTTTCATCTCGTGATTCCGTCTCTGCCGGGCTACGGGTTCTCAGCCAAGCCGACGAAGCCGGGATGGAA
>DNNE01000156.1 GCA_003487805.1 Blastocatellia bacterium | reverse complement strand
ACTCGATCGAAAGGAAGAACGCGCCGGAAACGGCCACACGGTTTGCAGCCCGGCATTGCGCGTCGGCGCCGCACTGTTCGATCTGGTTAGTCCAGAAATCTTCGCCGGACTGATCGCTCTGGCGATACAGAAAGTCGTGGTAATGCTGACCCACGAACGTGCGCGAGACGTCGATCGGATTGCCGGTTGTCTCTGGCGTGTTGTCAACAATCTGTAGCGTCGCCGAATTGGTGGCGCCTAACGTTCCGTTGACGGGATTCTGCAAGAGCAGCGTTGCCGATTCCGTATTTTCCACGTAGCTGTCGTCATTAATCAGCGTTTGGAATGTCTTGGTCGTTTCAGTTGGACCAAAGACCAGATGCGCGATCACCAACGTGTAATCGCCTTTCTGTTTGGCGGTTCCATCAACACTCGTCACGTCGACGCTCGAAGTGCCGCTTGTGTCACCGCTGCGAACCACGGTCACGTTGAGTGAAGTGACCGCCTCCTGAATGGCGAACACGGTTGAGTTGAATTGAAACACGGCAACGGGCGTCGGAGTGGGTGTCGCCGTCGGCGTGGCCGTAGGTGTTGCAGTCGGCGTAGCCGTCGGTGTCGGTGTGGCAGTCGGCGACACGGATGGTGATGGTGATGGTGACGGCGAAGGGGTCGGCGTCGGTGTTGGCGTGGCTGCGGAGCCCATGTTATGGACGACGACATTGTCGACGTACCAACCGCTGGTTGGGCCGGCATTTGTGCCAACGTCGGAGGTCATGCGGAAACGGATGTACATCGGCAGGCCTTGAGTATTCTTCTGACCGCCCGGTGCGAAGTCCTCAAGCGGTATGCGAACGTGTTGCAGCTCTGGCTGGGCGCCCGTGTAGGCTCGACGTCCCTGCAGGATTGAACTCATTACACCTGAAGCAACTTGCCCGTTCAGTTTGCCGTTGTAACCCCCGTCCACGATGTAGTTGCCGAGATCAAAGGTATTGGTATTGTTCGGAGATGGCGTCGCGTTATTGCCTCCGAAACCTGGGTCGGATGAAATCTCAAGGACGCCGCCGTCGAATGTGTTTTCAGTCGAGAAGAAGTGATCGAATTCCATTACCGAAGCCGGCGCCAGTGTGAGCGGCCCGATGGCAGCCGCGAAGTTGCTTTGCGCTCCCTGTCCCGAACCACCTGGATCGAAATCCGGTGCGTACATCACCGCCGAGGTTGAGTTGCCCACGTGTACGCCGGGCACTCTTTGAAAACTGGCTACTGAGATGTTCGGTGTGCCCTGTTCGACGAGGGGCGGCACAAACCTGGTGTCCGCTGAAGTGCTTTCAAAATTCTCCAGGGCAAACGGTGGCGTGTTGGTGAACGTGGTAATCGAAGGCGCGTTGAATTTTGCCACAGTGTTTCCGGCATTGTTCGTGTCCAACTTGCCGTTGTTCTGATCGCGCGCCTGCACGATGTAGTAATAGACCTGGTTCAGAGTCAGTGGACTATCAGTAAATGAAAGCGCCTTTAATCCCTGGGCCACTCGGTTTGCTGCCGCGGGAGTAAACGTCGGGTCCTGGATCGTGTCAGGATTGATTTCAGTCGTACGGAAAACGTCATAGACGATGTCCGCGTTCGCATTTCCTGAGACTGCCGGTTGCCAATTAACGATCAACCGGTTGCCTTGCTGCGGGTCGCTCACTTGATCGACGCCGGCAAAGACCGGCGCTGGAGTGATGACGACCCCCACGGTAACTGTGATGCTGTTTGTATTTGCACCGGAAGTGCACGATGAATCTGTCGTCCGGCTCGCGCGCACCTGATAATAAAAGGTCTGATTAACGCTCAAGCCTTGTCCACCGTTGTTGTCGTTATAGGTGGTTTGCGTCGCCGGAATTGTCGCGACGGCAGTGAACGGCCCGTTGGCGCTCTGCCCTCGCGAGATTACGTACTGCGCCGCTCCAACAATTGGGATGCCGGCGTTAATGGTCACAGTGACCGTATTCGCTTGCGTGTTGGAAAGAATGAAGGCTGGCTGTGCGAGGGGGCCCAGAGTCTCGCACTGCGTAACACCCGCGGGAACTGTAAAGTCTTCGACGACGACCGCCCCGTTGGTGCCACTGGGATCGCTTGAAGTGGTCGAAGTAGCGTTCTGTCCGACGCCGTGACTGGCGAACGCGCGCCAGATCATCGCCTGGTTCTCGCCACCGTTTAATTCGCGGTCCGCCAGTAGGATCGCATCGCGCGAATCAACGAAAGAAGGATTACAAGGTTCGAGTTGCATGCCGCGGAGCACCAGCAGATCGGAAAGCCGGGCGCCGTTAACCAGCGCGGTGGCCAAAGGACCTTTGCGATTGCCGAGCGTGCTGATCTCGGTCGCAATCAGTCCCGGACGCACAAAGTGCGCGCTGGCATTAATCGTCGCGGTCGTGCCGTTAGAATCGTTGAATGAGGCGCGATAGTCGATGGGATGATTTGCATCGACCGATTGCACCTGATGATAACCAACGAAATACTTTGTCCCGCTTCCCAGTCGCCGCGCGCCGTCAAAAAAGACCCCATTTGAGTTCTTCATGATCAGCAGTTCGCGCATGTCCCACAAAGTCGCCGCCCAAAGCTCGCCGGTGTCATGTGCCTCGAACGGAATACCGCCAACGACGACATCGCCGGTCCCCTGATCGCGCCGATTCAATGTAGTCCCATTGACGGAACCGTAAGACCAGCGATAGTTGGTGTAAGGCAGCCGGCGGATCGCGCGCGCAAAATCACCCGTGACGTACTCGCCCACGGCATCATTGTCGGTCAGCGAGATAGCGTTATAGTCGGACCAGCCTTCACCTTGTCCGCTCGGTTCACCAACTAATCCAAGGCCGAGACAACCTGATGCGCCTTTGCCGACTGAACGGGTAGAGACACCGTGGTAATGCTCGTGCGCCACGACCGCGAAATCGAGCGAGCCATCCGAACGGCGAAAGCTGCCGTCAGTAAAGATGTACATCTGCATGCGCGGATAGCTGCCGTCATCGCTCGTGCTGAAGTTTGAATTGTCGGTTCCCGAACCATCCTGCAGGTTGGCGCTGATGCCATCACTGCCCGCGCCACCGTTGCCAAAATTATCCTGTTGAAAATTCCACAGCGGTTCAGTGAAGCCGATGCTGTAAAGATAATCGTGAATCAGATTGTTGAAGTAGAAAAGGTTGACCGCGCCCGGATAGATATCGGGCAAGGTCGACGCCGGGAAGGTGACTACGCACGGACCAAGTGGTGCGCAAGGCCCCGCGGTATTGGGATCTTGTGACGTAGCGTCCGTGCCGCCAAACTCATAGCTGTCTTTATAAGCGAAAAGACTTGAGGTGAACTGCCGGGTCGCACTAAAGCCGCGCGCACCCTGGGTCGTTTCGTTATCGTTTGCGTGATCGTCCGAGACGTTGATGTTATTCCCTTCGGTGTAATTCGACTGAAAGACCTGTGAGAGCGTCCGTCCATCCTTCAGCGCTTTGGGCGCACCCAGCATTGTCAGCGTTGCTGAGAAAGGTTGATCGCCGTCGCCGTTTGGTGAGTTCGTGTGATCGTTGCGCGACTTTGCTTCGGCGGCCATTTGATAGCCATAGGCCCGTGTCGTGGCACGATTGGCGTCGGGTGAAGTGATCTCAGTTCCGCCCACACCAGTTGGCAGATAGAACCAGCCGAATGGAGATTCATTCGACGGGTTGAACGCATCAGGAAAACCGCGCGTCACTTGCCCAAGCGGAAGCGCATAAACAAGCGGATGCATGTTGCGTCCGTTCACCAGGCTCAGCCTGAATGGATTGCTCAGGGTTGCTTCCGACTGATAGGTCGGCGGCGTGCCAGGCGCGGCGGGACGACCGGCGCCGGCGGGGCCAGACATCGAAGTTGGTACAGCGTCGAAGACTGGACCGCGGGCTGTGCCAGCGCTGTTCAGTGCCTCAACCAGATCCTGAACATCCGGTCGAAATGTTGGCAGCCGGCCGGGGCCCGTGCCGCCTCCCGGCGGACCGAGGTTCGCATCCGGAGCAGATGCTCCAGGTTGCTGCTTCGCATTTTCTTTCCCACGAAAGGCCGTGAGACTCTCGCGTCGCAACACCTGTCCGCTTTGGGCATCAACGATATTCATCCAGGTGATGCCTTCGAGTTGCGGAGTAGTCAACGCGAACTTGTAAGCAGGCCGCGCCGTGTCTCCCATCGGAAACGCGACCTTCGTGACAACTATTTCGCCAGTTACAGCGACCCCATCGCCGCTGAACAAGTCACCGGTCTCGTAGGTCGGCGTCAGATCGCCAAAGGAGTTTAAGACTTGTTTGGTGCCTTGCGGTTGTGGGCTGAAACTCATACCCAGGCTGTTAGTCGCTGAGACGATGGCTTGCGCCGAGCTTAGGGTAAAGCCTGGCGTGATCTGCAACTGAGGATAGCTCTCGCTGCCTACATCGATCACGCGTCCGACGCGGTTGACGTTCACGAGCACATCGCCGTGATAGACGGATAATCCTGCTGCTTGCTGCTCAAAGCTCAGGATGGTCACTCCGAGATCAGGAACAGTCGCCCGGCTCTTTAATCGCAAATTATTGAGATCATTCTGGCTGAAACGAAAGATTCCCTTCCACTGGTTGAGAAAATTGCGCGCGATGGTTTCCGGCGCGTCGTTCGACGGGGCGGAAAGATATCCCGAGAGACTGAATAAGTGGCTGGGCGTTCCCGTCAGCCCGTTGTAGCGCACCTGGATATTCGATCCGATCAGCGTTTGCAAAGAAGCAATCGCTTTCAATTGCGCAGCAGTTGGCTGACGTAAGTTGGTGCCTCGGGGCACGCCGTCGGGTCCGCGCACGTCGAACGTGCTCGGCAACTGACGCTGCGATGCCGTAGGCGCCGGATTCGATGATGACCGTTTGGCAGAAACGAGAATGACGGGCGCAAAAACTGCGAGTGCGATAACGACCAGGGTTAACGATCCCAACCACATCGTTCGCGAGATTCTTTGACGCTTATTAATCATATTGCCCTCCTTGAACGAAGCGATTGTTCATCGCTTCCATCCGACCGCGCGGTACTTATCCAGGTTGTCGGTGTGCCCGGAGCCTGTCCGGAGTACGAGGACCTCGCGGCGCGCCCGCGGCGAAACGTCGCCGCTGAAGCCATGACCGCCAAAGCTATGCAGAAGAGGATGAATAACAACGTATGAATTCTGCTGTGGCGTTGATTGTTGCGCATGAGTGCCTCCCAATGTTGCAGTCAATGTCAGCGAAAAAGTTCTGGGGAGAACCTGCCTTGAACGTCCGCGATAATTGATCGGAGGGGTTGAGAAAAACTTGAGAATCCAGGGCTGGCGGGACGCGTCGCATTTTTATCATGCGAAGGAAATCGAATCGCAAGATTGCGGGTAAGGTTGAATTCCCGTTTTAGGTCAGAGTTTGGTTTATGAGGAAGGAGAAAAACGACAACGAAAAAAGGGCAGTCAGTACCACCTGCGTGAGCGGGTGGGTCGTTTACCGACTGGAGCGCAAGCGTCCCGGTTGCGCTCCAGTCAGTTACTGACCTCCTGCATACGCCTTGCGAATTATCCCGCGTCGCCGAAGAATGCGAATCTAACAATCCCTTTCAAGAAGCGAGCGACCTGGCCATCATCCTGCGCGAATTGATTTCCGCTCGGGCTACCGCCGAACCTCTGGCGGTACTCAGTCGATTCGATGAACGCGCGAATCATCTCAGCCTTTTCAGAGCGATGTTGCGCTTGCGTATCGTCGCGCATGTCCTCGCCGGCCTGACTGACCGAGTTGAGTTTCGCCAGCCAGAAATCGTAGCCGGAGAAATTGTTATCGGGCGCGTCGTCAGGATTGCGTCGCAGGTAACCGAAGTACTGCATCAGCACGAACGAATCGTTGTAGAGCTTGTTAAAGACCGACCCGCTCTCAACCACGCTCTTCAACGCGGCCGCCCGGCCGGCAGTGTCACCACTGCCATAAGCCGAAATCGCCGCACTCCGTTCTGATGAAGTTGGGGTCACGCTGCTGTTGGCAAATAACGCGTCAACGTAAGTCGCAGCGGCAACGCCCGGAGCGAACGACGCCTGCGAAGTGAACTCAGAACGCGAAACAAAGTCCTGCAGGAAGGCTTGTTTGTTGGCATCCAGTTGGGCCTGCCAATTACCCTGGCCCACGATTACACCGTTCGTTATCTCGCGCTGATCCCGCAGGAACACCGGGTAACGGGGTGTGCCCTTGCCATTTCCAAATCCGGCTTTGTGTGCACGAATTACGAGATAGCCTGTCTGTTTGAACTCGATCGAAAGGAAGAA
>DNNE01000075.1 GCA_003487805.1 Blastocatellia bacterium | reverse complement strand
CCAGTCGGTTCTTCAACGCCGCTGATGCTGCGAAGAATTCTTGAACGGATTGCGGGCTGAAGCCCGCGGCAACGTTGTGGTTGCAGTTTGCACTCAGGCCCTCACCCCAACCCTCTCCCAAAGGGAGAGGGAGTCAGACCCAATTGCTTTTTTCGACAAGCATGGTATTTTTAAGAAGAACCCTCTTCATAGTTCTGATTGAAACTGGCAACTCGGATGATCTTTAGAGCGGATCGTTTCGGAGGGAGGCTACCATGTTAGCGAACCATCGTTTGCTGTCTCTGGTTTTTCCTTTGATGGTTGTCGCGTTCGTCACTTGTCTTGGCCTATCGACAGGCGCCGGGACCGAGCGTGCAGCCAAAGCCGCTGATCCTAAACTGGCCGATGGATTGGCTGCGTGGGAACAAGTCTATTCAGTTTTAACCTCGCCGCGCTGCATCAACTGTCACACAGCGACAAATTATCCACAGCAAGGCGATGATCGTCATCGCCATTTCGCGAACGTTGTCCGCGGTCCGGCGGACCGGGGCGTGCCCGCGCTGAATTGTGTGGGTTGCCATCAGGAAAGCAACGCGGACAGCACAGGCGTGCCCGGCGGACCCGATTGGCATCTTGCCCCTCTGTCGATGCGTTGGCAGGACACAAACGATCGAGCGTTGTCGAGTGCGGCTGTGTGTCGCACGGTTACCGATAAGTCGCGAAATGAGAATATGGATGGAGCTGCTTTACTGAGGCATCATCAAGAAGCAGCGCTAGTGCGTTGGGCATGGAATCCTGGTCGCCGGCCGGATGGAACAATGCGAAGCTCGCCGCCGCTTTCGCATGCTGACTTTGTCGACGCAACTCGCCGCTGGGTGGATGCCGGCACCCCTTGTCCGCGCGGAAGATAGGAGAAGCAGCCATGGCAACTTATGAACTGAATGTAAATGGCCTATCGAAAAAGGTGGAAGTCGATCCGTCGACGCCGCTCCTTTGGGTCTTACGCGAAGAACTGAAAATGACCGGCACGAAATATGGCTGCGGCATCAGTGCCTGCGGCGCATGCACAGTACATCTGGCGGGCGAGGCAACGCGCTCGTGCGTGGTGCCGATTTCACTGGTGGGTAATCGGAGGGTAACTACGATTGAAGGCATGGCGCAGGATCCAGTGGGCCGTGCTGTGCAGCATGCCTGGATAGAAAAAGATGTGGTCCAGTGCGGCTACTGTCAAAGCGGACAAATAATGAGTGCGGTCGCGCTGCTGAAAGAGACCCCGAAACCAACGGACGCGAACATTGAAGAATCGATGGGTGGAAGTCTTTGTCGCTGCGCCACCTACGTGCGAATTCGTGAAGCCATTAAACGCGCGGCGGAACAGATGACTTAGAAACAGGATTGAAGCAGCGATGATTCTGAGTCGAGTTAGGGCGAGGCAGGAGGTCGATCCACGAAACCACACGAACGAAGACGAAAATGGTAATTGGTGATATTTCGTATTGTTTCGTGGATCATTTTGGTTTTCTCTCACGAACGGCTAACACATTCGCAAAGGGATACGGTTATGAAAGAGACACAATACGCACGATCATCTAAGGCGTTTAGAGACGGAAGCATCAACCGCCGCAGCTTTCTGCGAACATCTACGGTCGCCGCCGGTGGCTTGCTGCTTTCGTTGTATCTCGATTTTCCCCCAAGCGCGCACACGGAAGCCCAAACCCCGCCGCCAAAAGTTTATCCGCCGGACGCATTCGTTCACGTCAGACCTGACGGCAAGATATTGATCACTGTAAACCGTCTCGAGTTTGGGCAGGGCGTGCAGACATCCCTGCCGATGATCCTCGCGGATGAAATGGATGCTGACTGGTCACAAGTGGTGTCCGAACTTGCGCCGGCCGCTGATGTCTATAGAGATCCTGTTTTTGGAATTCAGATGGTCGGCGGCTCTGGCTCGATCGCGCATTCGTTTACCCAATACCGTGAGCTGGGAGCGAAGACGCGCGCGATGCTGGTTGCTACTGCCGCAGATCGTTGGAAGGTCTCACTCGACCAGTGCCGCACGGAAAACAGTGTCGTCTATGGTCCCAATGGAAAGTCAGCGCGCTATGCCGAACTGGCGCGTGACGCTGCGCGCAAACCTGTGCCGGAAAAAGTGAGTCTGAAGAGTCCCTCTGAGTTTCGCTTAATCGGCAAGAAAGTGCCGAGGCTTGATAGCGCTGCGAAATGTGATGGTTCGCAAAAATTCGGACTCGATCTCGACCTTCCGGGAATGAAGATCGCTGTAGTAGCTCATCCGCCGGTATTCGGCGCTCGCGTGAAAGGCATAGACGATAAGGAAGCTCGCGGCATCGCCGGCGTGCGGGACGTGTTTGAAATCCCTCTGATGAAGGGAAGTGGTGTTGCGGTTGTGGCCGACAGATTTTGGACGGCAAAGCAGGCACGGGACCTTCTGAAAATTGACTGGGACTTGTCCGGAGTTGAACTCGCCGACACATCGCAGTTGTGGACGAAATACAAGGCACTTGCTCGCACTCCTGGCAATGTCGCGGTGGCTCGCGGCGACGACAAGGCGATCGATCGCATCCCTGTCGCTCGACGGGTTGTGGCCGAATATGAATTCCCGTATCTGGCCCACACGCCGATGGAACCTCTGAATGCGACGGTCCGATTTGAAGGCAACAAGGCTGAGGCATGGGTGCCTTCTCAGTTTCAGACGATGGACCAGATGGCGATTGCAGAGGTTCTCGGACTGAAACCTGAAGAGGTCACCTTTCACACTGAATATGCCGGGGGCGGTTTCGGCCGGCGCGCCGTGATCGATTCACATGTGCCGCGCGAAGCGGCGGTGATCGCTAAGCGGCTGAAAGGAACTCCGGTAAAACTCGTGTGGACGCGCGAGGATGATGTCCGCGGTGGTTACTATCGTCCGATGCACGCCCACCGGGTTGAGATCGGCATCGGCGCGGATGGAATGCCCGCCGCGTGGCGTCATGTCATCGTCGGACAATCGCTGGTTGCCGGGACTCCATTTGCGGCCATGATGATCAAGAATGGCGTAGACGAATCAACGGTCGAGGGAACCTCGGACACGAACTACAACCTGACGAACTTTCATGTCTCGGCGCACAATCCAACCGTCAACGTGCCAGTACTCTGGTGGCGTTCAGTCGGAAACACTCACACTGCCTTTGTGATGGAGACTTTGATTGATGAGCTGGCGACGCGAGCGAAGATGGATCCGATTGCTTATCGTCGCAAGCTCTTGAAGCCCGAAGCAAAGAAGCTGCGTGCGGCACTCGATCTGATGGACCAACAGAGCGCGTGGCGCAATAATTTGCCGAAGGGACACGCGGCCGGCATTGCCTGCCACGAGTGTTTTGGGACTGCGGTCGCATGTGCGGTTGAGGTCTCGATCGAAAACAAGCGCCCGAAGATCCATCGCGTGACTGTCGCGGTTGATTGTGGGATCGCCGTAAATCCGCTGACTATCGAAAGTCAATTTCACGGTGGGCTTGGTTTTGGAATCACTCAGCTAATGGCGGGGGGCGCGATCACTTTCAAAGATGGTCGCGTGGAACAAAGAAACTTTGACGGCTACACGCCGCCCTACATTGTCGACGCACCGGTCACAGTCGATGTGCATATCGTGCCCAGTGCCGAAGCGCCCACGGGCTGCGGCGAGCCACCTGTCCCCGTGATCTCACCGGCTGTAGTTAATGCTCTGGCGAAGCTGACCGGAAAGCGTTATCGCAGCTTGCCGCTTAAGAATATTTAGTTTGCTTCACGGCGTAGCCGTGACAGACCGTAGCCGGGGGTAAGCGCGTTAGCGCGCGACCCCCGGATCACGTTCTCGAAAGATCGTAAGCCCGCGAAGCGGGCGACAGATTCCGCGCCTTCAGCGCTCAATGATGTTATTTGCACCTGTACCTGGGCCGTTGGCCCAGGCTTTCACATCTGGCGCCTCTGGCGCTCCGGCATCGATACCATCACCACTCATTTCCCAGTCTTATGCCAGGCCGCTAATACTTCCGCCTCTCGTTGCGCAGTGAATCCTGCGCGCATCTTTGTCTGCCGATCGGGCGTTTGTTTCCTAAACCATTCGAGCGTCGCCCTTGTGGTTTCCGAGAGTGGCCGAAAAGTCAGCCCCTTTCTGACTGCCTTGTTGATATTCACCGTCGAGTAACCAATTTCCGGACCATGTGTCGAAGTCCAAATCGGTATGTCATCGATGATTTTATGATCAGTTAGAAACTTGTCGTCCACCCAGGTGAAGTGGGCATCAGAACTTGTCGTCTTCTTCATGTCGTCGAGCATGTGACCAATCGTTAACTTTGATTTAGGTCCTACCGCATTGAATGGGCCAGTGGCGCCTTGCTCAACCATGCGTATGGTCCATTCCGCGAGATCGCGCGCGTCGATAATCTGGATTGGGTCCCCCGGCGCACCGGGCGCCAATACTTCACCGCCGCGTTCGACGCGCACGGGCCAGTAAGTGAAGCGATCGGACTCATCGCCGGGCCCCACGATGTATCCGGGACGAATGATCAGCGCCTTTCCCGGAAACCACTTTTCAGCTTCAGCTTCGGACTGAGCCTTGAGCGGACCGAAAAGCGCGAAGTTGCCCGCGCGCATGGTCGCGTTCGTTTCTTTCATCGCATCCGGGCCAGTATATTTTGCGAGTGGCGCGCTCTCATCCATTCCTACTTTGCTCGTATCCGCATAGCACGAGATGCTCGAGATAAAGACGTAGCGATCCGCATTTCCTTTCAGAATCTGCGCGGCGTCGCGCACCCAGACGGGCAGCGTTGCCGGATTATCGATGACGACATCCCAGGTTCTGCCTTTCAACGCGTCAAGCTTGCCGTTGCGATCGCCGAGTAATTGCTCGACCTCTTTTGGCAGTTCACCCGGATGTGTTCGGCCGCGATTGAATACGGTTACCTTATGCCCGCGCCTGAGGGCGTATCGAACCTGGAAAGGCCCGGTAAAACCAGTGCCACCCAGAATCAAAATGCGTAGGCTCTTCGCAGGCATGGTTGTCTTGCCAATCGCTTCTGCTGCTGAGAGGCCAGGGATTAATCCGAGGCCGGCGGCGCCGCCCGCCATCGCTGAGAGTTTGAGAAATGTTCTCCTGGTTGTTGACATTGATTTCGCTCCTGGATGAAGGTCGCCGACCTGTTTAGCAATAGCTGGTACGCATGAGTGGGCGATGAGGTTTTGTGTGTGCGCTCTCCGGTTTCGAGTCTTCCTCTGCGCTGTCTCGGCGGACTCGGCGACTCTGCGGTGAATCTTCCGGCAAAAAACACTCACCGCCGAGACGCAGAGAACGCGGAGGAGGCGCAGAGAATCTCAGATTAGGCTTTACGGTCTGGCGATCCAACTCTACAACTTCGGCTCCGGGTTACTTTTTCAAAAGTGTCTGCTCAAACCAACTTACCGTCGCGTCCAGCGCCCGCTTGGCGTCTGCGCCGCGAAAACCGTGACCGGCGCCCGGGATCGTGATGAAGTCTGTCTTAACGTTGTTCTTCTTCAAAGCCTCGAACATGATTTGGCTGTTGCTAATGTTCACTAATTCATCCTTGTCGCCGTGAATCAGAAGCGTCGGCGGATCGTCGGGAGTAACAAAGACGATGGGTGAATAGTCTGCCGCTTTTTCCTTTTCAAAATTCAAAGCAGGGAAGCGATCAAGGACCGTGCCGGTCGGCGCTGCATTCAAACCGCGCACGATCGGGCGCAAATCGACAGGTGGAAAATAAGCTACGACCGCTGCCACGCGGTCGCTCTCTTTCATTAAGTCCTCTTTGGCGTTTGGATCTCCATTGTCCGGATCCAAACCGATCATCAGGGACAAGTGGCCGCCGGCGCTGGCGCCATATACCCCGAGCCGATTTGGATCGATTCCCCAACGCCTGGCATTAAAGCGAATGAAGCGCACACCACGCCGCACATCGGCCACTATTTCGGGAATCAGATACTTCGGACTGCTGCCATGTCGCAGGGTGATCACGGTGAAGCCTTTATCATAAAATTCCTGATACCGCGGCGCGATTTGGTCCGGTGGGGCCCAGGCGGAAATCCAACCACCGCTCACCATAAAGATTATAGCTGCGCCGTTCGGATGCGTTTTGGGTTTGAAGACGTCGAAGGTCAGCGCCATCCCGTCCTTATGGCCATAAACGACGTCAGGAATAACATCGATGTCAGCAGGCTTTACCTGTGCGCCAGCGCCCACTGCCAGAATCAATACAAATAGTATCGAGCAAATTCCTTTACGCATTCGGTTCCTCCGATATCAGCTCATATTGCTGGGCTGTGAATATAGCGCGTGACGGCAACAATTCTGAAGACCTGCGGTGGAGTTCATCCCGCGGCTAGTGTCTTATTTTAACTTTGCGCATCTTTGCGCCTTGGCGTCTTTGCGTGAGATACCTCTTCGGGCAGGACGGTTCACGCAAAGGCGCAAAGCCGCAAAGAAAAACCGCAAAGTAAGCCACCACCATTTTCGCGTCGATCGTTGACCTGGTCGCGTGTGTCGGCGTATGTTGATTCTTCCCCCTAAAGAAATGGTTTGCGCGTTTCGGATTTACCCACCCGCTAACGCAGGTGGTACTGATGTTATGAAGCA
>DNNE01000062.1:144287-146106 GCA_003487805.1 Blastocatellia bacterium | reverse complement strand
TTAGAAGCGGGCTACTGCCCGCCCAGTCGGGCGGTAGCCCGACTCTAAACCCCGCGGCGTAGACGAAAAAACTCCTGCATCAGCTCGCGGCACGCCGATTCCAGAACGCCCTTGATTACTTCAACACGATGATTCAGTTGATCCGAGCTGCAAATCTGAAAGTGAGTATGAACCGCGCCCGCTCGTTCGTCCGGCGCACCGTAAACCAGCAAGCCGGCGCGGGCCTGAATCAAAGCGCCGGCGCACATCGCACATGGCTCGATCGTCGAGTAAACAGTAGCCTCAGACAAACGATAATTTCCGATCTTCTTTGCCGCGTCACGGAGTGCGACAATCTCGGCATGCGCGGTCGGATCGCAATCGGTGCGCGTTCGATTACCGGCGACAGCGACCATCTCCTCGCCGATTACTACACAAGCGCCAATCGGCACTTCATCGCGCGCTTGAGCGTCGCGCGCGGCACGCAACGCCTCGCGCATCCAACGCTCGTGCGTTTTCATCCGCGCGTCTGCACTCTCAGGCAACATCTCGGTTCAAACAGCGAAACTGAGACTATAGGTTTCGAAAAAATGAGTGTCAAGCAAGCCTTTCGCGAAGCTGATGAAGTTAGAGTTCGTCGTTAAGAACTTCACGAAATGACAGAATACACCGCGTAAACTTCCGCTAATCTGTGCCGATTCCGTGTTATTATCTCCGGCAGGATCCACGAGCACTCCACCTCGGACCCTTGGTCCATAATGGCGATTAGAACCGAACCCACGCAACGGATTTTAGACAAAGCGCGAAGCGATAGCGGCATTCATGACTCTCGAATAACGACGAGAGTGCCGACTCGCTCCGGGTCATCGCCCACGTCTCCATTACCAAATCTGAGCGCCGAACGCGTCACGGGAAGACTACGCCCCGTGTCGCCTTCGATTCACGAAACCGTTGTACCCGATCGCAAACCGGACATGTCCAACGACGTGCTGCGAAAACTATCGCCGGCAGAATTCAATACCGCGATGGCCCACTTTTATCGCGGCGAAGTGCAGCGCTCGAATACGTGGCGCAGCCGTCTGGACAATACGACTTATTGGGCGGTCCTGACTGTGGCCGGCGCTCTGTCGTTCGCGTTCAGCTCGCCGAACAATCCACATTTTCTGATTCCGATTATTTCGCTCCTGGTGGCCATCTTCCTGCTGATGGAAGCGCGACGGTATCGATATTACGAAATTTGGGCCAGCCGCGTGCGCGTGATCGAAACCGGTTATTTCGCACAGATGCTGGCGCCCGATGGCGTGCCGCGCGATCAGGAATGGGCGTCGCATCTCGCGTCCGATCTGTTGACGCCCCATTTCACGATCACCGTCTGGGAAGCGATTGGGCGAAGGCTGCGCCGAAATTATATCTGGCTGTTTGCGCTGCTCGCGCTGAGTTGGAATCTGAAGGTCTATCTGCATCCATCGCCCGCGGCTAATTTCGACGAATTCGTTTCGAGAGCGACGGTTGGCCTGATACCCGGCTCGGTCGTTTTTATCCTTGGCATTGCTTTCAATTTCACGTTGTTCATTTTCGCGATCACGACGATTCGCTTGCGTGAAGCGACCGGTGAAGTCTTGCCCCGGCATCAGTTCTCGTTGCATCCGCTGCAGCGCGTCTCGAGCTTTGCGCGCGCGGCTTCGTCCGGGACGAAGGCGACCGTGCGTCGCGCCCGGCGCGCGCGCCATCGACTGCGCGGTTCCGCCGAGTTCAAGAAGCTCGACATCACCCAAAGCCCCGATCGCCGGATTCATGTTTCGGAAACGCCCGATCGCGGAGTCAGGAGTCAGGAGTCAGG
>DNNE01000062.1:140028-143987 GCA_003487805.1 Blastocatellia bacterium | reverse complement strand
AGTCAGGAGTCAGGAGTCAGAAGAGAAACGCTCTAAGTTACATCGCGTCGTAAATTCTGTCTCCTGACTTCTGTTTCCTGTCTCCTAATTCGCATGCTTGAACTCGACGGCCAAAGACTGTCTCTCGCCCGGATTGCGGCTGTTGCCTCCGGTCAGGAATCAGTTTCTCTCTCAAACTCTGCGCGTCAACGCGTCGAGAAATCACGACTCATAGTAGAAAAGATCGTTGCTGAAGGCCGCACGGTTTACGGTGTAAACACGGGCTTTGGCAGGCTTTCTGATGTGCGCATTGATTCCACCGAGCTGCGCGCGCTGCAACTGAATCTGGTGCGCAGTCATGCCTGCGGTCTTGGTCCACCTCTATCCATCACGGAAGCGCGCGCGATGTTGCTGTTACGCGCCAATGTTCTGGCATTGGGCTATAGCGGCTGTCGCGCCGCCTTGATCGAAAAGCTGATCGAGATGCTAGAACGAGGAGTAACACCGGTGATTCCTGAAAAAGGCTCGGTGGGGGCGAGTGGCGATCTGGCGCCGTTGGCCCACCTGGCCCAGCCGGTGATCGGTGAAGGCGAAGTATTCTTTGACGGGCAGAGACTGGCAAGCGCTGAGGCGTTAGCACGCGCGCAGATCGAACCCCTGGAACTCGAAGTCAAAGAAGGAATCGCGCTGCTGAACGGAACCCAGGCGACGGGGGCCGTGGGAGGTCTGGCTCTTTGGCGCGCAGAACGAGTAGCGCGGGTCGCTGATGTTGCGGGCGCCATGACCCTGGAAGCTTTGAAAGGGACTCCGGCCGCTTTCGATGAACGAATCCACGCGGCCCGGCCGCATCGTGGACAAATTGAAGTCGCAACTCACCTGCGCGAACTGTTGCAGGATAGCCAGATTCGAGATTCGCACCTCGAAAACGATCCGCGCGTGCAGGATGCTTACTCGCTGCGCTGCATGCCCCAGGTGCACGGCACAGTTCGCGACGCGCTCCGCCACGCACGCGAGATTGTCGAGATTGAAAGCGGGAGCGCGACTGACAATCCGCTGGTGTTCGCCGACACCGGCGATGTCATTTCAGGTGGCAACTTTCATGGCGCGCCGCTCGCGCTGGCGTTCGATTATGCGGCGATGGCGCTTACCGATTTGATGAGCATCACCGAACGGCGCATCGATCGTTTGGTAAACCCTGATGCCAACGAGAATCTGCCGCCGTTTCTCACTTCGCATCCGGGATCAGCTTCAGGCTTTATGATGATGCAAATCGTCGCGGCTGCACTCTTGAACGAAGCGAAGGTGCTGGCGCATCCGGCGAGCATTGACAACATTCCAACCGACGGTGGCAAGGAAGATCATGTCTCGATGGGCATGACCGCGGCAACTAAGCTGCGCTCGATCGTTGAGTTGTCGGAAATGATGACGGCGATTGAGTTGATTTGCGGTGCCGAGGGTTTGGAATACCGCGCGCCGCTGCAACCGGGTAAAGGCGTAAAGCAGGCTTATGAGGTTGTTCGCCGCGATGTACCGCGACTGACAATCGATCGATCGATGTCCAATGAGATTGAGATGGTCGCGACCTCGATTCGCGCTGGCGAGTTTGATTCACTAACCTGATGTCAATATGAAGTGCTAGAATCAGGCACCGGGTAAATTTCAATGACTGCGAATCTTAAAGCGATCTACGAACAAGGCGTGCTTCGCCTCAGCGAGTCCCTCCCGCTACAAGACGGCGCGCACGTGGACGTGACCGTGATATCGCAGGAAGCAGATAATGACGATCGATCGCCAGGAATGGGAGATCCCTCCTGGGAAGCGCTTAGCCAACTCTTGGGTGAGTGCTCAATTGACACCGGCGTCCCTGACCTCGCTAACCAACACGATCATTACCTATATGGCATTCCAAAAAGGCTGAACGATGCCGACAGTACTCGTTGACACGGCCGCTTGGATCGCACTCGTCAACACGAGAAACGAACTATACAGCCGAGCGGAGCAGATGATGGCCGAACTGCGTCGTCGTAAAGTTTCACTCATGACGACTGAGTTTGTGCTCCTTGAAGTTGCTAACGCTCTATGTTCGTCCGCTTGGCGTGAAAAGGTCGTTAAGCTAATCGACGGCTTACGATCGCTTCCCGATCTTCATATCGTGCCTGCGGATACTTCGCTAGTCGCAGAAGGATGGCAGCTCTACCGCAGCCGTTCTGACAAAGAGTGGAGCCTGACAGATTGCACAAGCATCGTGGTTGCGCAAAAAGAGCGCATTGAGCAAGTCTTTACTTCGGACCATCATTTCGAGCAGGCAGGATTCGTCAAGCTACTGTGACGTAACCGTTTTTTCGGTTAAGTCGATGTCGGGAGCTCAGGGTCATGAGTCTCTATCACGACAGGGTCGCAGACATAGTTGCAAATGGTTCCAGAAAATGAAGCGATTCCTCGGTCACTGCGCAGGAGAAAGTTATGTCCAAGAAACAACTCAAGCCCGTGCATCCCGGCGAAATGCTGTTGGAAGAATTCCTGAAGCCAATGGGCTTAACGCAGAATCGGCTGGCGTTGGATATCGGTGTCTCGACGCGGCGAATTAGTGAAATTGTGACAGCGAAGCGAAGCGTGACGGCCGACACAGCTCTGCGACTTGGGCGCTACTTTCGCATGTCACCTCAGTTCTGGCTTGGTCTGCAAATGGATTACGATCTCGATGTCACCGCCGATGCGCTCGCCAGTCGTCTGGATCGTGAAGTCAAACGGTCGGCTTTGGCTGCCTAGCAGAATCTGAAGGCTCCGCCGCGAGCCTAATCACCGACTGGCAGCAGACGCGCCAGTCTTCTTCAAATGGATCGTGAGATCAACCAGCGCTGCTTCTTCATCAGTTCGATAGTCAACGTCCTTATCTGCATCAATCGGATCATACGAATGTGTGTCATTTATCCGCTTGACGCTCTCTCTCAGTAGGTCGTCGACAAAAACGTCGCCGGCGCGAAGCAATAGCAATTGTTGTCTCAAATATTCTCTTGATGGTTCGTCGCCACCGACAAATTTTATCGAGCGAATTTTGAACTGCGCGCCCTCATCGATGGTTATGTCGAAATCGGCGACGCCCTCCGAGGCATTTTCTTTGACATGAAAAGTCGGTTGGATGTCCGCCGTATACTGGATGTATCCGAACTTGCCGTAGGAACTTTTCAGACGCTCGAACAAACCCTCGCGGATAGTTTCGCCGTTCGCGACATCGCCGGCTTTCAAGCCAATCGTGTCGCGAATTTGTTCGGGTGAAAAGACTTGCGCACCTTCGATTTTCATTTCCCCCACCCGATAAAGCGGGCCCTCTTCGACGGCCAAAACTACCCGTGAACCAGCTTCCGTCTCTTCGACTTTTCCTCTGTTCACTTTGCCTTGCAAATAGCCACGAGATCTCATGAGGCCCGTCAAGATGTGGAGGCAGTAGTCGAGTTCCCGCGGAGCATACTCATGACTGTTCATCGCCCAGCGATCAAGGTACTTATTAGCTGTATCCGTCAATTCTTGTTTTGAAAAAACCTTGTTGCCCTCGACATCGAGAATCGGTCGGGTTTTTTCTTTGACATCAGACTGCGCGACAGCCATGACGACGGCCATTGGCCGGGGGTTTTCGTTGATATCAGATTGCGCGACAACGCTTGCGACAGCCGCGAGAAGCACGGCTAAAGTCAGGGTTAATCTCATAGATTGAAACGAGAAAGGAAGGTTTCTGGACATGACGAGGCCTCCTTATGAGTGTCCGAGAATTCAAGCGCACGTTACGCTGGGGATGCTGTGATGTCAACGAAACGGAATGTGTTCGCCGGCCCGATTGACAAACATTTTTGAAAGCTGGATTAAGCGATCTTCGAAATGCTTACCGTGCAAGCGCGCCGCGAACGACGGTGATGGAGTATGGCGGTAGCATGATGCCGGATCTCGAACCGAAAGAAGCGATTACGGTGTGAACCGGATCCTCT
>DNNE01000062.1:139596-139728 GCA_003487805.1 Blastocatellia bacterium | reverse complement strand
AGAACCGGATCCTCTGCGCGAATCGGATACGGATTTGTGGCCGGTCCCCCGAGCTCGTACTGCTGCCTTGAGTATTGATACAGATCGATCGGCCCCGGCATCTGCACGTTGGGCGACTGTGGATCCGCTCGA
>DNNE01000062.1:82439-139292 GCA_003487805.1 Blastocatellia bacterium | reverse complement strand
AGACTGTGGATCCGCTCGAAAATTCAGATTTGCATCGAACGACCGGGTTGGGTCTTTGTTGATTAGCAGCACCGACCACAGACCGTCCGGCCGATGCGCCGCGTAAGCGGTGACCAATTCATCTCCATTCTCGTCACGCATATCAGCCGACGCCGGAAATAGATCGTGCGCATCATTTCCCGGCTGCAACCATTCCTGCGTCAGCAACCGCGCGCCCCAGTAAGTCGCCGTTGGCTTCAGGACGTGGCTGTGATCGTCACGGAAGAACATCATGTTGTTTCCGCTCGAGCACGGCTGCTCGTTGATCACCTGGCTCGCTTCATAACCGTACAGGTACGCCGCCTCGCCGCCCATGGTCAGAAAACGCCCGACGGTGTCCGCGTTGAGAATTGCGCCATTGAGATCGACTTCGGCGCGCGCGCCAAACGCCGAATAGCCGTACTCAGTAATCATCCAGGGGATGTCGTGCGACAGTCCGCCCTGCTGCATTTCGTTTAGCGCGCTGTTGAGCAGCTGCGTCGATTCAGCGAGTCGCTGAGGCCGGCAATCATCCGGGTACGGATACCACTCGAACGAAAAGAAAGCGAACTTGTCCAGCTGTCCGTGGCGCTTCAGATATTCGATGAAGCGACCCATCCATCCGGCCTTGCCGAATTCAATGCGGCCAGGCACTCCCGTCTGTTCGATGTCCTGCAGGCTCGGTCCGCCAAGTTGCAGCGCAGGATCGATCTTGTGAATCGCTTTTTCGAACTGAAGGTATAACGCGCCGTAGTGTTCGGGGTTCACGAATTGCCCGTCGGGTTCTTCACCCATTTCGATTCGCGCAAACGGATAGCCACGCGCCTTCAAGTAGCGAATTTCCGACGCGGCATTGTCGGGATTATCGAACAACACCGGCACCGGCAGGAGCAGCGGCAAGCCGTTCGTCAGTCCCGTCTTGAAAATGAAATCAAAGCCAGGTTGTTCGGTGCCCGGGTCGCGATCGATTGCGCGATGCCACGGATCGGTGGAAGAAACGTAGATGTCGGTCTGGTGTTTTCGCGCTTTTCCATGATCGAGGACGTCATTCAGCCGGCCTCGATTATCGACCGTGCCCAGGTAGATTTCGCGAATCGCGTAGCCAAGCCGATCGCGTATGTCCTTTGATCTCGGCCCGGTCCCGGAACTCTCGTTCAAGCGAATGCGGACATATTTCACTGTCATCGGCGCGTCGGCCAATTTGATCAGGGCGTTTCCACCGGTGCCCCTGGCGATGTCCCCATGCGGAAACGTGTGCCACTCTGTCGGCAGTCTTTGCGACAAATCCTCTTCGCCGACGAATTCACCGAACTCGACCGTGTAGTTGGTGGCAAACGGCTGCGCCCAAAGAATTCTGATCGCGTCGACTTGTTCTTCGTTATCGAGAGTAATCATGACCCACTGCGGCCCGCCCGAATTCGTTTCACCGGTGAAATGTTCGTCGAGATAAGGATTGCTCTTCCAGAATGTTCCCGGATCGCCATCGTCGATGCGCGAGTAGCCATCGTCGTTTGCCTGATCGATGGTGTTGCCGCGCCGCGGCAGGCGGTAGCCGTAACTGACATGAATCGGCCGGTTGAGGTCGCTGCTTGAAGTCCAATACCCGCGGGCGTGTGCGGGATCGCTCCACCTTCCATTCGGATTCCAATGCCACGCTTCTCCCGCCAGCTCAGTTCGCAAACGATAGCTCAATGGCTTGAGTCCCGCCGACAGCATCGCTTTGACATTTGCCGGCGAGAGCTGCCGATCGGTTTCTCCCTGTTCGTGACCGTCCGCGCCGGCGCCGAGAGCGCGTGAGGGAATGATGCGATTTGCTGGATGACCGGGCGTGAAGTCGACGGTGACGGTGACGTGGGTTTGCGCCAGAAGGGCCACTGGCTGGACACAGAGTGCGAGGCAAATAAGAAGTACGAAGGGTCTTACAATTGAGCGGGGACAGAACGTGTCAGAAGCCTGACCGTGATATAGAGACTGACTGGCCGAACCGGCCCCGGCTGACACGCGGACTTCCGACACGATACCCATCCTATCGTTGCTGGAAATCCGGGGAGCCGATCAATAGCGTGATCATCTCTGGAATGTAGCCGGTCACTTGCCGTGGAGGTTGTTGCTGCGCCGTCCCGTTGCCCGTGAAACCAACTGATACGTTCGCAGTGCCCGGAGGCGTCTGGATGACGAGTGCTTCCGTGCTGGTGTTCTTTCCGAGCGTGGTGCGCGTAGCCGAAGAAACATCGCCCATCACCGTTAACGAGATCAGCCGCACAGTTACTGCGTCCTTATCGGCTTGATCAATACCGTTCAGAAGTTTCGTCGAGTCGATGGTGGTGCCTTTGATTCGATTGGTGGCCAGTGCGCTGGCAAAATTCAATCGCACGACCATCGCGCCGCTCGACAGCCATTGCTCGGCTCGATCCGAATACCCGTCGGGCGTGATGCGGCCAAACAGAGGTTGGCCCATCCTGCCAATCAAATCCAGCACCGGCCGATCGCCGTCGGTTTCCGCGTTCATCGCCCGCATCGCGGCGGCGACGTATTCAAATGGAGAGCGCACCTTGGCGCGATAAGCCGTCGTAGAAAAGAATTCAGGCGATGTAATGATCGCGCGCAGCGTCTCGCGAATCGATCCGTCCGTCTTGAGAAAAACTGCGGCCGCACGATCGATGACCGATTGCGGCGGATCGTCGCTAATGAAACGGCGCGCCAATTTTGTCGCGATGAATCGCGCGGTTGACGGATGCGTGGCCAGAATATCCAGCACGCGCTCGCCGTCAGCTATGCCTCCGCCCGGCAGAATTTTGTGACCCAAGACGATTTTCTCGCCATCATCATGCAATCCCGGACGATAGAGAAACAGACCCTGCTCATTTGGTTTTTGAATAGTCCAGCCTGAGAAGCAACGGGCGATCTCCTGCACGTCTTTCTGCGTGTATCCGCCGTCTACGCCGAGCGTGTGCAACTCCATCAGCTCGCGCGCATAATTTTCGTTGAAGCCGCCGTCGACGCCCGCCGGTTTGTCTCCTCTTGCCGGATAAGGACGCGGCACGCTGGAGCGCCAGTTGTCGAGATAGAAAAGCATCGCCGGCGAGTGCGCGGTGGCGCCGAGCAGATCTCGAAAGCGTCCCATGGCAAAAGGCCGGATCGTTTCCCGATCGTATCCGGTGAGCAGATAACGATCATCATCTTTGTTCGCGAAGATGCTGAAATGGTTCTCCCAAAAATCAACCATCAACTCGTAAAGCTGCTGGTCGCTGTAAACGGCGCGTAACAGTTTCGCGCGCTGCAGTTCGGTCACGATCATCTGCGGGTTCTTTGGCGGCGGCGTTGGTTTCGGTGACGCTGTTTGGACCGCGGGCATCCTGCCCGCATCTTCTTTTTTGGGATCCATCTGCATCTCGTTCTGCATTGCAGACATCTTGCCCGCTTCCTGGTTTTGATTGATCAGATTCGGCGTCTGAGCCGTCGAGTTCTCAGCGGTCTTCACGACTGCCGGCGAAGGTGACGGGACAGGTTTCGGCGGCGTGTACTGTTCGATCAAAACTGGTGTTGCCATATTGAGCGTGGGCAATCTTCGCAGTTTCGCGATCACTGAGCTGTTGTCGATCGAATCAGGATCGAGCTGCTGATTAATAAAGGCCTCGACGCCCATTGCTTTGACGCGCTCGAAATCTCCCGGTCGCGCGCCGAACGTGAGGCGAGACAGAACGTGCGCCACGCGCTGATCAGCAGTCATCGTCGGGGATTTCTTTGCAGCGCGCTGCGCCGCGATCGAAACGAACGCGGACATGCTTTGAAAACACAAGACGAACGCCAGCACGGCCGCCATTGAGCGCATTGATTTTCTAAACCAGCTGCCATCCTTAAAAGAGATTCCCGATTGCATGACGTTCATAACTCCTTTGCCGATGATAAGCATTCTAACGCCTGGCGCCTCGCGGGCAAAACTTCTCCGCGATTCGCTTTTCTGTTATTAATTTACCCGAGTTCACCCTGTCAAAAGACTCTCATGTTGAAGATTGACCATCAGTACCCGAAATCTCCCCGATTTCTACAGGCTTGCCGGCGGCAATACATCCGCGCAACTCGATACTATTTCTTCCTGATAGCGGCTTTCGTCTATGGCAGCTCTTTCGCAATTTGTCTGGCACAGAGTTCAGTCTCTGATCGCGCAGCCGAGTGGAAAAGCCACGCGCTGCCAACATCCGAATTCAACCGGCTGGTCGACGAAGAGAACGGTGTGATTCTGCGGGTGCCGGCCAGTTGGAAGAAGGAAGAAGTTTCGACGACGAAAGGCCAGGAAAAGTCTTATCGCTTCACTGGCCCGTATTCGTCGATGCTGCAAGTTTCGATCGGAAAGATACCCAACGGTTTGCCGCTTCAAAGTTACACGGCCGAAATCCTCCAGCAATTGCGCAACCTGCCTGGCAGCGCTGATTCGTTATCGACGCGACAGACTGAGATGTCTGGTCTCGAAGCTCGCGAGATCATGTTTGAGTTACCCGATGAAAACGGCGCTCAGACCAGACGGCTGATATGGTGCGCGGTCGATGGACCAATTGCAGTCGCCATTGTTTTCATCGAGCCTGAAAATCACATCGCTGAAATCGAACCTTACCTCCGCGCCGTAATTCAATCGCTCACGATTCATGGCGACGAAAACATCACCGCATTCGAGGCTGAACGTACTGCGGCAATCAAGGAGAGCAAGCCTGCTCGCATCGATGAAGTGCAATCGATTGTGGCAAACCTGAATGGTTTGGACGCGGGGCTTCGCGACACAGCCGTTAACAAGTTGTCCGCACTCTTCGTAACCGCTCCCGAGGTTGGAATCGATTTGATTTTGGATCGCCGGCCCATCATTCGCGCTGCGACGGTTGACGCGATCGCACGCTCAATGAACCACTTACTTGATCCCTTCTTGATGAGGGCGCTGCATGATCCGGAGTCATTCGTGGCGGAGCGCGCCGCGAGAGCCCTGGTCGCGCGGCCAAACGTAGTCGCGCTAATGCGGAACGAGACGCTCGGCTGGTTAAGCACGGAACCTCTGTCCAGAGTCTGGCCGTTCCTCGATCGGAAAGCGCAATTACAGATCCTGAATGAAGGATTCGGCCAACCAACCCGGCCGGCAACAATAACACCGAGACGATGGCCCGGCGCCCGCCCAACCAGGGCGGATTACCCTGATCCGAGTGGTCAGCTCGGGTTGTTGACTTTGCTGATGGACATTCCCGCACAGGACTTTAGGTTACCGCTGACAACAATCTTAAAGGCGCAAAGCGAGGCGCTCACGGCGGCTGCTCTCCAGGTAGCGTTCAGCAGACGAGAGAGTCTTCCGTTTACTGATCTCTTCAAGTTATTGTCATCGCCCGGCATGGAAGTCCGAAAGATGGCGGCCAGAAATCTGGGAGAGTCCGGAACGGTGGCGAACATCGGACAACTGGAAGAATTCGCCAGCCTGCTATCGGGCCAGCTTGCCGGCTCTGTGCGAGCGTCCACCAGCGACAAGGCAAAGCCCGACGCCGACGGAAATGCCCTGGCAACCGAGCTGCGAATCACTATTAGAAAGATCCGGTTGCGAAATGACTTGATCTCGGCGACACCTGAACGGAAGTCACAACTCATCGCTGATACATTAAAGGATCCACAACTGGCCGAGTGGGTTTGGATGCGATATGTCAACACCCCGGCAGGAGAAACAGATTCGCTTGTTGGTCCGGCGACGCTCTCGCTCTCTCCCTTCGGCGAGAATGCGTTTCCGCAACAAATGACGCACTACGTCTCAATTCCTAATCCCGCGACTGTCGTTGATAAGCTCGGCACGTCGCTAAACAGTATTCAGATGGATTCGGCGCGAGCGCAGGCCAATCTGGTACTGGTGCTTACCGGCCTGAGTCGACTACTCGGTCAGCAGTTAGGCGCTCCGTTGGACGGCCCGGTGCTGGAGTATTCCGGAATCAAGACAAGTGCGCCGATGAGTTTCGGCTCCTGGATAAGCGCTGGCGCGCCTGCAGGAGTTGCGGACGCACAGCGCAAAGCAATCGTTCTACACGTTTCGGATCGCGATCGCTTCGAACGATCGCTGGCATTTTATCAACGAGAGATTGGAGCCTTTTCCTCTTTGCCGGATGGCGTCGCCGCCGGGGCGCGCTTTCTGGCCATCCTGCCGGCAGTTTTTCCGATGAGCGCAAACATGATCTCTCAAGATATTCCGCGCTCTAATAGCGCGCCGATTCTCAAATGTGATTTTGCCGGACGCACAGTCGTAAATGGTTATCCCGTCAAGTGGTTTGCAGCCAGACGAGTTTCCGCGCAGGGAACCATTACTAACGATGCTGCCTATCTGGCTTACGTTGGTGAGGCGGCATTGTTGACGCCCGATCTCGCATCGATGCGCGACGTGCTGCAAAGAATTCGCGACGGTGGCGCCACCCTGAATCAGAATCGGCAATTCAAGACGGCGCGCGACAACGGCGGTGAGGCTTTCTATTTCAGCAATCTGACCGAGCTCTTTGGTCAGACGGGAGCAAAAGACGATTTCCGTATCAACGAAAGTGGCGCGCTGCAAATTTCGAATAGCAACTGGGAGAGCTCCTACCATGTGAGCTTTGATGAGAGCAGTTGGGCCAAACTCCTGATTGCTTTTAATCCAGCTGACCTTGCGGCGCCGCGCGACCTACTGCCTCGATCGACCGTGCTCTATTACTTCATGAAGCTGGACGGCGCTGAGCTGCTGCGCACATGGGGGAAAGCTGGGACCACGGCAGAGATGAAGAGTCTGACTGACGCCTGGGGCATCGACTTTGAAAAAGAAGTCATTCCGGAAATCGACTCCGAGTGTGGCGTGGCCATGCTCGACCTGCCGGATTTTGCGAGTGAGCATTGGCAGGGCCACTGGGCCGTATTCTTCAAACTTAAGAGTGATCGATTACAACGGGCGCTCGAGGAAGGCCGGTTGTTCAAGGGTGCAACGGTTAATAAGGGCATCGCTGCGGTTAAGCTCGATTCGAGTTCTCTCTACGTACAAGTCAGAAATAACTTTCTGGTTGTGTCAGATGCGCAAGAGAGTCTTGCTTTGCTGGATCAGAAAGAGAAATTGACTACCTCTCCGGACTTCGCGAAATCAGTAGGGCGCAGTCCTGGGGGTGTCGTTGCGTTTGGCGGCTATAACCTCGAAGCTGCCGGCGTACTCGCCAAGGTCAACCCGGATTCGGTAAAAGCGCAGCAGGCCAACATGATTCTTTCGCTGGTGCGCGCGTTTCACAGTCCGAGTCTCTACGCCACAATCAAGGGCAACGCCGTTGATGCTCGTTCGTCCATTTCGATGGATCGTGAAGGTCGATACTCGGTTGCGGAACTGCAATCATTGACCGCTAATTCGGAACCGACATTTGCGATTCTCCGGCCGCGCGGGATAGCTATTGTGGATCAAAGTCATCTTGATGGTCTGCGGTTGCGCATCAAGGCGAAAGCCGCCGGCGAAATGGAGAGAATCGCGGAAGATCTCGCCTCGAGCTCTCAAACTGTCGAGCAGCGATCCGAACAGGAACTGCAAGTCAAAATCCTGCCTCGCCGCGCAGAGCCAAAACAGCGTTTGCAATTGCCGATCACGGCCCACGAAGTCTCTGCTTACCTGACACCCTCAAAAGAAATCCCCGCTGACGATAAATCGGTAGCTGATAAAGCCCGAGACATTGCCGGGGCGGATCGAGATGCATGGAGTGTGGCGACGAAACTGGCGAAATGGACATTCGAAAACCTTAAGTGGAAGCGTGTCGATTATGCGGATGCGGCCCAAACTCTGGCCACGCGCGAGGCTGATTGTTACGAGTTCAGCAAATTATATGTCGCCATGGCGCGTAGCCTCGGTCTGCCGGCACGGGTTGTTTCGGGATTTGCGTACAGCGGTGGCTCGTTCGGCGGTCATGCCTGGGTTGAAGTCTATGTGGGTGACTGGATCGAGATCGATCCAACCTGGGGTACAAGCTTCGTCGATGCCACGCACATAAAAGACTCGACCGGCGCTTTGCTCACTTATGCGGCGCTTAATTTGGTGCAAGTCGAAGTGCTCGATACCACCCACAGCGTGGCTGCCTATCAAAAGAGCCCAATCATTCTGGCTAAGAAAATCTGTCAAGAGTTGTCCGATGGAAAGTCCGACGCCCTGCGAAACGCGTTCGACGTTTCGGCGGTTACCGACGAATTGATGGGTGCGGGTTCCTGGTCGACCATGTCCGATAAAGAGCGCGATCAGATTTCCGCCTCTTACGATCGCGTCCTCAATTCGATTGTTGGCTGGCTCAGCAGTAATGGTAAAGCGGAATCGTCGCTACGTCTCTTAAAGATCCGGGCAACTGAAAACCGGGCCGAAGCGACGGCGATGTTTACCGAGGCGTTTGCTGATGACTTCTTGAAATTGGTCCTGATAAAACGCGGCGATGCCTGGGTGTTGGTAGAAGTTACCGAAGTTGATACCGGGCTGAAAATGATTTCTGAAAACCTGCAACCCACCATCAATGAAATCCACAACCGCCGTGACGGCAAACAGCATCCGTCAGTCGCACAGACCGAATTTGCCCGCGTGCTGATAACGATGGAAAAGAACAACCAGGCGGCATTAGAGTTGGTTAATGGTCTACTGAAAGCTAATCCGAAAAATCAAGGGTTGCGTTATTTGCGCGCGCTCTGTCTTGCTAACGCTGACAAGGAAGATGAAGCAGCGAAAGTCTGGACCGAACTAACTGAAGAGCAGCCACCGCTCGCGCCGGCCTTTCGCAAGCTAGCCCTGCACTACGCGGGTTCGAAGGAAGATGCTGAGCGAACAAAGGCGGTTGAACTGTTCAAACGGTATATCTCGCTCGAGCCCGACGACCCCAGGGCCCGCACTGCTCTGGCCGAGTCATATGAACGCGCCGGGAGTCTGGTGCTGGCGGAATCTGAATATCGAGCGGCGATAGAACGCGACGATTCAAACTCGGATGTTTATCTCGATCTGGCGCAGTTCTATGCCGGGCAAAAACGCTTTAATGAGGCAGCATCGGTATTGGACGACGCCGCCAAACGCACCACCGACAAAGACGATTTGTTCGCGAGTTTGATCGGACGTTTCTGGTTAGACGACAACCCTGATGTGCCCGAAGGATTGGCCGCAAGTCAGCCGCAGCGCATGGCCCAAAGCGCGGCAGCAAATCTCAACCTCGCGCGAATTCGGATTGATCATAATCATCCTCGCGAAGCGTTGCCGTTGTTGAGAAAGGCCGCGACGTTGAACAGTAAGCTGTCGGATCCTTACGACCTGATGGCCGAAGCGTTTCGTAAACTGCACGACTGGACCGCGGCGTTGAATGCCGCCGACACGGCGATTCGTCTCGGCGCTGACGACTCCGAAGGTTATTATCAGCGAGCGTGCGCCCTGGCGAGACTCGGGCGTCGAAACGAGGCGGTGGCCGCACTGAAGCGGGCAGTCGAGTTGGACGAGGATTTGGCGGACTCGCTCGCAGACGAAGAAGATCTTAAGCCCCTGGCGTTATTGCCTGAGTTTAAGAAGTTACTACCAAAAGAAAACCAACCTTGATCAAGTTTTCAAAAGCCGAATGACTGTAAGAAACATTCGCGCGCCGCGTGGCGCGAAACTCAATTGCAAAGGCTGGCATCAGGAGGCGGCCCTGCGCTGCCTGATGAACAATCTCGACGCGGACGTCGCGGAGAAGCCTGACGAGTTGATCGTTTACGGCGGCGCGGGCAAAGCTGCGCGCAACTGGGAATCGTTCGAAGCGATCGTGCGCTCGCTTCTGAGTCTTGAGAATGACGAAACGCTGTTGATTCAGTCGGGCAAACCCGTCGGGATTTTTCGCACGCACGAATACGCGCCGCGCGTCCTGATCGCAAATTCGAATCTGGTCGGCGCGTGGGCCAACTGGGACCATTTTCATGAGCTTGAACGCAAAGGCCTGATGATGTACGGCCAGATGACCGCGGGCAGCTGGATCTATATCGGGACGCAGGGAATCGTGCAGGGTACGTTTGAAACGTTCGCGTCGATGGCTGACAAACATTTCGGCGGCGACCTGAGCGGCAAACTTCTGTTGTCGGGCGGACTTGGCGGCATGGGTGGAGCGCAGCCGTTAGCGGCGACCCTGAATGGCGCGGTCTTTCTCGGCATCGACGTTGATCCCGAACGAATCAAGCGGCGCGTGCTCACTGGCTACTGCGATCGGATGGCGCTGACGCTCGATGAAGCGCTCGACATCTGCGAAGACGCGCGCGAACAAAAGCGCGCGGTGTCGGTCGGGCTGGTTGGGAATTGCGCTGAACTGCTTCCTGAGATCGTTCGTCGTGGAATCAAGATTGATGCGGTCACCGATCAGACGAGCGCGCATGATCCTTTGAATGGTTATGTGCCTGCTGGAGTCTCGCTTGAAGAAGCGGCGGAACTTCGTCGCAGCGACGCCGCGGGATATTCGAAACGTGCGATGGAATCGATGGCCATTCATGTTGAAGCGATGCTGGCCCTGAAACGCAGCGGCGCGATCGTATTTGATTACGGCAACAACATTCGCAAGATGGCCTTCGATGCGGGCTGTAAGGACGCGTTTGAAATTCCCGGCTTCGTGCCTGAATACATCCGTCCACTGTTTTGTGAAGGCAAAGGACCGTTTCGTTGGGTCGCGTTGTCAGGCGAAGCGGAAGACATTCGCAAGACGGATGATCTCGCGCTCGAATTATTTCCTGACGATCAGACGTTGAATCGCTGGTTGCGGCTGGCCCGCGATCGCGTAAAGTTTCAGGGCCTGCCGGCGCGCATCTGCTGGCTCGGCTATGGTGAACGCGCGGAGATGGGAGAGGCGATCAATGAACTCGTTCGCCGCGGCGATCTGAAAGCGCCGATCGCGATTGGCCGCGATCATCTCGATACCGGATCGGTTGCTTCACCTTATCGTGAAACTGAAAGTATGAAAGACGGATCTGACGCGGTGGCCGACTGGCCGATCCTAAACGCGCTGCTGAACACTGCCAGCGGCGCGAGCTGGGTTTCGTTTCATCACGGCGGCGGTGTGGGCATCGGCTATTCACTTCATGCCGGCCAGGTCTCAGTCGCCGACGGCACCGACGAAGCCGCAAAGCGTCTTAATCGCGTGCTGACAAACGATCCGGGGCTCGGCGTTGCGCGGCATGCAGATGCGGGATATGAAGCGGCGGAAGAGACGGCGCGGGAGAAGGGCGTCAAGATCCCGATGCTTGCGCCAGACTAACAATCCGCCATGCTCCAAGATGTTGATGAACTGGATCAATTTCGCATTACGGTGCAGCACCTTGAGTCGTGTCGCGATTTGATTCTTGAAGGAGGCGAAGCTAGATATCGAGCAAGTCTGATTCTCCTGGATCACGTAAGTGAGGTCATCCTCTATCGAATCATTAATGAAGAGTATGAGCAGGATGACATGTTGCGGAAGGTCATTCCCGAGAAGTATCCGCCTAAGTTGCGTAACCAGATTAAGCATTCCTTTCCGTCGAAGCTTGAAGTTGTGACAAAGACCCACAAGCTACCGGTCATCGTGTCAAAGACTCTTACTATTCTTCACAATTATCGAAACGCAACTTACCACCGCGACAAACACAATCCCATCGTTCTGCCTGTTCTCGCCCGAATTGCGCTAGTCGCAACCGCCGATCTTCTTTCGCGCACCGCCGCTGGTTTCGGTAATAGAGGGGTGGGTGGAGGAGACTCCGTTGAGTGGCTTCAACCTTATGGTTTGGGAGATTCGCCAATCTGGTTCGAAACGGTTGCTAGAACAATTGCCGACGAATTGAAGCGTGGTGTACGACCAAGACTTGCCACTGTTAAGGACGCCTTTGCGGCAGATGTGCAGACGCGTATCGAAGCAATTCGCAGTATGCTAGGCGAACTTTTTCCCAGCGGGTGTCCAAAAGAGATTGATCGAATGCTAAAGCGCTACGAGTTTCGGCGACAGCGTCCTGAGCTTGAAAGTACCCTGTCACAAAGGTTTCGTGCTCTTAACTACAAAATTGCGGCAGGACACGGAGATGAAGTTACGCGTGAAGAATACGAGGCTGCGGAAACTGAATTCCAAACGGCTTACGAAAAACAGTTTGAAATATTCAAGCCAAGCTGTCGATATACGGACCTTGACACTATTGACGATCAACTAACACCACTTAGGAATGAGAAGAATTTCCGCGCTGCTCTAGGGCGGTATTCAAGGCTAGACGAACTGCTCACATCATTAGAGCCGTCCACTTACCGCTGTTACGTTGAAATGGAGTGGGTGGCAGAAATGCAGGCCGACATAGCTCGAGGAAAATAGGGCTTCCGTCTTCGCCTCAGATCGAGTCCGAGCCTGTGCTAAAATCACTACGCTATGACAGTAACATTAGATCTCAACCCAGAAATCGAAGAGCGCCTCAAGCAGAAGGCCTCGGAAAAAGGGCTCAGTGTCGAGGCGTTCATTGAGACAGTCATCAGTGGCAATGTAGGTCGCCACGCCGAAAAATCGTTTGCGGAAACCGCCACTCCCGAGGAATGGAAAAAAGCTCTTAAGGATTGGATACGACATTTCCCTCCGCATCCCGTGTTATCGGATGAGGCGATCAGCCGCGAAAGCATTTACCGCGAGAGGGAAGATGCTCAATTGTGAGTTGGGCAGTTGATACCAATGTCCTGCTAAGGACTACCGATATCGGCGACGCTGCCCAGCCGGTCGCTGAAGCCGCCATGGTAGCACTCCGACGAGGTGGCGAGTCTCTTTCCATTTTCCCACAAAACCTGATTGAATTTTGGGCAGTCGCGACGCGCCCTACAATTAATAATGGCCTTGGACTCAGTGTTGCCCAAGCTGAATCACAAGTGAATAACCTGAAGGACATGTTCTTGTTGTTGGATGATACGCCGGAGATCTTTTCCGCATGGGAAAGAATTGTCCGTCGTTATCAGGTCATTGGCAAACAAGCTCATGACGCGCGACTCGTGGCGGCAATGAAGGTGCACAGCCTTACGCACTTACTAACTTTCAACGATCGCGACTTCAAACGCTTTACTGAAATCACCGTTATCAATCCACAGAACATTACTTGAGGCTAACCTGATATGCGCTACTTTTTCTTGCTGACTTGCTTGCTCTTTGCAACCGCTCCAACCACCCTCGCCGCCAAAATCACCACCACGGACGAACTCGTCCAGGCAATGCAGAAGAAGTACGCCAAGTCCTGGTACAAAACTGCAACGTTCGTGCAGAAGACGACGAACATCGACAAAGATGGCAACCAGAAAGTCGAGACGTGGTACGAAGCGATGTCTCTGCCCGGCTCGCTGCGAATCGATTTCACGCCGACCAAAGACGGCAACGGGATTCTCTTTACCAACTATCAGATTTACATATTCAAAAACGGCAAGATTGATTCAAATCGGCCTTACGTTCATCCATTGATGATTCTTGGTTTCGATATTTATCGTCTGCCGCAGGCTGATGTGATCGAGAAACTCAAAGGATTGAAATTCGATCTTTCAATCTTTCGTGAGGACACGTGGCAAGGGCGACCGGCTTATGTAGTTGGCGCAAAGGCGGGGGATTTGCACTCGCCGCAATTTTGGATCGACAAAAAGAATCTGTATTTTGTGCGTATGCTTCGTCCGGGGGGAAAGGACGGCGCGCAGACGCAGGAGACGCAATTCAACAAGTATCGGAAGCTCGGCGGCGGCTGGATGTCGCCGGAGGTCATCTTCAGCGTCGATGGAAAAGTCTCCACGACGGAAGAGTATTCCGAGCTGCGCGCCAACGTGCCGCTTGATCCGAAGCTCTTCGATCCACAATATTTCGCGACTGTTCACTGGAGAGAATAGTTGTAGCGCAAGTTGCTAACTTGCGAATCGTGTCAGAAGCCCGCGCGTCAGCAAGGGCTACGCTCGCGAGAGTTGCCCTCCCTTACGGTCGGGCTTCTGACACGTACCACCGGAGAAACCTATGAATCCCAAGCGCTTTATCGCCACGTTATCGATCTTGTTTTGTCTGACCGCGATCGCCGTCAACGCTCAAGAAAACTCAAAACCAAAAACCGAAGCGCCCGCGCCCCGCACGAAAGCTGGCAAGAAACTACTTACCGCGATGGATCTGATGAAGATCGCAAACGTCAGCGCGCCGCGAATTTCTCCTGATGGTTCGCGCGTCGCTTACACCGTTAGCGAAGTAAAGATGGAAAAGGACAAGGAATGGAAAACGGTGACTCAGGTTTGGGTCGTAGCGACGAATGGTGGCAAAACCCGCCAATATACACGCGGCGATAAGAGTTCGAGCGCTCCTGAATGGTCGCCTGACGGATCGATGCTCGCGTTTCTCAGCGATCGCGAAAAAGACGGCGAGCGGCAGGTCTGGATGATGATGGCTGACGGTGGCGAAGCGTGGTCAGTAACGTCACACAAGGGTGGCGTCACTGGATTTCATTTCTCGCCCGACGGAAAGCGACTGGTGTTAACTGCTGTCGATCAACCTTCGAAAGACGAAGAGGATCGAAAGAAAGTTAAAGATGACACCATGGTCATCGATCACGATTTGAAGATGACCCATCTTTGGGTGTTCGGTCTGGACAAGAAAGATGAGAAGCGTCTGACGGAAGGCAACTACACCGTCAGCGATCCGCAATGGTCACCCGATGGGACTCGCATAACCTATACGACACGGCCCACCCCGAAAGCGGACGATGGAGCCTTGAGCGATGTCTGGGTGCTGACTGTGGCGAGCGGCGATAAAAAGAAGATTGCCGGCGATCCGGGTTCAGCCGACAACGCTCGCTGGTCGCCTGATGGAAAGTGGATTGCGTACGACGCTACCAGTGATCGTGATCCGGGGCCCTCGACGGCTCACCTGTATATTGTGTCGCCTGAAGGTGGCAGCCCGAAACAACTTACCGTTAACTTCGATCTGGGCGCCGGAACACCTGTCTGGTCGCACGATGGTCGTAACATCTTTTTCAGTGCCAACACCCATGAGGCTATAGAGATCTTTTGGGTGGACGTTGCGTCCGGGCAAACAAAACAGATCACCCAGATCGGTGGGTCGACCAGCATCAGTGAATTCACTGCTGACAGCCGCGCGGTCGGGGTCACCTCATCAGCACACCAGCCGCCAGAAATATATGTCGCTAATCGCGCTACTGAATATGCGCCGTTGACCAGTCACAATGCATGGCTTAAGGATTATTCTCTCGCCTCATCTGAAGTCGTTAGATGGAAGAGCAAAGATGGTACAGAGATCGAAGGCGTATTGACGAAACCGGTTGGTTACCAACCAGGTACAAAAGTGCCATTACTTTTGAATCCACACGGTGGTCCAACGGGAGCTTCAGTCAATAACTTCAACACCACGGTCCAGGTACTCGCCGCAAATGGATTCGCGGTGCTGCAGCCTAACTTCCGCGGCTCGACGGGAAAGGGCCTCGCCTTCGCGCAAGCAAACAAAAATACCTGGGGCAAAGGCGACTATGAAGACTGCATGACGGGTGTCGATGCGATGATCGCGAGCGGAATTGCCGATCCGGATCGACTCGGCGCGTTTGGCTGGTCCTACGGCGGTTACATGACGTTTTGGATCCTGACACAGACGGATCGCTTCAAAGCTGTTTCGCCCGGCGCGGGACTGACGAACATCTACTCGATGTATTCACAGACCGACATCCATCGTTATCTGAATTGGTTCTACACTGACAAAGCCCCCTGGGACGCGCAGGAACTCTACTGGGATCGTTCGCCGATGAAGTACGTCAATAACGTGAAGACGCCGACCATGATTGTCCACGGACAGGTCGATACGCGCGTGCCGATTGCGCAGGCGCAGGAGTTTTATCAGGCGCTCGTCGAACGGAAAATCCCGGTTGAGTTCATTGTCTATCCGCGTGAGAATCACGGCTTTACTGAGCCGCGACATCAGATGGATCGGGTGCGACGCTACGTCACGTTTTTCGCGAAGTACTTAAAGACGACAGTGGTTACGGAACCGGCTGAGGAGTGATGCCGTGTCAGTACCGGGAGCGATAGCGACCGGGTCCGCAGGGTTTGGAGGATCGAGATTGTAGGTGTTGTTAACCGGTCGCTACCACCACCCCGCGCGGAACCCGGTTCGCTCCCGGTACTGACTCCATTTTGCGCCTGAAGGTAAACTGACACGCCGCTGATGAAAGAATTCCAAAACATCAGATTCCAAATTCAAGATCGCGTCGCGCGCATTACTTTCGCGCGACCGCCGCTCAACATCTTCAACATCGCGATGATGCGCGAGATCGGCGACGCTTTAAGTCAATCCGCGCAGCATCGTGATCTCGCGGCAATTGTCTTTGATGCCGCGGAAGGAACGCGAGCGTTCAGCGCCGGCGTCGCCGTTGAAGAGCATGTGGCGGAAACCGTCTTTCAAATGCTGGATTCGTTTCATTCAATCTTCCGCACGCTGGCGCAAATTTCAAAACCGGTGGTGGGCGTCGTCGATGGTGCGGCCCTGGGCGGAGGATGCGAACTGGTGGCCGCGTGCGACATCGTCATCGCCGGCGAGCGCGCGCGCTTCGGTCAGCCTGAGATTAAGCTGGGCGTGTTTCCTCCCGTGGCCGCGATTCTTCTGCCACGCATTATCGGCGATAAAAAAGCCCGCGAAATGCTATTGTTGGGAGAAATTATCGACGCTAACGAAGCGCTAAGAATAGGTTTGGTAAACCAGGTGGCGCCGAGCAGTGAATTGAATCAACATTGTGAAGCCGTACTCGCAAAGCTGCGTGAACTTTCATCATCGGCGCTGCAGTTTACGCGGACCGCGCTTGAAGTAGGAGGGCGGGGCAACTTTGAATCTGCGCTGACTGAGGTAGAGAATCTATACCTGCATGACTTGATGCAAACCCCGGACGCGACTGAGGGTGTGCAGGCGTTCATGGAAAAGCGAAAGCCGGAGTGGCGGAACAAGTGAAAAGGATCTACAACCCAGGCTCTAGCGGCTTTGCCGCAGCACAGTGCGGAAAGGCTCTGCCTTTCCGGCTGCATGATTTTTTGAGTTTCATTGCGAGGCTATGCCTCGCGATTCCTGGGAGGCGTAGCCTCCAGAGTTTCTTTGCCTTTCGAACGGTAAGGCATAGCCTTACCGCAGTGTGCGGCGGCAAAGCCGCGCAGCGAATAATCGCTCCGTTAAAGCGGAAGCACCTCGGTCGCAAATCTGCTTTCTCGATCCTTTTGATTTCTCAACTCGTCCTGGCAACCGGGTCGTTCGCGCAAACTCCACGGCCTTCAAGGACCGGCGCACACTCTGCGTTAACCCGCGACGCATTCACTCCGGCCGACAGGCGTCTGGTGGAACGCGCAATCGGAGCGACTTGCACTGAACGAATCCGCGACCCGCAAGGCAGCGTGCCGATTGATGAGATGCAGTCGCGACCATCTCTGCCGGTCAACAATCCCGATGCAGTCGCGGGCGCGCGGCGCGCTGAGCGTCTGTTGCCCACGACACGCAAATTGGTTATCAATGCAATCATTCAACTCGCGAAGGAATACGATTTGTACAATGCCGGCATATCGCGCGCGCGAATTAATTCGGCAACGGCGCGGGTCGAATCCGTGAAACGGGTGAAGGCGGACGTGGATGCGCGCGACAACGCATCAGTCGCTTTGCGCGAACCGCGCACCATCGAGTTCGGGACTATTTTCTTAGCGGGTTTGCGTTCCGATGAAGCAATGATTAGCGTCCTGGCCCATGAATTAACGCATATTGCGAGTGGCCAATCCGATTCGTTGCGGCCGCTGTTTCGCGCAATTGGCCGCCGCGCCGCGACGCGCACAGGTTTGCGCATCCAGGGACAGCGCGCCGAAGAGTTGTCATGTGATCTCGTGGGTGCGGTGGCGGCGCGCCAATTCATTACTCAAACAGGTAGTTGGGAGCCGCTGCCTCGTCGTCTGGCGCGCGCGTTCGAACACAACTGCGTTGATGACGACGCTTCCGACGAAGATCACCTGTCGCCGCGCAACACAATTCGAGCCTTGTTCACGCTTGATGTATCTCTGGCCGGCGAACTCGCCGGCGGCACAATCGGCACGAACATCATGGGATCATCCCCGGTACTAGTTCAGTCTGAGAGGGTGGCACGGGCGTCCCGCCTGTGAACCACGCGCAGGATGCGCGTGCCACAATCCTTCACCCGCATTGACACCTTCAACCAGCCGTTTCTAAGATCGCAACCGAATGCTTCGTGATTCTCAGACAGCAGTGACCGGGCTGCTTATAGTCGTGCTGGCTTTGCTCATCCCGGCGTGCCACACCGATCGCGACAGCCAGACTTTACGTCCGCGGCAACTGCGCGACGTCCCCGCGAATAAACTGGCGTTCAACTTTCAGGCGGATGTTGAGCCACCTGCAAATCTACCCTCCGATGAAGCGAAATCAGCCCCGGCGATCCAACAGGATTTTGATAGCCGGCGTCAGCAGGATGCCTTGCAGCGAACGGTCATGTCGCCTGACGGTCAGCGCGCACTCGCGCTCTATGGCACGGCTGATGAACCAACGACGACGTTTCGCATGGATCTTTATTCCGCTGACGGAACTTTCTTACGCAATGTGACGCCTCCGACACTTGCCGTGGTGTTCCCGGATTCGGTGACCTGGTCGGCGGACAGCAGCATGATCGCGTTCGTGGGCCGCAAGAGCGCCGCGGCGCAACCCAGCCCGACACCTCTCGAGCTGCAACCTGAGCCGCTGTTGCCTTCTGCCTCGCCGGTGCCCACAGCGACGATTGGACCAACGTTCGCGCCGCTGGCCGTCTTCAACACGGAGCAGGTCTATGTCTGCAATCGCGACGGGTTTGAGTTGCGCCCGCTGACTACGCGCGATGGTCTGATCTATTTCGGCCTGGCATGGGCGCCTGACAGTCACGCGTTGGCGGCGCTGGCTTGCAAAGAGAGCGAATGGGACGCGCGCGAAAAGGAATTCAAGACTCCGGCGGGCCGGCCGCGCCTGATCATGACGGACGGAGCGGAACGATTGCTCGACGATCAACTCGCTGAAGCGCCAATCGTCTGGTCGCCCGACTCATCGAAAGTGGCGACCGCGTTCGAATCCGACATCGGCGTTTATGATGCAGCGAACAAGTCCCCGACTCAGGCGCGTATTAAGTTGACGGAAACACTGTTGACTGCCTCGGCTGCATACGAAGAAAGACTTCCCGGCAAGAAGATCGAATCAGCCAAGCCGGACCAGGCGCAGACAAATTCACCCACTACCGCGTTCCATGCTTCGTTTAATCCTATCGTGCGACTTGATTGGCTGACGCCCGACAAGTTGTACCTGGAAACTGCCTTCATTCGTTTATTCAACGAACCTGTTCACACCTGGTCGCGCTGGCATCTCGTGACGTTTAGTCCACAAGCGGCTGTCCTGAAACGCTAACGATCCGGCGCTACGGCGTTTCTTCAACCTTTATGCTCGCCGCCGGCCAGATCCATGACAGCACCAGGCCGATGGCCCAGAGCGCGACTGCTACTAAAACAGTCATTACCAGCCAAAACTTCCAGAAACTGCTGAACGTGTTTTCCCATCCCGTTTGAATGCGAAGCGCGACGTTGACGTTCAAATCCGGCGAAGTGATGCGGCGTGAAACCATCTGCATGAACAGATACCACACAAACGCGTAAAGCCACGCGATACGATCCATGCGCACGCGACGCAACACGATCATGCCCACAATTATTCCGCCGACATGGGCCAGCGTGGATGAGAGCGATGTGCTGCCTTCGAGCCACACGAACCAAAACCAAATTCCCAAACCCGGAATAGTCCAAATAGCGGTGGCGCGAATCAGCTCTTTGTGATTCAGGAACAAACCTATGGCGAGCAGAAGGTTTCCAATGTTGCACATCCACGCCAGGTTTCCCAGACCTCCGAAACGCCCGTAATGCGCTACCTGCGCCAGAAAGAAGATCAGCGGTAAGAAGCCCAGCAGACGGAATCTCGCGCTCATAGGGTCACGCATGGGACAAGAATAACATGAGACATTTCACCGCTTTTCTATTATCATCGGCCCGCCCACGAGAGGTTGTAATATGAAGTACCTCACTCTACTGGCACTCGTCATAGCACTCGGGTCAGCGTGTGCCCCAATCGCGAAATCTCAGGACACAACAAAGAATAAAGGCGGTGGGATCACCGGCCGGATAACCGCTGCTAACAAAGCCGCGTCCGGCGTCCTCGTTACCGTTAGCATGTCCGGAGATGCCTTCTCGGGAATTGGGCTGACCCTGAAAGCCGTGACTGACGACGAAGGGCGATTTCGCATTTCAAATCTTCCAGCCGGAACATATTTCGTCTGGCCGTTTGTGCCTGCGTTTGTGGTTGCGGAAGCCACCGGGGTTTATCCGCAGGGAAAAAGCGTCGTGGTTGAGGACGGCGAGACTGCCGAGGACATCAATTTCAATCTCGACCGTGGCGCAGTGATCACGGGTAAGGTAGCCGACTCTGCGGGCCGGCCGGTCATCGACGAGCGCATTCGCATCCTGCCGGTCGATTCGAATCTTCGACGGCTGGTTAGCTCTATATATCCCAGCATCAATGATATTCGCACTGATGACCGCGGTATCTATCGCGTGTTCGGTTTGCCTGCCGGAAAATACAAAATCGCGATTGGCGATAAGTTTGGTGCGTTTACCAGCACCCGGGGCCGGCGCTTTTACCCGCAGACTTTTTATCCGGATGTTACCGAAGAAGCGAAGGCCAAAATCATCGAGGTAGGTGACGGCGCTGAAGTCACCAGCGTGGATATTACCGTCGCGCGATCAATGACGGGTTTTGCCGCGAGCGGCCGATTCATCGATGCCGAGAATGATCAGCCAGTCGCAAATATTACCTTTGGTCTCTCCATTATTGTTGACGGCCGCCCCTCGGGTCTCATGCCCGCCAGCTTTGCTTCGGCCAGCAACGGCGCCTTTCGCATTGATAACCTGCCGCCCGGCCGTTACGCGGTCAGCATCCTGCCCGGATCGGGGACCGGATATTACGGTGAGTCTCCGGCGTTTGATATCGGTGACAGCGACGTAACGGATCTGGAAGCGAAGATTCATCGCGGCGCCATGATTTCCGGAAACGTCATTGTCGAAGGCAATCAGGATCCAGTTGTTTGGGCAAAACTCGCGAGCGCGCGGCTGGAAGTGATCATGTCCACCGAGGGGAGCAACATAAGCACCATAAGCTATGGAGACCTCAACCCCGATGGCAGTTTTCAAATTGGCCCCTTCCAGGCCGGAACGGCAACGATTCGCATGGGCTCGCCGAATCGCAATGCCGCGCCGGAATTCGCAACCCTTGGCATTGACCTTAACGGAGTCGATAAGAGTCAGGGCCTGAAGCTCGCGGCCGGTGACAACATAACCGGTCTTCGCATCGTCGCAGGTTATGGAACAGGGACCATTCGCGGAAGTATCCGCGTCGAGGGTGGTACGCTTCCGGCTGGGGCGAATACTACCGCGACCCTCTCGCGGAGCGGCAGCACGGTCGTGATTTTCTACGCGCGCGTTGACGCGCGTGGGCGCTTTGTTTTCGATCACGTGCCGTCCGGTAACTACGATGTCGCAGTCTTTGCTTATCTCGACAATAGACAAGTGAAGGGCAGGCAGCCGGTCGTCGCCAGCGATGGAGTTGCAACTGACGTATCAGTTACGTTGAATCTCGCTCCCGGTCCATGAGTCTTGATATGAGAGTCCACGCGTTCGTCACAGTTGCGCTGATAGCCGCCACAGTCTGGTTGGCGCAGCCTGTCCGAGCGCAGCCGAAGCCGAAACCTGAGGTCCCGGAAACCGCCGCCGCCAAGCTTGGCTCGATAAAAGGGCGAGTGCTCGTAGACGGTCAAGCAGTCAACAATGCGAGCATCAGCGCGTGGCGCCTGAACTCGACCGCGCCTCCACGCGGCGTGCCGACTAACGATTCCGGCGATTTCGAAATCAAAGGCCTGGAGCCCGGCGTGTATCGCCTTCGTCCGGCGGCTCCGGGTTACGTCGCTCCTCCCGCTGATGTAAACGAAGAGACATATTACCGGGTCGGTGATTCCGTAATGCTGTCAATGATCAAGGGCGGCGTAATCACCGGAAAGGTTTTGACTGCGAACGACGAGCCGCTGGTGGCCGTCAAGGTTCGCGCAATGATGATCCGTGATATCAACGGTAAGCCGCCTGTTACGGAAGGATCTTCTGTTGATCGGTTCACCGACGATCGCGGCATCTACAGAATTTTTGGATTGCTGCCCGGCACTTATCTGGTCGCTGCGGGTGGCAGAGGCTCAAACGGCTACTCAATGAACGCTTATGATAACGACGCGCCGACCTATGCGCCGTCTTCGACCAGAGACACCGCAGTTGAGATTTCCCTCAGTGGCGGAGAAGAAAAAGCGATCGACATTCACTACCGCGCTGATGTTGGTCACTCTGTGAGCGGAAATGTGATTGCGCCTGTTAATCCGAACACGCCCTGGATAACCATCAACATGGTGCGACTGATTGGCGGCGCGCCAGACATCAGATTCGCGACTTCTCAAAACGTAGGCACAAAGGGTTTCGAATTCCACGGCGTGGGAGACGGCGAGTATCTGATCTGGGCACAATATGCGCCGAATGCCGAGACGCTTCTCTCCGACCCAAAACGAATTACGGTTAAAGGCGCCGACGTCACGGGCATTGAGCTGACCACCAGGCCGCTGGCCACGGTGACCGGAGAGTTGCTGTTGGAAGAATCAAAGCTCGAAGTATGTAAGGAAAAACGGCGGCCGGCATTTGATGAGACGCTGGTCGCGATTCAACGCAGTCCAAAGCAAGCCACGAAGGACCAGCCGCAAGTTCCGCTCTACGGTTCCGCACAGGCTGTGCCTGACCGGACTGGAAATTTTGCGCTGCGTAATCTCGGAGCAGGCCAGTACAGTTTTGACGTCCGTTACTTTGGACGCTACTGGTACTTAGAATCAATAACCCAAAAGACTTCAAACGCAGGTTCCAGAGATGCGACGGCGAACGAAATGGATGCGGCGCGAAGCTGGCTACAACTGAAAGCAGGAGATCGCCTGACCGGCCTCAGAGTCAGGCTCGCGGAAGGCGCAGCTTCATTCTCAGGGCAAATCGAAATAGCGAAAGACGAACAACCGCCCGCGCGGCTGATGCTTTACCTGGTGCCGGCGGAAAAGGAAAGCGGTGACGATGTCCTGCGGTTTTTCGTGGCGCGAGCTGATGCTGACCTGTCCTTCCTGATTGACCATGTGCCGCCGGGACGATACCGGGCAATCACAAAGACTACGGCCGAAGGTGAATTGATGGGGAATGCGATGTTGCGTCTTCCGGACGCGGCCGCGACGCGCGCCAAAATCAAACGAGAAGCGGAAGCCGCAAAGATCGAAATCGAGCTGAAGCCCTGCCAGAACTTGAGCGAGTATAAGATGCCGCTCAAATCCAACTAGACTGAAACCTCTGCGCTCCTCTGCGAAGACCTCAGTCCTTGCTCCGCGGTTTAATTTTGCAAGCGTTGAAGATTAACCGCAGAGGGATGATCGAGGATTCCGCAGAGGCCGCAGAGAAAATCGAAGATATGACACTACCGTGACCATAGCCCCGTAGACAGCAAAGTGGTTTTGCGCTAGATTTATAGCCCCCCAACGGCCGTAGTCAGTAATCCGCCCGAAAGACCCGATGGAAGCGCTTGCCCGTCGCATCATTTGGCCCATTCAGCCCGCGCCATTTTGGACAATGGCGGAGCCGTCTCAAGCAAACAAACCCCTTGATACTATCGGGATTTCGAACGATGCCGGCGTCGCAATCAAGACGTTGGCCGCGCTTAATCACGGTGCTCTCGCCAAGCCAAACGCGAAACGATCTTTCTCGAAACAACCAATGCGATCGAGACGAGGCACACGCGCGTACGGCCAGTCTATTCTGATCGTAGATGACGTGGCGGATGTCACCGAAATGATTGCCTTGTTCCTCAAGCACGCCGGCTTCAAGGTGACGACCGCCAACTCTGCCGACAGCGCTTTGCGGCTCACGGCTGACACTCATTTCGATCTCATCATCTCGGACATTGGGATGCCGGAGATGAACGGTTACGAGTTGGCCGAGTCATTACGCAGTAGAGACGATTACAGCCACACACCGCTAATCGCAGTCACTGGTTATACCGAGTACGACGATCGCGGCCGCTCGTTGCGGGCGGGCTTCAACGCGCACCTTACCAAGCCTATCAATCCTTCACGGCTGCTTGAAATAGTCAGCGAGTTGCTGGATTGAAAGTTGTCATTAACGACTGGAGCGCAACCGTCCCGGTTGCCGCTCTAAGTTAAGATGCAAGCGAGGACGCTTGCGCTCCAGTCCGCCTGAAGTTGGCGGCACTTTACGCTTGATCGCGCGTCTTCACCAGAAATCCTTTTCGCGCTCGCACGCGGGTGTTCTGTCTTGTCTTCACGCGGACCATGATCAGGTGATACTTGCCGTCGCGTTTGTCAGCGGCCGGGTAGTAACTGAGGATGTATTGCTGCGCGAGGTCGGCTGAAATCTGCGCGAACGTGTTATCCAGATCATTAACGGACTTTGGGATGTAAGCCGAGCCACCCGTTTGCGCTGCAAACTCCTGCATGCGACGCTCGGCGGCCAAATCGCGTACGTTCGCGTTGTCATAGACGCCGGTTTGTACCACATAGACCTGACATTCGTCTGATGAGAGGCGTTGCAGCGTGGCCTCGAAATCGTGATCGTAACGGCTGGTTGTATCGCGCCCGTCAGAGACAATCACGATCACGCGGCGTCCGGCGTATGGCTTTAGATAAGTGATTGCCGCAAAAATTCCATCGTAGAGCGAAGTTGCTCCTTCGGGTTTCGGGAACGAGTCGATGGTTCGCTCGAGCCGGGCGACGTCGCTGGTCATCGGTTGCGATAATTCAATGTTCGTGGAGACGGAATAAATCGCAGCTTGATCGAGGGGCCGCATGACGGTGCGAAAGAATCGCATGGCCGCCCGCTTTTCGAATTCACGCGACGCGTCGAGGCTGCCGCTGTTATCAAACAGCATCGCCATACGCACCGGTGTTTCTGAGCGATAGATATCGCTGATCAATTTTGGTTCGCCATCGACGGTAAGTTCAAAGTCCTCGATGCGAAGATTAGCCACGGCGGCTCCGTTCGCGTCCAGGACAGTCGCCGGGACTGGAACCAGATGCGAGCTAACACGAACCACATCATCAGACCCATTGGTATTGTCGTTTGCGTCTGATTTCGGGGTCGGCCGGGGCATCAACGGAGGCGGAGGCAGCGCCTGCCGCTGTCGTGTGGATGGGGTCGGCGAGGGCGACGCGTTCGTGTTCTTTTGTCGTCCGGATTGTGAGTGAGCAGGCAAAACGTTTAAGGCAAACCACGTCACGGTCACCGCCAGCGCGGCTACGCAATAGAAAAGTCTTCGAAGCTTACTACTCATTTTGTGGCCGCGACCAGTTGAGGCTTTTGAGTGATCGATGTTCGCACCCATTCGTCAAATTCTTTCAGCGCGAGGTTTACCTGTAACGAATGCCGATCTCGTTTTCTCTTGACCGAACGCGCCTGATCCTTCGTCAACGGCTCAAGTAATGCAAACGTGATGTTCACGGGCTGATAATTCTTAGTTTCCGCGCTGGAAACGTAACGCGCCAGTGCCCCAATGGCACTACGCGGCGGCGCAATCAAAAGTTCTTCGCCGCGCTGTGAACGATTTGCGTTAAGCCCCGCGAGCCAGCCCGTCGCCACCGATTCAACATAGCCTTCGACGCCCGTGATCTGACCAGCGAAGAAGATGTTTGGATGCTCCCGCATCTGCATGGTTGCCGACAAGACCCTTGGCCCATTGATATAAGTGTTGCGATGAATCTGGCCGAATTGCAGGAACTCTGCGTTTTCAAGTCCGGGAATCATCCGCAGAACGCGCGCCTGCTCGCCATAACGCAAATGATTCTGAAAGCCGACCATGCTGTAAGCATCCGCCATTAAGTTTTCCTGCCGAAGTTGCACGGCGGCGTAAGGCTCGCGCCCGGTGCGCGGATCAAACAAACCCACCGGTTTCATTGGCCCAAATCGCAGAGTGTCGATGCCTCGCCGCGCCAGCTCTTCAATTGGCAGACAGGCTTCGAACCAGCGCGTCTGTTCGAATCGCTGGAGCGGAACACTGTTGGCTTCGGACAGCGACTCGTGAAAACGCGCATATTCCTCTTCGTTGAACGGACAATTCAAATAATCGTCGCCACCTTTGCCGTAACGCGCGGCGAGAAAGGCGATCGAGCGATCAATTGAGTCAGCGGCGATAATCGGAGCAATCGCATCATAGAAATAAAGTTGATCATCACCGGTGAGTTTCATGATCTCAAAAGTCAGTGCGTCTGAGGTAAGCGGACCCGTGGCGATGATCGCGATCGCATCGTTCGGAATTGTCAACACTTCCTCGCGCGCGACCTCGATGTTTGGGTGTGCTTCGATGCGTTCGGTGATGTAGGTTGCGAAGCGCTCTCGATCGACAGCGAGCGCTGCGCCGGCGGGGACGCGCGTGGCCGCCGCCGCTTCCATCACCAGCGAACCACCACGACGCAGTTCTTCTTTCAAAAGATAAGGCGCCGTGCCCGGTTCATCGGACTTGAGAGAATTTGAGCAGACGATTTCCGCCAGCTTGTCGGTGCGATGGGCGGGCGTTTGTTTCACCGGCCGCATTTCAAACAGACGCACGCGCGCGCCGGCGTTCGCTGCTTGCCACGCGGCTTCAACGCCCGCGAGTCCGCCGCCGATGATTATGATTTCGTTCATAAGTGCTTTTCCCTCTCCCTCTGGGAGAGGGTTAGGGTGAGGGAATTAGCGAGATAGAGAATTATTCTCTGTTTCTTCCGCAACAGGCCCTCACCCCAGCCCTCCCAAAGGGAGAGGGAGACTTACGCTACAAACTTGACACTCAATTTCTCTGGTTCGTATAGTCAGATGCGTCTCCTAAGCCGGCTTAGCTCAGTTGGTAGAGCGTTCGATTCGTAATCGAAAGGTCGTCGGTTCAACTCCGATAGCCGGCTCCAGTCTCCTCGTAAATATCACATCACGAAGCTGGGCCTGGGAGGTTACCCGTGTTACTAAGAACCACAACTGCTTTCATCAGTCTGATCTTACTTGTTTCGATCGCTGCATCGACGCGTGGTCAAGCGTCGATCAGCGTAACCGGATCGGTGTCTGACCCACAGTCTGCTCCGATCCCGGACGCTCGCGTCACTTTGTATTCACTCGATCGAATTCTTCAGACGAAATCGGATTCGTCAGGGCGCTTTAAATTCGACGCTGTTCCTATAGGCAAATACGAATTCGAAATTCTCGCTCAAGGTTTTAAGCGTTTCACCATGCCCGATGTCTTCGTCACTGATCTAATGCGACCGACGATACCGGACAAGCCGACGGATCTCACAGCCGTGATGCAGATCGGGCCGACGGGTTCGCCGAGGGAGATAGTAGCCGTGGCAGAGCTAGCGGCCGTGGGTGATTGCGGACCTCCCGATTCGGTGACCTATGGCCCTCGCAAGACACGCGATGCCGATGCTCTAGCCGGAATTGTTATTGGCCGTTTTCCGAAAATGGCAGTGCCCGGTGCGACTCTTCAGCTCTTTGATGCGGCCGGCGCGCTGATAGCCCAGCAGCAAACAAACGAGCGCGGGGAATTCCAATTCAAACAAACCGTGCCCGGGCGTTATCACATTTTGTTCCAACACCCGGGCTATCACAACATGGAGTTTCGCGAGTTCTGGGTAGCCCGCGAAAACCAGACCTACATCACGCTTCAGGCACTGCAGTTGGGCAAAATCGTAGTGTGCCAATAACGGGGCTTACTGTTTCTTTTCCGGAAACAAACTCACCTCAACGTAACGCTTCGTGTCGAGATACTTCTTCGCGGCGTCCTGGACCATTGCTTTGTCGATCTTCTTGTAGAGATCGGGAAGCAGCCACAGCCCGGCAGGGTCTTCTCCGCTTTCGTACTTTGCGCCTAGTTGGCCTAGCAGCCAGCTATTCACCTTGCTATTGGTCTCAAAGTCGCGCAGCAAAATCTCCCGCTGATCCGTCAATTGCTGTTCGGTTGGTCCCTCGGTCTTGAACTTTTCAATCTCCTCAAACACGCGCTTAACCAGGGCGTCAGTGCGATCGGGCGAGCTGCCGAAATTTATCGTGATTGCATATTCCGAGTTGGGCACCCTCTGCAAAGTAGGCGTCGCATTGATGCCATAAGTTCCGCTCAACTCTTCGCGAATCACTTCGAGCAGGCGGCGTTGCAGGATTTCGGACATGGCGCGGATCGCGATGCGGTTCGCCTGGTTATATTCAAATGGTCCAGCGAACACAATCGCGGAAAGGCTCTTCGGTTCAACACCTTTCTCAACCCGCTTAACGACAACGTCACTCGGCGTATGCACGCCGATGTCTTTCCAACTCTCTTTCCGATGGGTCGACGGCAGCGAGCCAAGATACTTTTCAACCAGCGGCTGGATGGTCGGCAAATCAATGCTGCCGACGAAAACGAAAGTGAAATCGCTGGCATCGGCAAATCGATCTTTGTAGAAAGCCAACGACTTATCGAGGTTCCAACTATCGATCATTTCCGGCGATGGTAACTGGCGCCGCGGATGGTTCTGATACCTGGCGGCCATCAGAGCTTTGGAAAAGTTATATTCGGGAATGACGTCCTGGTTTGCCAGCTGTGCCTTGAACTGCGTGGCTAGAACGTTGAAGGCGTTCGCATCAGCGCGCGGCTGCGTAAAACGTAGATAGATAAGCTGGAACATCGTTTCCAGATCTTTCTTTGAGCTGTTGGCATTTAGTCCTTCATAGACTTCGTTGATGAACGGAGTTGCGCCCACGACTTTTCCGGCCATCATCTTGCGTAGATCTATGGCGTTGAATTTGCCGACGCCGCCGGCGTTAAGCACCTGGGTGGCGAAAGCCGCGGGAATGTAATCGCTGTCGGGAGCCAGCGAACTTCCGCCGGGGCTGCTCGCGCGCACCAGGATTTCATCCTCTTTGAAGTTCGTCGGTTTCAAAACAACTTTGACGCCGTTCGACAATTCCCATTCAGTGATCCCGGCTGATTCCTTCGTTGCGGTCTTTATGACTTTGCCGGCGGCGGGCGCGGAATCAAGTAGCGTCGCGCTGGCCACGGAATCGACGTAAGGCTTCAGCTCTTTCGTCGTTGCCGACTTGAGCACAGCCGCCAACTTTGTCTGATCGGGAATCGTCAGGCCGGCCTTCTGGGGCGCCTCTACCACCACCATGCGATTGCGATCTGGAAACCATTCCTTCGCGAGTTTATTAATCTCGTCCAGCGTGATTCCCGGCAGGAATTTCTTGTGCAGATTGTATTCGTCGTCCGCCGTCGGCAGAGATTCATTGTCGAGAAAGTTTCTTACGTACTCGTCGGCGCGGCTGCCGGATTCGCGGTTCTCTTTTTCGATCGCGTTCCGCTCGTATTGACGCAGCACATTTTGTTTTTGGCGATCAAGCTCGGTGGCGGTGAAGCCGAACTTCTCAACGCGTTCAGCCTCGCTCAAGATCGCGTCCAATCCACGTTCGATGCCGTCTTCTTTTACCAGAGCGAAGAGCGTCGCGGAATCTTTCGATCGTGCGAAGAAGTTGCCGCGTCCGGCACCGGCCTGGATGAATGGCGCGTTAGGTTGTTGCGCGATTTCTGAGAAGCGCGCCGAAAGCATTCCCGAAAACAAACGATCAACCGTCTGCTGTCGATAGTCACCAACTGTCTTTTCTTCGCGCGAGGGAAGCAGCGTGTCGATCTCAACACTGGTCGTGTTGGCTTCTTTGTCGGTCGCAATCGCGTAGGCAGTTTCCGCGTGACCCGGCACGTCGAATTCCTGGCGCGGGCGCGGCTTGGTTGCTGCCGGAATTGATGCGAAGTGGTTCGTCACCATCTTCTCAACCGCGGCTTTATCGAAATCTCCGACCGCGACTACCGCCATCAAATCCGGACGGTACCAATCAGAGTAGAACTGTTTCAGTCGCTCTGCTTTTCCTTTTTGAATTATCTCCGGCTTGCCAATCGGCAGGCGATCCGCGTAACGCGAATCCTTGAGAATGACCGGAAAAATCTGTTGCAGCATGCGCATGCCGGCGCCGCGTCCAAGCCGCCACTCTTCCATCACCACGCCGCGTTCTTTCTCAGTCTCAACCGGATCGAACGTCAGGTTGTGCGCCCAATCCTCCAACACGAGCAAAGCCTTATCAAGCACTTCGGGTTTGTCAGTCGGGACGGTCAGAATGTAGACCGTCTCATCAAAACTCGTAAACGCATTCACGTCCGCGCCAAAGCGCATGCCAATTGACTCCAGGAACGAGATGATTTCGTTCTTGGGAAAATGCTTTGTTCCATTGAACGCCATGTGCTCGACCAGGTGGGCGAGTCCCTGCTGATCGTCGTCCTCAAGAATCGACCCGGCCTTCACGACCAAACGCAGTTCAGCGCGCTTTTCAGGTTTCTTGTTCGCGCGAACGTAGTAGCTCATGCCGTTCGCGAACTTTCCCATGGTGATCTGAGGATCCACGGGCATGGAATCAGTAAGGGTCTGTGCGCGGACAAGTTGCGTTTGGGCGCCGGCGACACAGAGGGCAAACACCACTGCGGTCAGCAGCAAGTTACGAATGGGGGTTCGAGTTGTCATGATCTTTCTCCGGTTAAAAATTGGAATGCGTCTCACTGGTGAGATGCCGACGGGAATCAGGGAAGACGACGATCTTATAACACCGGCGAGTGAAGAGAGGCAAATTCGGATTGCTGTGTCGTTCAGTCTGCCGGAAGAGGTCAGTAGCGGTAGCGACTGGAGCGCAAGCGTCCCCGCTTGCAATTACTCGTCGAAGAGACAACACGGCAACCGGGACGGTTGCGCTCCAGTCTTTACCCGGTCGCTATCCCGACTTGTCGGGATACTGACCTCATCCCTTAACTTGCGGTTGACGTTGCCGCCGCATGGCCTAACAATGCTCCTCCGATGACTTCCGCAGAACTCGATCAATACGAGCGCGACGGGTTTCTCGTGCTGGAAGATTTTGTCCCTCCTGAAGCGTGTGACGCCTTGCGCGGGCGCGCGAACGAGCTGGTGCGGGAATTCGATCCTGCCGGCGTTGTCTCGATCTTCTCAACACGCGAGCAAACCAGGACGAGCGATGATTACTTCCTCGAATCCGGCGACAAGATTCGGTTCTTCTTTGAAGAGAATGCGTTTAATTCCGATGGCAGGTTGCAGCAGAGCAAGGTACATTCAATTAATAAGATTGGCCACGCGCTCCATGATCTCGATCCTGCGTTTGATAGATTTTCACGGACAAATCAGATCAAACAGCTGGTTTCGGATTTAGGCATCAACGATCCTTTACTGTTGCAGTCGATGTACATCTTCAAGCAACCGCGCATCGGCGGCGAAGTGACTTGTCATCAGGATGCGACGTTTCTTTTCGTTGAGCCCTTGCGCATGGTTGGGCTGTGGTTCGCGCTGGAAGATGCCGGCGTCGAGAATGGTTGTCTGTGGGTGATTCCGGGCGGACAGAAACTCGGATTGAAGTCGCGCTTCAGGCGCGCTGAAGGCGGAGGCGCGCGCTTCGAGACACTTGATGATTCGCCCTGGCCGGAAGAAAAGCTACAGCCTTTGGAAGTGAGGAAGGGAACTCTGATCGTTTTGCATCCCTTGCTACCACACCTTAGTCGCGAGAACCGATCATCAAGGTCGCGCCATGCTTATACGCTGCACGTGATTGATGCTTCGTCAGAATATCCGGCGAGTAACTGGTTGCAACGACCGGCGGAGATGCCGCTGCGCGGGTTCTGAGACCGTCGAATTAATTACTGGTACAGCGAGGACCACCGTTTGAGTTTGTCAGCCTCTTGTGAGAGCCAATCATGAAGGGTAAGCGTTGGGTTCCGGTCCACTATATCTCTCTTTACACAAACCTTCACGTTGTTCCTTCCCCAGCCAACGGATCGTTCGGCGTCGCTTATGATCCTTTCATCGAATCCGCTTAGTCGCCGCCTTAGTTCTTCAGAGTCGGACAACTGCACGTCAGCGTCCAAGGCAGTGACCGATTCTCTGAGCGCTGCGATCACAAGCGCGTCGGCGTTGCGCGAAGCAATCGCATTCTCAATCAGCGGTAACACGCGGGTGATTTGATGCCTGACGCCGATGGCCTCAGCGTTTAGAACGGCCGCATACTGCGGCTCTCCTTCATAAGTTCCATCGGCAAAAACGACGGTCGCTATTTCCATTCTGGGGTTCTGGACAGGCGAGACCTGGTATTCGTTTGCACTTATCAGCTTGTAATCGCGATCAACGACGGATGGAAAGACAGCTTTGTAAGATCCGCCCGGTTCGATTAGTGCGTTGCCGCAATAACTATTTAGCCAGCCTTCAGAACGTCTCAGCGAGTGATTATTCGCGATTACTTCGATGCCGTAGACTTTTTTCTTCGAATTGTTGGTGAAGGTGATTTGACAAGGAGACGGGATGACGCTGGGGTTGATCTCTTCAACCTTGAGGGATGTTGTCTTGTTTACAACCTCGGGGGCCGTTGAAGGGGTGGCATCAATTCGAACGATTGAGACCTGGCTCGGAAACAGATCATAGCCGGTAAGCTTTTCGACTGTAATTGGTTCAGCTTCCTTCACTCGCCCCGATGCCAGGAGCTTTTTCTCTTCGCTCGGCAGCGTAACACTGACGTTCAACTCCCATTCGTCCCCACGCCGATCGGCGCTCAGATTGATCATTGAAACGAGCGTACTGTACTTATGATCATTGGTTTGTAATGGCGAAACCATGAAGCCAACCGCGCCATGCGAGCCTTGAATGGGAACAAAGATCGCCGCATCATCGCGCAGCTGAAAACGAATTGCGAACCCGCTAAACCTATCTGCCTCTTGAGCCGCAAAGATAGCGGGCGAGAGAAATAGAACCAGAAACAGTGCAGCGACTCGCATTGATGAAGCTGAGTTTACGCCCCTCTCACGCTAAGCAAAAGACCGGCGGGTGTCATTCCACCGTCACCGACTTTGCCAAATTCCTCGGCTGGTCCACATCAAAGCCGCGGCGCACGGCGATGTGATAAGCGAGCAGTTGTAAAGGAATGATCGAGAGTATAGGCGAAAGCAGATCGCTCGAGGCCGGAATCTCGATGATGTGATCGGACACTATCGATGACCTCGAATCGCCCAGGACCGAGAGATGAAAGCGAGGGGTGAATCTTGATTTGGACTGATTCCGATTTTTTCCGGTCCGTGAGCAGGATGAGAAAACATTTACTCCAGGCAATTTCCGAATTACTATTTGTCGGCTAGTTAAGATCAGCAATGACACCGTCAACCAGAAAAACCATTTCCGTCGCCTGTCTTGTCTTCGCGATTCTCTGGTTTGTCTTACTTGGCCTGCGCGAAGCGCACTACGTGAGGCACGTCCTGGGGCAAGAATCCACGCTGCGCGCTACCCTGGGAATAATCTATGAAGAACAAATCGAAGGAATCAACTTTGTGATTCTTGTTGTTTTCCTGGTTCCAGGAGTGTTTGCGTGGGCCGTGTACCGGCGGTTTCGAAGAGAATACTGAGCGCGGGCTATTTCATGACGCTAACTGGTAAATGACCGGACGATAGGTTGGTTCGGGAATTGGTTTGCCCTCCGCGCGCGCAGATTCCAGCCAAAGCTCCCTGGCAGTCTCAACTTCCGCCAACGCTTCCGCAGGCGTGTTTCCAAATGCGGAACACATTGCAAGGTCTGGAATGTCGGCGATGTATCCTTCATCTTCCTGGCTAAAAAAAATATTGATGTGATAGTCCTTCATCGGTTCTCATTCCACCGTCACGGACTTCGCCAAATTCCTGGGCTGGTCCACATCGCAGCCGCGGCGCACGGCGATGTGATAAGAAAGCAGTTGTAAAGGAATGATCGAAAGTATCGGCGAGAGCAGATCGCTGGAAGCAGGAATCTCGATGATGTGATCGGAAACTACGGACGACATCGAATCACCTTCAGTCAGCACGGAAATCACGATGCCTTCGCGAGCTTTTACTTCCACGATGTTCGAATGGGTTTTCTCATAGCGCAACTCAGACGATCGATTGCCGGCTTCGCGCGTGTTGATAAACAGCACGGGCAAGCGCTCGTCAATCAAGGCGTTTGGTCCATGCTTCATCTCGCCGGCCGGATAACCTTCCGCGTGAATGTACGAAAGCTCTTTTAGTTTCAGCGCGCCTTCCAGCGCGATAGGGAAGTTGATGCCGCGGCCGAGATAAAGAAAATCGGTGCAGCGGAAAAACTCTTTTGCAAGGTCTTCGATGGCGTCCGCTTCATTGAGCTGGTGCTCCATCTTGACCGGCAGTTCCGCGAGTTGCTGCGCGTGCCGTTTGCTGTCTTCGGGCGTGAGCGTCCCACGCAGCTGGCCCAGATACAACGCAAACAGGTAAAGCGCAATCATCTGCGCCGTGAAGGCCTTAGTCGAGGCGACACCAATCTCAGGTCCCGCGTGCGTCAGGATGGTGCCGTCAGCTTCGCGCGTAATCATCGAGCCCTGCACGTTGCAAATCGCCAGGACCTTGGCGCCGCGCTCTTTGACTTCACGAAGCGCCGCGATCGTGTCGGCCGTCTCGCCTGATTGCGTAATCACCAGCAGCAGAGTGTTTTCGTCGAATACCGGATCGCGATAACGAAATTCGGAGGCGTAATCCACGTCGACATTAATGCGGGCGAGTTGCTCGATCATGTATTTGCCGGCAATGCCCGCGTGCCATGAGGTGCCGCAAGCGGCAATCTTGATCGAGTTTATGTTTTTGAGATCACTCTCGGTGAGGTTCTTCATCTCGTCGAGAAACACCCGTCCAGTGTCGAGCGAGATGCGGCCCTCGACAGTTTCACGAACGGCGCGCGGCTGCTCGTAAATCTCTTTGAGCATGAAATGTTTGAAGCCGCCCTTTTCCGCCTGAATTGGGTCCCAGGTAATGCGCTGCCGTTCCGGCTCGACCTGATTCCCTTGAAAGTCTGTGACGCGCACAGCGTCCCTGGTCATGATGGCAATTTCACTGTCGCCGAGAAAGAAAACATCGCGCGTGTGCTCCAGAATTGCGGGCACGTCCGAAGCGACGAAAAATTCCCCGTCACCGATCCCGATGACCACCGGCGGACCCAGCCGCGCCGAGATGATCGTGTCTGATTCGTCTGCGCAGATTATTGAAAGCGCGAAGATCCCAGTCAGCTCATTTACCGTGTTACGCACGGCGAGTTCGAAACTGTCCCCCTGTTTCAGATGTTCTTCGATCAGATGGGCGACGACTTCAGTGTCCGTTTCGGTGACGAACTGATGGTCCTTCGCTCTCAGATCGTCTTTTAGCTTCAGATAGTTTTCGATGATTCCGTTGTGCACCACGACGACGCGGCCGGTGCAATCGCGATGAGGGTGCGCATTCTCTTCGGTCGGACGTCCGTGCGTCGCCCAGCGTGTGTGGCCCACTCCGTAGGTTCCGTCGAGGGGCTTGTGACGCAGAACGTCTTCGAGATTGCGCAGCTTGCCTTCAGCCCGTTGGATCTTCAGCACATGATTCTCATCAACAACGGCGATACCTGCCGAGTCATAGCCGCGGTATTCGAGCTTCCGCAGGCCGTCAATAATTAACGGCACCACCTGTTTCTTTCCGACGTATCCAACTATTCCACACATAATTTAGTAAGTAGTGAGCGGCGAGAAAATACCGTCAGCGGTTCGTTACTTCCCATCTTCCGTTAGTTTCTTCTTAACCTTTGCGGGCACTCCCGCAACGAGCGTGTTCGCCGGCACATCTTCAATGACTACGGCGCCCGCCGCCGTCACCGACCCTTTGCCAACTGTTACCGGCGCGACCAGCATCGTGTCCGATCCAATTCTCACGTTGTCTTCGATGATCGTAGCGTGCTTATGTTTGCCGTCGTAATTGCACGTGATGGTTCCGGCGCCGATATTCGTGCGCTCGCCGATCGTAGCGTCGCCCAAATAAGTCAGATGCATCGCCTTGGATCCACGGCCGATTGTCGACTTCTTTACCTCGACAAAGTTGCCGACGACGGCGCGTTCTTCCAGCTTCGCATTCATTCGCAAATGCGCGAAGGGCCCGACGGAACAGTCGTTGGCGATTTCGGAATCAATAATCAGGCAATGGTCCTTGACCGTAACCCGATCGCCGAGCCGCGAATTGACTATACGTGAGCCTTGATGAATCTCGCCTGCCTCTCCGATTACGGAAGGCCCTTCGATATGAACATCAGGATGAATAATGCAGTCGCGTCCAATTTGCGCTTCGCTGCTGATATAAGCATGCGACGGATCGATAAAGGTTACCCCTTCTTCGAGCATTAAGCGTCGTATGGTGCGTCGACGAATGAGATTTTCGAACTCGGCCAACTCGGCGCGGGTGTTAATTCCTGATACCTCGCGAACATCAGGGTGTTGAAAGAGACCGACGCGTTCGCTGGTCCGTTTCAGGATAGCCGGGACATCGGTCAGATAGTATTCGCTCTGACTGTTCGAAGGCCGCACTTCCGCTAGCGCGGTAAAAAGTTTCTCGCTGTCGAAGCAATAAATGCCCGAGTTTACTTCCCGAATCTGACGCTCGTCGTCATTGGCGTCTTTCTGCTCGACAATTTTTTGAAATACATTCCCGTCATCGCGCACCACCCGACCGTAACCCATCGGGTTTTCCATTCTCACGGTGAGAATCGTGCAGGCTGACTTTTCGTTTGCGTGAGCTTCGAGCAGGCTCTTCAGCGTTTCAGCTCGTACCAGCGGAACGTCGCCCGAAAGAATCAAGACGGTTGAAGCTGCATTTGCCACCGCGGTTCTCGCGGCGAGCACTGCGTCACCCGTGCCTCGTTGTTTCTCCTGGCGCACGAATACCGCGCCATCTTTTCCCAATTCGTCCTGGACAGCGGCCTCGACCCCGTCAGCTTGATGACCAACGACGACATAAATCTTTCGCGGGTTTAGTTTTGCGGCTGTACGGCAAACATGAGCAACCAGCGGGCGGCCATCAAGTTTGTGCAGAACCTTGGCCAACCCGGATTTCATACGAGTGCCCTGGCCGGCAGCGAGTATGATCACGTCGAGCGGTGCGGTGGTGGGGACGTTGACGGTTGGTGACGGCATTAAGAGTTCAGTTTACGGTTAGCATGTCAGTCTGCGCGAGCTTCTTAGCCCGGTCATCGGCGGCGCAGGCAATTACGACGCGAGCCAGCCGCTCGGAATTGTGCCGCACCATCTCGCCATCATCCAACAAATCGGCACAGACGACTTCGATTCCCGCATCGCATGCATTCGCGTCGGTGGTCTTTTCCATGAGGACCTGGACCGCACCGTCCGCGGCGTATGTTTTCGCTTGATCAGTGCTAATCGCGCGATCATTAATTACGGTGTAGTCAAAATGGATCTGCGGCGCATAATGGCGAACGGTGGCGAGATGTTCGCGAAAGCCATAACCGTCGGTTTCACCAGGCTGCGTCATCAGATTCGCGATGAAGATTTTGGTCGCGCCCGCATCGCCGATCGCCTCGGCGACACTTGAGACTATCAGGTTAGGAATGATGCTCGTATAGAGCGAACCAGGTCCGATGGTGATCACATCTGCGGCTCTGATGGCGGCGAGCGCTTCGGGCAATGGCAGACATTCCTCCGGCACAAGTCGTAAACGACGAATGCGCGAATGAGCAGCGGTTATCTGCGTTTCGCCGTGCACCTCACGCCCATCCTCCAACTCAGCAACCAGCCGCACATCATTTATAGTCGCCGGAAAGATATGGCCTTTGCTTGCCAGGACTTCAGAAGAGAGGCGCACCGCCTCGACAAAGTCTCCGGTCACGTCGGTTAGCGCGGCGAGAAAGAGGTTTCCGAAACTATGCCCGCCAAGATCTCCGGATCCACGGAACCGGTACCGAAACAGACGAGCAAGGAGAGTTGAATCTTCGGATAGCGCGATCATGCAGTTGCGGATATCGCCCGGGGGCAGCATCTGCAATTCATCGCGCAGCCTGCCGGAACTACCGCCATCGTCAGACACGGTGACAATGGCCGACAATGAATCGATCCAGATCTCTTCACTACGCGCGCCAACAAAGTGCTTCAAGCCGGCCAACATCGTTGACAGGCCGGTGCCCCCGCCGATCGCGACTAGCTTGAGGCTGCCGTTAGCGTTCGCATTCTGCAATTATTTTAGCTCCGGAGATAAACGCAGCGGTGAATTCGAAGAAGGAATAATACTCGAAATCTGAACGGTTTGGAATCGGCGGACGGGATCAGGCGCGAAGTATTTACTCGCGGGAAGCGAAAACCAACTGTTCGAAATCCGGATCGCTGCGAAGTGGATTCAGATCCTGATCTCGTTGCGCTCTGATGCGTAGACTTGGTTGCAGATCCAAAGCGCGCTCAAGAGACTTCAGCGCAGTATCAATCGCCCCAAGTCGTGCACGTGTGGCAGCGAGACCGTAGTGAATATGCGCAGCCTCCGGTTCACGTCGCAGCGCGCGCTCGAAAAGTTCTTGAGCAGCAACATAGTCGCCTCTGTTCAATTCGATCACACCGCGGTCGTAAAGCGAGTCGGCATCGCGGGGCAGAGCAAGTTCTGTGCGCAGCCGTGCCTCGGCAACCGCAAGATATGTGCGGGACCGTGCAGCAACTTCAGACACGGATGGATATTTTTCGACAAGCGCGCGAAAGCGAGTGCGTGCTTCCGCAAAATGACCTCTTGAAAATTCTCGGTGCGCAGCTTCAAACGCTTTCAGAGCTGCAGCCTCGTCGCGTGTTGGTTGCGGTGGAGGCAGGACAGACGCGGGTCGTCTGAGAACCAGGACGCTCTTGGCTTGAACAGGCCTGGTCTTGCTGGCCGTCTGGTTACGATTTGTCGAGCGGGGCGCGACCTTCGATGCTTTTTTCACTGACGAGATAGCGGGCTGCTTCGCCTTCTTAACGGTGTGCGAAACCGGTTTCAGCTTCGACTTCACCGTTTTCGTCTTCGTGGCTTTGTGGGCCCGGGCCTTGCCGGCCGGTGATCGTTTGGTCGCCGGCTTCAGACGGGTCAGCTTCGCCTTTGATGACGACTTAATCGAACGTCGAGTCGACGATCGAGGGGAAAGTTTTTTGACACTCTTAGCTAATGGAGTTCTCATGCGCGAATTGCCTCGCGTTGACGAATGGCCTCGAACAAACCGCCTCGAAAACAGCGGGAAAGACTAACATAGGTTTGCTGCTAAATCAACGAAAGATTAGGGTTTGCGGACTCCGCACTCTGCTTGTCCAACTGTTATAGACATGGTTGGCCTGAGAAAAACACTTGAAGGTCTGGATGACGCGTGTTAATGTGACTCATGAGCTGCGACGCTCGATTTATTGGGATTTCGAGATCGTCTGCACCGAGGGCTTACGCCGTTCGCCAACTGGCGGGGCAGCGCCGCACCATTTTTCAGCTTCCTCAATCCAGTCCGTTTAGCCGGCCGACATGCCAAATACGCCAATGGTAATTCTGGAATCGCGGTTCCACCATATCAAAGCGCTGCTGGCTCGGCTGCGTTTGGACTCCTCAGCCCGCTTGGTTGTGCTGGTGGACAAGGATGGCCAACAGATCGCAGTCCACGGTGAATTGGGGGACCTTGATACAACCAGTCTCGCGTCCCTGGCAGCGGGTAATGTTGCGGCGACCGGGGGCATGGCAAGACTCATCGGTGAAAATGAATTCCCCACGCTCTCTCACGAAGGGGAAAAAGAGAGCATACACATTTGCGTGATCGGCCGGGTCCTGCTGTTGGTGGTCTTTGATGATCGTTCCAGTCTGGGTTTGGTAAAGCTTCGTTCAAAACAGCTTTCACACGAACTCGCCAGGGTATTCGCAGAAATCGAGAAAGAGTCAGCTGCCGCGCGCGCCAACAGCTCACTGCCTTTTAACGGAATTACGGATGAGGAAATCGATAGTCTATTTTCTCCTGCATAACCAGCTTCCGACGCTATGACTTTTATCAACTACGCATCGCGAGAGATCAACTGCAAGATCGTTTACTACGGCCCGGGATTGTGCGGCAAGACCACCAACCTTCAGTTCATCTACGATTCGACCGCCGCGCAGGCGAGGGGAAAGCTGATCAGTCTCGCCACCGAAGCGGATCGAACTCTATTCTTCGACTTCATGCCGTTGGAGTTAGGAACCGTCCGCGGCTTCAAGACGCGTTTTCATTTGTACACGGTACCTGGGCAGGTCTTCTATGAAGCGTCGCGCAAACTTATACTGAAAGGCGTCGATGGCGTCGTCTTCGTAGCGGACTCGCAGGAAGAGCGCATGGACGCAAATATCGAATCGCTCTATAACCTGGAAGAGAACCTGCGCACATATGGGTACGAATTAATGAAGCTTCCGTATGTGCTCCAACTTAACAAGCGTGATCTGCCGAATGTGATTCCAACTGATGAGTTGACTACGGAATTGCAGCGAAAGGGAGAGCCGGTGATTGAAGCTGTTGCTTCTACCGGAGCAGGCGTCTTTGATACTTTGAAAGCAGTGGCGAAGCAGGTCCTGACGGAATTGCGGAAAGCTTAGCGGTTCACAGCGACTTTATCATCAACAAGCCGTCGCCGCCGTTGGAATAATACTTGGGCAGCCGCTGAGTTATGGAGTACCCGAGACTTGTGTACAGCTTTTGGGCTGAGACATTGCTGGCCCGAACTTCCAATCTCACGATTCGCACGTCGCGCCGCTGAAAACCGGATTCAATCGTTTCCATCAAACAACTTGCCAGTCGCCGGCGTCTGTGCTCGGGTGCAATTCCGATCGTGGTGATGTGTCCGGTATGGTCAGGCTCCAATAAGCCGATAACGAATCCCGCCATCGCGCTATTCTGCATCACGGCCCGGTAAGAAACGGATTCGGGAGCGGTCAACAGGTACTCGAACGTGTCGCGACTATAAGCTTCACCATCAACAAAGCAGCGCTGATCCAGTCGCCAGCACTCGTCAATTTGCGAAACGGTCAGCGGTCGCACGTCATAGCGCGCGTTGATTGGCGGGACGAGCGCGATGTTAGCGTGGGCGTCGGCAGACTCCGACTGACGGCCGCTAAGCCACCAACGTGGTCGAAATTTTTTCAGGACCGCCATATTAGAAACTGTTTCGCTCTAACCAAAAAGCTCGGCCGCGATTATAGCCTGTTACCCAATACAGTTTACAAGCCTCCACTCTTTCCGGCTGTTATATTAGCAACATACAGTCGCCGTAGCTGTAAAATCGGTAGCGTTCTTTTACGGCATGCTCATAAGCGCGCAGCACAAGTTCGCGTTTGGCAAACGCAGACACCAGCATCAACAAAGAGGATTGCGGTAAGTGAAAGTTTGTCAGCAATCCATCAACCACGCGGAATTGATACCCCGGAACAATAGTCAGTGAAGCCTGTCCTGATTGCGCTTTCACGTCACCCGCAGGCGAGGCCGCCGACTCGAGCGCTCGGGCGGTCGTCGTACCGACGGCCACAACCTTATTTCCGCTCAAGCGTGCTTCGTTGATGAAGTGCGCGGCTGTTTCAGTTATCGAAAATCGTTCGGGGGCCACCTGGTGTTCGCTGACGTCCCGGACGCGCACCGGTTCGAAGGTTCCGTAACCCACATGCAGAGTAATTTGGGCGATGCGCACGCCGCACGATTCTAATATCTCTAAAATCGAAGGCGTGAAATGCAAACCGGCTGTAGGCGCGGCGATCGCTCCACGGCTGGCGGCGTAGACAGTTTGATATCTGCTCTGGTCCTCGGATAGTTGGCGGCCATCGCTCTTGATATAAGGTGGCAGTGGCGGCTCGCCTATTCGATCGATGACGTCGTCCAGATTCTCGTCTGTGTCGAACTTGATGACACGAATTCCGTTGTCTCGAGATTCTGTTACGCGAGCCCGCAACCTTCCGCCTGCGAATTCGATTTCATCATCAATACGCAATCTCCGAGCAGGCCTCGCCAGAGCTTCCCACATCTTTGGGGCTGTCTCACGTATGAGCAGTAACTCGATTGACCCGCCTGACGGAACACGATTTCCCCGCAGGCGTGCGGGAAAAACGCGCGTGTTGTTGACCACCAGCACATCCCCCGCAGAGAGCTGACTCGGCAGGTTCTTGAAATGGGAATCGCGCCACGATTGCGCCGCGCGATCAAGTATCAACATGCGCGATGCGTCGCGCTGCAACAACGGATGCTGCGCGATCAAATCATCCGGAAGGTGATAATCGAAATCGGAAATATCCATCGTCGGCTGACGCAAGAAAAGGAATTCAGAGCCGTAAAAGTTCAGCTGTATGAGGCTGAAGGGACATTGAGTCCCGGAGCGGGAATGGGGTGTTCCATTTGCTCGCGATGAAATACGCCGGTGAGTTGCGCGCCGAAAAGCAAGACGAGGCTGGAGACGTAACCCCAGGTCAGGACCGCGACCACCGCGCCGACTGAACCGTAAATCTGTTCGTAATTAAAGTAATTCAGGGCCCAGGCGAAGAGGTATTTGGCCGCTTCCCAAAGGAGCGAACCGATCAGCGCGCCGGGTACGCAGCTGCCCAGGGTCACGTAAGCGTTGGGCATGAAGCGATAAACGATCAGGAATAGCGTAAACGTCACGAGCAGACTGACGAGGGCAAAAATGATCTGCCAAAACAAACTGCCAACGGACGAAAGCAGACGATAGTGCTCCAATTGTCTCGGCGACATACGACCCGCGATCTCCTGCAAGTAGACGAGCACCGATGTGCCGAGCACCGACGCAATCAGCAAGAGACCTACCCCGCCAATCATCGCCAGAGTGAGCACGCGCCCATGCAGAAAAGTTCTATGCGTGGTGCCCCAGACTCGATTCAAGGCGCGCTCGACGACAGCAAAGACCCACGAGCCGGCCCACAGCACAATTATGCCGCAGGTGATAATCACGCTCGTGCTGACGTTCGCCAGCGATTTAATCGTTTCGTGGAGAAACTTGCTCGATCCCGGATAGATGTCGACGATGTGCTGAATCATCTGGCTGCCCGCCGTAATTCGATTGCTCAAGGCGAGTAACAACAGGAGCGCCGGGAACAACGTCATCAGTCCGAAATAGCTCATCGCCGCCGCCGATGTGAACAGATCGTTTTCATGAAACTGATGCACGGCATGCGTAATCATCCGACGCCAGGGCGAGCGGTTTCTAACTCCGAATGAATGACGTGAAAATCTTTTCATAGTTTAGAGGCGGGCTACTGCCCGCCATTTGCGCGGGCATTAGCTCGCGCCTAAACAATACGAGTTGAAATACTACTGCGAATCAAACAAGCTCGGCCGTTGTTGTCCGCTCTTGACTGCAAAGTGCTGATAGGCGAGTTGGGTTGCCATGCGGCCGCGAGGCGTGCGATTCAGGAAGCCAATTTGAATTAAGTATGGCTCTATGATTTCTTCGATTGAATCTTTTTCTTCATGAATCGCCGCAGACAACGTGCCCACACCCACGGGTCCGCCTTCAAACTTCTCAATAATCGTCAGCAAAAGTTTTCGGTCCATTTCATCGAGGCCGTACGTGTCAACCTCCATTCGATTGAGCGCGTCGTTCGCCACTTCATGCGTGATGCGTCCGTCATAATCAACGTCCGCGTAATCGCGCACGCGTCGCAACAGGCGGTTCACGATCCGTGGTGTGCCGCGCGATCGACGGGCAATTTCGTGAGCGCCGCCGTCGTCGATCTCGACATTCAAGATGGTCGCTGAACGCTTGCAGATCGTTTCCAAATCCTCGTGCGGATAAAAATCCAAATGGAAATTGATTCCAAACCGACCGCGCAACGGCGCCGTGATCAATCCGGCGCGGGTCGTCGCTCCAATCAAGGTAAACTTCGGCAGCTCGAGCTTGATCGAGCGCGCTCCCGGTCCCTGACCAATCAAAAGATCCAGACTGAAGTCTTCCATCGCTGGATAAAGTTTTTCTTCGAGCGCCGGCAACAGCCGGTGAATTTCATCGATGAACAGCACGTCGCCTTCCTGTAGATTCGTTAGTAAGGCAGCGATGTCGCCCGTCTTTTCGATCGCCGGACCGGAAGTCGAACGCAGTTGCGCGCCCATTTCATTTGCGATGATGTGCGCCAGCGTGGTCTTGCCCAATCCCGGTGGACCAGTGAGCAGTACGTGATCCAAAGCTTCGCGTCGCTTGGTCGCGGCCTTGATGTAGATGCGCAGGTTTTCTTTGGCTTTGGTCTGGCCGATATATTCCGATATGTGAGTGGGCCGCAGCGATAGATCGAATTTACGATCCTCATCAGTTGGCGTGGCATTCAACGTTTCGGCGGCTCTGGTTGCTTTGGGCATCTTGAAGTTTGATTGTGAATCCCGGGAGAGATTCGGTCAACTTCCCATCGAAAAGGTTCGTTTAGACGCGGCACTTGTGCCGGGCGTATCGCCCGGCGGACAAGTCCGCCGTCTAAACGGTTTGATTCCTTAAGTCTTCGCCAGTGATCTCAGGCTGCGTCGCAGAACCACCTCGACCGAAAGCTCGCCGCCTTCATCGATCGCGTTCTTGATTGCTTTCTCTGCGGCGACTCTCTGATAACCGAGGTTCGCGAGCGCGGAGATTGCATCGTCTCGCATCGAGTCAGGCGATGAAGCCACTCCGGCCGCCGCTGCTTTCGCTGCGAACTCTTCTTCCAATGCGGGTGATGAGAGCGCCGCGATCTTATCGCGCAGATCGACTACGAGGCGCTCAGCAGTCTTGCGGCCCACCCCGGGAATCGCCACGAGCCGAACCAGATTATTAGTTCTAATCGCCGCGATCATTTCATCGGCATTCATCCCCGACAGCAACTTGATCGCTAATGCCGGCCCCACGCCATTCACTGAGATCAACTGCAGAAACAATTCGCGTTCGCGCGCCGTCTTGAATCCGTAAAGCCGGATCGCATCCTGACTGACGTGCGTGTACACGCGCAGCTGCGCCGGCGATCCATTTTCGCCAAGCTCATAAAAAGTCGAAACCGGAATCGCGACTTCATAGCCGACTCCGCCGACATCGATGATTGCCGAAGTCGGTTGTTTTGAAAGCAGCGTGCCTGATAAGTGTGCGATCATTTTGGAGTGCGGCGGCTTGACGCCGCTTTTTATTGAGGGCTACGGCCCCGTCGAACTGAACGATGCGTGTAACTCGCGGCGGATTATCGCGTAAATATGTTTTCAATCGCAAACACGTCGCTTTTCGCTCAGTCGTATCAGCGTTATACTTTTCACGCTCGCCATGAAGAGAGAAAAAATTTCTGAGCTGACGACTAACCGCCTAAGCGTGTATTTACGCTGTCTTAATGAATTGGCGTTGGCCGGAATCGAAACTGTTTCGTCGCAAGAGCTGGCCGAACAATTTAATCTTAATTCCGCGCAGATAAGAAAAGACCTCGGGTACTTTGGCGAGTTCGGCGTGCGCGGCACCGGCTATTACATCGAAGATTTGCGGGCTGACCTGACTAAAATTCTCGGCCTGGACAAGCCGCATCGCGTCGGAATCGTGGGCGCCGGGCGTCTGGGAACTGCGCTGGCAAATTACAACGGATTAGATAAATCAAACTTTACGGTCGTGGCTCTGTTCGATAACGACGAGACGAAGCTCGGCGAGCGCACCGGCGGCGGCATTCCGATCTTTGATGTAAACAAGATTGCGAAAGTCGTGCGCGATCAGGATATCGATGTTGCCGTGATCGCGGTGCCCGCGCGCGCTGCGCAAAGAGTACTCAATCAAGTGATGACTGCCGGAGTGAAAGCAATTCTGAATTTTGCGCCCGCGCCATTGAAGGCGCGTTTGGGCGTGAAAGTAAAGACGGTTGACCTGACGACCTCGCTTGAATCGCTTTCCTATTTCCTCGCCCAGCCTCGGGCTGCAACCCTTACTCATGGAAAGAGAAGCGAAGACTTTATGGACGCGTCGAAACGCAAAGAGCAAAATCTTTAGAACTATGCCGAAGCTTTTGTCGAAAGTTTTGGTGTTCGTACTCATTATGGCTATGGGAGTATTTGCTGCTCCGGCCATCGGCACTCGGTCCTTTCAACAGCGCGATGAAACGGCAAGCGATCGAACGGTTGATTACTCCTTTGAAGTGCTTCAGCTCCAATATTCGGGTGAAACATTTAAGAGTGCAGTAACGATCAAGGGTGAAAGGAACTCATCGCCTTCGCATATGATGCTGATGAAGCGGCAGGCGCTTATGCTGACGCAACTCACGTCGAGTCTTGGTGAGAGCCACAATTTCCTTGTTGCTTATATTGCACCCGATGCGCTTGATGGACAGGCAGTTGATCGCGATGCGGTGATTAAGGAATTACCGAGGCCTCGCTTTTGGCGAGATGAGTACGGTCATCCGTCGAGTTGGTCGAAACATCTACACTGTAATCTGATGGTGTATGTTACTTTGCATTCATCCAGCAAGGTCTCGGAGGTTACGGTCGTTTCTAACCAGTACTCAAGATGCGACAAACAGTCGGACGTACTTGAAGCTGCGAAAAGTATTAGTTTCGAACCGGCTTTGCGAGACGGACAACCAATAACCCAGCGACAATTATTTTTGTACAGGCTTCATTGATGTGAACGACTGAGAATGGACGAACAACTTGCACGCCGAGATCTCCTGCGCATCTGCCATCTGCTGTACGAGCGGAGCTACGTCGTTTCGTCCGACGGAAATGTCAGTGTGCAGCTTGATGACGGCCGCATCCTGGCGACTCCGACGATGACCTGCAAAGGCCGGATGACCGAGGACTTGATCGCGGTTACGGATCTCGACGGTCGGTCGCTGAATAATCAACGGGCATCGAGCGAGTTGGCGATGCACCTCTTGATTTATCGTGAACGGCCTGACGTCAAAGCTGTCTGTCATGCTCATCCGCCGCACGGAACCGCTTTCGCGGTGGCGGGGCTACCGATAGATCAGCCAATTCTTTCCGAGGTGATATTGACTCTGGGCTGTGTACCGCTGGCTGAATACGGCACGCCATCCACTGATGAGTTGAGCGATGCCATGCGCCCCCTGATTAAGCATCACAACGCGTTGCTCATGGCGAATCATGGCGCAGTGGCTTACGGATCCGATCTTTGGCAAGCCTTCGATCGTTTGGAGACGCTCGAGCACACAGCGAAGATTGCGATCCTTTCGCGCATGTTAGGCGGCTCGCGAAATCTTCCGCCGGATGCAATCGAAAAACTGATCAATGTGCGCGAGGCGGCAGGCTATCTCGATCAAGGTGCTCGCTGTCAGGCCTGTGGTTACCTGCACGAAACGAATTTATCTTGTCCGACTGGCGATCGTCCGGTGTCTAATCATCCGACAGGCAATGGTGGTGGGAAGATTTCACTTACGCGCGATGAGTTGGTAGAGTTGCTGAGCCGCGCTGTCACTGGACGAGACTAGGATGAAGAAGTGGCTGTTAGATTGGCCGGCTTTTCTGCTGTGCTTTGTACTTGGAGTGGCAGCGCACTTCGTGTGGCATCGAAACGATCCGGTTTCGCTTTGTGAAATCTCGGCGCACCCGGAAAGATATGCAGGCAAACTTGTTCGGTTCGTGCGCTAATCTCGAGAGACGTTGTGGTCGGCGCCCCTTTGAAGCTGGATCCCAGGGTTTCTGCCTTCACGGCGTGTCGTGGCGAGGATGAGTGGCCCGCGGCAATTGTGGATTTGAATGAGCTTCAGTCTTCAGTCATTCAACCGAATACGACACGGTGGAGAGACAAAGCAGATATCTCGTCATTCTATGTGAGTGAGGCAATCGTGGTAGGTCGCTTTGATCCTCACGATGATGGTGTCACTCGTTGTTTTACGCCGCGGTACGAACTCGCGAACGCGAGAGTGGAACGCGTGATTTCTACCACGGCGGTCAGCCCTGAACAGACGGTAGCATGGGTAAGATCTAAATCTCAGTGAGGAGAAACTGAATGCAAGAAGCACTCGGAATGGTTGAAACTAAAGGTCTGGTGGCGATGATCGAAGCTGCTGATGCCATGGTCAAAGCAGCGAACGTCACCCTGATTGGTTATGAAAAAATCGGCGCCGGCTTTGTGACGGCGATCGTCCGGGGCGATGTGGCCGCGGTAAAAGCGGCGACTGACGCCGGCGCAGCCGCAGCCCGCCGGGTCGGCGAATTGGTCAGCGTGCACGTGATCCCACGTCCGCATGGCAGCGTCGATGAGGCGATGCCCATTACCGCCGAAGCACACGCATGATTATCGCCCGGATTATCGGCACAGTCGTGGCTTCTCAAAAGGACGAACGGCTGGAAGGGAAAAAGCTGCTTATTGTTCGGCCCATCAATCTTGATGGCTCGGACACCAGCGGCTACGTGGTCGCGGTCGATACTGTCGGCGCCGGCTTTCATGAGCGCGTGCTGGTCGTCGCCGGATCAAGCGCTCGGCTGGCGCAGAACATGAAAGACACACCAATCGACGCAGCGGTCGTCGGCGTGATCGACACGGTGGACATCATGGCGCCGGAGAAGTGAAATGCAACTCGCACGCGTAATCGGAACAGTTGTGGCCACGATGAAGAACGATTCGCTCCAGAATCGGAAACTGCTTGTCGTTCAATCCCTTAATAAAGACCTGGCGCCACAAGGGAAACCTCTGGTGGCCGTCGACGCTGCGGGCGCAGGAGTCGGCGAATTGGTTTTCTGGTGCCGGGGCAAGGAAGCGAGCTTTCCTTTCAAACGCGAAGACACGCCGACTGATTGCACGATCATCGGCATCGTTGATTCTGACAGCCACGTCTGTTGTGGCTAACATTTGAGGGCTTGGTGTTTAGAGCTTAGACTTTAGTCCTGAAAACTAAGCTTTAAGTTCTAAGCCCTAAGCCCTAAGCACGGTTTTCTAAGAATGATTCTCGCTAAAGTTCTCGGCAACGTAGTCGCCACCCAAAAAAATCATCGCTATGACAATGCCCGGGTGATGCTGTGCGAGAGTATTAGTCCGGAAGGTGAGGCGACTGGCTATACGGTCCTGGCGCTCGACGCGGTTGACGCCGGTGTGGGCGACACCGTCCTGATCGTCCAGGAAGGCTGGAGCGCTTCAACAACCGCGACCGGAAAAGCGGGCGCTGCGATCGATTCCGCAATCATTGGCGTTGTCGATCGGATCGACTTGTTGGAAGACGAGTAACGCAATCCCGACCAGTCGGGATTGCGAACCGCAAGCTAACAGCTTGCGTTACATCAAAGTGAGCAGTAACGAAGATCAAGCACGGTTAATAGCGGAACGCGTCGCGCGTCGTATCGCCGGCGAGCGTTCACAAAGGCCTACGGCTAACCATTCGCAAGTCGCGGCGCCGAAACAACTGTCCCGGGCCCGCATGATCGATTTCGTTTCGCCGACTCCTCCCGCCGCAACGACGATAAGCATTGGCACACCAACTCCGAACACACGAGCAGCGGACGTCTCCCAGAGAACCTCATACGTGCCCCGCACACAATCGCCGTGGCTTGCTCCATTTTCACGCGCGATGGGTGAACCGCTAAGCGAGGGAAACAGTTCCCAGTCTGCGATCCGCGGCCCGCAATTGATTGAGCATGCCAGCCAGGAGAGATTTGGAGTCGAGGAAGCCGCCGTCTCTGAGCTGGTTGAGTTTTTCGAAAACGAGAAGCAGTGCACGGTCGATCCCAGCGGCCAGCCATGTGACCACTGCGCCATGTGCAGCTCGCGCGGCTTCTAAATCTTTATTTTTCCAGCCTCGAAAAAAATCCGTAAAAACTATTGACAGCCCTGAATTACCGGCGTAGTATGCGCGCGGTGGAGTGAAGTGGAGCAAGGTGGTCTCAACGACACAAACAAACTCAAAACCAGCGCGCAAGGCACAATCGTCTCCACTCAACTCAGGAATCAGTCTCAGTGCTTCGAGGCAATTACACAGCACGAATCGATTCCAAGGGCCGGCTCAAAGTGCCGACCCTTTTTCGGCGTTACGTTGAAGACAAGTACGGCTCGGCGCTTTATGTGACCAGTTTGACGGGTGAATGCGTGCGCGTTTATCCGATGCCGGAATGGGAAGCGATCGAACAGCGGCTCGCTTTATTGCCTTCGATGGATCCCGCGCGGCGCAAGTTCCTTGACAGGACGAATTATTACGGCCAGCAGTCGTCGATGGATACGCAGGGACGCGTGCTCGTACATCCGCTGCTGAGAAAGAGCGCCGCGGTCGTCGGTGATGTGGCGGTGCTTGGTTATTTGACATACCTGGAAGTTTGGGAGCTCGACAAGTTCCAGCAACGCATGCTCGCCGATCCGTATACCGAAGAAGACGAGGCGGCGATTGCGCGATTGGGAATTTGAAAGGTCAGTCTGTGTTTTCAGTTGAAGAATTAACTCAGAGCCGCAGACCAGAGTCTGTGCTACCTGTTAGTTCTTTGAACGAGATCACGGGGCGGTGGTAATGGCGGAGCCTTTGGGGGGCAGGGGCGCGCTGTCTCATCGCCCCGTGCTACTTCGAGAGACGATCGAGTTGCTCGCAGCTGAGCGCGGCGGATTGTTTGTCGATTGCACGGTAGGCCTGGGCGGGCATAGCGAAGCAATTTTGCAAGCATCTCCTGACGCGCAAGTGCTGGGTATCGATCGCGATGAAGAAGCGCTCGGGTTGGCAAAGGAGCGATTAGCGCAATACGGCTCGCGCTTTCGCTTTGTACATGCTGACTTTCGTGAACTTACGCGGGTCCTCGCGACAGCGAAAGTCAGGCAAGTACGCGGTGTCCTTGCCGATCTCGGTGTTTCGTCGTTGCAGTTGGACTCGCTGGGACGTGGGTTCAGTTTCCGGCACGAAGCGCCGCTCGACATGCGCATGGACAGATCGGGTGGCGAAACTGCGGCAGAGTTGCTCGGTCGTCTTTCGGAAGTAGAAATTGCGCGGATAATTTTTGAGTACGGAGAAGAACGGCGGTCTCGCCGCATTGCTCGGTGGATAGTCGAGCGACGAGAGCGCGGCGAGCCAATTCAGACGACGCATGACCTCGCAGATTTAGTCGCGCGCGCCGTCGGGCCAGATAAAAAACGGAGGATCCATCCCGCCACTCGCACGTTTCAAGCGTTGCGGATCGCGGTCAACGGTGAACTTGAAAACCTCGATCGTTTCTTAGTTCAAGCCGTTGACCACTTAGAACAAGCTGGGCGTCTCGCGGTAATCAGTTTTCACTCGCTTGAAGATCGGATCGTCAAGCGGACGCTGTTAAAGCTTTCCGGTCGATGCCAGTGTCCGCCGCGTTTGCCCGTATGCATTTGCGGTGTCACGAAGCAAATTTCAATCTTGACGCGACGGGCGATCGTTCCTGGCGAAGAAGAGATCGAAGAAAACCCGAGAAGTCGCAGCGCAAAGTTACGAGGCGCAAGCAAGGTTTAGCAAAGCCTTGGATTGACAAGCAGTTCGGAGTTCCGCTTGCACGCGGCCCTACTAAACACTGCCGCGTAAATGCGGAACTCCATACAAGACACGATGCGTAGAGTTCCATCAAGACATCGAAACGCACCCGTTGCGCGAGAGCGCGATCGCGGGGCGCTGAAACGATTTTCCTTTCTCCTAATTTGTGGGCTGCTTCTGGCCGGCGGATTCGTTTACGCGGGCGGTCGACATTTCGCCGCCCTTAAGCTTGGTTATCAGACTGAGAAGTTGCGCAACGCGCTGACCGAAGCTCGCGAGGAGCAGCGCCGTCTAACCGTTGAGAAAGAAATCGCCGCCAGCCCGGCGCGCCTGGAGCGAGCAGCTCGACAGCTGGGAATGCAGCCGATGCAGCCTGCGCAAATTGATCCGTTGAGACAGCGGACCGCGCCACGTGAATTGAAGGTTCCCGTGGCTGCGAAAATTCCCGCGAAAACGCCGGCAAAACTGAAAACTCAGCAACCGCGCGGGAAGTGAAGACGGGTCGCTGATGTGATCGCATGTTTGGAGAGTTGAATGCCCCGTCGTGCTACTGCCAACGAAGCTCCGCGCACCGAAAATTCGCATCGCCGCATACTCTTTGTGGCGATTGCCCTGGCTCTGTGGATGCTGGCAATTGGCGCTCGCCTCGTTCAGCTGCAAGTTCATCAACACGATAACCTGGCCGCCCGGGCTCGAAATCAACAACTGAGTTCAATCGAAACTGCGCCTACACGAGGACAGGTTCTCGATCGGCAAGGTCGTGAACTGGCCCGCAGTCTTGATACCGAATCCTTCTACAGCGATCCCAGTGAAGTTAAGAATATCGACGAGACCGTCCGCAAGATTGCGTCGGTAACTGGTCTCGATCGCGCCGATCTGATTAAGCGTTTCAACGACGCGAAGGACGCGAACAAGAAGTTCATCTGGATAGTGCGCCGGCTGGAGATGGAACGCGCGAGCAAGCTCGACGCGCTGGAACTCGATGGCGTGTATTCGCGCAAAGAGCCGAAGCGTTACTACCCGAACGATACGCTGGCGGCCCACGTGCTCGGCTTTGTTAATGCAGATGAATTGGGATTGGGCGGGGTTGAGCAGTCTTACAACGAAAAAATCCGCGGTGAGGCGGGCAAAGTCTACCTCGAGGTCGATCGCGATCGTCGCGCGTTTGAAAGCTACGAAGTGCAGCCGCATCCCGGTCAGACCGTGGTACTCACGATCGATCAGCTCATCCAGTATCGTACTGAGCAAGCGCTCCAGGCGGCTGTCGAGCGCAGTCATGCGAAGTCAGGTACGGCAATCGTTATGGATCCGCGCACCGGAGAAATCTTAGCGCTGGCAAATTCGCCGACCTTTAATCCAAACGAAGCTGGAAAAGTCTCGCCGGAAGAGAAAACCAACGGCGCCGTGCAGAACATTTACGAGCCGGGTTCGACCTTTAAAATCGTTGCGTTCTCAGCCGCAATCGAAAAAGGCCTGGTAAAACCTGACGACAAGATCGATTGCCAGATGGGCTCGATCACTGTGGCGGGTCGCGTGATTCACGATCATAAGCCGTTCGGCGTGTTGACGGTAGCGGAGGCGTTGGCGCAATCGAGCGATGTCGCGGCGATCAAGCTGGGACTGTTGGCCGGCAATGACACGATGTACGACTACATGAAGCGACTCGGATTTGGATCGCGTACCGGAATTGATTTAGCGGCAGAATCACCCGGCATCCTTCGTCCGGTTAATCGGTGGCAGCCGGCTTCGATGGGATCGCTTGCCATGGGCCAGGAGGTCGGGGTGACGCCGTTGCAAATGGCCGCAGCCTACTCGGCGCTCGCGAACGGCGGTATGTGGATCAAGCCGCATGTCGTGCGTGAACTGCGCATGCCCGACGGCACAGTCGTCTACCAGGCAAAACCGGAAACGCGTCGAGCGCTGAATCCGGAAACAACCGCCGCGATGCGTGGAATGTTCGAAGGCGTAACGCTGCACGGGACAGCCAGGAAGGCGCAGCTCGACGGCTACACGGCCGCGGGCAAGACCGGCACCGCGCAGAAAGTCGATCCAAAGACGCACGCGTATTCAGCAACGAAGTTCATCGGATCGTTTGTCGGGTTTGCCCCGGTAAATAATCCTGCAGTCGTGATCATTGTGGTTATCGACGAGCCGCAGGGTTCATATCACGGCGGTGATATAGCCGCGCCGGTTTTTCGTGAAATCGCCGAGCAGGTCTTGCCGGAATTGAACATAACGCCCGACACCGAAGTGAAGAGTGCGCCGCCGATGATCGCGCAATTGTCGAAAGCTTCGCCTCAGCAGATCAAAGAAGACGCCGCGCAAATCGAACGGCGCGAAGAGACCTTGCCGAAGATGGTCGCAGCGAAAAGCTTTAACGGCAAAACCAGTGAGGTGGTTCTGGCAATGGCCACGAATCGCGGCGCACTCATGCCGGATCTGCGCGGCCAGAGCGTGCGGGACGCCTTACGCCTGTGCTCGCAGCTCGGATTGAAATTGGAAGCGCGCGGCGACGGTTTTGCGATGCAGCAGAATCCGGCGGCGGGTACGGAAGTCGACGTCGGGCAAACGGTGCGGGTTGATTTCGCCAGACGGAATTAGATGTGTCAGAAGCGCGCGCGTAAACCAGGGCTCCGTAACCCGTAGTTGCCCTCCCTGACGGTCGGGCTTCTGACACATAATGAGAACGTGGACATTAGAACTGCAGCAAGCTTGATGGGTGCGACGACTGACGGTCTTGGCGCCGAGCTCTTTGACAAACAAATAATTGATTTTTCGATAGATTCGCGCACGGTCCGCGCAGGCGAGCTCTTCTTCGCATTGTCGCAACCCGACTATGAACGCGCCGGATTCAACGGGACTTTCGCGGACGCCCACAACTTTATTGCGGGCGCGCTTGAAAGAGGCGCCATCGCCGCGGTAGCGCGTCGCGAACGAGTTGATGGTCAGGCAGATATGCAATCGTTAATCGATCGTCTCATCGTCGTCGATGATGTGATCGCCGCGCTGCAAACCCTGGCGCGGAAAGTCTACGAGGCGTGGGGAAAACCGGTTATCGGGATTACCGGCAGTGCGGGAAAGACGACCACGAAGGAATTAACGGCGCACGTTTTATCACAGACCGGTTATCGCGTGTTGAAGAGTGAACGCAATTATAACAACGGCCTCGGACTGCCACTTTCGGTTTTACAAATGGTCAGTGAGGGTCATCAGCCGGACGATTACGATCTGGCTGTACTCGAGATGGGAATGTCCTCGCCCACGCACGAGATTCGACGTCTCGTGCAAATCACGCCGCCTGATGTCGGCGTGGAATTGATGATCGCGCCCGTGCACCTCGAGCACCTGGGCACGATCGAAACGGTCGCCGCGATGAAAGCTGAGTTGATCGAAGGCCTGAAACCCGGCGGTGTGGCGGTGCTGAACGCGGATGACGAACTTGTTATGGAAATGAAGTCAAAAACGGATGGGCCCGTGCTCACCTTTGGAATTCAGAAACCTTCCGACGTGACTGCCAGAGAGATCGACACTTCGCATTTTGGTTTGGTGCGCTTTCGCTTGAGTACGCCGCTGGGAGAGGCCGCCGCCGAATTGCCGATGACCGGCGCGCACAATCTGATGAACTCGCTGGCGGCGTCGGCCGTGGCGACGGCGCTGAAGGTGAAGCCGGAACTAATTGCCAATGCCCTGCGTTCAGTAAAGCCGCCGAAAATGCGCGGCGAGATTTTGAATTTCGCTGCCGGCTTTACAGTCGTTGACGATTCGTACAATTCGAATCCGCGATCGCTGTTGAGCATGGTCCATACCCTGGCCGAAGCCGGCGACCAGGTGAAGCGACGCGTGGTCGTTGCGGGCGAGATGCTCGAGCTGGGGCCGCAATCTCCACAGATGCATCGTGAGGCTGGCCACGAGATTGCCCGGCTGGGTATTGAAGTACTGTGGGGAGTGCGCGGCCTGGCAAATGAAATCATCGCCGGCGCGCGGGATGAAGGATTAGCCGTAACGCGATTCTTTGACAGCTCAGACGAAGCCGCCGCGGCCGTGATCGACGAAGTACGAGAAGGCGATTTGATTTTGGTCAAGGGGTCGCGCAGCGTAGAGACTGACAAGGTGGTGGCTATACTGAAACAGAAGTTTCCGCTGGCCGGGAAGGCTTACGACCAGTAGGGAACGGTGCTTGAGCGCGCTTCGCGCGCTATGCAGGCAAGGATGCCTGCGCTCCATTCTGACAAGATGATCTATTACATCCTTTACGAACTGATCTATAGCCGCTTCAAGGATCAGGATTGGTATCTCGTAAAGGCGCTGAACGTTTTTCAGTACGTCACCTTTCGCACGGCTTATGCCTCGGTCACGGCAATGCTGATCTCGCTCTTGTTCGGGCGAAAGCTGATCGTAGGTTTGAAGAGATGGAACATCGGGCAACAGATTCGCGAAGAAGGTCCGCAGGCTCATATCGCCAAACGCGACACGCCGACCATGGGCGGCTTGCTGATCATCGGGTCGGTGATCATCTCGACATTGCTGTGGGCGAAGCTCAGCGGTCTTTACGTCTGGATAACCATTTTGGCGACGTTGGGTTTCGGGGCAGTCGGATTTGCCGACGATTACGTGAAGTTGGTAAAGCACCGCAGCCTTGGATTAACCGGCAGGCAGAAGCTTCTGTTCCAGTTGCTGATCGCAATCGCGGTCTGGCTGGTGCTGTACATCTCAACCCGGTATTTCCAGACGAAGTATTCGTGGAACGTCAGCATTCCATTCTTCAAGAGCACGGCCGACCCGAACGGCATCAGCGTGATCGGGCCTTATCTATATCTCGGCTTGATCATCATGGTGCTGCTCGGCGCAACGAACGCGGTGAATCTGACGGACGGGCTGGATGGTCTGGCGATCAGCATTACGTTCATCGCGATGACGGCGCTGACGGCGTTTACTTATCTGAGCAGCGACGCGCGTTGGGCAGGCATTTTGCTTTTTGAGCATCGACCAGAAACAGCAGAGTTGAGCGTTTTCTGCGGCGCCATGGCCGGCGCGAGTTTGGGATTTCTTTGGTTCAATGCGCCGCCGGCGGAAGTGTTTATGGGCGACGTGGGCAGTCTGGCAATCGGCGGCGCGGTCGGGACCATCGCCGTTCTGACCAAGATGGAATTCATGCTGCTGATGCTCGGGGGCGTCTTTGTCATGGAAGCGCTGTCGGTGATGGTCCAGGTAAGCGTCTTCAAAATGACGAAGCGCACGAGCGGGGTTGGCCGCCGCGTCTTTAAGATGACGCCGTTGCATCATCACTTTGAAATGGTGGGCTGGACAGAATCGAAGATCGTTTTTCGATTCGTGATCCTGGCGATCCTGTTTGCGTTGCTCAGTCTTTCGACTTTGAAGTTGCGCTAATTCGTTTAGAGGCGGGCTACCGCCCGC
>DNNE01000062.1:80615-82096 GCA_003487805.1 Blastocatellia bacterium | reverse complement strand
GCAGTAGCCCGCCTCTAAACGGAAAGGTAAGTAGGCCTGAAGATGGCGGCAGTAGCTCGCCTCTAAACGGAAAGGTAATAGAGTTGTTTGGAGATTGCCGGCAGAAAAGCTCTGGTCATCGGCGCGGCGCGCAGCGGAATTGCGAGCGCCCGGTTCCTGGTTCAACGCGGCGCGACCGTCGCCCTGAACGATCGAAAGCCGCTAAGTGAGTGGGCGCCGGCAGCGCTCGATTTGAAAACTGAAGGGGTCGGCTTGATCGAAGGCGATCCGCCGTCGTGGCTTTTAGATCAGATTGATCTGGTCGTCGTAAGTCCCGGCGTGCCGACAAAGTCGATTCCGATTCGTTATGCGGATCGGCGCGGCGCAGAAGTTATCGGTGAAGTCGAGTTGGCTTCACGTTTTCTGCGAGGCCGCACGGTCGCAATCACCGGATCGAATGGAAAGACAACTACTACGTCTCTGATTGGACAGATGTTAAAGGACGCAGGAATCAACGTGCAGGTTGGCGGAAACATCGGAACGGCGCTTATCTCGATGATTGATTCATCGCGGGATGATGGTTGGAATGTGGTTGAGCTTTCGAGTTTTCAGCTGGAGACGATCGTCGATTTTCACCCGACAGTGGCGGCGGTCCTTAACGTAACTCCGAACCACATGGATCGTTACGAATCGCTCCGGGATTACGCGGCAGCCAAACACAACATTTTCCGCAATCAGACGGCGAGTGATGTCGCGATTCTCAACGCCGACGATGAAATCGTTTCCTCCTGGGCCAGAGGGTTGCGCGCGCACGTGGCGCGCTTCAGCGTGAAAGCAGAATTGGACGAAGGATTGTTTCTGCGCGGACGCGAGCTGGTGTCGCGCACTAAAGACGGCGAGCGCGTCCTGATGTCTCGCGATGAAATGAAACTGCGCGGAACACACAACGTCGAGAATGTTTTGGCGGCGTTCGCTGCCGGTCTCGCATGCGGAGCCGGGCCGGACTCGCTGCGCGAGACGGTGAGCGGGTTTCGACCGGTCGAGCACCGGCTCGAGGAAGTGGCGGAGATTGGCGGCATCCGTTTCGTAAACGATTCGAAAGCAACCAGCGTCGATGCGACGATGAAAGCGTTGGAGGCTTTCGCAAGTGAAGCCGGGAAAGTTATTTTGATTCTTGGTGGGCGGGGCAAGCAGGCGCCGTACTCGCCGATGATCGAGTTGATCAAAATGTGTGTGCGCAAAATGATTCTGATTGGCGAAGACGCAATAACAATCGAAGCGGAAATCGGAAACGCCGCGCCGCACGAACATGCTTCAGACATGCACGATGCCGTTGCCAAGAGTTTTGCCGCCGCTGAACCGGGCGACATCGTTTTGCTTGCGCCCGCGTGCGCCAGCTTCGACATGTTCGAGAGTTTTGAGCACCGGGGAAGAGTATTTAAGGAAGAGGTCTTCGGTCTTAGGCCTTTGAAATAAACGAAGACCAAAGACCAAAGACCAAA
>DNNE01000062.1:56013-80303 GCA_003487805.1 Blastocatellia bacterium | reverse complement strand
AAGACCAAAGACCAAAGACCGAATAGCAATGACGCAGAAACTACAAATCGACAGATGGTTATTCTCAGCGACGATCGGGCTCGCACTGTTCGGTGTGGTGATGGTCTACAGCGCCTCAGCGGTGATCGCGCAGCAGGAAAATCACAGTCAGTTTCATTATGTGATCAAGCAGACGGTCTGGACCTCCATCGGTTTTGTAGTCATGTTCGCGGCGATGCGTTTCGACTATCAACGGTTGAATCGTCGCTGGATCATCTACGGATTGCTGGCTTTCACGATCCTGCTGCTGGTCGCGGTGTTTGGCTTCTCGCCGGTTAACGGCGCCCGCCGTTGGATCAAGTTTCGGGGATTCTCGGTTCAACCGTCAGAGATCGCAAAGCTCTCGCTCGCTCTCTTCCTGGCCCGGTTTATTGAAAGACGGTCGGGAGACGAAGTGTCGTTCTGGCGAACGTTCCTGCCCTGTTTCATCGTGCTTGGCATTGTCGCGGGATTGGTCGCGAAAGAGCCGGACCTGGGCACGGCGTTGATGCTGGCGATTATCTGCTTCACGATCTGTTTTGCCGCCGGTATGCGGCCGCGTCATCTGGGGTATGCGGTAGTGCCGGCGCTTCTGTACGTCGGCAAGATGCTCATCTTCACGCCGTTTCGTATGAAACGTCTGTCGGCTTTTATCGATCCCTGGGCCGACTCCCAGGGCACCGGTTATCAGGTGGTCCAATCGCTGATCGCGGTTGGTTCGGGAGGCACGCACGGACTTGGATTCGCGCAGGGCCGGCAGAAACTTTTGTTTCTGCCCTTCGCGCATTCAGATTTCATCTTCGCAGTTGTCGGCGAAGAGCTCGGATTGGTCGGAGCGTCAATCGTGGTCTTTGTCTTCGCAATCTTTCTTTGGCGCGGAATGCGCGCCGCTTTGCGGGCGCCGGATCGATTTGGGATGTTGCTGGGCATCGGCATCGTCGTCGGGATCGTGGCGCAGGCTCTCCTTAATATGAGTGTCGTGCTGGCGCTGGTGCCGACGAAGGGGATTCCGTTGCCGTTCATCTCTTATGGCGGTTCTTCGCTGGTGCCGACGCTGGCGGGAGTAGGAATCCTGCTCAACATTTCGCAGTATGCCGCACTCGGAAAACGGGCCGGCTTTGACGAAGGCGATCGCGAAGATGACTGGGACGAAGCGCCGCGTCCGCGAAAGAAACGAATGCCGCGGCAACGCGCGACCGCTTTGGCGCGGGCGCGGTATGGGTGAGCGATGCGCGTCTTGATTGCGGCGGGCGGCACCGGCGGCCACATCTATCCCGGCATCGCGGTGGCGAAAGAAATCATGCGCCGCGACGGGGCATCGGTTGTCAGATTTGTCGGCACGGCGCGTGGTTTGGAAAATCGTCTGGTGCCGCAAGCGGGATTTGAACTTTTGCTCATTGAAAGCGCAGGACTGGTGAACATGGGCGTGATGCAAAGGCTGCGTGGCGCGCTGATTCTGCCAAAGAGTTTTCTCGACGCGCGGCGCGTTATCAAAGCGTTCGCTCCGGACGTCGTGGTTGGCGCCGGCGGTTATGTTAGTGGACCAGTGTTGATGACTGCATCGCTGATGCGTCTGCCGACGCTGTTGATGGAATCGAATGCCGTGCCGGGGTTCACCAATCGACGGTTGGCAAAGTTTGTTGATGCGGCCGCGGTTTCGTTCGCGGCGGCGCTCCCGTATTTTCCCGGCAAAGGGGTTGTCACCGGGAATCCCGTGCGGAGCGAGTTCTTTGATATTGAACCGAAACAGCGCGACCCGCGATGCGTTTCGCTGCTGTTGTTCGGCGGGTCGCAGGGTTCGCGGGCGATTAACGACGCGATGATCGCAGCGTTGCCGCATCTTGATTCTCATCGCGAGCGCCTGAATGTGACTCATCAGACGGGCCCCGCGGACTTTGCAAAAGTTCGTGATGCGTATGCAGAGCATGGATGGACGGAAGCCAACGTGCGCGAGTACATCGACGACATGATGAATGCGTTTGCGGCAAATGATTTGATCGTGTCGCGCGCCGGCGCGACGACCAGCGCTGAACTGATGGCCGCGGGCAAGGCAGCGATCATGGTTCCGCTGCCGGGCCAGTTAGAGCAGCGACGCAACGCGGAAGCGATGCAAAGCGCGGGTGGCGCGCGCATGATTCTTCAGGACGAACTTAGCGGAGAGCGTTTGGCAAAAGAGATTGTGTCGTTGATTGATTCGCCCGGGAAAATTTCAGAGATGGAAAAGGCCAGCCGCAAGTCCGCGCGAAAAGATGCGGCCGCGGCGACGGTTGAGTTGATAGAGAGAATAGTAGGCAGTAGGCAGTAGGTAGTAGGCAGAAAGCAGAAAGCAGAAAGCAGAAAGCAGAGGCAGTGGCTACCAATCTCAGTTGTCTAGCTAATATTCAAAGGTGCGGCTTTGCTGCCTACTGCGCACTGCCTACTGCCCGCTGATTTTTATGTTCCGACCTTTCCAACATATTCATTTTGTCGGCATCGGCGGCATTGGCATGTCGGGCATTGCCGAAGTGTTGGCGAACCTCGGTTTCCGTGTCTCAGGCTCTGATCAGAAAAAGTCTGAAGTCACGGCGCATCTTGAAGATTTGGGAGTCGAAGTAACTGAAGGACATGCGGCTGAGAATGTTGGCGACGCTCATGTCGTGGTCCGCTCTACGGCGGTACGTGATGACAATCCGGAAATCACCGAAGCACGTCGCCAGTCGATTCCCGTAATTCCGCGCGCCGAAATGCTCGCGGAACTGATGCGCATGAAGCCCTACACGGTGGCGTGCGCGGGTTCGCATGGCAAGACGACCACGACTTCGATGGTCGCAACGGTGCTGGGGACAGCGGGCTTAGATCCGACTTTTGTAGTCGGCGGCATCGTCCGCACCTATCGCGCAAACGCTCGCCTGGGTAAGAGCGAATTGATGGTGGTCGAAGCTGATGAAAGCGATCGATCGTTTCTCATGCTGACGCCGATGATTGCGGTGGTGACGAATATCGATCGCGAGCACATGGACTATTACCACGACATGGAAGACGTGCGGCGCTGCTTTACGGACTTTGTGAACAAGGTTCCTTTTTACGGCGCGGCCGTTCTCTGTCTCGATGATCCACACGTGCAGGCTGTGATCCCAAACGTGGCGCGGCGTCGAGTCACTTATGGGATGAGCGCGCAGGCCGACATCTCGGCTCACGACATCAAGTACGATCAGTCGTTCGGATCCAGTTTTACGGTCTTGCGCGGGATCGACGTGTTAGGCAAAGTCTCGCTGCACGTTCCCGGTAAGCACAACGTTTACAACTCGCTGGCGGCAATCGCCGTCGGGCTGGAATTGGACGTGCCGTTCGATACCATCGCTCATGCGCTTTCCGAATTCGGCGGGACTGATCGGCGCTTCCAATTCAAAGGCGAAGAAAAGGGCGTCACGGTCGTTGATGACTATGGCCATCATCCGACGGAAATCAAAGCGACGCTGAGTGCGGCGCGCCTGGGCGCTCCACACCGTCGCATCGTGGTGCTGTTTCAGCCGCATCGTTACTCGCGCACCGCGGATCTAATGGACGAGTTCGCCAGCGCCTTCAATAACGCCGACGTAGTGCTGGTGACAGATATTTATGCCGCGAGCGAAACGCCGATCGAAGGGATCAATGCTGAGGTGCTGACCGGGCGAATAAAAAGTTACGGGCATAAGAGCGCCGAGTACATTGGCGGCCTGGAAGGCGCGGCCGAGAGTCTCCGAAGCAATGTGCGGGAGGGCGATCTGGTGATCACCCTGGGCGCCGGTTCAGTGCATCGAGCAGGCGATCAGTTGTTGGCGCTGTTGCGTGAAGGTTAAAACGTCGTGGGACCTGTGAGTCCTGTGCGTCGGTATGAGTCCCATGATTGATGAGAAGGACGCAGTTATCGAATCGATCGCGACACGGATGGGCGTGCCCGCTGAACGCGGCCGGCGTTTTGCCGACATAACGAGTCTGCGTGTCGGCGGCGCTATCGATTGGGTGCTGTCGCCAAAGAATGAAGAACAGGCCGCTGCGCTGGGCCATGATTTAGAGCAGCAAGCGATTGCCTGGCGGCCGCTCGGATCGGGAAGCAACGTACTGGCTGATGACGGCGCACATCATTACGTGATCGTGAGCCTGAAAGGTCTGAAAGCCAATCCCTTGTTCGATGGAAATCGAGTCTCCGTCAGCGCCGGTTATTCGCTGCCGCGGCTATGTGTCGATGCCGCCCGTCACGATCTCTCGGGAATCGAGGGGCTAAATGGAATTCCCGGCACCGTTGGCGGTGCTCTGTGGATGAACGCGGGCGCGTATGGACAAGAGATCGGAACGGTCGTGGACACTGTTCGCGTGGCGCGCGGTGGTCGCGTTATTGAAATTCCCGGAACGGAAGTGCAGTGGAATTATCGCCACACCTCATTTCGCGAAGGTGAAATGCTGCTGGGTGCGACGCTCTCGCTGCATCCCGACGATCCGCAAAAGATCAGTGAGCGAATGGAAAAGGCAAAGAGCCAGCGGATGGCAACGCAGCCCCATGGTGCACGTTCAGCGGGTTGCTTTTTCAAGAACGCGCCGGCGAGCTCGGTTGGCACAGGCAAAATGATTGATGATTTGGGGATGAAGGGAACTCGTCGCGGCGGCGCCGTCGTTTCGCCCAAACACGCGAACTTCATCGTCACCGAAGGCGAAGATGCGAAAGCTGAAGACGCCCTTGCCTTAGCCGAAGAGATTCGCGAACGCGTCAAGCGCGAACATGGAATTGATTTGGAATATGAAGTCGAGCTGTGGAGCAGTAAGTAGCGCAGGCTGTTAGCTTGCGATTTGATCGCTGATATTTCGCAAGCTAACAGCTTGCACTACATCGATTATGAAAGAACAAGTCATAGCCCGCGGCGCGCGCCGCTCAGCTACGCAACAAAAGGGTTTCGTGCAACGGCCGGCGCGACGCGGCGGGGCACCGGCTGCGCGCTCAATAAATTTCTCGCCCCGGGCACTCTTTGCCTACGTGCCGAAGGCTCTGAAATTCGTGCTCGCAATTCTTATCCTGGTTACCTTGATCGTCGGCTATCGCGTGGCCGCGTCCGCGGCACTCTTTCAGGTCCGAAATATCGACGTTACCGGAACGTCCCGAACGTCTGCGGACGAGATTTCCGGACTGACGCGTCGCGCGACCGCGCGTACGGGCGTGTGGCGGGCAGACCTCGCCGCGATCAGCAGCGAACTCAGTAGATTGCCCGGAGTGCGGCGGGCAGTCGTCACGCGCGTGTTGCCCGACCGTTTGCGGGTGCGGGTGACGGAACGCGTGCCCATCGCCGTGGTCCGGACGTCCGCGGGACACTTCGTCTGGGTCGATGATGATGGTGTGATGTTGGGCGAGATGAAACCTGACGATCGCATGCCGGCGTTTTTCATCCGCGGTTGGAACGAAGAAGGCGGCGAAGATGCCCGCAAAGAAAATCTTGAGCGCATACAGAAGTACCAAGAGCTGGTCCATGACTGGGATGCCACTGGTCTTTCGCAGCGCGTGAGCGAAGTCACGTTAATCGATACGCGCGATATTCGAGTGCAACTTGCCGGAATTGATTCGCAGATTGAGGTGAGACTTGGATCGCAGGATCCGGGCACGCGCTTGCAGATCGCGCTCCAGGCTCTTGATACGTACAAGCAAACGCCGCGCGGATCGTCGATCACCTATGTTGACTTACAGACTGGACGAGTTGTCATCGGATTCAGCTCCGGAAATAAGTCAGCGACTGATCCTGTTCCGCAGGCGTCGACGGACGATGAGGCGAAGCCAAAGAGTGCCGGCGCTAACACGAGAGGGAACCAGGCGGAAGTACCTGTAACCGGCAAGAGTCAAAAAGAACAAGACACGCGAAAAGCATCCGCGCCGAAGCCGGCTGGCCCAGCGCTGCGATTTCGCTAACGCAAAGGTTTGAATTTGAGCAGAGATTACTAAATGGCTAAACGAACAAATCACACGATCGGCCTGGACATCGGCACCAGCAAAGTGACTTGCATCGTTGGCGGTCCGAGTGAAGAGGGAGTCCTCGAAGTTCTCGGCATCGGCGAATCAGAATCGCGCGGCCTGCGAAAAGGAGTGATCGTAAATCCCGACGCCGCAATCGAAGCAATTAAACGGGCGGTCGAAGAAGCTGAGCGCATGAGTGGTGTTCAGGCCGAAGAGGTAACGATCAATCTCGCCGGTTCACACATCATGGGATTCAACGGTCAGGCGATCGTCGCGGTGGCGAGTCGCGACCGCGAGATCACCGCAGACGATGTGCGCCGCGCGATTGATTCAGCCTGCGCGATTCAACTTCCCGCCGGTCGCGAAATCGTGGACCGTCTGCCGCAGGAATTCATCGTCGACGATCAAGATGGAATCAACGATCCCGTAAGCATGACGGGGGCCCGTCTGGCGGTGAAAGTTCACATCGTAACGAGTCCGGTCACCGCGCGCCAAAACGCAATTAATGCCGTAAATCGGGCCGGATTAATCGTTGCCGACATGATTCTTGAGCAATTGGCAGCTGCCGAAGCGACGCTGACTGACGACGATAAGGAATACGGTTCCGCGCTGGTCGATATCGGCGCCGAGACAACCGGCCTGTGCGTCTATCAACGTGGCGCAGTGCAACACACAGCGGTGTTTCCGCTCGGCGGATCGCACTTTACCAACGACATCGCTTTTGGCTTGCGCACTCCAATTCCGGAGGCTGAACGCATCAAGCGCTCGGTTGGCTGTGCTTCGAGCGCATCCTTGAGCGATGCCCAGCGGAGCGAAATGGTCGAGGTGCCTTCGGTAGGCGGGCGCGCGCCGCGACAACTGTCACGTCAGATCCTCTGCGACATTCTGCAGCCGCGGGCCGAAGAAGTTTTGATGCACGTGTCTGACGAAATTCGCGACTCAGGTTGGAATCGACAGCTATCGAGTGGCGTGGTTTTGACTGGCGGCGGCGCGTTGCTCGACGGCATGGTTGAGATCGCTGAACAAGTCTTTGACGCGCCGGTGCGGGTCGGTTATCCGGAGCGTGATCGCTTCGGAGGTTTGATCGAAGACATTCAAAGTCCGGCGTGGGCGGCGGCAGCGGGACTCGCGTTAGTCTCGCAACGCGCGCACGCGCTTGAACAACGATCCGGATCAGCAAAGCGTGGTGGAAGTGGACGCTTGACTCACTTCGTTTCGAAGTTTCGTAACCGTTTTAGTAGTAGTATTTTTTGACCAAGTGTTGTATGCTGGCCGCCCGTTGGCACAATATATTGTCCGCAAGATATAGAGGTCAATGGTCCAGCCGGCCCAAAATAAACGAAAGAGGCAATGGAAGCCTTCCAAGTTTGGAAGAGAGGAAAGAACGATGACACCTGAAGTACGCGAACCCGGCAAAGGCATTAATATTTTCATTGATGATGAACCTCCCATTACCGGAGCTCGCATAAAAGTGATTGGCGTGGGCGGTGGTGGCGGCAATGCAGTCAATCGAATGATTGATGCCGGAATTGAGGGAATTGAGTTCATCGTTGCGAACACCGACTTGCAAGCTCTGAAGCGTTCACGCGCGTCCGTGAAGATCCAACTCGGCGGCCGTTTGACCAAAGGCCTCGGCGCCGGTGCGGATCCGGAAGTTGGCCGACAGGCAGCGCTCGAAGATACGGACAAGATCATCGAAGTCCTTGAAGGTGCGGACATGGTGTTTGTCACCACCGGTCTCGGTGGCGGCACCGGCACGGGAGGCGCGCCGATTGTCGCATCCCTGGCTACGGAGTTAGGTGCGCTGACCGTCGCGGTCGTCACCAAGCCATTCAACTTTGAAGGACGCCGGCGTTTGCAGCAGGCCGAACACGGACTCAGCGAACTGCATGAATCGGTTGATACAGTTATCACGATTCCCAACGAGCGATTGTTCAACGCCGTGGCGCAGACGGCATCCGTCACAGATGCATTCAAAGCCGCGGACGACGTGCTGCGGCAGGCGGTTCAGGGAATCAGCGATTTGATCACCGTCCCGGGATTCATCAATCTTGATTTTGCCGACGTGCGCACGATCATGCAGGGAATGGGTATGGCGTTGATGGGTACGGGCTACGCGCGCGGTGAGAATCGAGCCGTTGAAGCCACGCAGGAAGCAATCTCGTCGCCCTTGCTCGAAGAAGCTTCGATCAAAGGGGCGCGCGGTGTGCTGATTAACATCACCGGCGGCCATGATCTGACGCTGTACGAGATTAACACGGCCGCATCCATAGTTCGCGAGGAAGCGGACGAAGACGCGAACATAATTTTCGGCCACGTCATCGATGAAACGATGGCTGATGCGATGAAGATTACCGTCATCGCGACCGGCTTCCGTCATGAAACTGCGACGGCCACGCTGCCGACAGGAGTGCAAATGCCGCTGACGACGTCGCCGCGATACGCGCCGCGATCGCCAGAAGAGTTTCCGGCGACGCACCATTCGAAGCGGGTCGACGATCTTGACGTGCCGACATTTATCAGAAAGAAAGCAGATTAAGGATTTGTTGTTGGCTTGAATTGGCGACTGGAACGCAAACGTCCCGGTTGCTAATACATCCTGCTGCGCGCGAGGACGCTTGCGCGCCAGGACATCAAATTGCTGCGACATATCCGTGGTTCTCACGTCGTGCATCGAAGATTTTTGTTAGATTCGAGCTTTGCGTTTTCCCCCTCAGTCGTGTAGCATGACGCCCAATCCCTGAAGTTACTTAATCTAACGGGTCAGTGCGCGTATCTCTCCTCGGAAGGCTGCAGCCTGCGGCTTGTTATTTCTGACTGCCGGCTGAGTTGAACTCAGGGTTGGTAATTATTCTTTTTTTCATTTGGAGGAAGTATTGTGAATCGCAAACTTATCAGGACGACGCTGGCCGACGTCAAAGCGAGGCGTGAGCAAGCGCAACAGCATCGCCCCAATGGCACCGCGCCATCCGGCATGGGCCAGCCGCGCCCCGGCCAGCCGCCGCCGTCGTCGTCGTCGCCTTCATCACAGATGCGGAAGCGTCAGCCGCCCGCAACTGAGACGCACGCCGAAATCTACTACTATAAAAAACAGATTGATGCTCATACGCCGATGGTTTTAGTGCTTGAAGATGGTGAAGAGATCGAGGGAACGATTGAGTGGTACGATCGCGGTGCGTTAAAGATCAATCGAAGGTCGGCGCCAAATCTGCTCGTGCTCAAGCGTCACATTAAATATATTTACAAGGCCGACGAGCGCATGCCGCAGATACCGCGCGTCGAAGACAACTCGCCGCAAGCCACTGAATCTTAATCTTCGCAAGGCGCGACTATCTCACGTCTCGCCGGCGAATTTGCCTGATGGATACTCTGAAGCAGGATTCTGCTGAGTTTGTGTCGGCGCTGCCGCGCGTCGGCATCACTATGGGAGACCCCGCCGGAATCGGTCCCGAAGTCGTCCTCAAAGCGGTTGCTGAAGAAGAAGTTCGCGCTGTTTGTCAGCCAGTCATAATCGGCGACGCTCAGTTGCTTGCTCATACCGCGCGTACGCTCGACTTACAATGCGGTTACCAGATCGTGCGACATGATGAGGACCTGCCGAGTCGATCGACTGCACCGATAATTTTTCATCTCAACAATATTCAGGGTCACGTCGAGCCGGGAATTGAATCAGGCTCAGCCGGAAAGGCTGCCGGTGGCTACATCGAAGCCGCCGTCGCACTTTGTGCGTCAGGAAGCATCGACGCGATCGCGACGGCCCCAATCAACAAGCGGGCATTATTTCTCGGTGGGTACAGCTTCCCGGGCCACACGGAGTTTCTCGCACATCTGACGAGCACTGACGATTACGCGATGGGATTTGTCGCGGCGAACCTGCGGGTGGTTTTGATCTCTACCCATGTGCCTTTGTCACAGGCGATCGGACTGGTCAGGCGAGCGCGGTTTGAGAAGACTATTCGCCTGGCCCATCACGAGCTAGAGCGTTGGGGTATCGAGAAGCCCCGCATTGCCGCCGCTGCCCTGAACCCGCACGGAGCTGAGGGAGGATTATTCGGAATCGAAGAAGCGTCCGAAATTCTGCCGGCGGTTGAGAGGTGCAAAGTCATGGATCGGATTAACGTCAGCGGTCCCTACTCTGCCGACACGGTTTTCCTGCGCGCCTCGCGCGGAGAGTTTGATGCGGTGATCGCGTGCTATCATGACCAGGCAATGATTCCGGTTAAGTGCCTGTCATTCGGGGAAGCGGTTAATGTCACTTTGGGTTTGCCATTCATCCGCACCTCAGTCGATCACGGCACTGCGTTTGACATCGCGGGTAAAGGAATCGCTGAACACTCAAGCATGGTTGCCGCAATAAAGCTCGCGGCGGAGCTTTCCTTAAAATCCGGCGAGAGCCCGAGGGCGGTCGAGGCCGCATAAGAAATCAATTGAGCGACACTAACTTAAAAGGACGGGTGCTGGTTGCTGATGACGATCCGGCGATCCTGCGCCTGGTGACCACGATCCTGGAAAAGGAAGGCTTCACGGTCGTCGGCGCGCGTGACGGGAAGGAAGCCTATAAGGCACTGCAGGAACATTCGGATATCACCGCCGCCGTCTTTGACGTCGTGATGCCGCACATTCCTGGACCGGAGTTGGTTCGCTACATGAGAACCGAAAAACGCTTCAATAACATTCCGGTGATGATGATGACTGCCGAGCAGGATCCAAAACTATCGCGGGATAGCTTCGCTGCCGGCGCCGTGGTGTTTCTTCCCAAGCCATTTACGACGGCCCAGCTTCAGACGATGCTGCGCATGCTGATCGGCAAAGCGAAGGGCTGATCCCGTCAGCAGCCCGCGCGTAAGCAATCCCGACGCTTCGGAACTCACTCACGGTCGGGCTTCTGAAACGAGGAGATCAAATTATGTCAAAGCGAAATCTACTGATTACTTCGTTGATAATTCTTGTTGTCATGTGCGGAATTGTCATCACGACCACGCGTGCGGCCGGCGATCTGACTCCAAGGGAAGCGCGTCGTCTGATTGCGCGGTTGGCTGGAATCCAGTTGCCCTCCGATGCCGTCCGCGTCAAAGAGGTTTCGGCGATGGGAAACTCTGCGACTGTGGTGGCCCAGGTCGAAACGGCGTTTCGATTTGATAAGGGCGGTGACGGCAAATGGCGAGTCGCGGAAATTCGCACCGGTGATCGTCGTTGGGAAGACGTCGACACGCTGGTCAAAGCTTTGAACGCGGAGAAGAGCGCGCGAGCCCGCGCCGAACTGGAATCGATCGCGACCGCGCTCGAGTCATTTCGCCGGGAACGCGGGTCCTATCCTGAATCGAAAAGCGAGGCGGCGCTGATCGACAATCTTAATCCGCATTATCTCGCGCGCGCGATTCGCGTCGATCCCTGGCACCAGCCCTACGAGTACGAGGGCACGAGCGCGTCATACGTGCTGCGCTCGGCGGGGCCTGATGAAAAGGCGAACACGGCCGACGATTTGATTATCTCGCACTAAAGTGCGGCGGAAACCCGACCCCTCCAGCAATGAAGAACATGCCCTCTATATCATGAACTCTAAGTCTTATTGTTCGATTCGAGAGCCTGGTTCTATAAGGAATAATCGGACACGCGCGACCCAACATTATTCTCTTGCTGACCGTTGATCTTACCAATGAATCACACCTCTTTCGCCCATTGAAATGTCGGCAGACGCTGGATTATCCAGTTACCCTGACAGTAAATCCCAAGCCTTTCATTCTTGATTGCCGCGGACAAAGGCCCGCCTTTTAGCGACTCTCCCCAGGTGGCAATCGAAATGTAATCGTGCAAGGGATAGCCTACGTCCGTGAGGCCACTCATATCGAAATCCGCCGCCAGTTCTTTGGCGCCTCGCCCTAAACCGCCATGTTCGGGCGACGCGTCATAAAGTTCGATTGAAAGATTTGTCCAATGTTCTGAAAAACGTCGCTTAAAGTCTCCGTATTCAAAAACATTGAGCGGCAACTTAAACTGAGTGTTCAGGTGATCCAGAGTTCGCTCAACTTCAACTTCGTAACCTTCGCACAGAATCACCGGCTCGCATTTGAAACGAGCCGCGAACAATTCGAGCGCCGCGCCGGCAAGAGTCTGGTCAGTCAAAGCCATAACTACGTCATTGGGAACGTCAGCGGCAAAGAAAGTCTTGTCGTCATTGAACTCAGCGAAGCCGTCCTTGTAAAAGGCCGCGCCCCTCTCATGCAGCTCCAACCGCAGGTTGGGCCACGCTGCGCGAAATGTTTGCTTCATCGTGGCGTAGTTGTCATGTCTAGAAAACGCCGCCTTGCCAGATGATAGAGGCTCAGCAGGTGTGTTCGTTGAAGAGGCAAGTGAGACGGTTTTCAATTCAGGCGGGTTGGCAGGCGATGTTTGAATTGGCGCGGACAAAGTTTTTCTGAGCCACGCGATCTTGTCTTCCAGCACACCCGGCCGCTGTACGGTGCGCCAGACAATAATAAAGCTTCCATCTGGCAATTTTTCGGTGCGGGTCGGCTGGTGAATGTTGAGAGCGTAAATGTCCTTGAGCTTTTTTAGAATGTTTCTCTTTGCGTCCTTTTCGCGGATCGCTATTTGTTCAAATGCTTCGCTCACTGTGTTTGGCGGGAACGAAATCGCCAGGAAACACGAAAGTCTCCTATTCATGGAGATGACTGCCCATTCCCACCAGTAAAAGGGCACTTCTCCGCCCGCAACAGGCTTCAACACACCTGCCAAACACATCGGGTCCTTAACGCCAATGGCTTCGCGGACGTTTTGCGGAGCATCCTGGGCCAATAACAGGGAATGCTTCCCGTAAAACTCGCGGACCCCTCTACGTTGTCGACGTGCCCACAAAACAAACCAGACTAGCCCCCCAACTACCAGAATGGGGACAATGGGAATAATGGATTTGAGGGCATCATCAAACTTATTCATGAACGGGGCTGCTAAATTATTCATAGTCGAGCCGAGGCCTCCGGGCGCTCAAATCATATCTCCATTAAATCCTTGCCGACGATAATCCGTCCGTTGAAATGCTTTCGCACGCCTTCCGACCATTGTTCATCAGTGATGGAAGGGTCGTCGCCCGGGACAAAGTGTGTCAGCACCAGAGTCTTCACCTCTGCTTGCGCTGCAATTCGCCCCACGTCTTCGGTCGAAGTGTGCGCCGCCAATAAGTGCTCGCGCAGTCGCGTCGATCCGGGATTCTGCTTGATCAGTTTCTCAATCGCCGGCAAGTACATCGCTTCGTGAATCAGCACGTCAGCGCCTTTGGCAAATCCCGCCAACTCCGGCGCGTATGCAGTGTCCCCGGAAATCACGACCGAGCGATCCTTTGTCTCGAAGCGGTAAGCATACGATTGTGTGATTGGCGGATGGCGCGTGCGGCACGAGGTGACCTTCACATCTTCGTTTTGCATTACCGCGCCCGCTCGATCGAATTCATGGACCGTTAGTAACTTCCGCGGATCGGTCATGCCTTCATCGACGATGCGAGTATCAATATCGAACTTCATGTAGCTGAAAAAATCGCGTGCCATCTTCTTGAGCCCGACGGGCCCATAAGCGTCGACATACGGAGCTTGCTTCGCGACCCAGGCGTTATAAAACAGCCCGCCGAACTCCAAATCATGATCCGAATGAAGATGCGTGATGAAGATGTAGCGCAGCCGATCGAGCGCCACGCCCGCTTTTATCAATTGTCGTGAAACGCCATAGCCACAATCGATTACATAAGGAACGTTATTGATAAGAAGTAACGTTGAAGGATTGCTGCGGCCGCTGGTGCCGAGGGTCGGGCCGCCTTTTGTGCCCAGCAGAATTATCCGCGTTCGACTTGTGTCCTGGCCGCGAGCGATCTTTGGAAAGAGATAAGCTGAGGCAGCGAGGCTGGTAGCGTCGATTAGAAACCGTCTGCGATTAGTAGTTCGATACATTCACGCTCGCGCTCAGCCCTGCTCCGGCTGGCCGATCATGTAGCAGAGTCCATCGGGGGCAATGACAAAGAAAACCCTTGATGCTGAATCGCCGTGTTTGTTGATCTTAAGATCACCGTCGGCGGGTTGCTTTCCTTTAATCTCGGCGAAAGCAGCTTCCACGTCGTCGACTTCAAAGTAACAATCTTCCTGGGTCGGATCGCCACCGTTCTCTGCCAGGCCGATTTGAATCTCGTCGCGGGCGAGGACGACCGACTTGTGCGGCGCTTCAATTCTCGAGACGACGCGAAACCCAAAGGTCTTTTCGTAGTAGGGAATCGCCGCGTCAACGTCGGCGACGGGCAGGTTCATTGCGTCGTCGGCGTAAGGGGCGGCGCGTTTGAAGATTGCTTTGGAATGGCTACTCATTTCCCAGGTCTCCATCGCCATGAAGGATCGACTCTGCGACGCCACTCGTACGCGCAACTCGGCCCACCATCTTTACCTGTGCCGGGAATGCTCGCGATGAGAACTTTACGCGAATTGATTATGTCCCAGGTGATACCACAGAGCGGCACTTTCAATCTACGACTCCATTCCGTGTTTGCCTGCCCCGCGCAGGTGCCGATGTCGATGTAAAAGAAACGCTCGCCCGCTGATCCCTGGACTATGGGCCCGGCGAAATCCGGCGCGCTATCTCGGGCCGTCTTGACTGTCACGTTGAATTCGAAGCCCAGGTCATGCCCATCCGACCGTTGTTTCCGGATGACTTGATAGGAACTACCACGACCCTCCTGCAAGCCGAAATCAACCCCCGCGGTTGGTTTTTCGAGAAGCAGAGGAAGAGTAACTTCCTGGGGCAAGCTCATAAGCCGTAATGCTGGGAGCGCGGACGTCCTCGTCCGCAAATGTCATTCTTCTTCCAGCCCCGCACTCACGCGAAATGTATGGCCATCCGGATGACGGAGATGAAACTCGCGCACATTGCCGGCCCAGGGTGAATTGTAGCGTCATTCAACTGCGCTGCGCTTCAACCCACGCAACTGAGTCCGCGATCCCGCGTTTCGCGAGGGAGGGAAAGTCAAGAATGTTGTTTGCTCAGCTCTTTCCCAAACTCTGTCGTATTCTAAGTGCCTCGGTCTCGTACCGTTCAGCGGCTTGAGGGTCTGCGTCAGCGACGAGACTTGAAAGGTCAATCAATGTGTCGTGTCTTTCCCGCCGCATTTGATCAGTGATCGGAAGAAGTAACACTTCTTCGTACAGCTTTTTTGCCTTCGATTGATCATCCTCAAGTAGTAGCGTCCGCGCTTGCCAATTCTTAGCGAACGCGGACAGGTGCGGCAGGTCGGAATAATACTTTGTCGCAATCTCATCCATGTATTGCGCGGCGGCTTTCGCGGCAGCCTTAGTCGCCAGATAGTCAGCCCTGGCGTGAGATTGATTATCTTTGTCAGATGATTGCAGAGTGTCCTTCTTGCCTGACGAACGGAAATGGAGAATCGAAACGGCACTTCCAAAATTGCTGACGTCATCAGCCGTTAGGGTGGATCGAAAGCGGGCTGAGTCTGTTATCTCAATCAGTTCGCTCCAATTGATAAAATCTTCGAGGTGAAGCCCAAGCAGTTTCAGCAGCCGATTTTGGGCCAGCGGACGAAAATATCCGCGCTGTTTCGCAGCCGCGACCATCGACTCTATGTCCGGGAGAATCCGCTCAAAGAAAGCCACCATTTCATCCTCAAACGCCTCATCGTCCAGTAACGACTGAATTTCGAGAACCAGGCTATCGTCAATCATTGGCAGAATCCCAACATTAACTTCGTTGAGCCAGTCGGAAGGCAGAGTTCCCGCTCGAAAGGGTTCGGCGAACTGCAGAGCTAAGAGTTGAATCGTCGACATGAGCATGTCGCGGAAAGCCGACAGCCGAAAAAGCGAGCCCGCACTTTCGATCCGCCCTAACATTTCGTCTGTCAAACGGAGCATGCGCTCCTCGGGATCGATTAGCAATGGATGATGAGGGTAAAGTTGCTCTGCTATGCGAAAAGAATAATGCAACACAGTCATCTCGAATTTCACGTCCGGTTTTTGAAACTTAATCACCCATCCATCATTGGTCGGGTCGCTAAGCGGCGCGACAGCGTATACGATAGAATCGTTGCCCTCTCCAACGAATCTCGTCAGTACGTGATCCACTTGCTCTTGCCCTTCCAGGGCAAAAGAAATAATGATGCCGACAAACTTATCGCGATCCATATTAGTAGTCTTCTAAAGTTCTCTCGGCCATGCCACAAGCAAGTGGATGTACCTCGTGGATAGTGTCGACGCGTTTCATCGTCCCGATCCCCTGGATGTCCAACCTCCGGCCGGTCAGAGCTTCGGTTAAAAAGGTAGCGGTCATCGAAGAAAACTGGATGTACTTCCGCGACAAAATCGTCGTTACCGGGCGCGTGCCCAGATGGCCGTTAAAACGCAGTAACGGATAGGCGAAGGGATCCGAATTTTGAAATACATTCGCCACGACACCGTATAGCGACTTAATGGTCTTTTCTGCCATTACTTCAGCGGCGCCGGGTACGCGTGCCACTTCCGCCTCATCTACGTCGAGGGTGAATGAGCCAACGAAGTAGCAGACTTCATCGGCGCTCGATGGAAGCCCACCGTCCAGCAGAATTCTGGCCGGTAGAAAGGTCAATCGATTCGTTTTCAAGAGAAATTCATGGACGGCCGTCAGCTTGTCGATTGAATCGTCCGCGCCGAGCGGTCGTGCCGCTTCAATCTCTCGTTTCAGTAAGCGGTACGCGTCAGCTGTCTTCTTCGAGCTTATGTATATTGAGCTTAATTTACCGTGTTGCGGTGCACAGCAAGCAACTAGCTGATCAACGAGGCGCCTCACGTCTGAGCGGATTTCGTCGCGTTCACCGATGTCTGCTAAGTACCCGGGGATATCCATTCCTTCGGAGAGCCAGGAGGTCTCGGTCGACCGCCGAGTCACCCACTGTTTGATGAATTCTTCTTCCTGCGCGACCAAATCATTCCGGCAGCCGAGACGATTGAGGCACTCTGCTAACCGCAGGCCTCCAAGTAACGGAAGAGCATAGCGCGTATCCTGACTCGCGGGTGTTGGAACTACGCGATCGCTTTGGACGCTGAGGGCCCGCTCGGTTGTTTGGCTCAATCGGTCCAGGACTTCCTCCTGTTCTGACTCACTCAAAGCTATGAGAGGCCTGGCGGGATCGTTAACGGATTGGAATTGCGCAAGAGAGGGTGTTCGGGAAAAACGTGAAGGACTGATAATAAGCGGTAAGATGATTGCCCCATCCTCACGAGCCGCGAGCAACAGAGGAGGGATCTCACTTCCCGCGACGAAGTCCGATGCCAGAAAGTCCGCGCTTATCAGAAGAATTGCGACTTTAGCATTGGCGAGGGCTGACTCAATCTCCGCTTTCCATTCAGAGCCAGGAGCGATTTTGGTGTCGTCCCACACATCGATTGCATTATCGCGAACCAATGGGCGCAGATGGATGTTTACTCTATTCAGCCAATCCCGGTCACGGTGGCTGTAGCTGATGAAGACAGAACTACGCAATACGCGTGAACTCCTGTTAGAAACACCGACCTTCAGACTCGAAATACAAGACTCGTGAGAATCGAGTGCAGACTATGCCTCGATTGTGTGAAAGTCAATCCCCAGGGAAATACGATAAGGGCTGTTATTTCCAAACGCGTACGGAGGACGAATTGATAGAGTTTGAGGCGACGATCCGCCCGTTCTCTTCGAGGAATTCGATGATGATATCCGCAAGAGCACGTCTTGAGGCAAGCTCATAAGCCGTAATGCTGGGAGCGCGGACGTCCTCGTCCGCAATCCGTCATTCTTCTTCCAGCCCCGCACTCACGCGAAATGTATGGCCATCCGGATGACGGAGATGAAACTCGCGCACGTTCCAGGGCTCATCAGTCGGCGGCATTGTCACGGTCATTCCATTTTTGATCGCCACTTCATGTGTGGCGTCAACGTCAGCAGGTGATGGTAACCACCAACTCATCCAAACGCCGCCGGTCCCATCGTCGCCGACGAACTGTGGCATCGGCCCACCGCGCGATCCTTGCCCGTCCTGACACAGAAAGATTTCCGACTTGCCATTGCACACGGCGCCGAAACTTGGTGGCCCATTTTCTTCTGGCGACCAGTCCCAGGCTTTCTCCCAACCGAGCTTCGCAAACCACTCAAAAGTCTCGACAATGTTCGAGACGTTAAGTATTGGAGTTAGTCCCTCGATTTTCATGTTCGTTCCTGATGCTTATTTGTGGAGGCTGAAAAATACAAGCTCCTAGCGTTTGGGTTTAGGTTTAGGTTTCTGAGACTCTGGACCCAAAGTGATGTAGGTCACTGCGTCCCACGCGTTATGAATCCCGATAAACAGAAGAAGCAATGAGACCCCTCCGATGGCGAAAAGGGTTCGCTGCGGAAAGCCCGGAAGCAATGCAGCTGAAATGACGAGCACGGCGTACGCGAAGATCGGAAGCACCGCATGCCAGAGCCAATCTTCGAACACCGGGCGATAACCACTCTGCTGTCTGGCTCGCTTAAGAGTTATTAGTCCGTAGATTACGCCCGCTACGCCACACGTTCCGAGCGCGAAAGCCAACCTCGTTAGTCCTTGCCAGGGCGCGCTCACCAGAGCGGACATAAGCAGCACCCCGCAGAAATGCACGATCGTCGGCGTGCCGAAAGCGCTAATCTCTCTGAGCGTGCTTCCTCTTTTTGACTCAGCGATGATCGCGATCCCGACAAACTGCAAACCAGTTAGTGCAGCGCCTGATGAGCCGACAACGACATAGAAGCTCTCCCAGGCGGCCAGCGGCGATCGTGCGACTTCTTCAATCAAAATCATGCTTGTGTGAAATCGAGCCGTATCATTTGATAGATAGTGTGGCGTTCAAAATTATTTCTGCTGCGCATGCCAGGCCGCAAGCACGGTCGCTTCGCGTTCGGCAGTCAGTCCCGCCTTTAGCTTTGCCTGTCTTTCGGCTGATTGTTTTCTGAACCATTCGAGGGTTACGACGGTCGTATCGCCGATTGATCGGAAAGTCAGTCCTTTGCTGATCGCCTTCTGGGTGTTGATTTGCGAGAAGCCGATCGAGTCGCCGCGCGGCGGAACCCACGTAGGCATGTCGGACCAGGCCCGGACCTTTTGCGCGCGCAGGAAATCGGCGTCGGCCCACGTGAAGGTGGCATTCGATTTGACCGCGGCTTTGATCTCGTCGAGCATCTTCCCCATCGTCAGCTTGTACGCTGGTCCGGTCGCGTTGAATGTGCCGACGGTACCTTGCTCAACCATGCGAATGGTCCACTCGGCCAGATCGCGCGCGTCGATGAATTGCACGGGATCGTTCGGCGTGCCCGGGGCCAGCACTTCGCCGCCACGCGCAACCCGCACCGGCCAATAGGTGAAGCGGTCGGACTCATCCCCGGGGCCCGTGATCAAGCCCGGACGAATGATTAGAGCTTTGCCTGGAAACCATTTCTCAGCCTCTTTTTCAGATAGCACTTTCAGCGGGCCGTACAGCGCGCGGTTCGCAGCGAAAGTCTCCGGCGTCTCTTTCATCGCGTCGGCGCCCTTATATTCAGCCAGTGGTCCATTCTCGTCCATGTCCACTTTGCTGACATCTGAAAACACCGAGATCGTTGAAATGAAAACGTATCGATCGATGTTGCCTTTCAAGATCTGCGCCGCGTCGCGTACCCAGACCGGCAGCGTCGTGGGGATATCGATGCAGATGTCCCACTTTCTGTTCTTGAGCGCGTCCAGTTGTCCATTGCGATCGCCGATCAGTTGCTCTGCTTCCTTCGGCAGTTCACCCGGATGCGTCTTGCCGCGATTAAACACAGTGACTTTGTGTCCGCGACTGAGCGCGTATTTCACCTGGAATGGACCAGTAAAACCACTGCCCCCGAGAATCAGAATCTGCAGAGGCTTCGGCGCCATTCCGCTTGACGAAACAGAGTTGCTCAGTGCGGACATGCCAGGAACTAAGCCAAGGCCGACACTTCCACTCGCGAGCGCCGAGAGCTTAAGAAATTTTCTTCTGCTTGTTGACATTCCATTGCTCCTTAAATGATCGCAGACGAGGTCAGTATCCCCACGCGTCGGGATAGCGACCGGGTAAGACTGGAGCGCAACCGTCCCGGTTGCCGCGTTGTCTCTTCGACGAGTAATTGCAAGCGGGACGCTTGCGCTCCAGTCGGTCCCGTTACTGACTCCATAACAATCGCTCCTGAGCTTCTCGAATCTAAATGATTGCTATACAGAAAGCCAAATCCGATTCGATACGCTCGCGCCCGCTAGTTTGTTTCAGAGCCCAATTGATCATCGGCTAAATACTAAGCCAATTCCTCCGCATTCCTGTGCCAATCTTCACGCAGCAGCCGCGACAGCGCCCGATCAGCGAGCAGCTTGCCGCCAGTCTGACAGTTCGGACAATAGTTCGTCTCGTTTGTCGCATAACGAATTCTTTGAATCTTCGCGCCGCAACGCGGACACGCTTCCCGGTACTTTCCGTGCGTCGCCATCTCTTTCCGAAATGCGGTCACCTTTTCCGGAAATGATCCGTTCGCTTCATCGCGCAGTCGCTCAACCCAATCAACCAGCGCCTCGCGCGTTGATTCATAAAGGCGCAACACTTCTTCGTCGGTCAACTTTTGAGTGAGTTTCACCGGCGAAAGCTGGGCGTGCCAGAGAATCTCGTCAGAGTATGCGTTGCCGATGCCGCTGAACAGACGCGGATCAGTGAGTGCGCGCTTTAGAGTGTGATTCTCCGATCGGAGGACGCGAGCAAAGGATTCAAGATCGATAAAGTCGCCGAGACCGCCGTTGAGTTGGTTTGATGTGCCATGCGCCTTCCTGAACAACTCCACACCGCCGCGATCGATTGTGCGCAGAGCATCTTCGCCTTGAACAATATGAAGCGAAGCGCGCCGTTGCGTTCCGGCTTCGGTTAGCGAAAGGATTCCGTTGTCGAATTGAAAAGTAGCTAGGTGGTTCTTTGAGAATTTTGTAGGGGCAGGGCTAGTCCCTGCCCGAGCGCGGGCTTTCCAATGTAGTCTGCCGGCGATCATCAAGTGCAGCACGAGCCAAAGCTCGTCTTCCAATCCCACGCAGATTCGTTTTCCCAGCCGTCGCAACTCGCGAACCCGCTTGCCTTCAACCGCAGTGATGGGCGGCGTCGCGGTGCGCAAGAGAAAAGGTGATACGAGCTGAACCCGCTCAAGCTTGTGACCGAGAATTCGCGTCTCGAGGGCCTCAATGTAGATCGTAATATCGGGAAGCTCCGGCATTAGTCGGAGAGTTTGACAGGATTCACATGATTTACAAGATGGAACAGAAAAGGGATGGGAAGAATCAAAACCAACTAATTAAGGGATCGATCCTGGCAACGAACCCTTAGGCTTGAACTCACGAAACTTCCTCTTGACCTCAACGGAAGAACCAAAGTTCAGCAGTAGTCCCACATCCAATCGCGTGGCAGTTAGATAATTAACCAATTGTACTTCATGCTCTTTCGCTATCGCGCGGACAGCCTTCAATTCAATAACTATCCTTTCGTTGACCCATAAGTCGGCGTAGTACTGGCCGACAAAGTGTCCATCGTACGTGACGTTAACAGGCTGCTGCTGTTTGACTGCCAAGCCAAGCTTTTCAAGTTCGATTCGCATCGCGTTTTCGTAGACTTTCTCAAGAAAGCCTGATCCCAGCGCGTTGTGGACTTTGTAGGCGCAACCAATGATCGCTTTTGTTAGCTGGTCATCTGTCATGATCGCTGTGAACGCCGGAGAATGAGGCGGCCACAGAAGACAGCATAGCGCGGCAGTAAAGTAATGAATTTTGCATTGGTGGTATCGGCACGTCGCTGTTCGTCTAATCTTGTTAATCCTGTCTATCAAACATTGACGGCTGCCGGCTCCTCCCGACGAAGAAACGACGGCCCAATTTATCGTCCACTACTGTCCGGCCGCCGAGCGAAGGGGAGATCGTCCGTTCATGAGCAATCACCGCATCGAAATCTGCTTGTGGTTGAAACCTACCCTCAACTGAGCGCGCGAAACGATCTAGCCGCCGCAACGCGTCAAGCTTTTCACGTCCGAACTCAACCCGGTCGCTACCGCTCCCGGTACTGACTCCATCGCGGCCGGTCACTGCCATACTGACTGGCTTCGCGCGATCAAGCGCAGTTCGCAAAAAGTTCAGCGACTCATCGTAAGTCTTCAGCGGAACCGGGAAGGGATGCCCATCCTTGCCGCCATGCGCGAAGGAGAATCGCGCCGGATCGTCGAAGCGACTGGGCGTTCCGTGAATGACTTCGGCGACGAGAGCGAGCGATTGCAGAGTGCGCGGACCAAGCTTCTCGACCAGCAGCAACTCAGCGAAGTTATGAAGCTTGCGTTCGTAGGCAATAGCCAGCACCGCGCCAAGTCGTTTCAAATCGACATCGGTCCGGCGCACATCGTGATGCGCAGGCAGGCGCAGGTACCGATTGTTAAAGACTGCGGGGAGGCTGCCTGCGCTCCCAACTGCGCGCAGGGTTTTCTCCGGATGTTCGCGCGCGATGTCGAGCATCGCGCGCTGCGCAGATTTCGCATCAGCATCGACGAGATTCATAATCGTCCCCTGATGCTCGCCGACAATTCCGGTGTGCGGCTCTTCAACAAAATCCTTCACCGTCGCCGAATGCCAGTGATAACGGCGGGCCATCCCGCTTTGATCGTTCAAGCCCTGCTGCACAACTGCCCATTCACCGTTTGAGGTGACGACGAAACTATGCAGATAAATCTGAAAGCCATCGGCGATCGCGTTGTTATCGATGCGAGCAGTCAAGCGGCTGGTTCTCACTAACCCCTCACCGTCAAAACCCCGCTGATAAGCTATCGATCGTAATTCGTTTGGTGTGTTACGTGAGAATTTGCCACGGCCGCCGCATACGTAAATGCCAAGCTCGTGGGATCTTGGCGCGAGGCCACGCTTCAATGCTCCCAGCACCGAAGTGGTGATACCCGAAGAATGCCAATCCATTCCCATCACCGCGCCCAGCGCCTGGAACCAGAATGGATCGCTTAGTCGGGACAGAAAGGCTGAAGTCCCGTGGTGATGGATGATTGCCTCAGTAATGGCAGTCCCGAGACGAGTCATTCTTTGCGCCAACCAATCGGGAACGCGACCTCCGTGAAGAGGAAGATCGGCGATGCCTGAGCGTTTCATACGTGGGATTGTATCTCAGAGGCGGGCCGAAGTCGATAGATTCGTTGGTTGCGTCAACCTCTCCGCGATTCGCATGCCAGTTTGAATGGCGCGTGGTTTGCGAAGAGCCGCGGCAAGAAAGGGTAGCGTCTTAATTTGTGATTGACGTGATGGAGTCAGTACCGGGAGCGGTAGCGACCGGGTAGCGTCCTGGCAAACTGGATTCTTGCTATGGGTTGCGACCCGGTCGCTACCGCTCCCGGTACTGACCTCGTGCTCAAATTAAGACCCTACCCAAGAAAGAGTTGCCTGGGTGTCTTACGAGAGGATTGATACGAAGAGATGACTTACCCGAACGGATTCAATACGCGCCCGAGATCGATCGGCGGCACGATCCGATTCGAGGTTTGGCAGGGCGGATTAAAGGACGTTTTTGTCTAAAGAGTGACATTTGTGTCGCATCTTCAAGTTTAGTACGCAAGTGGACAGATCGTTTGCACAATCAGAAATAGAGTCGCGCTCAACACGATCCCGACAGCAAGGGAAAAGCAGGGCGCGGTTCAAACAGGGGAGAATCGCGTCCTGCTTTATTATTCCCGGCACCCTTCTTGATCCACCCCCCGACCGAACCGAGACATCGCGACTGGCGAATGGACTCGCCATCGCGGTAATTCGAAGGAGACGAAACCATGAAGTGCCACGACGTCATGACTGACAACCCTGTCTGCTGCCTGCCGGAAGATAATGTCGGTCAGGCCGCACGCCTGATGAGGCGCGAACGAATTGGGTCGGTGCCGATAGTCACTGACGAACTCAAGAAGGAATTGATTGGCATTGTCACAGACCGCGATCTGGCGATTAAGGTCGTGGGCGAATCGCGCGATGCGATTCGCACCAGCGTCTATGACGTGATGACCGCCGCCGTCGTCGCTTGCCGTGAAGACGATGACGTTATCAGCGCCCTTTTGGCGATGGAAGAACACCAGATTCGGCGTATTCCGGTGGTTGATTACTCGGGGCGGCTCGTGGGAATCATTTCCCAGGGAGACATCTCGATCCGCGTGCCTCCGGCAATGCGGCTTGTACGCGGCCTCGGGCAAGCAGCTTGATCAGTGCGGACGAAACAGTAGTGTCTTCTTTGCGGCCGTTCTTTGCGGCTTTGCGCCTTTG
>DNNE01000062.1:55003-55651 GCA_003487805.1 Blastocatellia bacterium | reverse complement strand
AGATGCGCAAAGTAAGACACTACCGACGAGACGTCCGCGTTCCCGGCAAGATGAACCTTCCTAATTCTGAAACTGAATCAGTACCAATCAATGCGTAAGAGTTGAGACTTGCGGCGGTGAGACCGTGCGTCCAGTTTGATTGAGGTAGGCGCGGACTTTCGGTGGAACGTGACGCCGGAGCAATGCTTGTCGCGCCTGCCACTGTTCCGCGGGAGTCATTTCTGCGAGAAACCGAATCTCCTTCGCTTCCTGGAGCGCGATCGGCACACCGTCACGATAAAGAACCCTATTCGATGAAGACGGAGAAAGTCGTCCGCTGGAGACGACTATGCCAAGCTGATTGAGTGGATCAGCGGCGCTGACCGAAATCATTGAGCCGTCCGCAGGCGTGCGGCGAATCGAACGCAATAAACTGACCGCATCGGCCAAGGCGAATTGTTCGCCAGAGAATCCGCCGATGAAACGACCGCCGCGAATTTCACCGCGTGCTTCAAGGCGACGATACACTCGCAGCAGATCTCGCCAGGGCACATTAATCGATTCACGATCGAGAATCTTTCGGAACACCACGCCGTAACGTTGGAGCAGCTTGAGCGCGATAGCTTCGAGGGCTTCGCGATCCGATTCGCTACCGGCAGGGTGCGCGCC
>DNNE01000062.1:38272-54716 GCA_003487805.1 Blastocatellia bacterium | reverse complement strand
TCGCTACCGGCAGGTTGCGCGCCTGAGGTGCGCGTACCCAGGCGTACCCATCGCCCGGCCTCATCCATGCTGTAGACAGCTTTTCGTTTTCGCCGTCGCTTCTCGACCTCGCGATGGGTCGTCTTGCTCAACGGAGTCAGCAGCGCGCGCAACCCCGTGAAGCTGTCTGCCGTCACCATGCCGCGAAAGACTAATTCTCCTAAAGCTTCTTCGACCATGCTCGGCAGCAGTTCAGTTCCGGAAAGAATATCTACGAAGAACGAGGCGCCGTGCTCTTTCAAATACTCATGAACAGTTTCGGTGTTGGTGCTGAGTTGCGCGCCATTTTCGCGTGGCGGAAAAGCCCTGGCCCACGTCGACAAATTCTTTCGATTAAGCAAGACCATCGGCGTGCTGCGGACCGGAGATGAGGTATTGACTTTTTCCGGCGAGAGACGCGGCGGCGACAGACGCAGCCAGGTCAACTTGCCGGAAACACAAAGCGCGTCGAGCCAGGCGGGATCGTAATCCGTCACGCGCGCCGGAAGTATTTCCGATTCCCATGAACCAGCTGGAGCCTCGAAACCTTCAAGCTGATCCAGAATCGCCGCGACACTTTGTGCGCCTTCAACCTTCTGTTCAGGCGTGACCTTCTGCCAGACAAAAAGAAAACGCATGAAATCTGCGGCCGAGACCGGCTCGATTTCTTTTCGCAGCCGATTCAGCGTGTACCGATGGATCCGCGCCAGCAAACGGCGCGAGCACCACTCGATGGGTACGCGCGCGTCCCCGCGCGCTCTGTCTTGGGCATTAGCAGGCGAAGAAGCCTGCGCACCCAGAGGCGTGAATTGTCCCTGCATCGCGAAGCCTTCGCCTTCGAGTTTCGCGAGCGCTACGTCGATTTGATTCACTGGCAGCGAAAACGAATTCGCTAATTCGTTTGCGGTGATTGGTCCCAGTCCATCCAATCTGCCGCGCACAATCTCGACTAGAGCATTTTCGGAAGACCATTCTTCCGCAGCGTACGTGGATGGCGGATCGATCTGCGGCGTCAGCGACGCTTCGGGATGAATCGCGCGAAGCAGCTTCAGACGTTCCGCAGCCACCCAGAGATTTACCGCAGAGGACGCGGAGGCATTCGCAGAGGACGCCGAGAATTCTTCCTCTGCGCTTCTCTGCGAAGAACTCTGCGCACTCTGCGGTTCTTCATTACCATGCGTAGTCAAAACGCTTGCTCGTCGATCATTCACTAGTTCATCGAACAACCCCTGCCAATCATTTAGCTTTCCTTCTTCAACCGTAATGAATCCAAGTTGCATAAGTGCGTCGTGCAACTCGTCTGCATTTTCAGCTGACGGCCAGGCCTCCTCGCGCACTCGATCGATTGCCGCTTGATCCAGTCGGCCCAAATCCGCTGCCGTCTCAGCACCAAGGAACCGTCGGTTCATCACTGCGAGTGTGCGACGCTCTTCCGCCGGTGCGTCATCGAGAAACGCATAGGGCTTCGCGGTCAGAATCTCCTGCGCCAGCGGCGAAGGCTCATTCATCTCGCGTGCAATCAGTGTGCGTTCTCCCCGCTCGATCGAGCGTAGCAACTCCTCCAAACCGCGCACGTCCATCGCTTCTTCCAAACAATCGCGGACCGTCTGCTCGACCAGCGGATGTCCGGGCACTTCGATTGGCCCAGTGAGATTTTCGGCGCACGCTAATTGATCCGGAAACACCAGCGCCAACAAGTCTTCCGCAGCCATGCGCTGCAGTTGCGGCGCGACCTTGCCGCCGCTGCGCCAGCGCGGAATCGCCAGCGCGCGCGTTGCGTTCCAACGCCAACGGATATTGAACATCGGCGCGTCGAGCAGCGCCTGCGTCAGCACGTCGCACACAGATTTTGAATTGAGATAGTTGAAGATCGTCTCGAGCGGAAAACTATGCGTTGGTCCAAGCGAAAGCACGATCGAATCTTCCGTGGCGGCAGCCTGCAGCTCAAAATTGAAGCTGCGACAGAACCGCTTGCGCAGCGCCAGTCCCCAGGCGCGATTCAAGCGACTGCCGAACGGCGCATGAATCACGACATGCGTGCTGCCGTTCTCATCAAAGAAACGCTCCGCCACGATCTGCTCCTGCGTCGGCATCACGCCCAGCGCAATCTTTGTCATCGCGAGATATTCGACGATCTGCCGGGCCGCGGCGTCGCTTAAGCCAACATCGGTCGTTAGCCACGTCATGCTGGGACCGCGGACATCGTCGTCCGCGTGATCGTCGGTTTGTTCAAGCCTGTCAGAAATCTCCTTTCGCAACCGCGACACCGATTGCGAGAGCTCTTCCGATCTTCCCGGTGCTTCACCGAGCCAAAAGGGAATCGACGGCGGTTGTCCGTGTGCATCGAGCACGCGAACCTCGCCAGCGCCGACGCGTTTGATTTCGTACGAGCTGTTGCCGAGTTGGAAAATGTCTCCGGCCAAACTCTCAATTGCAAAGTCCTCGTTGAGCGTGCCGACAAAAGTTTCGGACGGTTCGAGAATTACTCGATAATCCGACGTGTCAGGAATCGCGCCGCCGTTGGTGATCGCTGAAAGCCGCGCGCCTTTCCGGCCGCGAATTCGATGATTCACTGCGTCATGATGCAGGTAGGTTCCGCGCCGGCCGCGTCGCGTGGTGAAGCCCTCGGACAGCATGCGTATGACTTCATCAAATTTCTCTCGCGTCAGATTTCGAAATGGATAAGCGCCGCGGACCATTTCGAACAACGCATCCTCAGTCCATTCCTCAGGCGCGACCGAGGCCACAATCTGTTGCGCCAGAATGTCGAGCGGCTGTTCGGGAATCGTCAGGTGATCGAGTTCGCCCCGGCGCACCGCATCGAGCAGGGCTGCGCATTCCAGCAATTCATCGCGCGAGAGCGGAAAAATGCGGCCCTTCGGAAAGCCGCTGACCGTGTGGTTCGATCGACCAATGCGCTGCAGCAGAGTCGAAATCGCGCGGGTCGATCCAATTTGAATCACGAGATCGACAGCGCCGATGTCGATGCCAAGTTCCAGCGAAGCGGTGGCGACCAGTGCGCTCAGCTCGCCTGATTTCAGACGCTGCTCTGCTGATAATCTCAGTTCGCGCGCGAGGCTGCCGTGATGCGCAGTCACGTTTTCATCTCCCAGGCGTTCGCCGAGGTGCCGCGCCACGCGCTCAGCCATGCGCCGCGTGTTGACGAAGACCAGAGTGGTTTTGTGCTCGCGAATCAAATTCGCGATGCGCTCGTAGATCTCTTCCCAGACTTCATTGGACATCAGGGATTCCAAGGGCGAGCTGGGAACTTCGAGCGCGAGGTCGAGTCTGCGCGAGTGACCACTGTCGATGATCGTGCAACGAGGCGTGCCGTCCTCTTCGATGTTCGCAGTGCCCACCAGAAAGCGCGCAACTTCTTCGATCGGTTTCTGCGTCGCCGATAAGCCAATGCGTACCAGCCCTGGGTGCGCAGGCCGCTGGCCTGCTTCTTTATCAGCGGAAGCAGGCGGGACGCCTGCGTACCCAGAAGCGACCAGCGCTTGTAGTCTTTCAATCGAAAGCGATAGATGCGACCCGCGCTTGTCGTCAACGATCGCGTGAATCTCGTCTACAATCAGCGTGCGCACCGTGCTTAACATGCGGCGGCCGCCTTCACTCGTGAGCAGGATGTAAAGCGACTCGGGGGTCGTGACGATTATGTGCGGCGGCTTCTTCGTCATGGCCGCGCGATCTTTCGCGGGCGTGTCGCCGGTGCGCACCATCGTGCGAATCTCAACGCTGCTGATGCCTTTTGACTTAAGATTCTGCTGAATGGCTTGCAGCGGCTGCTGCAAATTGATCTGAATGTCGTTACTGAGCGCTTTCAACGGCGAGACATAAACGACGTGAGTTTCATCCGCGAGATCGCCGCTCGTCGCCTTCCAAACCAAATCATCAATGGCCGAAAGAAATGCCGCGAGCGTCTTGCCTGATCCGGTGGGTGCGGCAATCAGCGTGTGCTTGCCTGCCTTGATCGCCGGCCAGGCTTCGGCCTGCGGTTCCGTCGGAGCAGGGAACTGCCGGAGAAACCATTCGCGAACGGCTGGATGAAATGACTCAAGTGCTTTCATAAAGGCGGCCAGTGTATCACGAATGAAACAACGTGTTAAGGCGGGGATGCGAAAGAGCCGGCGAGGCGGTCACGCTGGTATTTGTTCGTGTTGCCGGGCCGCTGCAATCAGGTCGTTCACTACCTCTGGCCAGTCATGCAATGTCGCCGGTTCAAAATCGCTGCCGTTCGGCCAGACCAGCGTATGCACTTCCGGATCGATTCTGACTTGATTGAAAAGAGAGATGTCTTGGAGCGGGCCAAACAATTCTCCCGTCAACACTGGCTGGAAGTCGATCATTTGTTCGCTGCCGTCATCAAATCTAATTCTCAGCGTATAAGACGAAATAATCTCAAAAGACTCGACGCGGTAAATTCCGTGCATGTTCTCTCCTTACTTGAGCGGCTCAATCGGCTGGGGACGCCGCCCAGATTGAAGCCGTGCCCAATCGTCAACCAATTCATCCTGATGAAGTTCAGCCCACGCTTCAATCAAACGCCGCTGCCGTTTCGGCATTGAACCCTCCATCAATTCAATTGGATCGAGGCTGAAGATCGCAGTGGCCTCCTGATAATAGGCATGAAAGTGCGGCGTGTGATGCTAAGCGCCAGCCTCCCAATACATCCTAATGATTATTCCATAGAACCTGCTGAGTTCGGGCACGATGCATTTTACGCTAAACTCACCCGCTGAATCACGTTTGAAGAGAAATGGCCAAAGCACATCGCGATTATCATCCTGCGAAACACACGGCCGCTCCGCGCGCCAGGGCCACGCATCGCCGGGTTGAGATTCCGAAGGATGCCGAACAGCTTGAGCTAAAGCTGTCGGGCCGCGAAGTGAAGCTCACGAATCTGAAAAAGCTTTTCTGGCCTGAGCTCAAGATTACTAAACGCGATTTGCTTCAGTACTACGCTGATGTTTCGTCTGTGTTGCTGCCACATCTTCAGGACCGGGCCATGGTCATGAAACGTTACCCGAACGGCGCGGCGGGTGAATTCTTTTTCATGAAACGCGCGCCGTCGCCACGGCCGGCCTGGATCGAGCTGTGTTCGATCGAACATGGGTCGGGCAACATCATTGACTTTCCGATCATTCAGGATCTCGCGGCGCTTCTGTGGGTCATCAATCTCGGTTGCATCGATCTTAATCAATGGTACGCGCGCTGTGACGATGTCGATCGGCCGGATTATCTTCATTTCGATCTGGACCCGGTGCCGGGCGCGAAGTTCGAGCAGGTTTTGGAAACAGCTCTGGCGGTGCGCGAAGCATTAGACTCGCTGGGCATGCCCTCTTATCCGAAGACGACCGGCTCGAAGGGAATTCATATCTATGTGCCGATACTGCGTGGTCCAACTCAGAAACAGATCTGGACGATTGCGAAAGAGATCGCGCACGTCCTCGCGTCGGCAAATCCCCAATTGATAACCGCTATCTACAAAGTGGCCAATCGGCCGAAAGGTCGCGTGCTGGTCGACTATAATCAGAACGCCTGGGGTCGCACCCTCGCTTCCATTTATTCGGTAAGGCCGACGCCGAAGGCCTGTGTATCGACGCCGGTAAAGTGGAAAGAGATCGAGAAGGGAATCAAGATTGATGACTTTCGCATCGACAACGTGCGCAAGCGGATCGAGAAGCTGGGAGATCTTTGGAATCCGCTGCTTGATAAGCGAAAGCGATTTGATTTGCAGCCGTATTTGAAGTGAAATCAGTCTAACCACAGAGGACACAGAGAAGAAAAAAAGAATCAGCCACGAAAATGCACAAAAGGCACAAACAAGAAATGGGAAACCATGGTTGCTGTTGATAATTCTTTTGTGCTTCTTGTGCCTTTTTGTGGCTGATTAGATTTTCTCTGTGTCCTGTGTGGTGAAACTTTCTTAATGACTCTGCCACTCAAACAACCATACCTGCCGATGGAAGCGAAGTCCGCCGAGAAGCTTCCGGTTGGCGACGCTTGGCAATACGAACCAAAGTGGGACGGCTTTCGTTGCGTCGCATTTCGCGACGGCGACCAGGTCGATCTGCAATCCAAGAGCGGTCAACCGCTGGCTCGCTATTTTCCCGAGGTCGTTGAGGCACTGCTTAAGCTAAAACCAAAACAATTCGTGATCGACGGCGAGATCGTGGTGCCGGTGAAAGGAAAATTTTCATTCGACGATCTGTTGATGCGAATTCATCCGGCCGCGAGTCGCGTTAAGAAACTGTCGCAGGAGACTCCGGCGAAACTGATTGTGTTCGATCTGCTGGTTGATGATCGCGGAAAGGCGCTGGTTGACGAAGTCTTAACCTCAAGGCGAAAGAAGTTAGATGCTTTTGCGAAAAAGTGTTTTGCGAAACATAAATCGATTGAACTATCGCCGCAGACAGATGACTTAACGATCGCAAAGCATTGGCTGGCCGGCGCCGGTGTGGATCTGGATGGCGTGATCGCGAAACGCACCGACATGCCTTATCAGAGTGGTAATCGTCACGGCATGGTGAAAGTGAAGCGCCTGCGCACGGCGGACTGCGTCGTCGGCGGATTTCGTTATGCGTCGGAAGGCAAGGTTATCGGCTCGATGCTGCTTGGCCTCTACGACGATAAGGGTTTACTGCATCACGTCGGCTTCACTTCAAGTTTCAAGGCTGATGAAAAACCTGCACTGACAAAGAAGCTGGAAAAATTGATCAAGCCGCCCGGCTTTACCGGCAACGCCCCCGGTGGTCCAAGCCGCTGGGCCACCGAGCGATCTGCCGAATGGCAGCCGCTCGCTCCAAAGCTCGTCGTCGAAATCCAATACGATCACTTCACCGGCGGCCGCTTCCGTCATGGGACAAAGTTTCTTAGATGGCGTCCGGATAAGAAGCCGGCGCAGTGTACGCTTGAACAAGTGAGCGGATGATCGCGAAGCAATCGCGTTGCTAGCACATTAAGTCTGCACGCAGACCGAGTATCCGCATGTGCAGTAAAGACAACCGCCATTACGTTGAAGCTGCGATTGGCAATCAGGGCATAGGTTCATTTCCAGGAGTTGGCCCTGCAGTTTCTCTATCTCAATCGGTGACGTTACCGGGAAAGGTGGCGCAGTTGAGTGCGTTGCTTGGGAACTGAGGACTTGCTGTTCGCGCGAAGCGTCACGATAGACGGTAATGCCTTTGCAACCGAGTTCATAAGCCAACTCGTACGCCGCTTTTACATCGTCTGTCGTTGCATCGTTCGGAAAATTGATGGTTTTGGAAACCGCGGCGTCAATATGATTCTGAAAAGCTGCCTGCGTGCGAACATGCCACTCAGGCGGGATGTCATGCGTGGTTACAAATAGCTCCGCAGCTTCGGGTGGAATGCCGGAGACGGCTTTCAAGGACGCATGTTGAGCGACGCTATTAATTAGTGAGTCGCTGTAGAATCCATGCTTGCGCGAATATTCTTCGAATTGTTCGTGAGCGAACAACAGACTCTCCGATCCAAATGAAATTCTGCGGTACGCGATCGCATAAATGGGTTCGATGCCACTCGAACAATTTGCAATCAGACTTATGGTTCCCGTCGGAGCGACTGTTGTGACCGTGGCATTGCGCTGTGCTGGTTTTGCTCCCTTCTGATACATGCTCTCCTGGTACCACCGTGGAAATGGACCGCGTTTCCTCGCCAGCTCAACGGACGCCGCAGCGGCATGTCGCGAGATAAAACTCATTACTTCGTTCGCCAGATTAACTGCCGCCTCTGAATTGTACGGAATACCCATCCGGATTAGCAGGTCGGCCCACCCCATCACGCCGAGGCCAATCTTGCGGTTGGCCCTGGTCATTTGTTCGATGCGAGGGATTGGGAACCGGCTGACGTCAATGACGTTGTCGAGCAAGTGAACCCCCAAAGTGACCACGTCTTTCAAATGGTCGTAATCGATGTCGCCACCGTCGGCGAACCGGCTCAGATTGATTGAGCCCAGCACGCAGGACTCGTATGGCAAGAGCGGTTGTTCTCCGCAGGGATTGGTACTTTCGATCTCACCAAACTCAGGAGTCGGATTATCACGATTGATGCGATCGATGAAGATCACACCCGGCTCTCCGTTTCGCCAGGCAGCTTCCACAATGCGGTCAAATATTTCACGAGCGTCCAGGTGGCCCACCACTCCGCCCGTCCGGGGATTGAGTAGATCGTACTGCCTGCCGACTTTCACTTTGTCCATGAAGGCATCGGTAATCGCGACCGAGATGTTGAAGGTATTCAACTCGACCGGATTGGCTTTGGCGCCGATGAACTCTTCGATGTCGGGATGGTCGATGCGCATGATCGCCATGTTTGCACCCGCGCGTTTCCCGCCCAGCTTGGTAACCTCGGTAGCAAAGTTATAGAGACGAATAAACGAGACGGGGCCGCTTGATTGACCGTGCGTCGACTGGACTGGATCGTCTTTTGGGCGCAACCGCGAAAAGGAGAAGCCCGTACCGCCGCCGCTTTTCTGAATCAAGGCAGTGTCGGCGAGCGTGCCGAAGATGCTTTCCATGGAGTCCTCGATGGGGAGCACGAAGCACGCAGACAGTTGACCGAGATCCCGCCCGGCGTTCATCAAGGTGGGCGAGTTCGGCAGAAACTCCAGACGGGACATGATTTCATAGAAATCTTGTTCGGAGGCGGCAACCTCGGCGGCGGAACCATATTCAAGATCGGCTGCGGCGATGCTGCGCGCGACCCGCCGAAACATTTCGTCCGGGGTTTCGCTAATTTGTCCATGGACATCACGGGCGAGGATGCGCTTGCGCAGGACCAGGAGTGCGTTTTCTGTGAGAGTTAGCGGCAACGCTTTTATGTGGCTCCTATGCGGCACTTTGAATACAGTTCCAAGACGGGAGTTATGGTTTCTGTTAGTTTTTCTATGTCTCCAATGGCTTCGTCATTGTGCTCGTAGAGATTGTTAGCGAATTCTTCCAATTTCGATCGCTTCAGGGAAACGCGAAAGATTCCCAGATCTCCCTGAACCTGCTCACCACCTAGCTTGGAGCGAGTGACGAAGAGTTTTGTGTCAATGTTTACTATACCCAAGCGGTTCTCCTTAGGCGTGCCAAGATGACTGACTAGCGGGATTGAGACGTACGAAAGGTAATCAATTATGTCTCGTCCTCGCCCTTGTTCTATGTCTTTCGGCCGGATTCCATTTTTATAGTCTTTCGAGCGAAACGTCCTATCCATGTCTCGGTTCATAATAATTGTGTGCGGCAATAGGAGAGCTAATCCGGCCACGCTGCCCATGCACGGGAATGCCGCGCGGTATGCTCCGGGAGCAAGAAGGTACTCCAGAACGTCCTGCTGTCGGATTGCGACACCGACGCGAAACATATCTCCATGTATAGCAGCGGTCGTCTCTAGACCGTGGTTTCCATGTTGATCCTTATTTGGCCCGATGTGTTGGTAGATGATGCTGTACTCGGGGTCTTCGTTCTCGGTGGCCGCGGTCTTTCCCGGAGGGTCTTTTTCTCCGTGGTTTTCAATCGCGATCAATTGGTAGTAGTACGATGGCTTCAACGATGCAAGAGTTCGGTTCAGACGTTTCCATTCCGAGCTTTGATCATCACTGCATCTTCTCTCCAGGCGCTCAATCAATAGTTTGAGAGTCGTGGACCTCTCGTGCAATCTTGACTCATCGGCGGGGTTTGGCTCCGAGCTGGTTTTGATCGCATCGAGGTCAGCCTCCAACTGTTTTAATTCGTGTTGCGTGGCCTTTAGTTTGCCGCAGGACGGTTCCAGTTCGCTCCATCTCTTTTCGAGTGCCTCAATCGTTCGGTCCTCGTTATCGTCCTTAAGTCTTCGCTTGAAAGTTTCACGATCTTTTTGGCGTTGTCTTCTCCTCGCTTCGAATTTGTCGGCAAATTCCTGCTCGGCCCGTGTTCGATATGCGTTGAGCGCATCGAGGAGCAACATCTTTGCATAGTCCTTGTCTTCCTCGAAGTGTTCCAGGAAGTAGCCATCGATTGTTTTCGTTCTTTCGGTACCATAGAGGAAATCGAGAATTGCCCTGCTCGTGAGGGTGCCCTTGTTGGCATAGGTTGCCGTCAACCGGGCAGCGGAAATGAGATTCAAACTGCCTGAGATCGTGAAACCGAGAGCGTAATAGGCAAACGCCCTCAGCGGCGTTAACTCCTTCTGAATGTCGCCCAATATCGTGGCTACAAATGCCCCTCCCAATACGCCGGAGAGACTCGAGATAAAATCTTTCTGCTCCTTCCCCCAGTTGCGAACAACGAAGAAGCCCATTATCACGCCCAGCAAAAACAAAGCCTCTAGCAACAACTCGTGAGGCTCGTTGATTCTGAGATATTGGTGCCAGAGCCAAATCCACCATGGCTTAGCTTGATAGATCAACGCGCCGAGTGCGAACCCTAAAATAATAATCACCAGGAGTCCCCAGGCAAATCGATCCGAATCCTTTTCGACGTTGGGCCTGACCACCACCAAAAGAACGATCGTTAAAGCCAGCGTGCCCACGAAAACCCATATCACCCTTTCAATGATCCAGACCCCGGTTATTAGCGGGAGGAAGGACGCCGTAAAACCCAGCAACAGTCCAATGATGTTGCGATAGGGGACACCGATGTTTCTGAAGAGTGATTCTCGAAGTGAATCTCTCGAAAAACTTAGTAGCCGCTTAACGGATGAGAAGTCTTTGGCCATGGTGAGCAGCCTCCTTCGAAGAAGATGATGTGAGTGTGATTAACGCGGGATCGTCTTCATCAAATCCAAGTTGTGCGCCAGTTTTCTTGTTACGAAGCCCTCGGCTTTTAATTCTTCAAGGGCGGTTCCGACTCTTTCAATCGCCACGTTGAGATCGAGCAAGTTGCCTTCGTGGTCCAGACGCGGAATTCCTTTTTTTGCGGCGATCGCGTATTCGAGCGTACAGCCGTTGCTGAATTCCCAATCATGGTTGAATCGGACTTCGTAGATCTTCTTGATGATGAACCATTCCCAGAGGTACAGATAATGTTGCTGGTCAAAGCCTTTGGCAAAGTAAGGGCCCGGCGTAACCACGTTGATTTTGCCGCGCTCGCGCAGCTTCTCAGCGAATTGTACACCGCGCGCGACGTTCGCTTGAATCAAATCAGTTTGGACTTTTTTGAATTCTTCCGCGCCGAGCTTTTCTCTCAGTTCATCTTCCGACCGCACTTCGTGGCGCTTCAAAACCTCGTAGTAGAAACGCTTACCCGTAGTAATGTCGCTGCTGCAATAGATTCCGGCATCGTCCGGTAACATGCAGTCGAACGCGGACATCGACATATTGATCTCATCGATGACCTTGCGATTTTGAAATTCGGGAACGTCAAACTGATCGGTTCCGAAGTAGAGAACAGTCATTCTTTTTTTGACCTCAGCTTAGATTGGAGTGTTGAGCCCTTTAGCTTCCCTTACCTGTGGAACGGTCACATCGCACGGCCCGTGACTCGGTCTGTGAAACGCAAACTATTCGGTACGCTGTTTGGCAAGCTGATACCTCTTAAAACTTATCGAGGATAAAGTCAATGTAAGATTATTATCAAAGGAAGAGGATCACGGGTCCCGCCGGGAGCGGGACTCGTGCGGGCTTTGACTGGCAACGTTATTGCGGGATGTGTTTGACGTGGCGACGTCTATTGCAACACAAAGTTGTAAATGATCACGCCCTGAATCTTCACCGGCTGTCCATTCAAAATCGTGGGGGTGAAGCGGGCGCGCATAGCTGCTTCTTTGGCCGCCGGCGTTAACATCGGACTGCCCGACACAGCCTGGGCGGAAATCACCTTGCCTTGCTCGTCGACCAGTATTTGAACATTCACCGGACCGTGGATACCTGCCTGCTTGGCAATCATCGGATAAGGAGGTTGCGGCAAACTCACGACTTTCGCAATCAACACCGAAGATGTTACGCGTTGCGTTGTTGGCGGCTTAACCACCGGAGGCTCCGGCGCTTTGTCAGGAACTACAACCGTAGGAGGAGTGCTCGGACACCCTACGCAGTTGCCTGAGTCGCTGGTCGAAGCACTCGGCGGATCGACATTTCGATCACCGATGCGGAAATTGCCAGTGACCGGTGGAATGGTCGACGCTTTGGTGCCGACATTATCGGGCACTTTCGTCGGATCGTCAGTACGCGCTATGGCGTCAGTGCGGATTGGCACGTCGACGTTCCGATCCACCGGCGCATTCGAGGTGGTTGGTCTGCGAACAGGCTGTGGATGATCTTGTATTGGCTTCGGTGCGGCTGTGGTTACCGGCGGCACCCAATTTAACAACTCAAGGCTGCTGGTTTGCGCCTCCAGGCTTGCGTCGTATGCATAAATGCTGGCGACGCCGGCGCCGGACAGAATCAACGCGTACGCTGCGACTGTGACCAGAACAAATGAACTGCGACGTTTGAACTCCTTACGGTGCGACTGAGATTCGATTAGATTGGTAAACATCTTAGCTCCTCCTGTGTTTGCCGGTGCCATGCGGGTCGAGAAGCTGCAACGTTAGACAGTCGAGCGTAGGGAATGTTCCTGAAAAACTATTTATCATTTGTCATTAGACATTTGTCAGGTGTTATTCGGTCAGCAAAACGAGTGTCGGAAGCCCGACCGTTAGGGAGGGCAACGTCGCGGTGCTTTCATCATGAACTCCAGCAGTGACGCCCTCGCTCACGCGCGGGCTTCTGACGCGCAATCGACGGCCCGATGACATATGACAAATGTCCAATGACAAATGACAGATAATCTTTCCCTCTCGTTTGAGACTTTCCCGACTTTCCATTACGATAGCGCCGCCTTATAACCCTAATCTCCAGGGAGGGACAAAACCATGTCAGCAGCAGCCCCCAAAGAAGAGCTCAATCCGTTTGAGATTGCCAAGCAGCAGTTCGATCGCGCCGCGGATTATCTCGAGTTGGACCAGTCGCTGCGCAATGTCTTGCGCAGTGCGAAACGTCAACTGATTGTTTCGATTCCGGTGAGAATGGATGGCGGCGAGACAAAGGTTTTCGAAGGCTATCGCGTGCAACACAACATCGCGCGCGGTCCGGCCAAAGGCGGCATTCGCTATCATCCAAACGTAACGCTGGATGAAGTAAAAGCGCTGGCGTCGTGGATGACCTGGAAATGCGCCACGGTCGGCATCCCGTACGGCGGAGGAAAAGGCGGCGTCGTTTGCGATCCGAAGAGCATGTCAAAGAATGAGCTCGAGCGATTGACGCGAAGATATGCTTTTGAAATTGCTCCGATCATCGGGCCGGATCGAGACATTCCCGCGCCTGACGTCTACACCGATTCGCAGACGATGGCCTGGATCATGGACACGATTTCCATGGTGCACGGCCACACTGAGCTGGGAGTGGTAACCGGCAAGCCTCTGTCGCTCGGCGGATCCCAGGGACGTCACGAAGCAACTGCGCGCGGCGCGCTTTACGCTCTACGCGAGGCCTGTGCGGTGAAAGGAATCAAGTTGAAAGACTCGCGCGTGGCGGTGCAGGGGTTTGGCAACGCCGGCTCGATCATCACGCGTCTGGTCGCCGAAGACGGCGCGCGCGTCGTCGCTGCCTGCGATTCGAAAAGCGGTGTCTACAACGAAAATGGTTTGGATGTTCAGGCCGCGCTTAAACATAAAGAAGAGACGGGCGCGCTTTACGGTCTAAAGGGAGTGAAAGAGATCGCGCCGAACGATGTGCTCGAAGTTGAGTGCGACATCTTGTGTCCTTCGGCTCTTGAGAACAGCATCACAACGGCGAACGTCGGCAATGTGAAGGCAAAGATCATAGCGGAACTCGCGAATGGACCAACCACTCCGGCCTCGGATCGCGTGTTTGAAGATCGGGGAGTGATGTTAATTCCCGACATTCTCGCGAACGCCGGCGGCGTGACGGTCAGTTATTACGAGTGGGTGCAGGATCAGTATTCGTTCTTCTGGAGCGAGAAGCGCATCAATCAAACACTCGAAGACACGATGAGCGATGCGTTTCACAAGGTCTATCAAACCGCGAATCGTTATGGCACGGACATGCGGACCGGCGCTTACATCCTGGCTATCGATCGCGTGGCCGAAGCGACGCGGGTGAGGGGAATATTTCCATAAGACGGCGAGCTTAGGGATTAGAGCTTAGGGCTTAGATCGTCGCCTCCGACTGGCCTCTAAGCTCTAAAAACTAAGCCCCAAAAACTAAACTCTAAAATCCATTTCAATGTCAGACACGATCACCGTTTACGAAAAACCAACCTGCACCAAATGTCGCGAGATGGATCGATTTCTCCGCGACAGTAACATCGATTTCACACAGGTCAATTATTATCTCGAACCGTTGAGCGAGAAACAGCTGCGCGAGTTGATCAAGAAGATGGGAATCAAGCCGCGTGAGCTGCTGCGCACCAGCGAGTCGATCTATCGGGAACTCGGGCTGGGGAAAAAAGAACTGACCGATGACGAGATTATCTCGCTGATGGTGAAGCACCCTGATCTCATGCAGCGACCAATCGTTGAGCGCGGGGATCGCGCAGTGCTGGGACGACCGACGGAGAACGTGAAAGCGTTGTTGTAGTTCTCTGTGTCCTCTGTGGTTCAAATCTTCGGCGGCGATTATTAACCACAGAGGTCACAGAGAAAACTTTGCCTAAACAAGCCAACACAGTCTTCCTCTGCCAAAACTGCGGCTACGAATCGCGCAAGTGGCTGGGCAAGTGTCCCGAGTGCGGAGAGTGGAACTCGCTCGTGGAAGAGCGCGTCGTCACCACGAAGAAGGGCGCGGGCCGCAATGGATTTCGTGTGCGCGAAGCCAAAGCGATCGCGTACACCGAGATCGAGTCGCAGGATGATAAGCGAATTTCCTCCGGCGTAACTGAATTTGATCGAGTGCTTGGCGGAGGAATTGTGCCCGGCACGCTGGTTCTGCTGGGCGGCGATCCGGGGATCGGCAAGAGTACGTTACTGTTACAGGTCGCTGATAAATTAAGCGGGACTGGCGCCACTGTCCTTTATATATCCGGCGAGGAATCCGAGCGACAGATTAAGTTGCGCGGCGAACGCCTGAGGATCGCAGCTCCCAACCTTCTGCTGCTTCCCGAAACCAACCTGGAAAATATTTTGCGTGAAGTTGATCGCATCAAGCCAGCCGCGATCATCGTCGATTCAATTCAGACGACATGCTCTTCTGAGATCGAATCAGCGCCCGGATCGATTTCGCAGATTCGCGAAGTCGCCGCACAGTTTCTGCTGCTGGCCAAGACCCGAGGCGTGCCTGTGTTCCTAATCGGCCACGTCACAAAAGAAGGATCGATAGCCGGTCCGCGCGCTTTGGAACACATCGTCGACACGGTTCTGTATTTCGAAGGCGAGCGCCATCACAATCATCGCATCGTGCGTGCGACTAAGAATCGTTTTGGCGCCGCGAACGAAGTCGGTGTTTTCGAAATGACGAATTCAGGATTAACCGCGGTCGCAAATCCATCGCAGATGTTTTTGGCGGAACGGCCCGCCGATGCTGCCGGTTCGGTAGTAACCGCCTGCATGGAAGGCACGCGCCCGGTGCTGGTGGAAATTCAAGCGCTGGTTTCGAGTTCAAAGTACGGCACCGGACGACGCATGACGCAGGGAGTCGATCAGAATCGGGTCGCCTTGATGATCGCGATGCTCGAGAAACGCGCCGGCTTGCAGCTTCTGGGCGATGACGTTTTTGTAAACATTGCGGGCGGGCTCGACGTTGATGAGCCGGCGGTCGATCTCGGCCTGGTTACCGCGATTGCTTCCAGCTTTCGCAATCAACCGATCGACGCGCACACGGCGGTGTTCGGAGAAGTCGGACTGACCGGCGAAGTGCGCGGCGCAACCCAGGCATCGGTGCGCGCGCGCGAAGCCCAGGCATTGGGATTCAAGAAGATCGTCATGCCTTCGTCGAACACAACGGGCCTGGAGAAGCTGCTTGGATTGCGAGTTGTTGGTGTGCGCTCTGTAGATGAAGCGTTGAGCGAATTATTCTGACGATTAGATCCTTTCCGATGATGATGAACCCCAGACGTCGAGTGATACCGCTGTTAGCCGTCGCTCTTTTCTTCGCGATCTCTTTCCAGGGTGTCGCTCAGAAATCGAAGCCACGCGAACGTGATGAGCGGCGAGAAGAACGAGAGGAGCGTGAGGATCAACAGAAGCGTCAACCGAAACCTGCCAATCAATCGTCTCCTAACCCGGCGCAGTCAGGCGAAAAACAGCGCCGCGTCGACGATCCCGACGATGAAGAGGACATGAATCGCGAGCTTTGGGAATTCGCGAAGAACACGCCTTACGAATCAATTCTCTCGTACATCAAAGATGCGCAGCGTACGTCCAGGGCAACGCAAACGGCCGAAGTCGAGTTGCCGACCGGCTGGCGCATTACCCCTGCCGGCACTCAAGTCGAAGTCGGCCG
>DNNE01000062.1:25632-37956 GCA_003487805.1 Blastocatellia bacterium | reverse complement strand
CCCCCCCCCCCTGCCGTACGAGATGGTCCAATTTGCGGGCAAGCTGGTCGTGCTTAACACGGGATACTACTACCAGGAGCCTCAGGAAGTTTCGATCGTCGATCCGCAGACGGCCCAGGTAATCAAGACTCTCAGATTGAATTCGCTGTTTCCGAGTGCGGTCGTGGCGCTCGATGGCGATCTCTACATTAGCGGCGGCTTTGATCAGAAAGTGTATCGCGTCGACAAGAATTTTGAAGTGGTTCGCGAATACAAAGTCGGCGGTTTTGTGGGCGGACTTGCTCCCGTAGATTCACAGCATCTCGCGGTCGGTTACATGGCCACGCAGAAGGATGGCACGGGTGGATTTGTTGGCGGGGGCATGGGAATGCTCAATACCAGCAGTGGCCAGGTCGAGCACGAAATCAAAGCCGGCTACTACCCGTACACGGTTCGTTTTTTGAACGGCAAACTTTTCGTCACGGTGTTGGGTGAAAATAAAGTTTTCGTCTTTGATCGCGATCTGAAACTGACAAAAAGTATTGCTGTCGGTCGCACGCCGCAGGAATCCTGCACCGACGGCCGCAGGCTCTACATAGTTAATACCGGCGCCGATTCGCTGTCAGTGATTGATACGCAAACCGAGAGGGTGACCTCAACTATCACCGTGGCGCAAAGAGGGAATCGCTTTGGTGCGTCGCCGACGTCTTGCACGCTTGATGGCAATCGTCTCTTTGTGACGTTGGGAAATACGAATTCGGTCGCGGTTATCGATCGCAGACTCAACAGGGAAGTTGGTCTGATTCCGACCGGTTGGTATCCGACTAAAGTGTTGGTAGATGCGAATCATCTGCTGGTGCTCAGCGCCAAGGGCATTCGCGCGCGTCATCCCAATCCGAAAGGGCCGCCGGGCGCCGGTTCAAGTCGCGTCGGTGATTATGTTCTCACTTTGCTGAAAGGCGCCGTGTCGATCATTCCGCGAAGTGATGTTCAGAAGAATCTCAGTGCCTGGACCACTGCGGTGAATCGCAGCGGGCCGCTGTTCACCCCGAAATCGGGGTTCAATCTGCCCATAAAATATGTCTTCTACATTATTAAAGAGAATCGAACTTATGATCAGGTGCTTGGCGATCTCGGCCGGGGAAACGGCGATCCAAAACTGACGCTTTTCGGCCGCTCAGTCACGCCGATTCATCACCAGCTCGCCGATGAGTACGTGACGCTCGATAATTTTTTCTGCAACGGCGAGATCAGCGTGCTGGGCCATAGCTTCACCACCAGCGGCTATGTCAGCCCGTTCGTCGAGTGGATGGGCAACCTGACTTATTCGTATCGCTGGAACGCGAAGAACAATCCGTGCGCGACGCCTAAGGTACCGTGCACGAGCGGCGGTTATCCCTATGGCATGGTGCCGGCGATGCTTTCGCCGGCCTACATTTGGGATCGCCTCGACGAGAAGCAAGTGGATTATCGGATCTATGGCGAGAACTATTTCTTATTCAGCCGAGCTTACAAGATTTTCACTGAACTCTATGGGCCGGAGGGCGAGTTATCCAAAAAGTTTTATGCCAAGGTAGTTGACCTGGCCGCCGCCGGCGAAGATCGGGGAACTGAATTCAATGAGCTCGCGCTGCCTTACACGGGACGCGCCGACACGCGCGAGCACGCTTACGAATTGCTTGGAGACGCGGAATTTACCGGTAGGCTTTCTGAATTCCTGACGGGCGATAACAGCCTGGCGTTGACCATCAAGCGAGACGAACGCCTGCGGCGGCGGTTCGCTGATTATCTTTATCATTATCCATTCAGCTTCCGCTCGTGGGACTTGAAAACTTCGGATCTGGATCGCGTGCGTGAATGGAAAAAAGATTTCGAGACGCAGGTAAGACTCGGGCACATCGCGCAACTGCATTACATCTGGCTGCCGAACGATCATACCGACGGCGGCAGCAAGAAAATCCTCGATGCCTATCAATTCCTTGCGCAGAACGACACCGCGCTGGGCCGCGTGATCGAAACGATTGCGCGCAGTCCGATCTGGAAGCAGTCGGTGATTCTTGTAGAAGAGGACGACGCGCAGAACGGGCCCGATCACGTTGACGCGACGCGCTCGATCGCATTTGCGGCGGGGCCATACGTGAAGCGTAATGCGGTGGTAAACGATCGTTACGATCAGCTCAGCATGTTACGCACGATTGAATTGTTGTTGGGGCTGAAGCCGTTGAATCTTACGGATTCGATGGCGGTGCCGATGTTTGGAGTATTCACGGATAAGCCTGATTTCAAACCGTTCGTTGCTGTGCCTCCGTCGGAGCGTTTGTCCGATGCGGATCGCGAACGCGATCGCGGTCTTAAACGGTGATGGTGTCAGAAGCCCGACCGTGAGGGAGGGCAACCTACGGTGCGCTCAGCACGGAATTACCGGAATAAATTAGCCGCAGATTTACGCGGATAAACGCGGATCAGAGCAAACAGAGCTGCTCGTTCGTTCTTATCAGCGTAATCCGCGTTCATCCGCGGCTTATCTCTCTCCAGCGTTGCCCTCCCTCACGGTCGGGCTTCTGATACATCATATCCATCCGCCTTCGCCGGCCAGGCTGCGATGAACAGCAGCGTACCGATCACGGCGGCGATAATTAGTCCTGCAAAGCCGACGTTCCAGTCATAGCGCTGGACCAGCGCGCCCAGTCCCCAACCGGAAAGCACCGTGCTCGCATAGCCGAAGATGCTGGTCAATCCGATCGCGGTAGCGGCAGCTCTCTTGGTCGCCAGGTTCGCCGCCGCGACCGCCAGCAGGCATTGTGGGCCGTAAACGAAGAAGCCGGCGGCGCCCAGCAATCCGGTCGTCATCAATTCAGATTGCAGGGGAAGTTTCCAGAATGCGAAGAGCGCGACGCCCGCCAGCGCCATGTAAACGACGCAGACGCGCACGGCCCGCCCGCCCAGGTACCGGTCCGTAATCCAGCCGCCGGAGATCGCCCCCAGCGCGCCGCTGACCTCGAACGCGGCGAGCATCCACCCCGCATGAGTGATCTTGACATGCTTTGTCTCCAGCAAGATCGTCGGGCCCCAATTAAAGACGGCATAGCGGATGGTATAAACGAAAAAGTTCGCCAGCGAAACGATCCAGATGTACTTGTTGCGAAAGACTCGATCGATGACGAAGCGACGGAACTCAGCGCGCGATTTGTACTGCTGTGAATGACTCTCCGTGCCGGCAACTTCTGGCAAACCGACAGACGGCGGTGTGTCGGGAAGAGTAAACCAGATGAAGATAACGATACCGAAAGCGATCGCGGCCGGAACGAAAAAGGCGAGCCGCCAATTAATCACCACCAGATATCCGCAAAGAGCGGCGACCAGTCCGCCGCCAATCTGGTGCGAGGTGTTCCAGATCGACATGCGGCTGGCCAACTGCTTTGGTGAAAACCAATTTGTCAGCAGACGCGCGCACGGCGGAAAGCCCATGCCCTGAAACCACCCGTTGGCCATCCAGATCAATCCCAGGGTAATGACCGCGGAATTGAAACCGAACAGCACATTCATCAGCGCCGAAGCACCCAGGCCAAAAGCCATGAACGCCCGGGCATTCGCGCGATCGCCAAGAAAGCCGTTGGCGAATTTCGATACTCCGTACAGGACTCCATGCAGGGTGAGAAACAAACCCAGCTGCTGTTTGTGAATGCCGAGATTGCGTTCCATCAGCGGCATCGCCAACGGGAGATTAGCCCGCACAAAATAGAAAGTCGCGTAGCCGACGATCGACGAGAACAGCACGCGTTTTTGCCAGTAACGATATTTGGGCGTGACGACTTGAGGATCAGTGAATTGAACTTCAGCGGGTGGCGCCGGGCGGAACGGCTTCAGAAGTTTCCCGAAGAAGCCATTCTGAGCTGCAGCTATTGACGATTCATTAGTCATTGCGAATGCGAGCCGATAGCGGCGTCAAGGTAACACGTAAGTTACCAAAGCTGAACCTGCTTCGTGAATCAATCGTGCGGCAAAGGCGTGTGTAGTGACGAAGCATCGTGATCATTTTCATTCACGCGCCTTCGTGTGGATTGGTTTAGTGTTCGTGTTTCTTCGTGGTGTGCTTTTGCAGATGAATCAACGAGAACCAAACCACGAAATCACCCGAACCAGAAATCACGAAAACACACGAAGGTTCGGTTTTGAGCGCTACCGCCCAAACTTTTCAATTCCTTTTCGCCGAGTGTTGGTGATAGCATGCGCGCTCACCGCTTTTAGAAATACCAACAGCATCGTTTTTGTGACACCGAAATCTGGAGGAGCCCAATCATATGTTCACGCGTTCACGTGCGTCTTTTCTGTCTGCGATTGTAATTGCACTGGCCTTCGCGCTCGGCGCGATCGCCACGACCGGCCAACGCCGGCAAGCAGCGGGTACAACGCCTGCCACCAATCCCAATGACTCATTAAAGGTTCTGCAATGGCGACAGATTGGTCCATTTCGCGGGGGGCGATCGACCGCGGTTGCCGGCGTCGCTTCACAGCCAATGGTCTTTTACTTTGGCGGTGTTGGCGGCGGCGTCTGGAAGACGAGTGACGGGGGCATCAACTGGGAGCCGATTACTGACGGCTCGGTTTTCGGCACCGCGTCAGTTGGCGCGATCGGTTTGTCTGACTCTGACACAAACACGATTTACGTGGGCATGGGCGAGTCGCCGATTCGCGGCAACGTCTCACATGGCGACGGAGTTTACAAATCGACTGATGGCGGCAAGACATGGAAGCACGTCGGGCTCGAAGACACACGGCAGATCTCGCGCATTCGCGTTCACCCAAAGAACCCCGACATCGTTTACGTCGCGGCCCAGGGACATGTGTGGGCGCCCAATACCGATCGCGGTGTCTTTAGATCAAAAGACGGCGGCAAGACCTGGCAGAAGATTCTATTTCGCAGTGACAAAGCGGGCGCTTGCGATCTTGTTATCGATCCGACGAATCCGAATGTTTTGTACGCTGGATTTTGGGAAGTATATCGCAAGCCCTGGACACTGGAGAGCGGGGGTGCGGGCAGCGGCATCTTCAAATCAATTGATGGCGGCGATAACTGGACTGAGATAACTCGCAGTCCCGGATTGCCGCGCGGCACGATCGGAATTGTCGGGATAACAGTCTCTCCGGCAAATCCCGATCGTCTGTGGGCCATCATCGAAGCGGAAGACGGCGGTGTATTTCGATCTGACAACGGCGGCCGCACCTGGACCAGGACGAATGAACAAAGAAACCTGCGTCAGCGCGCGTGGTACTACACGCGCATTTATGCTGATCCAAAAAATGCAGATGAAGTCTATGTGCTGAACACCGGCTTCTATAGATCAAATGACGGCGGGCGGACCTTCAGCGGGATTGGGGTACCGCATGGCGACAATCACGATTTATGGATTGCGCCCGACGATCCAAACCGCATGATTGAAAGCAACGACGGCGGTGCGAATGTTTCGTTCAACGGCGGCCGCAGTTGGAGCGAACAGGATCAGCCGACGGCCCAGTTCTATCGAGTCGCCCTCGATAACGATTTTCCGTATCACATCTATGGCGCGCAGCAGGACAACTCAACCGTGCGCATCGCCAGTCGCACTGTTGAAGGAGGCATCACCACCAGTGATTGGTTTGATGTGGGCGGCGGCGAGTCAGGCTGGATTCAGCCGTCGCCAAAAGATTCTGAAATCATCTTCGCCGGATCGTATGACGGGTTGATTACTCGCTATGATCATCGCACAGGTCAATTGCGGGACGTGAATCCCTATCCGAACAATCCGATGGGCTGGGGCGCCGGCGACATCAAGTATCGCTTCCAATGGAACTTCCCGATCGTGTTCTCGCCCCACGATCCAGGCACGATGTATTGCGGTGCGAATGTCCTTTTCAAGTCTACAAACGAGGGGCAGAGCTGGGAAGTAATCAGTCCCGATCTCACCCGCAACGACAAATCAAAGCAGGGATCATCGGGTGGTCCAATCACCAAAGACAACACCAGCATTGAGTACTACGACACGATTTTCACGGTGATGGAATCGCCGGTGACCGCGGGGACGATTTGGAGCGGTGCCGACGACGGCGTCGTCTACCTTACCCGCGATGGCGGCAAGAACTGGGCGAATGTCACACCGTCAAAAGACATCATGCCGGAATGGATCCAGATTAACTCGCTGGATGCCTCGCCCTTCGACGCGGGCACGGCATACGTGGCGGCGACTATGTACAAGTACGACGACTACAAACCCTATCTTTATAAGACGAGTGACTATGGCAAGACCTGGAAGAAAATTACGAACGGCATTCCCGACGGGGCTTTCACGCGCGTGATTCGCGAAGATCCGAACAAGCGAGGCTTGCTCTATGCGGGAACCGAAACCGGCATCTATATCTCGTTTGACGATGGTGCGAATTGGCAATCAATGCAATTCAATCTCCCGGTGACTCCGGTTGCTGATCTGGCAATTCAAAAACGCGAGAAAGAGTTGGTGGCGGCGACGCAGGGACGCTCGTTCTGGATCTTCGACGATCTGCCGGCGCTGCATCAGATGATGGACGCGGGCGGATTCAAAGCCACGAGTGACACTCATCTGTTCAAGCCCAAGGAAGCCTACCGCATGCCGGGCGGCGGCGGCTTCAATCTGCCGCCAACTGCGACGATTGGAAAGAATCCGGCCGGCGGAGTCGTCGTTTACTATTCGCTGAAAGCCAAACCCACAACTGATCTCGTGCTCGAGTTCGTGGACGGCGGCGGCAAGTCGATCAACAAGTTCACTACCAGACTGCCCAGAGGAGGAGGTGGTGGTGGCCAGGCGGGTGCGCAAGGCGAGCAGCAGCAGCCCGCGGGCGGCGATGAAGGATTCTTCGGCGGCGGCGCACCGGCGCGCGGCACGACTGACGTGGGCCTGAACCGCTTTGTCTGGGACATGCGTTATCCGGACGCGACCCGTTTTCCGGGCATGATTTTGTGGTCCGGTCAGACCAGCGGCCCGCGCGTGGTGCCGGGGACGTATCAAGTGAAGCTGACCTTTGACGGACAAACATTGACTCAAACGTTTGACGTCAAACCCGATCCGCGTTTGACGACGACGGCGGCTGAGTATGCGAAGCAACTCGATCTGTCTTTGAAGATTCGCGACAAGTTGAGTGAGACGCACAACGCGATTATTCAGATTCGCGACGTGAAGAAGCAGATCGATGATTTGGTGAAACGGGTTGGGCCACAGTCAAGACCGATTGTGGATGCGGGCAATGCTTTGACTAAGAAACTGACTGAGGTTGAAGAGGCCCTGTATCAAACGAAGAACCAGAGCAGTCAGGATCCTCTTAACTTTCCGATCCGGCTCAATAACAAATTGGCGGCGCTGCTGGGCGTGGTAGCCCGATCAGAAACACCGCCAAACGATCAGTCCTTCGCTGTCTATGAAGAATTAACGGCCCAAATCAACGCGCAGCTTCAGAAGCTTTCACAGATCATGAAGACCGACGTGCCGGCATTCAATCAGTTGGTGAAGGACCAGAACATTCCGGCGATCGTGGTGAAGCCGTAAGCTGGGTGCGCGACTGGAGCGCAAGCGTCCTCGCTTTGCACTACCTGGAATGAAAACGGCAACCGGGACGGTTGCGCTCCAGTCAGTTATTACTTCTTAAATAGATTCGCAAACGCCTGCTTGGCGTCGGTCGGTTTGCCTGAGGAAGTCTCGCGCTCGACGACGGTGCGGGCCGCGAACAGCTCGCAATCGTTCCGGGCGCCTTTGTTCGCGATCTTGGCGGTGATCGGTTTGCGGCATTCGAAGTGCGCGCCCGGATCGAAGGACGTGCACTGCCGGCAGGTGTGCAGATCGGCGTTACACTTTGGGCAGCTGCTATCAATCGCGATGTTTGCCTGAACTGTCGCCCCGCACGCTGCGCACTTCACTTTCTGGCCAAAGGCCATCATTTTCGGTGAACGCGGGCCTTCGCGTTCCTGCGGTTTGGCTTGCGGCTTGGTTTGGGGCCTGGATCTTTGTTCCTGCTGACCGCCATGGTCCATGTATCCGCGCTGTCGGTATTTGCGGTCGCTCATTTCTTTGTTTTCCCTTTGGATAGATTCATTGCATCATAGGCGACTTTTGCGAAGCAGCAAAACCAGCCGGGTCGCAACGGACTGCGAGGATCGACATTGCTGGAAATTGTTACTCGGTCGCTATTGCTCCCGGTACTGACTTCACTCCCTAAAGTCCGCCGCCAGCCAAAGTTTGCCCTACGATCAAAAGCGGTGACGGCTAATCGGATGCGTGCTAGAATGCGCCCATTATGCGCTTTGATGTCGTCCTCATAAGGCTTGTTTTTACAGCAATTCTGCTGGCAGCAGGCTATGTGCTGCATCCCATTCCGGGCCATCGCATGATTTCCACGGCCGCTGCCGGAGTTATCGCAGTGGCTATCATCTTTTTCGAGGTGCGTATTCGCCGATCGTCTCTCAAGACATTGATCGGCGCCGCGGTTGGGTCGATTCTGGGAATCGTCGGCGCTTATTTGATTGGTTCACTGATCAGCAGTCAGGAATCGCTTGCGGTACCTCCAACAACCAAGACCTTCCTGACTCTCTCGCTGACTTTCTTCATGGCTTATGTGGGATTGATGGTCGGCGCGGCGAAAGGTGATTACCTGGAACTGTCCGCGTTGGGCGGCATCTTCAGCGACAAAGCCGCGCGCCGCGATCTGAAGATCCTGGATACATCAGTCATCATCGATGGACGAATAGCCGACGTTGCCGAAACGGGATTTCTGACCGGCACGCTGATCGTCCCGCAATTCATCCTGCGCGAACTGCAACAGGTTGCCGACTCTCCGGACTCGTCGAAACGCCAGCGCGGCCGGCGCGGCCTCGACATGTTGAATCGTTTGCAGAACAACGCTTCGCTCGACATTCAAATTGTCGAAACTGATTTTCCGTCAGTGCGCGAAGTCGACTTGAAATTGATTGAGTTAGGAAAGCAGATGGGCGACGCCGTGATTGTCACGAATGATTTCAATCTGAATAAAGTGGCTCAGCTTCGCGGCGTCAATGTGCTGAACATCAATGAGCTCGCCAACGCGCTCAAGCCGGTGGTGCTGCCCGGCGAGGCAATGCGGGTTTTCATTCTCAAAGAGGGGAAGGAATACAACCAGGGTGTAGCCTACCTCGATGACGGCACCATGGTGGTAGTTGATAACGCGCGCCGCTTGATTGGTAAGAACGCCGATATCGCGGTCACGAGCGTGCTGCAAACTACGGCCGGTAAAATGATTTTTGGAAAAATCTGCGACGAAACTGAGAACGGCGGCAACGGTGAACGAACGCGCCGTCCTCTGCGTGAAGTGAAGACGGCCCCCTCGCTGACGCGCATTAGCGACACCGAAGCCTAAAACGAATGAACGTCGCGATCGTTGTCGCCGGTGGAAAAGGCATTCGTTTCGGCGGCGACCGGCCCAAGCAATTCCTCGAGCTAAACGCCATCCCCATCATCGTTCACACGCTCAGACAGTTTGAGCGTTGTAAGCAGATTGATTCCGTCGTCATTGTCCTGCCGCCCGCAGAAATGGCGGCCTTTCAGTCTTTGCCGGACAGATTTGATTTGAAGAAAGTTGCCCGCGTCGTGGCCGGTGGTGAAACCCGCGCGCAGTCAGTGCAAAAGGGACTGGCCGCGATTGAAGAGGCCGAGGTGGTTGCGGTTCACGACGGCGTTCGGCCGCTCGTGACGGCGGACGAGATTGATCGGGTCGTGATTGCCGCGGCCGCTAACGGCGCGGCCGTTTTGGTTGCTCCCGTTGGCGACACGATCAAGGAGATCGAGAACAATAGAATCACGCGAACTTTGCCGCGAGATAGATTGCAGCGGGCGCTGACACCGCAATGTTTCCGACTTGACCTGCTTAAACGCGCCTACGAAGGCCTGGCGGAAATTGAAGCTTCGGGAATCGAAGTGACCGATGATAGTTTTCTGGTCGAGCGACTCGGCGTGAATGTTGTCGCGATCTCAGGCAGCGCGAGAAATATTAAGATTACGACGCAGGAAGATCTTGCGTTGGCTGAAGCACTGCTGAAGAAGTCAGACTGATTAGAGCTTAGAATTTAGAGCTTAGCGCAGCTCTAAACAAACAAGCCCTAAGCCCTAAGAACTAAGCTCTAAGACCATGTTTCGCATTGGCATCGGACACGACACACATCGCCTGGTCGAATCGCGACCACTCGTCCTCGGCGGAGTTGTGATCCCGTTCGATCGCGGTAGCGATGGCCATTCAGATGGCGACGCGTTGACGCATGCAATCGCCGACGCGATTCTTGGCGCCCTGTGTGAAGGCGATCTCGGTCTTCATTTTCCCGATACTGATGCCCAGTGGAAAGACGTTAACAGCATGGAATTGCTCGGACGCGTCGTGTGGCTGGCCCACGAACGCGGATTCGAGATTGCCAACGTTGACTGTAACGTTATGCTTGAACGTCCAAAACTGCGCGAGCACATCGAGGCGATGCGCGAGAATCTGGCTAAGGCTCTGAATGTCGAGATTGCCTGTGTCAGCGTAAAAGCCAAGACCGGCGAAAGACTCGATGCTGTAGGCCGCAGCGAGGCTGTTACAGCGCAGGCAATTGTGTTGCTGACGCAAGGCTGAATTGGCGACCAGGGCTGCTCAATGTTTGGAATGCGTCTGCTATCAGCCCCGTAGGGGCCGAATGTTTATAGCTCCCGAGCAAGAAAAGAATGAACAGCTCCTTTAGGAGCGCTATATAGTCACGACGGTTGAGGATTCCCTGGCCAGTCGAATCTCGCTCCTAAAGGAGCTTGGTTTTTATTGGCGGCGGTACTATAAACATTTCGCTCCTACGGGAGCGAAACCTCGCGGAGACCTTCGTTACATCAAACGGCAGTGGCCGACAAGATAACGAATTGAGACCACAGGACATCATCAGAAAAAAACGTGACGGCGCAGAACTGTCGCGCGAAGAAATCGAGTTCTTTGTTCGCGGCGTGACCAGCGGCGAGGTTGCCGATTATCAAAGCACTGCGCTACTGATGGCGATCTTTCTGAACGGCATGACTGATGCCGAACAGTCAGCATTGACGAATTCGATGCTGCATTCCGGAGATATTCTCGACTTCTCAGACATTCCCAAACCAAAAGCCGACAAACATTCGACCGGTGGTGTGGGCGACAAGACTTCTTTATTGATTGCGCCGCTGGCGGCGGCCGCCGGCATTTGCGTGCCGATGATTTCCGGGCGCGGCCTGGGCCATACGGGCGGCACGCTTGATAAACTGGAATCGATTCCCGGCTATCGAGTCAATCTCTCGCTCAAAGAATTTCGCGCCGTGCTCGATCGATGTGGTTTTGCGATGAATGGACAGACTGCCGAGATCGCGCCGGCCGATCGCAAGCTTTATGCGCTGCGAGACTCGACTGCGACGGTCGAAGCTATTCCTTTGATCGTAGCGTCGATCATTTCCAAGAAAGGCGCGGCCGGTTTGGACGCAATGGTCATCGACGTCAAGACTGGATCAGGCGCGTTCATGCGCGAACACGATCGAGCAAGGGAATTGGCCCGTGCGCTCGTTAAGACCGGTAACGCGCTCGGGGTGCGATCGCAGGCGCTGATCACGGACATGAACCAACCGTTGGGCCAGGCGGTCGGGAATTCGGTCGAGGTGCTGGAATGCATCGAACTATTGCGCGGCGAAATCAAAGAAGGTGCGCGGCCGGTGCTCGATCTCTCAATTGAACTGGCTGCCCGCATGGTGATGCTGGTGGAACTCGAGCCGGCTATCGATGCGGCCCGCGATCGGATAAAGCGCGTTTACGAATCTGGCGCCGCGTTGGAATGTTTCCGCGCGAATGTCGAAGCGCAAGGCGGCGACCCGCGCGTCTGCGACGAACCCGCGAAGATTCTGCCGTTGACAGAGAACTCGTTTAAGGTAGAATCCCCGCGCCCCGGTTTTGTCATCAAAGTCGACACGGAAGAGATCGGAAATGCGATTGCCGAAGCCGGCGGCGGGCGCGTGCGCATCGAAGATCAAATCGATCCGTCCGTAGGATTTATCGCGAACGTCAAGATAGGCGATCCCGTTCAACCGGGAGATCCGTTCGGAACAGTCTTTTCAGCAGATGTTGAGCGAGGCCAACGGGCCGCGAAGCGAATCTCGGCCGCGTACGATATCGGGAACGAACGTCCAGCGGAATTGCAGTCATTAATTAAGGAAGTGATCGAGTAATTGGTTTGGAGACTGGAGCGCAACCGTCCCGGTTGCTGCTCTGAATTAAGATGCAAGCGAGGACGCTTGCGCTCCAGTCGTAACAGGGGTTTTGGAGTGCGCCGGCTTGACG
>DNNE01000062.1:15535-25332 GCA_003487805.1 Blastocatellia bacterium | reverse complement strand
TTTGGAGTGCGCCGGCTTGACGGCGCTTTGGGTTTTTCTCCCTCTCCCTTTGGGAGAGGGAACAAGGCAACAAAAATGAAGTTGCGAGTTCTGCTTACACTAATCGTTTTATCTTCCCTCATCTTCGCCGGCCAGGCCTGCAACCGCGGGCTTTATGGCGCCGATGACAGATCCAAGATTCACGTCGGCATCGTCTTTGACATCGGCGGTAAAGACGATCGCTCCTTCAATGCCGCCGCCTGGACCGGAGTGAAGTGCGCTGAGACGGGAATGCTTCCCGACGGCAAAACGAGTTGCGGCAAACCGGCTCTCGATATCATTTTGCGCGACGTCGAGCCGGGCAATCCGGTATCGATCGAGCCGGCGATGCGCGCCTTTGCTGAGCGCGGCTATGATCTGGTGATCGGCGTCGGCTTTGCGCAAGGTCCGATCATGCAAGCTGTGGCGAAAGATTATCCCAATATTCATTTCGCGATCATCGATGGCGTGATTTTTGAAGACGATGGCAAGACTCCAAAATCAAACGTCGCTTCGCTGGTTTTCAAAGAGCACGAAGGTTCTTATCTCGTCGGTATGATCGCGGCCATGACTTCAAAGACCGGCAAGCTCGGCTTCATCGGCGGCATGGACATCGGCTTGATTCATCGATTCGAAGGCGGATACGAGGAAGGGGCGAAAGCAGCTAATCCCAACATCCAGGTCATTCAGAACTACGTTGGTGTCACTGACGCGGCGTGGAACAATCCCGGTAAAGGAAAAGAGATTGCGCTGGCCCAGATTAACAAAGGTGCTGACGTGATTTTCACTGCCGCCGGGAATTCGGGCCTTGGCGCTTTCGACGCCGTCGAGCAAGCTGGAAAAGACTCGAGCGGCCGCGCAACCCATTTCGTGATCGGGGTTGATTCAAATCAAAACATGGTGAAGCCGGGATTTGTTTTGACCAGCATGGTGAAGCGCGTCGACAACGCTGTGTATGACATCGTGAAAGACGTGGTTAATCACAAGTTCCAGGCTGGGTTCAAGCCCTTCGGTCTGGACACCGATGGCGTCGGTTACGTCATAGACAGTAACAACCAGGCGTTGGTTTCGCCCGCAGCTATTCAAGCAGCTGAAGAGGCGAAAAAGAAAATCGTAGCCGGGCAAATTAAGGTAGTGGATAGGATGATGCAATAAGATCGGTCTTAGGACTTCGGCCTTAGGTCTTTGGACTTTGTGTCGTTTGAGTGGCGCACAAATGGAGAACCAACGAATGGCAAAGGTCAATTTCGAGAACCTGAGAATCTACCAGCTCTCAGAGAAACTTGCCGATCAAATCTGGAAATCGGTCTCACGGTGGGACGGTTTCGCTAAGGATACAGTCGGTAAACAATTGGTTCGCGCGGCTGATAGTATCGGAGCAAACATAGCTGAAGGTAGCGGCAGAGGAAGTAATCCGGATTATCGACGCTTTCTTAGAATAGCGAGAGGTTCTCTGTATGAGACCTTGCACTGGCTTCGGAGAGCCTATCGCCGAAAGTTTCTAACGGCGAAAGAGACGAGTGAACTTAGATCGATCATTAGCGAGCTTTCTCCGACATTGAACGCGTATTTGCGCTCAGTGTCCAAGTCTGCTGCCTCTTCGAAGACCGTCGCCTGATCGACTTAAGACCAAAGTCCAAAGTCCAAAGTCCATGCTTGAGCTTCGCAACATATCAAAACGCTTCGGCGCCGTGCAGGCAAACGATCGCGTGAGCTTTACGGTGCCGACGGGGACGATTCACGCAATCGTCGGTGAGAATGGCGCGGGCAAGTCGACGGCGATGCGCATCGCCTATGGTTTTTACACCGCTGACAGTGGCGATATTCTGGTCGACGGTGAAGTGCGCGAGATTCGCACGCCGCATGACGCAATCGCGCTCGGCATCGGCATGGTCCATCAGCACTTCATGCTCGTCGAGCCGATGACCGTGGCTGAGAATATCGTGCTGGGATCGGAGCCGGGCAGCGCAGTCTCGCTCGATCTAAAAAAAGCCGCCGACGAAATTCGCAAAGTGTCTGATGAGTTCAGACTAACCGTTGATCCCAACGCTCTCATCGAGAATCTTTCGGTCGGGCAACAACAGCGAGTCGAATTGCTGAAGGCGCTGTATCGTCACGCGGAAATTTTGATTCTTGATGAGCCAACCGCGGTGCTGACTCCACAGGAGGTCGAGGAGTTTTTCGCTATCCTGCGCGGCATGCGCGAACAAGGGAAGACGATCGTCATCATCACGCATAAGCTGTCCGAAGTGCTTTCGATTTCGGATAACGTGACGGTGATGCGCGATGGCAAGGTCGTCGGCGATCTGAAGACCAGCGAAACCAACGCGGCCGAGCTGGCGCGCCTGATGGTGGGCCGGGATGTCTTGTTGCGGGTCGAGAAACCAGACGCGAAAGCCGGTGCCTCGGTTTTGAAAGTCCAGAATCTTTCGGTGATGGGGCGCGGTGAATCCAAGCGGGTCGATAACGTTTCCTTCGATCTGCGCGCGGGCGAAATTGTCGGTGTCGCCGGAGTCGAAGGCAACGGGCAGACGGAACTGATCGAAGCGCTGGCGGGACTGATTCCCGGCTCACACATCTCAGGAACGATTGCCTTCGAAGGTCGGGACATCACGCAACTCGATGCGCGGAAACGAAAGGAACTCGGCATCGCGCACGTGCCCGAGGATCGTCATCGACGTGGTTTGTTGCTGGATTTCACTCTTGCCGAAAATACGATTCTCGGCGTGCATTATCGGAAGCCTGCGGTGGGTTTTGCGGGCGTCATGCTGGATCAAAAAGGAATTCAGCGGCGTACCGAACAGGTGATTCGCGATTTCGACGTGCGACCACCGAACCCGATGTTGCCGGCACGCGCGCTGTCGGGCGGCAATCAACAAAAGCTCATCATCGGTCGCGAATTCGAGCTGCCGCCGAAGCTGCTGCTCGTGTCACAGCCAACGCGCGGCGTTGATATAGGCGCGATCGAGTTCATTCATCGCAAGATCGTTGAAATGCGCGACGCGGGTTGCGCTGTGCTTTTGGTTTCGGCCGAATTGGAAGAAGTGACTTCGTTGTCGGATCGTTTGCTGGTGCTGCATAACGGAAAGGTAGCGGGTGAAGTCGATCCTAAGAAAACCAGTAATGAAGAAATTGGATTGATGATGACGGGCGGAGCGCGCTCTTGAGTCCGCCCGAAAATCGGCGGCGGTGAGATTTCATGCAAGCCCTGATCATGGTGGTCGTCATTCTGGCCGTGCTTGGCGGCGTGCTGTGGTTTACACAACGGCGGCAAAAGATTAACGAGAGCGCTTTGGCACAGCTCGCTCAATCACAGGGTTGGCAGTATCAGAAAAGCTACGAACTGTCGCAGCTTGGTTCGGGAAATGTGTTGCGCTACCGCCTCAGCCAAGGGTCGAGAGAAGACGGCGCCTGGTCATTGGATATAGAGAGCGGTTCCGCGGGTAGTGGCGCCGGTGGGTCGCCGTTGCAAAACACGACGTGGCGAAGCGAGGATGTGAAATTACCTGAAGGGCTGGTTTTGATTGGTCCGCGCCCAAAGGACATGCCGGTGAATTTCGACCTGGGCAGCATATTGATGCAGGCGGCTTTGAAAGTGCTCTTGCACATGTCTTTGGGAAACGAAGCCCCGGATGCCGCGCACCTGCATGAGGTGAAGCAAGGCAGTCCTGATTTGCTGCGGCAATATCTGGTTTTCACGACTGATGAAGGTTTACCTCGCCGCTTAATGACTGCGGATGCTGAGCGCGCGCTGCTGGATTTGACTCAGAGTTTGAAAGAGAAGCAACGTCCAGCCGTCGTTTTCTGGACACAGGGATTACAGGTGAAGTGCGCTGGACTGATTACTGATGCGCCCAACTTGAAGCGGATCGCGACCCTCGGCGGTGCGTTGAAAACCGCCTGGTCGGATAACTGACATGAAACTTTTACGCGAGATTCTGTTTCCACTGATTGCCGTCTTCGCTGCCTTCGTCGTCGGCGGCATCGTCGTGTGGATTATCGGCGACAGCCCGTTTCAAACGTATAAGTTGTTAATCGGCAGCGCGTTCTCATGGCCCGACGGAATCGGCTATACGCTTTTCAATGCGACACCTCTGATCTTTACCGGACTGGCGGTGGCAGTGGCGTTTCGTTGCGGACTGCTGAATATCGGGGCAGAAGGCCAGCTCTACGTCGCGGCATTTGCGGCCGCCTGGGTTGGATTCAAGTTCGGCGCGCCGGCTCCTGACAATACCGTGATCTCGCAGATCGCCCACCTGCCGGCGATTCTGCTGGTTCCGATGTGTTGCCTCGCCGCGATCGTCGCGGGTGCAATTTGGGGCGGCATTCCGGGAATCCTCAAAGCGAAGTTTGGCTCGCATGAGGTCATCAACACGATCATGTTGAACTTCATCGCGGTGGCGCTGCTCAGCTACTTCACTCAATATCATTACAAGATTCCCGGCGACGCGATCATGCAAACCGCGCCGATCAGTCCGAATGCAAGCTTGCCGACCCTCGGCAGATTCATTCCCGGATTGCCGGCGAGAATCCCACTGAACTTCGCGTTTATTCTCGCGGTCATCGCCTGCATTCTGGTCTATGTATTTCTGTGGAAGACGAAATGGGGTTACGAGATGCGCGCGACGGGCGCGAATCCGTCGGCCGCGGAATACGGTGGCATTTCGATCCGCAAACAGATCATTTTGGCGATGGCGATTTCAGGAGGCCTGGCCGGCATGGTCGGAATCAACGAAGTACTCGGCTACCGGCATCGTTACTACGATGGCTTCTCGGCAAACTATGGCTTCGTGGGTATCGCTGTCGCACTGCTGGGGCGCAATCATCCGGTGGGCGTTTTCCTGGCTGCGATCCTGTTCGCGATTCTGTTGCGCGGCGGCATCTTCGTCGATGCCTACACGATTCATGTTTCGAAGGACATCGTGGATATGTTGCAGGGAATCGTGATCATTTTCGTGGCCGCGGAAGCGATGTTCCGCGGGCCGTTGAAGAAGTTTGGTTTGATGAAGAAAGCGAAGGTATGAGCTTAGAGTTTAGAGCTTAGAGCTTAGTCTGATCGGTCGGCGACATTCTAAGCACTAAAATCTAAGCTCTAATCGTTAACCATGCGCCAAATCTTTACCTTATCTCTGTTGTTCTCGACAATTCGCCTGGCAACGCCCCTGGTGTTGGCGGCGCTGGGTGGTTTGTATTCAGAGAGATCGGGCGTCATCAATATTGCCCTCGAAGGTTTGTTGTTAGCCGGAGCATTCACCGCTGCTTCGGTGACGTACTATGCGCACAGCCCGTGGGTGGGTCTGGGCGCGGCAATCGTTGCCGGCGCATCAGTCGCATACATCCTCGCGTTGGCTTGCATTCGCTTCAAAGCTGATCAAGTGGTCACCGGAACGGGCATCAACATTCTGTTCATTGGTTTGCCCGCCGTACTGAGCGGCGCGCTGTTTTTGTCTTCCGGCTCAACGCCGCAGATTCCGAAAGAGAATCTGTTGCCGGTACTCGCTCGTTTCGTACCTTTCATGCCTGCCTGGAGAATCTTCACCGACGTTTCGATCATTTCGTTGCTGGCCGTCGTGGTGGTTTTCGTCACGCGTTACGTCTTGTATCGCACGCCGTTCGGTTTGCGCCTGCGCGCGGTTGGCGAGAATCCCGAAGCCGCCGACGCAGCCGGCGTAGCAGTCAATCGAATGCGGTATGTTGGCGTGATCATGTCTGGCGCCTTAGCAGGAATCGGTGGCGCGTACCTCTCTATAGGTCAGTCCTCTCTCTTTACTCGCAACATGGCTGCGGGCCGCGGCTTTATCGCTTTGGCTGCTTTGATCTTTGGCAAGTGGCGCCCGGTGCAGACGATGCTCGCCTGTTTGTTGTTTGGCTTTGCTGACGCGATGACGATTCAAATGCAGGGCGTGGCCAAGCTGCCCTCAGGTGAAGACATCCCCGTCCAATTCATTCAGATGATCCCTTACGTGCTTACCATCATCGTGCTCGCTGGCTTCATCGGCCAGTCACGCGCGCCGAAAGCTCTGGGAACTGCTTATCAAAAAGAAAGGTAAGCTGTAGCGCAATTTGCCAAATTGCGTTGCTTCAAGCTTAAGCTTGAACTCGAAACTAGATTCCTGTTGTAATGTCTTCAGTGCACACCAAAATGTCAGAAGCAGATACCCCGACACTATACGACCGCGCGCAACGCGCCGCGGAACAGATTCGTTCAAATGCGAGGACGGAACCCTCGATCGCAATCGTTCTGGGCAGCGGCCTGGGCGCATTCGCCGACGAACTGACTGAATCAACGTCGCTGGCGTACAAAGAGATCGCTGGTTTTGCGCAGGCGACCGTCGAAGGTCACGCGGGCCGCCTGGTGATTGGAAAGGCCGGTGAAGTTCCCATCGCTGCGATGCAGGGCCGGTTTCATTTCTATGAAGGATACTCGCTCGAAGACGTCACGTTTCCAATCCGAGTCCTGAAATCCCTGGGTGTGCGGACGTTGATTTTGACGAACGCGGCGGGCTCGTTGAATACCGAATTTACGCCGGGTTCTTTAATGGTGATCAGCGATCACATCAATCTGATGGGCGTGAATCCTTTGATAGGCGGAAACGACGAACGCTTTGGACCACGATTTCCTGATCTGACCTCGACCTACGATCCTGATTTGCAGAACATCGTCATTGAAGAAGCCAAAGCTCTGAACATCGATATGCGCAGAGGTGTCTACGCCGCGCTGACAGGGCCGAGTTACGAAACGCCCGCTGAGATTCACATGGTCCGAACCCTGGGAGCAGACGCCGTCGGCATGAGCACCGTTCCCGAAGCAATCGTGGCGCGACACATGGACATGCGCGTGATCGGAATCTCTTGCATCACCAATCTGGCCGCGGGTGTTTCGAATCGTCCCGTCGATCATAGCCAGGTGATCGCAACCGGCGAGAGTGTGCGCGAACAGTTTACGGAATTGTTGAGAAGAGTTATTGCGAAACTCGCTTAAGCAGATGGTCTTTGTACTTTGGGCTTTGGACTTTGATGTGTAATCCAGCTTGAGCCTCTGGTTTTGAAGCGGTTCGTTCATAAGAAATCGAAGCACTAAGGACAAAGTACAGAAACCAACAACTAGAACAATCACTAACGATGATCATTGGAATTTGTGGCGGCACCGGCTCAGGCAAGACAACAGTGGCGAATCGGATACTGGAATCCGTGCGCGCCGACGAAGTCGTCTTCATTCAACAGGACCTTTACTATCGCAATTTGAAGGACATGCCGCTTGATTATCGTAACGCGGCGAACTTCGATCATCCGGACGCTGTCGATAACGAGCTGCTGATTAATCATCTCAAGAAGCTGAACGCGGGTGAGCCGGTTGAACTTCCCATCTATGATTTTCGCACGCACTCGCGCTTGCCCGATACGACGCCCATCTCGCCAAAACCAATTGTGATTGTTGAAGGGATCCTGATCTTTGCCGAGCCGCGCCTGCTGGAACAGATGGACATCAAGGTTTTTGTGGATACGCCGGACGATATCCGGTTTATTCGCCGCCTGCGACGCGACATCGCCGAACGCGGCCGCACGCTTGATTCAGTAATCGAACAATACGTGGCGACCGTGCGGCCGATGCATATTCAATTTGTCGAATCGTCGAAACGATTTGCTGATGTAATTATTCCTGAGGGTGGTCATAATCTTGTGAGCATTGATTTGATAAGCGGAAAGATTCGCGAGAGACTGGCCAGGTCATATGATTCAGTTGGAGGCCAGAGTTGAGCGAAACTGAGAATCTTATACGGATCGCTACCGAAGCGCGCTCGTGCTCGCTGGCGCCGTTTTCTAATTTCCTGGTAGGCGCAGCGCTGCGGACGGAAGCAGGAAAAGTCTTCACCGGTTGCAACATCGAAAGTGCAAGCTATGGCTTGACGGTCTGTGCTGAGCGCGTCGCGATTTGGAAAGCCCTGTCTGAGTGTGAGCGAGACTTTACCGATCTCGTCATTGTTGTAGATACCGAACAATTAACTCCGCCCTGCGGTACCTGCCGGCAGATTATCTGGGAGTACTGTAAGCACGCGAAAATTACGCTGGCAAATCTTCGCGGTCAAAGAGAAGAAGTGGACATTGTGCATCTGTTGCCGAAAGCGTTTGATGCGCGGTTCTTGAAAGAGGCAGGGAAATAGAGCCTGTTAGTTGTTACCAGACAGGTTACAGAACCGCGAGCGGTAGCGAGCGGGTTAAGGACTCAACTGGATCGAGATTGCTCTATCGGCCGCGATAAAAACCAGTTTTGGGTTGCGCCTTTATCCCGCTCGCTACCGCTCGCGGTTCTGTAACGGCCCTAATCAGGGGAAGTCGACTATGGCGACAAAACGCATCACTTCGGTGCTTCTGGTTATACTCGGTATGACTTCATCGTCTTTCGCTCAGCGACCGGAAATCAAAGTGGATCTAATCATCAGAGGCGGCACTGTCGTGACCATGGACGGCTCGCGGCGGGTCATCGAAAATGGCGGCATTGCGATTAAGGATGGTCGCATCGTCGCCGTCGCCACGGTGGCCGAGATGGATCTCAACTATAGTGCGCGTCAGGTGATCGAGGCCCAGGGAAAGGTCGTCATTCCCGGTCTCATCAACGGCCACACGCACGTGCCGATGACGCTTTTCCGCGGCATCGCTGACGACCTCGATCTGCAGGAGTGGCTGACGAAATATATCTTTCCCGCCGAAGCCAAGAACGTTACGGAAGATTTCGTGCGGGTGGGGACGCGTCTGGGTCTGGCGGAAATGATTCGCAGTGGCACGACGACTTACTGCGACATGTATTACTTCGAAGATGCGATCGCCGATGAAACTTACAAAGCCGGAATGCGCGGGGTGCTCGGTGAAACTGTCATCGATTTTCCGGTCGCCGATAATAAGACGAACGCGGAAGCGATGGCCTACGTCGAAAAGTTCGTCGCGCACTGGAAAGGGAATTCGCTGATCGTTCCGGCGATCGCTCCGCATGCGCCTTACACCGTTTCCGAGGATCACTTGAAAGCCGTGCGAGCCTTTTCCGATCGCACTGGCGCGCCGATTGTCACTCACATTTCAGAAACGAAACGTGAAGTTGATGACAGCATTAAAGCGAAAGGCGCGAGCCCGATCGATTATCTTAATCGCATCGGGTTTCTTAACAATCGCGTGATTGCCGCGCATGTTGTCTGGCCCAGCGAAGAAGAGCTTGGGTTGTTAAAGAAGCTTGGCGTCGGCATTGTTCACAATCCGCAGTCGAACATGAAACTTGCTTCCGGAGTTGCTCCGGTGCCGGAGATGCTAAGGCAAGATTTGCCGGTAGGTTTAGGCACCGACGGCGCAGCTTCGAATAACGATCTGAATCTTTGGGAAGAGATGGACACTGCCGCGAAGCTGCATAAATTAATTAGCAAAGACCCGAAAGTTGTTTCGGCTCAAGAGGCTTTCGAGATGGCTACGATTCGCGGCGCGCGCGCCATGCACCTGGAAAAAGAAATTGGCTCGCTCGAGGCAGGGAAGCGCGCGGACATCGCGATCGTGGATCTTGACGATTTGAATCAGACTCCTTACTACAACATCTATTCTGATTTAGTTTATGCGGCGAAATCCGGCGATGTGCGTACGGTTGTCATCGAAGGCCGCGTAGTGATGCGCGATCGTCGCTTGCTTACCCTCAATGAAGAAACGATCAAAGCCGACGCGCGGCGTTATCGTGAACGAATCGTGCGAAGTGTTGGGGTGAAAACCGTCCCCGAAGATTAGAGTGGCACGGGCGTCCCGCC
>DNNE01000062.1:15063-15214 GCA_003487805.1 Blastocatellia bacterium | reverse complement strand
AATCACGCGCAAGATGCGCGTGGCTCTACTTCTCCCACCGTTCCGCTATCAGTATTGATCCCGATCTACTTCGTTCAGAGAACTTGCCCGCTGGTGGGATCTTACCCTGATTCCACAGATAGTCGCTGAGCACTCGTTCGGCGGCATTAGC
>DNNE01000062.1:8081-14729 GCA_003487805.1 Blastocatellia bacterium | reverse complement strand
CGTTTGCGGGACGTTTTCTAAAACACGCCCGACGAGTTGTTTCGAGGCGAGTTCATAAAAGCGTACCGCGTAAGATCAAGACGGCAACACCGAAATATATTATTAGTCCGGTTACATCCACCAGTGTGGCCACGAATGGCGCGGACGATGTTGCCGGGTCCAAGCCGAGTCGCCGTAGCGCAAAGGGTAGCATCGATCCTGCCAGCGTGCCCCATAATACGATGCCAACCAGAGCGATGCCGACGGTAAGAGCCACCAGCGGCCAGTGCGGTCCATAAAGATCCGAAAATGCTGACCACACTGTGATTCGCAAAAATCCGATCGTGCCAAGGATCAGGCCCAATCCCAGGCCCGAAAAAACCTCGCGGCGCATGACATGCCACCAGTCGTGCAAAGTAACTTCACCCAAAGCAAGCGCGCGAATCACGAGTGTCGAAGCCTGTGAACCGGAATTGCCACCAGAGGAAATGATGAGCGGAACGAAGAGCGCAAGCACGACAGCCTTGGCTATTTCTTTTTCAAAGAAACCCATGGCCGTGGCCGTCAGCATTTCGCCCAGAAAGAGAATGACGAGCCATCCAGCGCGCTTACGGATCATGAGCGGCAGCGAGACCTGCATGTATGGCCGATCGAGAGCGCCGGGTTCGACGGCGGCCATGCGCAGGATATCCTCAGTTCCTTCTTCGATCAGCACGTCCACCACGTCGTCAACGGTGACGAAGCCGACGACGTTGCCGTCCTTTTCCAAAACCGGAACCGCGAGCAAATTGTATTTGCCAATCTTCCTGGCTACATCTTCTTGATCATCCAGCGCGCTCACAGTGACCGGCTTCTTACGCATCACCTCAGTGACCGGCGTGTTCAACTCTGCCATCACCAAATCGCGCAGCGAAACAGCTCCGAGGAGGTGTCCGCTACCCGGTTCCATCACATAGCAGGCATAGATTGATTCCTTTTCTCGCGCGACCGAACGGATGTGTTTGAGTACGTCGCTAACGGTCATCGATGGCTGGAGTTGCACGAACTCCGTGGTCATGATGCCGCCGGCGGTATGCGGCGGATATTGCAGCAGTCCTTCCAACTCCTTTCGCATCTCGCCAGTGAGCTTGGGCAAAATGCGATGCCTCTCGTGGTGATTCATCTTCTGAACCACGTCCGTACGTTCGTCAGCAGAAAGTCCTGAGAGGACTTCCGCCGCACGCGATGCCTCCGACTGTTCGAGAATCGCAGCCCGGCGGCGCATGATCGGTTCGTTAAAGAGTTCAATAGCCCGAGGCGGCGGGAGCATCGAAACGACGGTTGCAGCTTCTGCTAAGGTTAGTTCGTTTATCAGATTGGCCAGATCGGCTATCGCGAGATCACCCACGAGGTGACTAATGCCGACCGAGCTTTCGTCAAGCCGTGTGTGAATACGTTCCAGGAGTTTTTTTAAGTCTTTCGCTGGCATTTGCGTGACCCTGGCTGGGCTATCGTTTGCCTGGTTTAGTGTTCAGCTTTCTTTCCACCGCTCGGCGATCGGCAACTTGTCAGGATCGAAGTCCTTAAGGGTAAGTTTTCCGCTTGGCGGAACCTTGCCTTCGTCCCACAGATAGTCACTCAACAAGTCCCTTGACTGTTCCGTCCAGAACGAACTTTCCGGTGGGAGGCGTCTACGCGTCATTCGCTCGACATATCCCACGGGCTCTTCATCGATAAGCACTAACACCTCTTGTCGATTTTCGTCCGGCCCGACGACCACAAAGCGCCGCTCACTCGGCACCTGCGACTTTTCTTCAGCCTCATCCAGAATCGAGAAGCCATTCAACGTAATAGTTTTGACGACTCCGGGCGATGTCGATTCCTGTTCTGATGCGACTGGTTCCCTGGCAACCGGCGCCGGTTCTATTTTCCTGGCCAGGGCGGCGGCGACGGCGTTCCGCAGAGCCTCGGGCGTCATGGGCTTGCGCACGAAATCAGTCGCACCAAGTTTCATTGCGTCAACCGCAAGTTCGATCGACGCATAAGCCGTAGCCATAATAATCCGAGCGCCCGGGTTGGGGGCCCTTAATCTTCGCAATGTTTCGAGCCCATCCATTCCTGGCATCCTTTGGTCCAGCACTACAGCATTCCAGCCAGAGCCGTCGGCGTAGAGTTTTAAGCCTTCAGATCCGTCCTGGGCCTCGCCCACTTCATATCCAGACGTCTCCAAAGCAAGCCGCATCATTTGGCGGACATGCGCTTCATCGTCAATGATCAAAATACGTTGGCTCATTTTTTCCCCTTCGGTCGCGCCAGTTGCTCCAGAAGATTACGATCAATTCCCCTGAGAACAAGTCTTCCGCTATGCGGAACATCACCGTCATTCCAAATGAAGTCACTAAGAAAGATTTCTGCCTGAGTCGTCCAAAGGTCCTCGTCAATGGTCGCTCCCGGCATTATTCGTTCGGCCGAGTCTCGCGCCTCGGGAGCAATCTCCACGACGACTTCCTGTTCCTGACCATTCGGCCTTCGAACCATGAACCGTCGCTCGTTCGGCTGTTTGGCAATATCTAATGAGGACAGAATTGTAAAGCCGTTCATCGTAACTGATCTGGTATCAGCCTTTTCATGATCTTTAACTGCACCCAGCGCCGCTACCACTGCGTTGCGTACGATCTCTGGAGTCAGAGGCTTGCGCAGGAAATCAGTCGCACCTAATTTCATCGCTTGAACGGCCAGTTCGACGGATGCAAACGCAGTCATCATCACCACGCGCGCCTGAGGGGCCAGAACAATTATCCGGCGCAGAACTTCCGTGCCTTCCATGATTGGCAGTCGCTGGTCCAGCAAAATGACGTTCCAAGCCGGATCGCCACCCAGAATCGCAAACGCTTCCATCCCGTCGCCCGCTTCTCCAACTTCATATTCTGCCGTCTCCAAAGTCAGACGCAGCATCTGACGGATGTTCTCTTCATCATCAATAATCAATACGCGCGCTGGCATTAGAAACTCCTTATTACGCAGCAGCCACCGGCAGGGTGAAAGTGAAGGTCGAACCATGTCCCACTTTTGACTGGACGCTGATCTGACCGCCGTGGGCCTCCACGATCAGACGGGAAATCGCCAGCCCCAGACCAGCGCCACCGGTTGCAGCGCCGGGAACCTGCACAAACTTGTCGAAGATGTGTGACAGGTATTCCGCCGGTATCCCTTCGCCCGTGTCTGACACTGACACGGCTACATAGTGGCCGCGCGCCTCAGCATTAATTCTGATTTCACCTTGTCTGGTGTAACGAATGGCGTTCACCACGAGGTTAGCTACGACTCGTTCAACCTGTGAGCGATCCGCCATTATTCGCGGCAAATCAACCGGGATGTCGACCAGAAACGAAAGGCCTTTGGCTTCCACTTGCGGGCGCAGAGTTTCCACCTCGTCCATTATTAGCTCGCGCACTTTGACGGGTAGAAGTTCCGGTTGACTTTCCCCCGCTTCAATTTTTGAGAGATCGAGAAGATCGCGCATCAGTTTATCGAGCCGCTCACAATCTTCGCGACAAGCGCCCAGCACTTCGGTCTGCTTGTCGTTTAATTCCCCCGCTGCTCCTTCCAATAACAGATGGACTCCCATCTGTACGCTGGTAAGCGGAGTCCGTAACTCGTGCGAAGCTGTGGCAATAAATTCTGACTTAAGCCGATCAATCTCGCGCAGGTGAGTAATGTCTTCGAGCAAAGTAACAGCTCCCAGCAAGTGCTTTTCGTTGTCGTGCATCGGAGTTGTCCGCAGACGAAAAGCCCTCTCTAACCCCGCCACCGCAAGCGGTAGGACCGAAGAACTTCCTTCTCCAGCCACTGCGCGCTGCGAATGCAGAGCCTCTGCAACAGCAGTGGCGATGCGAGCATCGCGCGCCACCTCGCCAACGTGTTTACCGGCGTTCTCGGCTTCCGACCCAAAGATTTCTTCAGCAGCCGGATTGAGTTTTGTTACCAAGCCTTCGGCGTCGGTTACGATCACCGGATCGAAAAGAGAATCGATGGCCGCTTCGGTGGTTTGCCGGGCCACAATAAGTTTCCCTTTATCTGACAGTCGCAACTGTCGAATCCGCTCAGCCATGCGATTGTACTCGGCCGCCAGGATGCCGACTTCATCGTCTGAATTCACCTCCGCTTTTGCATCAAGATCGCCGCCGGCAATTTTAGCGGTGGTCGCAGTTAACTGCCGGAGTGGCTCAACAATCCGATTTGCCAGCCAGAATGCGAGCGCGATACCGGCCACGACCATCAAGCCGGCAATCAGCAAAGTGCGATAGAACCAAAGTTGGGCGACGCCTGCCGCCGCTTCCGACTTGGCAACCATGGCGCGCTGATTTAATTGCAACAGATGATCACAGTCGGCGCGAAGTTTGTTGAACTGCGGCTCGAGCTTCTGAAAATAGATAGCTGTCCCCCGCGTCTCGCCTGGCCTGGCCCCCGCAACTATGTTCCCGCTCCTGTCTACCAGGTCACCCGGCAGATCGGAGTCGGCCATAAAATCGTCGAAGATCTTGTAATAGATTTCACGGTCGAGGCGGATGGCTTCGATTGCTTCGGGCTCGCCAACTTCCGTGATATTGGCCGCCGCCTTTTGAAAGTTGGCGTCGAACCGCGCTCTATGTTCGCGCACTTGTTCGTTCGCCCGTTTACGCGCGCCCAGCAGAGCGAACACCGCAGCCGAGTCCTGTCGTTCAAGACTTTCTTTCATTTGCTGCGAGGCCAGAACTGAGTCGTAGTTATTGGAAATGATGCGCCGTGAGACCTCGCCCATCTCTCGCAGACGAAAAGCACTCCACCCGCCCAGCACCACCAACGCGACGACGAAGATCATGTACCCGGCTAAAAGTTTGGTTCGTAAGTTCATAGAGACCGCCATTCTGTTCCCTCTCCCATTGGGAGAGGGCTAGGGTGAGGGCCTAGCAACAAGTTTCCTTCATTTAATTCCCTTGTCTTTGAATGCCACGAGCCTCGAACGAACCACAGAAAGAATCAAGATCGCGGCGTCAGCGCTAAGCCCTCATCCCCAGCCCTTCTCCCAAAGGGAGAAGGGAGAAGTTTCTTAGCCTTCACGCTCTTCACATCCCAGAGTGGTCCAACGCGCAATCGCGTCATTCTAGTTCTGAAGTTCTTCCTCCTTTTTCCCGCCATCGGGCGATGCAAGTTCTTTCGTTTCTACCGGCACGACTTGCACAGTGGCGTCACGCACTTCGCGCAGAAAGCGGTTTAGGATTGAACCGTGCAGCAGAATCTGCCAGCGGGATCTTGATGTCTGACCGAACACTACCTGCGTTATTCCTTCGCGCTTCGCGAAATCGATCAGCGCGTCGGCGACTCGGCGGGATTTCAGCTTCACCACTTTTGCTCCAAGCTCGCCGGCAAAGCGGATGTTCTCCTGCAGCGCCGCGTGATCCGACGGCTTAATAAAGCCAGGCTCCTCACCGGGAGTTTCTACGTACACCGCGTACCAATCACTGGCCAGCCGCCCGGCCACGCGCGAACCGACCCGCAGCAGTTTTTTCGCGCTGCCGCGAGACGCCATCGCCACCATCACTTTTTCCGGAATTACGGCTTGTTGCAGTCCTTCGCGCTCGCGATAGTCCTGGGATTTCGTAGCCTGGTCCGTGGCCACTTGCCTCAGTGCCAGTTCGCGCAGCGCGGATAGATTACCCTTGCGGAAGAAATTATTAAGCGCCTGTTCTATCTTTACCACGTCATAGATTTTTCCCTGCCGCAGACGTGTCCGCAGCGTATCCACCGAGACATCGACGTTGACGACTTCATCGGCGCGACGCAGAAAGTGATCCGGGACTGTTTCGCGCACGCGCACTCCGGTAGTGCGAGTCACTACATCATTGAGCGATTCGAGATGCTGAATATTGACGGCGGTAATTACTGAAATGCCGTTGTCCAATAACTCCAGAACATCCTGATAACGTTTGCGATTCTTCGAACCCGGAATATTAGTGTGCGCAAGTTCGTCAACAATGGCGATCGCGGGATGCCGGGCGATGACCGCGTCGACATCCATATCTTCCAATGTGACTCCTCGGTACTCGACCTTGCGCATCGGCACCTGCTCCAAGTCTCCGACCAGCGCTTTAGTATCTTCGCGGCCGTGGGGTTCTATCACCGCAGCTACGATGTCCGCTCCCTGCTTCTTGAACAGATGAGCGTCTTCCAACATTTGATATGTCTTACCGACGCCGGGGGCGGCGCCAATGTAGACGCGCAACTTCGCCTGCTCGCCCTCTTTGAGTTTGGCGAGTAGAGATTCTGGTGTTGGGCGGTTGTCGCCGCTGCTCATATTAGGTGGCCTGCTGGCCCAAGCGTCTTACTGCCATCCTGCCGACCTGTAAGGCAACGCCCGTGCGAGCCAGCGAAGGCATCCGCACAGGCGATCTTTCTGCGAGGTAACCAAACAGAATCCAATTTACATCTGAGCGTTGTAAATTTGGTGGTCCGGCATTCCTAACCATATCGGTTCAGCCTCTGGATCTGATGAGAACCTCCGTTCAACGCGCGGGCACTTGGGCAGTTGTCGGTTTCTGTTTATCGAGATCGAGATTCAATTCCAGCACATTTACTCTGGGCTCACCGAGAAAGCCGAAGGTACGTCCCTCCGTATGGCCGGCGACGACCCGTCGAACTTCTGCCTCGCTC
>DNNE01000062.1:7284-7793 GCA_003487805.1 Blastocatellia bacterium | reverse complement strand
TCGAACTTCTGCCTCGCTCAAGCTTCTCTCTCGCGCTATTCGCGGCACTTGAAACTCCGCCGCTGCCGGCGAGATATGCGGATCGAGTCCCGAACCCGATGCGGTCACAAGATCAACAGGCACTGGCTGACCGGGATTCTCGGCTTGCAAACGTTCGACGTCGCCTTTTATCCGATCCATTAGCTTTTGACTGGTGGGGCCAAGATTAGATCCAGAAGACGCACCAGCGTCATATCCGGCTGCGCCGGCGGCGCTGGGCCGCGAATGAAAATAACCAGGACCTCCGAAAGGTTGGCCGATTATTCGCGAGCCGACAATGACTCCATCCTTCCTTATTAGCTGGCCGTTCGCCTGATCCGGAAATATGACTTGCGCCAGTCCGGTAACAATCAGGGGATAGACCAGTCCCAGCAATACCGTTGTCACGATGGTCATTAGAATTGCAGTCAATAGATTCTTCATGGTTTACCTCAGCCCGTTTTTGTTCCCTCTCCCTTTGGCAGAGGGTT
>DNNE01000062.1:6849-6976 GCA_003487805.1 Blastocatellia bacterium | reverse complement strand
GAGGGTTAGGGTGAGGGCTTACGCAGTCAAACGACGAAAAGCATTTCTTATCGCTGAATGCCACTACCCAGACGCGAGAATCAAATCAACCAACTCTCGCGTTCAAGCCCTCATCCCCAGCCCTTCT
>DNNE01000062.1:0-6559 GCA_003487805.1 Blastocatellia bacterium | reverse complement strand
AAGCCCTCATCCCCAGCCCTTCTCCCAGGAGTCTTCACCCTCAAGCCAATCCGATTGCATGAACGATCATGTCGATGATCTTGATGCCGATAAACGGCGCGACGATTCCGCCAAAGCCGTAAATGAACAGGTTGCGTCTTAATAGAGACGCTGCGCTCATCGGGCGATACTTCACACCCCTCAATGCCAGCGGGATTAACGCAATGATGATCAGGGCATTGAAAATCACCGCTGAAAGAATCGCCGATTGCGGAGTCCTCAGACCCATGATGTTCAGCGCATTCAACGCGCTTAGCGTAGCCACACCGCTGAACATCGCCGGAATGATCGCGAAGTATTTGGCCACGTCATTTGCAATCGAGAAGGTCGTTAACGCACCGCGCGTCATTAAGAGCTGCTTGCCAATCTCGACTACCTCGATCAACTTTGTTGGATTCGAATCCAAATCGACCATGTTACCGGCTTCTTTAGCGGCCTGAGTTCCGGTGTTCATCGCCACTCCCACATCGGCCTGGGCCAGCGCCGGAGCATCGTTGGTTCCGTCTCCGGTCATCGCCACGAGCTTGCCGCCCGCCTGCTCCTCTTTGATCAAGCGCATCTTTTCTTCGGGTGTAGCTTGGGCAAGGAAATCATCAACACCCGCTTCGCGGGCAATCGTGGCCGCCGTCAGTGGGTTGTCGCCTGTGATCATGATGGTCTTGATTCCCATCTGTCGCAGTTGATTGAATCGCTCGACCATTCCTCCCTTGACGATGTCCTTGAGTTGAATAACGCCGAGAGCCACACGGTCTTCCGCGACCACGAGAGGCGTCGCACCTTCACGCGAGACTCTCTCAACAATTTCTTTCAAGTCCGCCGGAACGTTTTTTGTAAACTGCGCCAGATACTTCTCGATTGCATCGGCGGCGCCCTTGCGAATTTCGCGGCCATCAAGGTCGACGCCTGACATTCTCGTCTGCGCCGTAAAGGGCACGAACGTCGCTTCATGAGACGCCAGCTCGCGCCCGCGCAAGCCGTACTTTTCCTTCGCTAGCACTACGATCGAGCGGCCTTCCGGTGTTTCATCGGCCAATGAAGAAAGCTGGGCAGCTTCTGCCAGTTCCTGTTCGTTAACTCCGGCTAAGGGAATGAAAGCTGTTGCCTGGCGATTGCCCAACGTGATCGTGCCGGTCTTATCGAGTAACAGAGTATTGACGTCGCCCGCTGCCTCAACAGCGCGCCCTGACATCGCCAACACGTTGTGTTGAATCAAGCGATCCATCCCGGCAATGCCGATGGCAGAAAGCAGGCCGCCAATCGTGGTTGGAATGAGGCAGACCAATAGCGAAACGAGCACGAAGATCGTCTGTGGAGCGTTGGAATAGATCGCGAATGGCTGCAAGGTCACCACTGCCAGCAGGAAGATGATCGTCAAGCCCGCCAGCAGAATGTTCAGCGCAATCTCGTTCGGCGTCTTCTGTCTTTCGGCTCCCTCAACCAAAGCGATCATTCGATCAAGGAATGTTTCACCCGGGTTCGAGCTGATGCGCACATGGATTTGATCCGACAGCACCCGCGTGCCGCCGGTTACTGCAGATCGGTCCCCGCCCGCTTCGCGGATCACGGGAGCAGACTCGCCGGTGATCGCAGACTCATCGACAGAGGCAACACCCTTTATGACATCACCATCACCGGGAATGAATTCGCCGGCCGAGACGACTACCACGTCATCTTTGCGCAGCTGTGGCGCGGTTATGACTTGTATTTTGCCGTCAGACAAAAGCTTGTTAGCCGTCGTCTCCGTACGTGTCTTGCGCAGGTTATCTGCTTGTGCTTTGCCACGTCCTTCGGCCATCGCCTCAGCGAAGTTTGCAAACAGCACGGTGAACCAGAGCCACAGCGTAATTTGGAGTTCAAACTTTGGACTCGTCACCCCGGCCACAGGTCTGAATAAGCCATAGATGAAATAAATGGTAGTCAGTACGCTGCCGACTTCGACGACGAACATGACGGGGTTCTTCATCATCGCGCGCGGATTCAGTTTGATAAACGAATCGACGATCGCGCGTTTGATGATTTGCCCGTTCCAAACTGCTTGTTTCTTGTTTTGTTTTACCATGACTCACCAATTCGAATTTTGAAATTCGAAATGTTTCAGAATGTCTTTCCCGCGTACATCAACAAATGCTCAACGATTGGTCCCAGGCTTAGCGCCGGGAAGAAGGTCAGCGCGCCTACGATGACAATCACGCAGATCAGCAATGTACTGAACAGCGGCGTTGTCACCGGGAATGTTCCCAATGACGGCGGCACAATCTTCTTCCGCGCGAGATTCCCGGCGATTGCCAACATCGGAATGATCATCATAAAACGGCCCACCAGCACCGTAATGCCGATGGTCGTGTTGTACCAGAGCGTGTTCGCGGAAATTCCTGCGAAAGCGGAACCGTTATTGCCCGCGCCTTCGGTATAGGCATAGAGAATTTCAGACAAGCCATGTGGTCCCGAATTGGCTATTTGTGACGTGCCGAAGTTGGGCGAAACAACTGATATTGCGGTGAAGATCAGGATTACCAGCGGAAAGACGAGTGTTACTAACATCGCCATTTTCACATCATAGGCTTCGATTTTCTTTCCCAGATATTCAGGAGTGCGACCGACCATTAATCCCGCGATGAAAACCGACAACACTACGTAAATCAAAATGCCGTACATCCCCGAGCCGACACCGCCAAAGATTGTTTCGCTGAGCATGATGTTGGCCAGCGGAACCAGACCGCCCAACGGCGTGTAGGAGTCGTGCATCGAGTTCACTGCGCCGCAGGAAGTATCGGTAGTGACGGTGGCCCAGAGAGCAGAATTAGCGATGCCGTAGCGCACTTCCTTGCCTTCCATGTTGCCGCCCGGCTGCATCGCGCTGGCTTGCTGATTCACCCCGGCGAGCATGGGATTGCCTCTTGACTCTGCCCAATAAGCCACGGTCACGCCTACGAAGAACAGTACCGCCATCGCGGCAAACACTGCCCAACCATGCTTCGCCGATCCGGTCATACGGCCAAGGGTGTAAGTTAATCCTGCCGAGATCGCGAAGATACAAAGCATCTCGAGAAGATTTGTAAAAGGTGTTGGGTTCTCGAAAGGGTGCGCACTGTTGGTATTGAAGAAACCGCCGCCGTTGGTGCCAAGCTCTTTGATGATCTCCTGCGAAGCCACGGGCCCCTGGGCAATGGTTTGCGTCTCGATCGTTTGCTTCTCTTTGGCGTTAGTGCCGTCCGGATTGGTGATGACATTACCGGCAGCGTCCTTCTTATCAACCTCAATCGTTTGCTTTTCAACCAACTGGGCGGTGTCATAAGCCCGCAGATTTTGCGGCACCCCACTGACGACCAGCACTAGCGCACCTACGATGCAGAGCGGCAACAGCACCCAAAGAACTGAGCGCGTCATGTCCACCCAAAAGTTTCCGATGGTTTCCATCTCGCGCCGCGAGATGCCGCGAATGAACGCAATCGCCAGCGCGATTCCTACCGCCGCGGAAACGAAGTTGTGATAAGCGAGTCCGGCCATCTGTGTGAGGTAGCTCATCGTTACCTCCGGCACGTAGCTCTGCCAGTTTGTGTTGGTGGTGAACGAGGCGGCGGTATTAAAGGCCGAACCAACGTACGCGCCAGTCGCGCTCGCGTTCGAATCAACGCCAGGCAAGTGTTGTGGATTGAACGGCAGGTGACCCTGCAAACGCTGAATAAGATAAAGGACCATCATTGAGACAACGCTGAACAGAAGCATCGAGACGGCATATTCCGTCCAGCGCATCTCGCGAGTTTCATCAACGCGGGTCAGTTTGTAGATCAGTCTCTCGATCGGTCGCAGCACTGGATCGAGAAAGGTCTTCTCACGATTGAAAACGTGAGCCATAAAAACGCCCAACGGCTTCGTGACCACGAGAATGATCAAGAAGAAAACCAGAATTTGTAACCAACCATTTAATGTCATAACAAACCTCGGATTCAACCCAGGGCTCAGTGTCAGAAGCCCGACCGTCAGGGAGGGCGACTAACGCATCAGGCCCTCCCTAACGGTCGGGCTTCCAACACTCGCCCTCAGAACTTTTCTGGTCGCAGCAATGCGAACGTCAAATAGATCAGCAGCAGCAGCGAAACTGCCAGGATTACAATCGTTCCAATACCCATGTCGTTACCCTCATTGGAAGTGGCACGGGCGTCTCGCCCGTGAATCACGCGCAAGATGCGCGTGCCACGATTACTGCAACTTCTCGCACCCGCGCACGTAGGCGAGCGCGATCAGAAAGAAAAGAACCGTTGCGGCAATAAAAATCAGATCCAACATTTGCAGTCTCCCTCTTAACTTTTCAAAAGCCCTAGTTGAAGTTGTAGCCAAACTCCAGCAAAAAGTAGTGGTTGCCACGCGACGCATTCTGATTGCCGATCGAGTAGCTCGCGTATCCAGTGATCTTCGAGCCGACCTTAAACACCACGCCCGGCGTGAAATAGCCGGCGCCATGCTTTCCGGTAAACCAATCGGCGGCGAGAGTGACTTTCTTGTTTAGCGGTTGCTCGAAAGTAAATTGCCCACCGGTGCGGTTCGCGTTCGCAGCCACCACATTTTTGCTAAAGAAGTAGCCGCCAAAGCCCACGCGCGTGCTTTTGTTGAAGGTCTTCTGCGTCATTACATAGGTATACGTGCCGGCTTTGTAGGCGCGGTTGCGTACGGGAATGAAGAGGTTGTCTCCAATGACTGCGGCCCAACCGTTGTCTTTTCCGTCGTAGACCTTCCACTTGATAGTCGGCGCAATCGTGGTCGAATCAGGTCCTGGCTGAACATTGCCGAGGAGATTCACGCCGGCTTCGATGTGATGGCCGGCCCCCACGACCAACCGAGGCACAAATGACGAGAACTTGTTGGCTGCTGCGGAGTCGTTTGGCTTCGCGCTGACATCAAGTTCGAAATAAACTTTTCCCTTGTCGAGCACGTCGGTTGTCGGAACATTGAAAACGGTCTGCTGCGCGTGACCGGTAATCGACAGCGCACTCATCACCAGAATGCACAACGCGACTCCTATCGCTCCCCTCCAGAGGAAATTAAATGTCTCCGGATGCAGCCTCCCTTGCTCATTTGATTCCATTTGCGAATTCATCTCGCCTCCTTTACGAAAGATGCCCGAGTTATTCGAGCACATCAGAGACTACGAAATCATTCGTAAAAGCGGTGTAAATTGTCCGTGAACAATTCATAAACGACAGCCGCGGATTTCTTACTGTGCTTCCGTACCCCAGCGCCGGGCCAAGTTGAGGTCGTCCAGAATCGGTTCATCCACGATTAGTTTTCCGTCCGGCGGATAGTCTTCGTTCTCCCATACGTACTCAGCCAGATGTCGCTCCGCGCAAGAGAGCCAGTACGAACTGTCAGCCGACAAACGCCCCCGGCTTCTCGAGGCCAGCGCTCCCGCTAACGCGTCACTGATCTCGACTGTGACCTCAAGTTCGAACCCGTCGGGATCGCGAACCAGGAACTGATGGACCAATCCCGTCGCCGGAATCGAGTCATTCATGTCGGATAGACGAATGATGCTGAACCCGTTGTCGGTCTGAAACTCGATAGGCCTGCGGTGCTGAGCCGCATCGATCATTGGGATTTCCTGTCTTGCCAACATGACATCCATTGACGAATCCATCTCGTCGAGAGTTATCTAGTCCTTCCAATGCGCGGCCAGTAGCATTTCATCGTCCGACAACTCCTCGATCAGGAGTTGGTCCTTTGGTGGATAATCAGCTTTCTCGATGAGATAGGCTTCCAAATACGCCTCCGCTTGAAATGCCCAGAATCGGCTGCCGATCCACAAATGTGATTTCCTTACCTGGTCCACCCGCGCCATCACGGAACGATCGAAACGAACCGAGACATTCTGTTGGCTACCTGTCGAATGCCGCACTCGAAAGCGATGATCAGTGGTTCCACCAACCCGAGATCCCTCAAGAATGGTGAATCCATTTGCCGTAACAATCGGCAAGACAGTACCCAGCCTTGGCCGATTGTCAGCGCTGGATTTTTTGCTGCTTGTTAACAGCTCAAACGAAGCTTCCTTAGTGCTAACGTGATGCATCGTTTGTGGAACCGCCTCAAAAGCAAAAACTTGTCGTCTCGATTCGAAACCAAACCTTGTCACCGTCACAAATGTTAGGCTTCCGAACATAAAAAGTGGGTAAACGAGTTGTGAATAATTCATAAACAAGGTGGCCCGGGCGCTGACTGCGAAATTTGTTGTGCTGAGAGCCGGAACCTCAATCTTCACCGGGCCGGAAACTTTGCGAGCGCGTAGTAACCCTGGCGATTTCGTACAATCACGTCTCCTGATCTGTCCCCAGGATTATTGAGAACCACTTTGATCTTGTGCAGTCTGCCGTCTGCGACAAAATTCGCGGGCAAATAGCCGATCGAGTATTGGCGGCTCAAATCCAAAGCAATCTGCTCAAAGGCGTCATTCATTTTTTAGCGACGCCTGACATTCTTTGGGAATTCAAACGTCGCTACGCGACGAAGAGATTGGCTAACGATCGAGTCC
>DNNE01000069.1:7737-8002 GCA_003487805.1 Blastocatellia bacterium | reverse complement strand
GGGAGGTAAACTGTAACCACTACAGTAAAACTCGCAGTTGTGTGCGCTAGCGCACGCGTGTGATATAGTGCTGCGCGAATGGCCTGCTTGACATCTGGTCGAGTTATCGCGCTCCGCCTCTTGCCATCCCGTTGCGCAATTCAGCGCAAGTTGAAACGGCTTCATTTAGACCCACGGGACTCGACGGAGATCGGAAAATGAAAATCCTGCTCTACAACCCCGACAACGGGGTGACGCGCAACTTCATGCCGCACCTCTGGATGTT
>DNNE01000069.1:7200-7429 GCA_003487805.1 Blastocatellia bacterium | reverse complement strand
CACCTCTGGATGTTTCTGCTTCAGGCAATCACACCGCCCGGTCATGAAGTGACTCTGATTGACGCCAACGCGAAAGCGATGAGCGACGACGAGATCGTTCAGTTTGTCCTTGAGCAGAAAATCGAGCTGGTCGGGATCGGCGCAATGACGAGAATGGCTGAGAAGGCCTATCGCGTGGCCGACGCGATTCGCGCCGCCGGTGTGCAGGTCGTGATGGGCGGGCCGCATG
>DNNE01000069.1:6568-6915 GCA_003487805.1 Blastocatellia bacterium | reverse complement strand
GTCGTGATGGGCGGGCCGCATGTCACGGAGGTTCCTGACGAAGCGCTGGGACGAGATGGAGGACCGCGTCACGTTGATGCGATCGCTCTTGGTGAAGCGGATGAAACCTGGCCAAAGATAGTTGAGGACGCCGCTCGCGGTGAACTCAAAGAGATTTACGAACCCCTCGACGAAGCGGGCAAAGAGCGGAAACCAAGCCTTCAGCCATATCCGGAAATTCCCTGGGAATCACTGGATCTCGATCAGTTCGATTTCTTCCCGCGAATCTTGCGTCCCCTGCTGTCGCGAGTTGGTCCGCGCTGGCGAACCTTCCACATAATTCCGATCGAGTCAGGTCGCGGTTGTCC
>DNNE01000069.1:4386-6237 GCA_003487805.1 Blastocatellia bacterium | reverse complement strand
CCTTATGGCTGCGAGTTCTGTACGGTCACAGGTTTTTTCGGTGACTCGATTCGTTTCCGCACCAATCAGAGCATTGTCGACGAACTTCTCAAGCTGAAAGCGCGAGCGAAGAAAGAAAGCGGCTTCTTCACCGTATTTTTCGTGGACGATAACTTTGCCATCAGTATCAAACGCACGAAATCGCTGCTCCGCGACATTATTGCTGCTAATGCGCAGGTTCCCTGGACCGCGCAGATAAGCGCCAATCTCCTGCGCGATGAAGAATTAGTCGACCTGATTAAACGATCGGGAGGCAGGATGATTTTCATCGGCATGGAGTCAATCGATCCCGTCAATCTCGCGGACGTTAACAAGAGCTTCAACAAGCCCGAGGAATACGCCACGGTGCTCAGCCGGCTCGACGAACGTAATATCCATGCGGTCACATCATTCATCATCGGTTTGGATAACGATACGCCGGGGGTCGCCGATCGCATTCTGGAACAGGTTCGCACCTGGCCCGCCGGGCTTCCGATCTTCGGACAGCTGACGCCCTTCCCCTCAACCCCACTCTACAAACGTCTGCTGAAAGACGGTCGATTGATCCGGCCCAAACACTGGTTAAAGTTTGAGCGATACTCGATGGCCCACCGGCCGCTGAAGATGACTATTGATGAAACCCATCAAGAGCTTCGTCATGCGTGGGCCGCGTCGTACAGCCCCGAGCGGAATGCTGAGGTGATTCAGTCGATGAGTCATAAGGCGCTGGGACCCCGGGTCTTTCACTTCATTACGAGACTCGTGTTCCGCGCCATCTATTTCCCACAGACAACCAGACGGGCCGTGATGAAAGTAGTCTGGCAAAATCGACGCACGATCTTCGGCTTCGTTAAGGAAGGGGTTGGCATGATGTTAAGTTCAAAGGGAACAAGTAGAGACCAGAGTAAGAATTCGCCCGGAGCAGTCAACGCAAAGAAGGCCGACGACCATGTCAATCGGCCTTCCATCGTAAGCGCGCGTGGAATACTCGATTAAATTCAGCAGACGCGGGGCGTGCCGATTTTGTGTGGGTTCGTGGATAGTCCTTGCTAAGTGGGAAGACAACCCGAAACAGGACAGGACACAATTACTTAATCAGTAGCGCTCTCAACATCCGCCTCTGCCACAATCTGGTTGATGCGCTCGTCCTGGGCTCTCTCAAGCACTTGCTTTCTTTCTTCCACTGTCAGCGCGGCAAAAGCTTTTAGTCCCGCACCCTGGTCTGCCAGCAACAACTCAATAATTCTATCCGACTCTTCGTCTGTCATCCTTGGTTCTCGCTTTCTTTAACCATTATCTTTCAAAGGATTGTTAGCGCGGTAACACTCACATGGAAACAATCCGTCTGTGAGCTTATCGCGATGAGTCTCAAAAGCAATAGCGGCGCTCGGGAACGCCCAAGTTCAGGACAGGCGGCGATTGGATAAAATGGTGATAAGAACGGGAGGATTTATGAGAACTGTAAGGCAAGCGCCGGGGGCTTTCGAAGAATGATCTACTGTCCGAGCAATCGATCAAACTCGTCTTTCACCACCCGGTAACATTCGCAAACCGTGTCTTCGAGTTTTTGGCGGTCGAGGATCTTAATATGACCGCGCACGTAACTGATCGCTCCCGCATCTTGCAGGCGGCCGGCAGCCACGGTGACGCCTTCGCGGCGAACGCCCAACATATCGGCAATCAGCTCCTGAGTCATGATCAGTTCGTCTACCTTAAGCCGGTCGTGACTTAACAGGAGCCAGCGGCAAAGTTGTTGCTCCACTGAATGCAGACGGTTGCAGACGGCCGTCTGTGATATCTGAGTGATTAACGCCTGGGTATAGCGCAGCAACA
>DNNE01000069.1:3538-4102 GCA_003487805.1 Blastocatellia bacterium | reverse complement strand
CGCCTGGGTATAGCGCAGCAACAATTGTTGAAATTTGCCGCCGCGCGCGAACTCATCTTGCAAGACCTTGGCCTTCATCTTCAGCGCGCTGCCCGCACTTTGTACGACCGCTCGATTAGGCATCGTGCCGCCGCCCATGAAAAGCGCAATCCCGACTACGCCATCATTACCAGTCAAGCCCATTTCAGCGCTGGTGCCGTTTTCCATCGTGTAGAGCAAAGACACGATTGAGTTGGTAGGGAAGAAGACATAATCCAACTGTCCGCCAAATTCGTAGACAACTTCGCCCAAAGAAAATTCCACCGGCTGCAGATGTGGATGCATCCGTTCATACTCATCAACCGGAAGGGCCCCGAGCAGGCGATTTCCAACTGGCTCATTCAGTGTGGCAAATGTGGACATGATCTCTGGGTGAGAGTGAAATCCTAGTTTAGGAGCTTTGCATAGCAAAGACAATCGAATTCTATCCGATGTAGAAATCGGCTCCCAAGCTGGTGGTGTCCTAATTTGAAAACGTGGCTCGGGCGTCCCGCCCGAGAACCACGCGCACGATGCGCGTGCCAC
>DNNE01000069.1:2829-3211 GCA_003487805.1 Blastocatellia bacterium | reverse complement strand
TCAAATTAGGACACTACCCGATTGGTTTTTTCAGTAAGCCGCATTCGTCCGTAGACTTGCGCCGGAAACCTGCGCCAACTCAATTATATGTCAAAACCATCGAGCGCAAAGCAATCCGCAGACTACACAGATTCCGCAGACAAGGCCGATAGAAAGGTTACTCACCAATCTGTCGGCCAGTCTGTATATGTGTAATCTGCGAAATCTATGGACGAACTATCCGCGCGCCGCGCTCATTGACCAAAGCGCGCTCGATATTCACTTGAATTGAGAAACGCCTTGACCATCTCGCAAGTCGTTAAGTCACCACCCGAGGCGTTGAGCTTGCTCAGCCAAAAATCGTAGCCGGCAAAGTTTCCGTCGGGCGCGTCGTTCGGATTCC
>DNNE01000069.1:1923-2483 GCA_003487805.1 Blastocatellia bacterium | reverse complement strand
TATTCCATCTGCACAAAGCTGCGGTTCATTTCGCGGCTCTGGAAACCGTCACTCTGCGTAAGATCAAGCAGGGCCAGGCCACGAGCTTCCGCGTCGGCTGCGGTCATCGCAGCTCCGAACTCAGCGATCGCACTTGCTCGCTCGCTCGTCGTGGGCGTGATGCCGGCATGAAGATAAAGCTTATCAACATACTGCACCGGAGTATCCGAAGTTGGATACAAGCCGACAAATTCGGTTCGCATCACAAAGTCTTTCATGAATGCATCGCGGTTGTTGTTTAAGTTCTGCTGCCAGTTTGCCTGTCCGACGACCACGTCCCTTTGCATCGCCTGTGTGTCACGCTCGAACTCGACAAACGCAGGCATGTTGTTGGTCAGAGGGCGGTCGAGGGCCGCCACATAAAAGCCCCGCACCAGGTTGCCCGTGGTCTGGAACTCTATCGAAAGAAAGAATGCCGTTGAAGTTTTGATGCGCATCGAGTCAAGGCACTGGTCCAACGTCAAGCCTGACGGCAAGCGAGCTGGGTCGTTACATTTGTCGATGTTGTCTTTCCAGAACGC
>DNNE01000069.1:1471-1643 GCA_003487805.1 Blastocatellia bacterium | reverse complement strand
ATGTTGTCTTTCCAGAACGCCAGTCCCGCAGGGTCGGCTTCTCGATTCAGAAAGTCACGATACTGCTGGCGGACGAATGCGTCTGTATCATCACTCGCGTTCGACACGGGAACCACGGAATCGTTGATCGTTACCGTCGCGCTCGCAGGTGTTGCCAGGGCGATACCGCTTA
>DNNE01000069.1:627-1168 GCA_003487805.1 Blastocatellia bacterium | reverse complement strand
ATACCGCTTCCGTTCAGGTTGGACAAGCGTACGGTGAACAGCTCAGGGCCTTCGATTATCGAGTCCTGAGTAATTGGAATTATGAAGGTCTTCTGTGCTTCCGTCGCAGCGAATGTCAACGTGCCCGACGTCAAACCAAAGTCGCAACGCGATGATGCCATGCCGCTGTTAAGTGCGCCGCATATGTTGGAAGAACCCGTGTCATCAGTGGCATAGTCCACCGTCACGGGGACTGACAGATCGCCGGTGCGATTCACTGTAATCGTGATAATGCCCGCTGCCTCGTTCACGCTATAGTTTGACTGGCTAAAAGAAACCAGTGCCGTACTCTCTTCGTTAGCGATTGCGAACCTTTGCAAAGCATCCGTGGCCGCGTTGAAGCTCGTATTTCCGGCTTGCGTAGCGGTAAGCGTGCACCAACCTGCGTTGGTTACGTGCACCATCGTATCGTTGATCGTGCATTGACCACTCGCGCTGAAGTCGACAGGTAAACCGGAAGATGCCGTGGCGCCCACCGCAAAGTCGTGGTCGCCGACAGTCC
>DNNE01000069.1:0-296 GCA_003487805.1 Blastocatellia bacterium | reverse complement strand
GGCAACGCGCCAAAACTGATCGTTTGATTCGATTTCGCGATGATGAAGCTCTGCACCGCGGTCATCGGCGGATCGTAGTTGGCATCGCCGGCGAGTGATGCGGTGATAGTGCAGGAGCCGGCCCCGGTCAGGTGAACGGTAGAACTGCTGATTGTGCACTGACCGTTCACACCAAGGGTCACCGCCAAGCCTGAAGTTGTGGTTGCGCTCACGGTAAAGTCCGGATCACCAAACGTCTTGTTCGCGAGAGCGCCGAAAGTGATCGTCTGATTTGATCTGCCGATGGTAAAGCTTTG
>DNNE01000021.1:3884-23878 GCA_003487805.1 Blastocatellia bacterium | reverse complement strand
GTTGCGGGTAAGTCCGGAGTCTGGTGATTTATTTTGTAAGAGCTCACTTCTCTCATTCGCTGTCGCGGGAAGGAGTACCGATGAGATTGCTATCCAGCCTGTTCGTCGCCGCCATCTTCATGTTGGGAACGATGTCGATCGCCTACGGTCAAGAAGCGACTCCGCCGCCGGGTGGCTATGATCATCTCCCTGGCCTTGATGATTCATCGAACTCCAGGTCGAACCCGAGCGCGCCGGCGCGCGAACCGCGGGTAGTCGACAAGGGGCCCCTCGCGCTGCCAGATCAGGATCGAAGTGATTACGCAGACTTTCTGGCCCAGCCAAACACCGGTCTAATTCGATTGTTGCCGAGGAACAGTCCCGGATCAGCCTTCAACTACACTGGAGAGCGGCCACTCATTCACGGCGATGGTGCCTACTATTCTTTTCACTATCGTGCGCACGAATATGGATACGGATCCGATCTGGAGTTGTCCATGACCCAGGAATTTAACGGCACATCGAAGGGATTGATCGAGCTGCCGCCGCATCGCAACTTTTCCGTAGGATTTGCGGGCGCGGACTTTGGAATGCTGGCCAATCTTGGCGATGTCTCGTTGACGGACCTGACGGCTGCCGATCCGCGCGTGGCTTATTTACTTTCGTATGAAACTCCCCGCGCAGAGTCAGAGGCGCGGCCTGAATATCAGAGATTTGGCCGGGGTGTCACGGCGGATGGTCAAACCTATAAGCAAACTCTTCCGCTTCAATCGCAGGCGACCTATTTACTCCGATCGATCAACTATGACGTGTCCGACGTGCTGGTAGGATTTCACGTAGTGCGCGAAGAGAGTGACGGCAGCGTCATTGTCGCCTGGAAACTCTTGAAGTCTTACCCGACGCCCCAACTGGCACGCGATAAATAGCCGAATCGAAAAAGAAGAACCCTTTTCATGTCCTATCAAGTAATCGCCCGTAAGTGGCGCCCGCAAAAATTTGAAGACGTAACCGGCCAGGAAATCCTGACTCAGACGCTGCAGAATTCGATCACCCACGATCGCCTGCACCACGCATACCTTTTTTCCGGAGCCCGGGGCGTTGGCAAGACGACGACGGCGCGACTAGTCGCGCGCGCGCTGAATTGCCACAAGTCTGACAAGCCTACTGCGACCCCGTGCGCCATCATTGATGCCACCGCATGTGCCTCGTGTCGGGAGATTGCCGAAGGACGATCGATGGACGTGCTGGAAATCGATGCGGCGTCAAACACCGGCGTGGGCGACGTGCGCGACGTGATTATTTCCGGTATCAACATCAAACCTGCGCGCGATCGCTATAAGGTCTTCATCATTGACGAAGTGCACATGCTTTCGACTTCGGCTTTCAATGCCCTTCTGAAAACAGTCGAAGAGCCGCCGCCGCAGGTCGTCTTCATCATGGCCACGACCGACGAGCACAAAGTACCTGAAACCATAACCTCACGCTGTCAGCTGTTCGAGTTTCGCACCATCGCTGCTGCAAAGATCGCTGAACGGCTGAAACACATCGCAAAAGCCGAAAACATTTCAATTGCCGATGAAGCGATTCGCGAGATCGCTCGCGCCGGTGACGGCTCGATGCGCGATGCGCAATCAGCTTTCGATCAGGTGATCAGCTTCGCCGGCGAGAAAATCAAAACCGAAGATGTCGAAAAAGCTCTCGGGATCGCCGGCGCCGACGTGCTGGCGCGAGTGATGAACGGCATTGCTGAGCACCAGCCGGCGGACGCTTTGGCCATCGTCGACGATCTCGTAATGCGCGGGCACAACCTGCGCAATTTCTGTCGCGACGTGCTCGGCCATCTGCGCGATCTGCTGGTGGTGAAAGTTTCCGGCGATCCAAAGTTGCTCGATTCATCTTCCGCGCAAACCGGAGCGCTACAACAGCAAGCCGCGCTGTTTTCGGAATCCGATCTGGTTCGCTTCTTTCATTCGCTCGCTGAAACCGAAGCCAGCTTGAAAGATGCCGCCAATGCTCGTTATCAGGTGGAAGTCGGCCTGGTGAAGTTGATGGAGATGAGACGCCTGGCCTCACTCGGAGATCTCGTGGGACGAATCGCCGAACTCGAAAGTGCTTTACGCACTGGCCGCGCGCCGGCGGAAAGAAAGAGTCCGCAGACCACTCCCAGCGCGGCGAGTAACACCAGCACGCGGTCGACTTCGTCGACGTCCACCAGGGGAGCGAGCGCAGCTGAACAAAGAACCGCGAGCGAAGTAACAGCGCCCCCGCCGGTTCAGGCCGCTGACGAATCAACGGCGCCTGTCGCGATTGCTGAACCGCCTGCGACTCCGGGTTCACTCGTCGATCAAATCAAGGCTGAACTGGAAAAGAGGAAACGGAAACTCCTCGCGGCGGCGATGGCCGCGGCCGCTCGGGTTGAGCTTGAGGGCAATGAATTGACGATTGAGTTTTCTCCCGACGCGAAGCATTCCCGCGACACCCTGGCGAAAACTGATAACGCCAGGATCCTGCGCGAGGCCTGCGCGGAAGTTTGTGGACGTGAAATTGGTATCCGCTTTGTGATTCGCGACGGTGAAGCTGACGAAGCGTCCGTTTCGCCGGAAGAAGACGAGCGTCGATCAAAACAGAAAGCACGCCAAGCGGCCGCCCAGAATCCTACCGTGCAACAGGTGCTCAAGACGTTCGGCGGCGAAATCGTCGACGTCAAGATGCGCTAGCAATTCCTACCCTTGTTTGCAGCAAGCTAACGGGACTCATTGAAGGTCTGCGAAATCTAATCGAGCGGAGCAGTGTCTTCCTTTGCGGTTTTTCTTTGCGGCTTTGCGTGAACATTTGCCTGGCGTAACAGACGTCTCACGCAAAGACGCAAAGGCGCCAAGACGCGCAAAGCAAACCGCAACCCTACACAAGTGTTTCAATGATTAGGCGCTGTCGTTCGATCACGCGCGACTCTAAGAAAAGCCTTTGCCGCATGCGACAGCGTCGAGCCCTTGCGATAGATCAGATAGAGCCGTCGCTCAAACTTCATTTCGCGCACAACTAATCCTACGAGTTGATTTCTCTCGATCTCGATCTGCGCGGCCAGCCGCGGGATCAGCGCAATGCCCATTCCCTGTTCAACCAAACGCTTGATTGACTCCAGGGTCGGCATCTCCATAGAAATGTTCAGCGGCGTGCGAGCCTGCGCAAAAGTCTTGATTACCTTCTCGCGATAAGGGGACGGCACATTGTGAGCAATGAAAGCTTCGGCGCCGAGGTCGCGCACCGAGACTATCTTCTGATGCGCCAGCGGATGATCCGGCGCAACCACCAGCGCCAGCTCATCAACTTCGATCGCCAAAGACTTAATAGCCGGATCGTTTGGTTTGAAGGAGACAACGCCGATCTCTACATCACGGCCGATGATCTCGCCGGGAATGCGACTGGCCAGACTGCGCTTCACTTCGATCTTGATATGCGGATGGCGCGCGCGAAAAATTGGAACCAGCCGGAGCAGTGACATCACCGTGTATTCGTTGGCGCCGAGCGACAATTTCCCGCGATGCAAATCGCGCAACTCACGAATGGCAGCGTGTGCGTGTTGCCGCAGGTTCAGCATCTGCTGTGAAAAGTCGAGCAGGACCTTGCCGGCCGCTGTCAGCGTTCCGTCTTTCGAAGAACGATCGAAAAGCGATTCTCCGAGCTCTGCTTCCAGCCGCCGAATCGCCTGACTGACGGCGGGTTGAGTGCGATGCAAAGCCTCCGCCGCCCGCGAAAAACTTCGCTCCTGCGCGACCGCCAGAAACACTTCCAAGTGATTGATGTCCATCGAAAACCCTCTCTCGTTTAGAAGCGGGCTACCGCCCGCTCAGTCGGGCAGTAGCCCGGCTCTAAACGAAATCTAACGTCGATCGAGCGCAATTATGCTACCCGTTGCTTGTAGTTATGCTATCACAGGATATTATATTGTCATAGAAATTATAACTTTGACTTTTGCGGCCCTCGCTCGGTACCATTCGCCTTTCGAGACTCGCGGCGATGAAAACGGAACGCGTAACAATCTTCGACACGACTTTGCGGGATGGCGAGCAATCACCTGGCTGCTCGATGAATCTCGAGGAAAAGCTTCGCCTGGCGCGAAAGCTCGAGAGCCTGGGCGTCGATATTATCGAAGCAGGCTTCCCGATCGCGTCGGATGGCGATTTCGCGGCAGTCAAAGCCGTCGCGGCCGAATGTCGCGACGTGACGGTGGCCGCACTTTGCCGCACCGCGGAGCCGGACGTAATCCGGGCTGCGGAGGCTTTGCGGGGCGCGGCCCATACGCGGATTCATACCTTTGTGGCGACCTCAGATATTCATCTCGAGTACAAGCTAAGGAAGACTCGCACGGAAGTGATCGAGATGACGCGCCGGGCCGTACGACTGGCGCGGGGCTTTGCTGAGGAAATCGAGTTTTCTGCTGAAGATGCTACGCGCAGCGACCCGGATTATCTCTGCGACGTATTCGCCGCTGCGGTCGACGAAGGCGCGACGATTCTCAACGTGCCCGATACTGTTGGATACACTCTCCCCAACGAATTTGCTGAACTGGTGCGTCGTATCCGCGAACGTGTTGCCGGCGATCGCACGGACATCATGATCAGTGTGCATTGTCACAATGACCTTGGCCTGGCGGTCGCGAATAGTTTGGCGGCGGTTTCTGCCGGAGCGCGTCAGATCGAGTGCACGATCAACGGCATCGGCGAGCGAGCGGGCAATGCGTCATTGGAAGAAGTCGTGATGGCGATGAGGGTGCGCGCCGATAGTTTGCCATTTGAGACTAATATCAATACGCGCGAGATTTACTCAACCAGCCAATTGCTGTCGCAAATCATCAGCTTTGACGTGCAGCCCAACAAAGCAATCGTGGGACGCAATGCATTCGCGCACGAGGCTGGTATTCATCAGCACGGGGTCATCAGCAATCCGCTGTGTTATGAAATCATGACACCTGAGTCAGTCGGAGTAACTGCGAACGAACTGGTACTGGGAAAACATTCGGGCCGCCACGCACTCGCTTTGCGATACGAAGAGATGGGATACACTTTGTCGCGCACGGAACTCGATGCGGCGTATCGACGCTTTAGCGAACTCGCCGATCGGAAAAAGCGCATTTACGATCAGGATTTGATCTCTTTCATCTCGGCTGAGCTCGACGTGCCTATCGCGGTCACAAATCGCGAGCAGTTGGCACACATCGCCGCGGCTTAGCACTGGCAGCCGGACCATTTGGATCATTCAAGGGGCAACATGCAATTGAATTTAGTCGTCCTGCCGGGCGACGGTGTCGGACCGGAGGTCACCGCCCAGGCCGTGCGTGTCTTGCGCGAAGTCGCGGACATCTACGGCCATCGTTTTCATTTCGAAGAACATTCTGTCGGGGGCGTGGCCATTAAGGAGACGGGATCGCCGTTACCGGCAGCCACGCTTGAAGCTTGCCGGCACGCCGATGCGGTTTTGCTCGGAGCTATCGGTGCGCCTGAGTTCGATCACCTTTCCTCGCCCCACAAACCTGAGGCCGGCTTGCTGCAATTGCGTCGCGAGCTTGGCGGATTCGCAAATTTGCGACCGGTAAGTTCGTACGCGGCGCTGACCGGCACTTCACCGCTGCGAAGTGAGATCGTCGATGGCGCCAACATTCTGTTTGTGCGCGAGTTGCTCGGCGGCCTGTACTTCGGAGAGCCGCGCGGCATCACCTCCAGCAATGGAAGCTCGTCGGCCTTCAACACGATGCGTTATTCAGTGAGTGAGATCGAACGGGTGGCGCGCGTGGCATTTGAAGCGGCCATGAGACGGCGACGCAGAGTGACTTCAGTGGACAAGGCGAACGTGCTCGAGACCTCCCAGCTTTGGCGGCAAACGGTATCGCAAATTGCGTCTGAATATCCGCTAATTGAGCTGGATCATCTTTACGTCGATGCAGCAGCTATGCACATCATCACCAAACCGAAACGCTTTGATGTGATACTCACTGAGAATCTGTTTGGCGACATTCTTTCAGACGAAGCGGCGGTAATCGCAGGTTCTCTCGGGATGCTTGCGTCAGGAACTGTCGGCGGTACGATTGATCTCTACGAGCCCGTGCATGGTTCGGCTCCTGACATAGCGGGCCTGGGTATCGCGAACCCTCTGGGAGCCATCGCGTCCGCAGCGATGTTGCTTCGTCACACGATGCATTTGGAAGATGAAGCTTCAGACATTGAAGCGGCCATCGAAAACGTGCTCGACGCCGGTTATCGAACTCGCGACATCGCCGGCGAGGCAGATCGTTTTGTGAGCACATCTGAAATGGGACAACGTGTTACCGAAAGCCTCGCGGAAGTGGCGGACAGCCGGCATGCATATCATGCGGTTTAGAAAACCGAGCTTGGTACTTTGTGCTTCGAGCTTTGCTGTCTATTTGAAGTGGCCCCCAAAATCTAAATACTAAATACTAAGCACCAAGTACAAAGTACGGTTCGAGTTTTATGCCTCGCACACTCTTCGAAAAAGTTTGGGACGCTCACGTTGTGCGGGCGGCGGAAGGCGAGCCCGCGCTGCTCTACATCGATTTACATCTCGTCCACGAAGTAACTTCACCGCAGGCATTCGATGGCTTGCGCTCTGCCAATCGAACTGTCCGCCGGCCCGAACTGACGGTGGCCACAATCGATCACAATGTGCCGACCACCAATCGCCGTTTACCGATTGCAGATCCAATCGCCGCGGAACAGATCGAAACGTTGCGCGCCAATTGCGCTGAATTTGGGATCGAACTATTTGACATCGATTCAAACGATCAAGGCATCGTCCACGTAATCGGCCCCGAGCTGGGATTGACTCAACCGGGCATGACGATAGTTTGCGGCGACAGTCACACGAGCACGCATGGCGCTTTTGGCGCGCTGAGTTTCGGCATCGGCACCAGCGAAGTCGAACATGTTCTGGCGACGCAGTGTCTGCCGCAGACGAAGCCGCGCACGATGCTGGTGAAGGCGCACGGCCGGCTGGCGGAAGGCGTTACGGCAAAAGACCTCGCGCTGGGAATCATCGGAAAAATCGGCACTGACGGCGCGAGTGGTCACGTGATCGAATACGCCGGCGAAGCAGTCCGCCGTCTATCGATGGAAGGCCGCATGACGCTCTGCAACATGAGTATCGAAGGCGGCGCGCGCGCGGGAATGATCGCACCGGACGACGTGACCTTCGCTTATCTCAAAGGCCGGCGCTTCTCACCAGCAGAATGGGAAGTCGCAGAGACGTATTGGCGTTCATTACGTTCCGACGATGAGGCGACCTTCGATCGCCTGGTGGAGATCGACGCGAGCGAGATTGCGCCGTGCGTCACCTGGGGCACAAGTCCGGGAATGGTGACCTCGATCAAGGGCGACGTGCCCGACCCGAGTGAAGCAACGACTGAGAGTGAGCAGCGAGCGATCGAACGCGCGCTCGAATACATGGCGCTCAAGCCGCGCACGAAGATTTCGGACATTACCATCGATCGCGTCTTCATCGGATCCTGCACGAATGCGCGCATCGAGGATTTGCGCGCAGCGGCCCAGGTCATTCGCGGTCACACCGTGAGCAATTCAGTTCGCGCCATGGTCGTGCCCGGGTCGCAGAATGTAAAGCGCGTAGCCGAAGACGAAGGGCTCGATCGAATCTTTCTTGACGCCGGCTTTGAGTGGCGCGAGTCCGGCTGCTCGATGTGTCTCGGCATGAATCCCGACATCCTGGAACCGGGCGAACGCTGCGCTTCGACCAGCAATCGGAATTTTGAAGGAAGACAGGGACGCGGCGGTCGCACGCATCTTGTCAGCCCCGCGATGGCCGCCGCGGCCGCCGTCGCTGGACACTTTGTTGATGTGCGAGAGTGGGAATACAAATAGCATAAGCAAATACAACTCCCATGACTCATCACGAAAAGCGAATTAGTTGGGACGCAGCGAAGAATCGGCTTAATGCAAAGAAACATAAAATTAGCTTTGAAGAAGCGGCGACGGTATTCTATGATCCGCTAAGCCTGACAGTAGATGATCTGGAACATTCTGTTGACGAACAAAGACTTCACATCATCGGTCGATCGAGTGTTAGTAGGCTAGTGGTAGTTACTTTCGCCGAATCAGAGAAAGAAATTCGAATCGTCAGCGCCCGAACGCCGACCCGAAGTGAAAGAAAGCATTATGAAGAAAGCTAAGCGAAAAACGGTGAAATCCATTGACTTCAGTAAAGGTGTACGTGGCAAATATGCTGGGATGAAAATTGTGATCCTCGGAGCCGCGAAGGAGACGAGATCGTCGAAGGCAAACAAACGAACACCAGCGACCGTGCTGAGACAGGTCTCGCGAGTGCTGAATTCGGCGGGATCTACTAAGCAAGAATTGGAATCGGCAATTAATCATGCCCGACATCTGATCGATTCCGCCGGTAACGCATAATATTCGCAATGAATCCTTTTAGAATTCACACCGGCCGGGTGGCTATTCTTGATCGACCGAACGTCGATACCGATCAGATTATTCCCAAGCAGTTTCTAAAGCGCGTTGAGCGCACCGGCTTTGGTGAATTTCTTTTTTACGATTGGCGGTTTTCGGCTGACGGCAAACCTGATCCGTCTTTTCCTCTGAACGAACCGCGCTATAGCGGCGCGTCAATCTTGATCGCCGGAAGAAACTTTGGTTGTGGCTCTTCCCGCGAACATGCGCCGTGGGCGCTCGCTGATTTTGGATTCCGCGCCATCATCGCAGTGTCGTTTGCCGACATCTTCCAGAACAACTGCATGAAGAACGGCTTGCTGCCGGTGGTTCTGAGCGACGCCGAAATCGGCCGCTTGATGAACCGAGCCAGAGATCCCCAAGGATATGAGATTACGGTAGATCTTGAAGCCAGGCAGGTAAGGGACGCCGGAGGGTTCTCAGCCGGGTTCGAGATTGGAGATTTCCAACGAGATTGTCTGCTCAACGGGCTCGACGACATTGGCCTCACACTTCAATACGAAACTGAAATAACCACTTACGAAAACGTGGCACAGGCGTCCCGCCCGTGGGCTCACGCGCAAGATGCGCGTGCCACGTCAAAATCGAGCACTGCCTCGATTACACAACCGTGAACCTGCGCCCGCCGCTCGTCGTATAGTTTCGCTGAGGCGGAAAACCAATGCGAAATCCATTAATTGCCGGAACGCTTAGTCTATTAATTCCCGGGCTGGGCCAGATTTACAACGGGCGAATTCTATTTGGAATCATCTGGATGCTTGTCTTTGGCATCTCCTGGATTGGATCGGTGGGCTTGTTCGGTTTGATCATTCACGTGATCTCAGCGTGGTGCGCGTACTCTTACGCCAAAGATCATCCGCTGAGAGCTTAATTGAGTTCGCGACCGTTTAGCAGCGGGCTAGCGCCCGCTGGTCGGGCAGTAGCCCGACTCTAAACGATGGGATGTTTAAAGTTTCAGAAATTTTTCCAGGATTTGCCGGCCGTGCGGGTGATCTTCATCAAACAACTCGGGATGAAATTGCACGCCAAAAAGCGGTAGCGACGCATGCTGGATCGCCTGAATTTCTGAAACGTCGTTGCGCGCAGTGCGAATGAAATCCGCTGGCAGTTCTTTCACTTCATCACAGTGCGATTCCCACACGGTAAGCTGCTCAGGAAGTCCCGAAAAGATTCCGTTTCCCTCAGGCGACTCCAATTCAACTGAACAAAAGCCGCGCTCGCGAAATGTGCCATCGTAACCCTCGCCGGGCGTGATTCTCTCAATCAGGTCAACGCGAGCTCCAAACGCCAGCGCAATTTGCTGTTGACCTCCGCAGACCCCGAGGATCGGTTTTGGCGCACTCCTAATGACGTAAAAGATTCCGGCAAGTTCTTCCGCGGAATATTTGTCCCACGGATGGCTCTGTCCGCTGAGGATGATGTGTGAAGGCGAAAGCACCTTCACGAACTCAGGCGTGATGTTTGTATACGGCTCAGTCACTACTCGCAGATCAGGCTCGATCCTCTGCAGGGCTGCGCGAATCTCGCGCGGGCTGGAGCCGACCCCTTCGATGGTGTTATCAACCAATAACAGCATAGGCTCTTAGCGTCTTCGTTTTCTGATGACCGGCGCTACGGTTGGGGATGGCTCAGGAATACTCAGATCGGGCTCGAGACAATACAGGTGGCCATTGAAAGCGCCGATGTAGATTTTTCCATCCAGCACTGCCGGTGTCGAATTAATGTTGTCACCGATCTTTATTTCCGAAATTTCTTTTCCATCTTCAGCCGACAGCATGTGAATCCATCCCGCTTTGTCGCCAAAAACGACGCGGCCATCGATGACCGGCGCCGTGCCCCAGATCGGTCCGCGCGCTTTGAATCGCCAAATCAGTTCGCCTTTGTCCGCGCTCAGGCAATGGAGGTAGCCGTCGCTGGCGCCGATGTAAATCTTGCCATCGGAAAAAATCGGGCTGGCCCAGATGCCGATGCTCTCACTGCCGCGTCCGTAGTGCCCGCCTTCGGTTGTGTATTGCCAGGCTAACTTGCCATCTTCCTGATTGTAAGCGCGCACTACGCCGTCTTCCGCCGCGGTGTAAACCAGGCCGCCCGCGACCGCCGGCGTTGAATCCGAATCAGCCCCAATCAGAGACTTCCAGATGACCTTGCCGTCAGCTGCGTTGAAGCAATAAAGATAAAACTGTTCGGTGCTTACGTAGATGCGGCCGTCTTTGTAAGTAATGCTGCCTTCGATGGACCCGACGTCGGGAATTTTGTAGACGAGCTTGCCATCCGCCAGCGTTAAGCAATACAGACTGTGATCCTCTCCGCCAAAATAAAGTTTGTCGTCCACGACAACGACTGAGCCATCGACTTCAAAGCCGGTTTCATAATCCCAGATCAGCGTGCCATCTTTTTTGTTCAGGCAATAGACGTGATGATCGAGCCCGCTGTCGATGATGCGGTCACCGACGATCACGGGCGTGGCTTTCATGCTGTCCTTCGCCTGAAATTTCCAAACCACGCTGCCGTCGTCTCGCCTGATGCAGTACGTATTTCCGTCCGCTGATGGGAAATAGACGAAGTCGCCTTCAACCGAGGGCTGTCCGGGCCACGACGTGCCACCCCATGGATCTTTATGAAATCTACCGCTGATGAAACCGGTCTTAACTTCCCAGACGATTTTTAGCTGACCATCTTTCCATGGACCAGTGCCGTAAAAATTCCGTTCGGGGCTGCCCAACCAGAACGACATGGTCGGCGGTGGCTTTGGAGGTTCGATTTTTGGTGGAGGAGCTTCAGTAACGGCCTTGCCGGTGCAACTGAGAAGAAAAACGGCAGAACAAATAATGATAGCCAGACCAACACCGGCGGACAGGTTACAGGGGGAATGATATTTCATCGGACACCTAAGCGACTGAAGTTGCCTTTCGGTTATATTAATTCATAAGCCACTCGCCGCTGTAAACTGCAGTGGCGTTTCCACTCAGGACTACCTGGTCATCGTCGCGCCATTCAATCGGAATGAGGCCGCCGGGCGCATGCACATCGATTCTGCGATCACACTTATCGTTTATGACTGAAGCGACAACTGCCGCGCATGAACAGGTGCCGGAGCTTTCGGTTTCGCCGACGCCGCGCTCCCAGATTCGTTCTTCGATGTTCCGGCGGTCGCGAACCCGAATGAAGATCACATTCGTACGTTCAGGAAACTGCGGATGATTCTCGATCAGCGGACCGAGCCGTCGCCAATCAATCGCCTCAAAATCATCGACAAACACGCAACAGTTCGGATTTCCCATTTGCAGCGCGGTGACTTTCAAAATTTCGCCGCCCACTTCGAGCGGATAATCGATTACGCGCTCCAGCGATTCGCCCGTAAACATCGGGATCGATGACGGATCGAATCGCGGTTGGCCGAGTTCAGATCTAAACCGGAACAATCCAACGACCGATCGTTCGAGCAAATGATATCGCTTGATGCCGTTGCGCGTTTGGAGTCTGAGCAGATCGTCCGACCACAGACCATGGAAGAAGAGATACGCCGCGGCGCACCGAGTCCCGTTTCCTGACATACCGGCTTCGCTGCCATCGGGATTGAAGATGCGCACCTGGAAATCTGAGTCGTTCTCTGGCCCGCCCGCTACCGCAGGCGGTTCTGACAGGATCGCGATGCCGTCGCCTCCCGCGCCATAGTGACGATTGCAGATGCGACTGGCAAAGCCGCCGAGGTCGTCGACGCCCGCAAGTTGTTCCGCTTCGAAGACAAGGTAATCGTTTCCGAAGCCCTGAAATTTAGTGAAACGCATATTTGGAGTGCGCCGGCAGAGCGAAGCGGCGACGGCGCTTTTAATCGTTGTGATGTCCGTCAGGTTGAGAGATCCAAAGCGGCGTCGCGCTACGCTTGCCGCCGCACTCCAAATTACGGAGGCGATTCGCCAAACGCTTTCCGAAAGCGCTGAGTTAATACCGGCTCAATGTTGAGCAAGCGCTCGTACACAGTCAGTTGCCCGCGATGATACATCTCGTGCGCAATCGCAAATGACATGAAGGCGAGCTTTGGCATCTCTTTGCCGTCGAAGCGCTTCATGGTGTTCTTCATTTCATCCGCTGCTGATGCCAACTGCGACGCAGCGTCATCCATGCTGGCCTGCAACAGGTTGAGTAACTCATCCTTATCGTCAACATCGCGAACGTGGGGAGCGTACTGCTTAATGTTGTCTGCAAAAGAACCGCGCATCAGGTTCGTGTCGGGCCGGCAAGCCTCGCCGATCAGGAACTTCTGCGATTCGACCAGGTGCTGCAGAAGCTGTTTGACCGACCTCGTGTCCGGAGTTGGTTGAAACGAGAATTTATCGGCGGGAACCTGGTTGGCTTCGTCGATCAAACCGTTGCGAACTTCTCTCCAACCTTCGATGACGCTTTCGAGTGACATCAGTTTTCTTCCCCTCTCGGCGCTTGAAACAAAGTCACGAGCCGCATTTAGTGTGATTTCGTGGTCTCGTATCGATCGCCTGTATAAAAAAGCCTAACCACGAATTCACACGAATCTGTTGTGCGACTTCGTCGATCGACCATGCCCGCGCCGTGCTTACTGCGTCTTCCCCGCAAACGACGCCAGCAAAATCGCGATCGCATCCATCGAATCACGTCGCACAGCCGCCGCATCCGGATAGTTGTTCAGCATCATTGAGAACACCAGATGCTCGCCCGCCGCGGTCGTGACATAACCAGATAAGGAGGCGACGGAACTCAGCGATCCGGTTTTGGCCCGCACATTTCCTTCCGCCGGCGTCCCGCGCATGCGCGTGCGCAACGTGCCGTCGACTCCGGCGATCGGCAGCGCGTCGCGGAACTGCGCGAAGTACTTGTGCCTGGACATGAACGTCAACAATTGCACCGTCGTGTTCGCCGTGATCAAATCGTTGCGCGACAATCCGGAGCCATCGTTAAGCGCGACGTCGTTTTCGCCGATGCCTGCCTGACGCAGAAAGGCTCTTACCATTTGTAATCCTGCCTCTTCATCGTCTAACGCACCTCGCGCATCCCCGGCTAACGGTCGCGTGTTGCCAGAAGGGTCCAGGACTTGGGGATTTCGACCAAGTGTCCGCAGAATCAGTTCCGTGTATTGGTTCTGACTAGGCTTTAGAGTATGAGCCGCGATTTCTCTAAAAGGTGGCGATTGCAAACTCGCAACTTCGATGGGGAACTGCGCTATGGAACCACTAGCGAATCCGGGCGGAGTGCGCGGGAAGACACTGACACCGGACCGAGCATTAACCGTTCGCAATCGTCCTTCGATCTTCACGCCGCGCTTAATCAACGCATCGCGCAACATGGAAACGAACGCCAGCGCCGGATCGGGAATCGCTACGCCGCCAACAAATCCGGCATCGCCCAGCGGCAAAGTGCCGGAAAGTTCCAGTGTGTTGGCGCCCAGCCCGCGATAGATTTGTAAATCATTTTTCAATCCCTTCGGGGTGGTCGTGGCCCGATTCTCGATCGTGATAAACGATGCGTTCGGTGGGCCGGTGACGATCGTCACCGGCGCGCCCACAGTCGCGCCCGGCTTAATGTTCAAATCGATCGCGTTGTCATTGATTGTGAGCGCGCTGATTTGCGCGCCGTAGGACCAGGTCAAATCTTCCCATTCCCAGCCACTGCCAACCGGCGATCCGTTGAAGTAACTTTCATCACCGACGAGATCGCCTTTGACTCGTTTCACTCCGGCAGCGACGATCCGATCGGCAAGGTCATTGATGCCTTTGAAGTAATCGCCGTTATTGAAGCGCGCGGCGATGGACGGATCACCCCGGCCATAGATGATCAGATCGCCTTTTATTTTTCCATCTTCAAGTTTTTCTTTCGCATAAACCGAAGTAATGAAATGAAAGTCCGGCGTCAACCGATCAAACGCCGTCGCCACTGTATAGAGCTTCATGTTCGAAGCCGGCCGCACAAATTTATTTGCGCTCTGCTCAAAGATCGTCTGGCCACTATCAAGTGAAACGATCTTAAGTGCGAAGAAGCCGGGTTCGAGCGCCGGCTGACGGCAAATCTCTTCGATTCGCGATCGCAGTTCAGCGAGCGTTGCCGGAGCTTTAGGAGCAGGAATAACGGATCTTGAGCTGGTGGTAGCGGTCGGCGCTTGCGCCTGGACTGGAACGGAAGTAAACGAGAATTCAATGGCGATGGCGAGCAGACACACCGAAGCCGTGACGACAAACCAATTTCTTCTGCTAGTCTTTTTCATGAAATCACTCGAACGAACCAAGAATTTCTGCGGCGCTCGCCGTAGCCGTGCCCAGTTTACCAACGACGATTCCGGCCGCGTGATTCGCCAGCACAGCCGCCTCAGTCATTGATGCGCCGGCGGCCATTGCCGCTGCCAGGGTCGCAATCACGGTGTCGCCCGCCCCGGTCACGTCGAATACTTCGCGGGCCACGGTTTCCACAAAGACGGGATCGCGATCGCCTTCAACCAACATCATGCCACGATCGCCGCGAGTCACGAGCACCGCGTCGCAGGCCAGACGCGCCCGAATCTTTTGGGCCGCGGCGTGCAACCCTTCATCTGAATCTTCTTCGGAATTCGTCAGCCGCAGCGCCTCATGATGATTAGGCGTGACCAGCGTGGCCGGACGATATGCGTCAAAGTTTCGAATTTTCGGATCGACCAGCACCGGAATACGTCTGTGTGCCAGCGGCAGGATTTCAGAAAGTATCCGGGCGGTCACCACGCCTTTGTCGTAATCCGAAATAACCAGCGCCTCCGCGTTTTCGATCGCGTCCTTCGCGGCGCGAATCACCTGAGCTTCGATCTGGCCGCTGACCTGACCGCGATGCTCGCGATCTGCGCGCACGATCATTTGCTGCTGTGCAATGATTCTGGTCTTGGTGGTGGTCGGACGCTGGTCGTCGCAAACCAAAGTCTCATCAGTTTGCACGCTTCCGTTCTGGCGCAGCGCGCCGCGAAGCTTCTCAGCCGCGGAATCGTTGCCAACCACGCCGATTACAGTCGCCTGCGCGCCGAGCGCGGTCACGTTCGCCAGCACATTGGCCGCGCCGCCAAGTCGCGTCGATTCGCGCTGGATGTTAACCACCGGCACCGGCGCCTCCGGAGAAATTCTGGTGACGTCGCCCCAGATAAACTCGTCGAGCATCACATCGCCCACGATCACGATGCGGCACGCGCGCGCGCGTGTAAGGATCTCTTCGGCTCTTTTTTTATCCAGGGTGAGCAAGGCATTCGCGCCGCCAGCGGCGATTCACTAAAGGACTGTTTCTCTCATCAACCGATCGATTGCCGCCACGACGCGTTCGACAGGAATGCGAAGAATGCATTGCGGCGTTTCAAACTCAGCGCAGAAGTAACCGTGACATGGCTGGCACTTCATCTCTTCGCGCACGACTTCATTCTTGTTCGTGGTCCACGGCCGCCAATGCGCCACATTTGATGATCCGAAAACAACGACGCATGGTGTATTCACGGCCGCGGCCATATGTGCTATGCCGCTATCGTTGCCGACGAATAGCTGCGCGCGCGCCGCCAGCGCCGTTACTTCGGGCAAACTTAGATCGGTAAATCCAATCACGCGCGCTGACGATTGTTGGACCACAGAGTCAAGCACCTGCTTTTCTTTGGGGGCCACGATAACGACTGGTGTTAGGCCGCGCGCCGCAACCTCGTCTATCACGCGCGCAAAATTCTCAGAGGGCCATTGCTTCGTTTCAAACGCCGCCGCCGGATGAATCAGGGCCACTGGTTCCCTGTCGATCTTTTGCGCCGCAAGTCTTGCGGCAACCGATCGCGCGGCCTTTTCGGTGACCGCCAACTTCGTCGCCGGCCGATCGCTTACCGGCACGCCAGTCCAACCGATCAGCGCCAGTTGCTGCTCGGCAGAATGCAAAGTCGGGCGCGACCAAATCTCCTGCGGCGAAGGCGCAACGTGATTGTGCAGCCGCGCGTATTGATAATGAGCGTATCCCACGCGTTGTCTTGCGCCGCTGGCGCGCGCCAGAAAGGTCGCAGTCGTTCCGCCGTGCAGGTTGTAAACAACATCATAGCCAGTGCGATGCAGCTCGCGCGCGATCCGCGCGCGCGCCGCGTTGCTGTGGCGCGGAATCGAAATAACCCGATCGACCAGCGGCGATCCATCCAAAACCGGGACCACCCAGTCTTCCAACAAAATATCGATGCTGGTGTGCGGCAGGAACCGTCGCAACGCGACCAGTGAAGGAGTGGTCAGCACGGTGTCTCCGATCGATCGCAACCGGATCACCAGCAGCTTACGAACGCTGGACCAGTCCCAACGCGCAGGCGCGAGAGGCTGTGCCGCCTCGCTTTCAAAAGCGTGCGCCAGGCTGAGATGCCGAGCGCTCGGCGACGACTCAATTATTTGTCGCAGGCTGTTCATCTTTCGATCGTCGCTTCGTCGATCAACATCACGGGAATATCATCGCGAATCGGATAAACACGCTTGCACTCGACGCATTTCAACGCGCTGCCGTCGGGTTTCAAGTCAACTTTGGCGCGACACGCCGGACAAACCAGAATTTCGAGTAATTGCTCGCTAATTGGCATCACTGATTCCTCAATATTTCGCGCGTTTGAGACGCGCGCGGTGAGTAAGCTTAGCAGCATTATCAGATTTCTCGTAGCGCATGGTGTACAATCGCGCTGCCGGAAAACAATGGCGGAATTAAAGCGATCATAGACCCAAGAATTTCTTATGATGATTGAAGAATTTGGTCCGAGAGTCGCGAATGTCTGGAATCATTTGCGCACGACGACACGAAACCTGGTTGAGAATGCCTGGCAGTCAGCCGGTTCAGGCTCGGCGCCACAGGTTCCGCGCTCGGCGCCGTACGATCCGCGGGCCGATCAGGAACTGAGCCAATTGCTGGCGGCCCTCGACGATCACGCGCAACAAACCGAAATTTTAGCCGGCCGGGAAGGCGCGCGCGAGGCGCGGCGGCTCGCCGACGCCTGCGCGAATGTGCTGAGTCAACAGACGCAGTCGGCGGAAGTTTTCGCGCAGTTGATCGTACGCGCGCATCAACGAAACAATTACGCGCAAGTCGATGCTTTGGCCGAACTGCTGCCGGAACGGCTCGCCCCCAGCGAACTCTGCGAACTGGCGCGAGCCAACCATGTCATTGTGAGGGCGTTGGCCCACGAAGCCCTGACTCAACTGCCGACGTCATTGTTGGCGGCGGTGCTGCGCGATCCCGTCGATGCGATGATTGCGCGCCAGGCGTTGGAACGGCAAGCAACTGAGTTCGGTTCGGAAGACGCTCAACGGATACTACGAGAAGCGATCGAAGGCTTCGAAGAACACTTCGACTAAAATTCAGGCCGGCATCAATCGCAAAAACAACACGTCGCCCGATTAAGAGCGACGTGTTCGTGTATAGGCACGCGATTTATGGGCGCGCTATTCGGCCGGGCCGTTGCAGGCTGGTCCATGCAGCGCGGGAATTTTTTGACTGATCACCGGCCACTTCGGAGCTTCGTCGATATTTATCTGGGTCCAGTGCTGAAATTGCTCGGGCACGTTATTGTCGGCAAAGATCGCTTCGACCGGGCATTCAGGCACGCACGCGTCGCAATCGATACAGGTATCAGCGTTGATGTAAAGGCGATCGCTCAGCTCGTGAAAAGCTTCGACAGGACAAACCGCAGCGCAGTCCGTGTACTTACAATCAACGCACATCTCAACAACAACGTAGGTCATTCGCAGATGACTCCTTTCAAATTAGACACAAATGTTTATTATCTAACGCGCTGAATGTCAACTGGAAAATTTTATGTAGCGCAAACTGTTAGTTTGCGTACACAAGCTGACAGCTTGTGCTACATCATCTCTTCGGAACATACGTAAACCAAAAATAGATCGCCTGGCCCACGCCGATCCAAAATCCAATTACAGCTCCAAACAATTCGATCGTCTTCAAATGATGTTGCGCGACCGATAGGACCAGCGCTTCCAACTTTTCGATCGGATAGTCCGAAACTTTCTGTCGGACTAAACCGCCAACATCGAATTCAGCAATCGCCGCCGGCAAGCGCTCGCGCGCGGCGGCTACAATTTTTTCCGTGAGCGCTGCCGAAGCCTTATCGATTGCGCCGGCGGGCATGTGATCGGCGAGTCGTCCGATTGGAGTTACTAAGAACCGCTCAATCTGCGAACTCAAAATTCCATTGATGGTCTGGGCAGTGTCGTCGCGCGCCAGGACAGTCAACAGACTCTTCGTCAGGAACGCTTTCACGCGCGCGGCTGAATCCGGATTGAGCGTTTCGATTAGTTCGCGCAGCGTGCGTGGTTGCAGCCGTTCGAGCGCATCGACCATATAAACATTGATCGAACCGGCCAATTCCGGACTTCTGAGCATAGCGACGAAACGCGAGGCCGCCTGGTGTTTGATGTTTTCAAAGTTGTCCGAAGATATTTGACCGATCAAATCTTTCAGCGGACGCTGCATGAAGCTGTCGATGGTGGCATTCAGAAACAGGGTGGCTTCGTGCGCAAACGCGTCGCCGCGCAGGTATTCTTCCACTCGCCGCGGCAAATGGTTGTTAACCAGATCGTCAACCTCGTAATAGATGCGCTCGCGCGAGATGAAAATCTTCTTGATGAAGGAGAGGCGATCGTAGTAATCGTCAACTTCGTGTTTGATGAGCGCGCCAATGCGTTGGCGGGTGTTCTTGCTGGCCGCGATGTCCGCAAGGTGATGCACGATCGGCGGCACTTGCTGGTCGATGCGCTCTTTGATTAACGCGATCGTCTCCGGCGAAAACATTTCCGCCAGGGTTGCGTCGGTGCGCGTGAGATCATCGATGCGATCGCTGACAAAGGAATAGACCTTACTTTCGAATTGTTCGGCGCTGACAAATGATTGATAGCGCTCGGCAACAAACGATTGCAGGATTGCGAACGTCTCTTCGTTAATCGTTTCGCCTAGTCGTCTCTCTAACAATTTGTCGATTTGACGATCGACGAAAGTTTCAATCGCCTGGGCCGTCTGATCGCTTTTCAGCACTGAAGCAATGTGTTCGGCGAGCCGGTATTGCAGCGCCGAGATCGTATCCAGAACCGGCGCGCGCGCTTCGCGTGGCAGCGCTTCGATCAGCGAAGGATGGACAGTCGAAAGCAATTCATCTGTGTAAGAGTGGACGAAGCCCTCAATTTTGCGATTGAAGAACCCGGTTTCAAAGAGCGCGTCAAAAACCGTCTCCTGTGAAACGAGTTCATTACCAACCGCGTTGCCGATCGACTGGGCCAGCCGTGCCCGATGACGCGGAATCATTCCCTGCGGCCAGATCGTGATTCCAAAAAGTTTCACCGGCTTGTAGGGATGAAACAACATCCAGATCGCCAGCCAGGCCGCGCCGTATCCGTGCACCGTCGCGATGACGATAATGGCAATGCTGATTAGGATTTTGAAGGTGGTTGGATTGATGGTGCTCTCCGCGATATTGCGCGAGCGTTTGCGTTACGACCAATGAGCCTGCGGTAGCAGGCGACAGCATAAAGCCTGGGG
>DNNE01000021.1:1471-3586 GCA_003487805.1 Blastocatellia bacterium | reverse complement strand
GACAGCATAAAGCCTGGGGCGTGAGCCCCAGGAAAATCGTACGACAAAAAGCGAGCCCGTGATAGCGGGCGGGAGCGGAATGATTACAAATAACGTTCATGGCTTCATGCTGTCACCCGCTTCGCGGGCTTTGATTTCTTATTTACTTAACTATCCCGGGGTTGCGCTTCGCTCCACCCCAGGCTTTTATGCTGCCGCCCGCGACGCGGGCTAGTTGACGCGATGCGCCGAGACCGGGTCGTCCATCACATAACAATCTTACTCATCATCAACGTCAGTTCTCCACCAAAGATCCGTCTGTGGCAGATTATTGAAGTCAGTTTCAATGCCAGCCATGCCACCGGTCGCTTCGTAAACAACCTCGCCGCCGATCACCGTCATCACGCAATGTGTTTTCAGAATCTCCATTTCCGGAATCTTCATGATGTCGGCTGACAGCACGGTCAGGTCGGCAAGCTTTCCTACTTCAATGGTTCCGCGCAAATTTTCTTCAAACGCTGCGTACGCGGGCCAGATGGTCAACATCTTCAAGGCCTGATCTCTCGACACGGCCTCTTCGGGGTGCCAGCCTTCACCGGAAAATCCACGGATGTCTTTGCGGGCAACCGCGGCATAGAACTCGATCATTGGCTCGCCGCGTTCGACCGGCGCGTCCGACCCTCCGGGAACAACTACGCCTGACTTGATAAAACTGTTCCACGCGTACGCACCTTCCAGACGCTTCATGCCCAGACGCGCGGGCGCGAAATGCAGATCGCCAATCGCATGCGACGCCTGCATCGAAGGAATGATGCCCAGTTTTGCAAAGCGCGGAATGTCGACCGGATTCACGATCTGCGAGTGTTCGACGCGCCAGCGCGGCTCGGCAATCTTTCGCTGATTCGGCGGCACAGCGCTCAGCGCCTTCTCGTACTCATCAAGTATGAAGCGATTACCGCGATCACCGATGGCATGCGTCTCACATTGAATGCCTTTGCGCAAAGCTTCTTCCAGCACAGGCAGCAGATTTTCTTCTTTGACGGTCAGGAAGCCGGAAGTGTCCGGGGCGTCGGAATATGGTGCGAGCAGCGCCGCACTCCGTGAACCCAGTGAGCCATCGGCGTAAAACTTGAGCGCGCGCACGGTCAGGCGATTGCCGTACGCCCCGATGATTGGTCCCTCGCTTAAAAGTCTCTGCGCTTCCTTTCCCGGCGCGGAAAGTACTTTATAAATGCGGAGCTTGATCTTTCCTTCGCTATAAAGCTTCCGGTAGATATCGATGTCTTCATAACTTCCACCGGGATTCTGAACCTGCGTCCAGCCCAGGCCGAGGTCTCTCTGCACTCCCAGGACGACTGCGCGTTCAGCGTCTGCTCGCGAGGTGGGCGGCACGTGACGGCGCACGAGTCCCTGGGCCGCGTCGAGCAACATGCCATTCGGCTCGCCGCTTTGTTTGTCTTTTGAGATCTCACCGCCAAAAGGACTCGGCGTGTCCTTAGTGATGCCGGCGATCTTCAAAGCCGCGCTGTTGACAACCGTGCCGTGACCGTCTGAGCGCCCCAGAATCACGGGATTGTTAGGCGAGACTTTGTCGAGATCCCAACGCGTCGGAAACACCGGCGGCGTCCAGAAAGTTTCAATCCAACCGCGTCCGGTGACCCATTCGCCGGGCTTTGCCTGATCGACGCGGGCCTTTACCTTCGCCAGAAAATCCTGAAGGTTGGTAATGCCTTCCAGGTTCAGCGTCATCTCGCGAAAGCCAACACCCTCCAGATGTTGATGCGCATCGGCCATCCCCGGCAGCGTGGTGGCGCCGTGCAGGTCGACGATACGCGTGGTTGGGCCTTCATAGTTCTTCGCGGCTGCGTTCGAGCCGACGAAGATAATGCGATCGCCTTTGACGGCGACCGCTTCCGCACGCGGCTGCTTTTCATTCGCGGTATAGACGTTGCCGTTTATGAAGACGACATCCGCGGAAGCGGGGGCTGGCGCAGACGGCACGAAGGCAAAACTGAGCAGCAAGCTGAGTATCAACAAGATCGATTTCATAACGCCTCCTTAGGATCTAAAGCCGCGTGGCAAGCGCCGATCTTATACCACAGTGGCGAATCGGTCTTGTAACGCAAACTGTTAGTT
>DNNE01000021.1:653-1160 GCA_003487805.1 Blastocatellia bacterium | reverse complement strand
ACGCAAACTGTTAGTTTGCGCCGCGAGCTAACAGCTCGCGTAACACCTTCCGACGCGAACATAAAATCACCGTGCGCGCGATTTGTTCGTGATTACTGATCGCATACAATCCTTCATATTAACTTCGGAATATTTTATGAAGAGCGGGGCAACTTGGATGAATGCTGAATCTTTGAACCTTTCAACATCGAGCGGCGCGACCAGCGCTTACGTGACGCGGCCACATGAACCAGTCAGCGCGGCGGTTATCCTGATTCAGGAATATTGGGGCATCAACGAACACATTCGCGACCTCGCCGGACGATATGCGAAGGAAGGCTATCTCTGTATCGCGCCTGATTTGTATCGAGGCAGAGTCGCGGCCGATTCGAAAGAAGCCTCCGCGCTGATGCAGGCGCTGCCGATCGAAGACGGCATGGAAATAATTCGTAAAGCCATGGACGCCACCGAAGAGACTTATCAAATAAAGAACTTCGCGATCACTGGTTACTGCATGGGCGGCACGTT
>DNNE01000021.1:0-369 GCA_003487805.1 Blastocatellia bacterium | reverse complement strand
GGTTACTGCATGGGCGGCACGTTCGCTTTGCGCAGCGCTTGCGAGTTTCCGGAACTGAAAGCTGCGGCGCCCTTCTATGGCGACGTCCCCGATGAGCGTGTTTTGGCAAAACTAAGAACACCGACGCTATTCATCGCAGGCCTTCGCGACGCGTGGATCAATCCGGAGAAAGTGAATGGGCTGAAAGAGGTCGCGAAGAAATACGACCTGCCGATAGAGGTTGTCAGCTACGACGCCGACCATGCTTTCTTCAACGACACGCGTCCGCAAGTTTACGATGCGGAAGCCGCGGCCGATGCGTGGAAGAGAGTGCTCGAGCATTTTAGAAAACATTTGGGAAGTTAGTTTTACGTTTAGAGGCGGGGTACC
>DNNE01000066.1:5521-5872 GCA_003487805.1 Blastocatellia bacterium | reverse complement strand
CGACAAACTTGCACAAATTGAAACGCGTTACGAAGAGTTGGCCAATGAACTGTCTTCACCAGAGTTGTTGTCCAATCCTTCCGCGTACGGCAAGGCTGCGAAGCAACATCGCAGCCTGGGCGAGATAGTCGAAAAATATCGGACCTGGAAATCTCTGAACGAACAATTGAAGGGCGCGCGCGAACTCGCGACCACTGATGATCAAGATATGCGCGAGCTGGCGCAGATCGAAATTGAATCTCTGCAAGCACAGGTCGAGCAGACTGACGCCGATCTCAAGTTTTTGCTGATCCCACAGGATCCGAACGATGAAAAGAACGTAATCCTGGAAATTCGCGCCGGCACCGGCGG
>DNNE01000066.1:0-5136 GCA_003487805.1 Blastocatellia bacterium | reverse complement strand
CAGCGCTGGAAGATGGAAATTCTCGACGCTTCCGAAACCGGAATCGGCGGGATAAAAGAAGCAGTTGCGCTGATTGAAGGCGACAAGGTTTATTCGAAACTAAAGCACGAATCCGGCGTGCATCGTGTACAACGCGTGCCGCAGACCGAAGCCAGCGGCCGCATTCACACTTCGGCGATCACGGTCGCGGTGCTTCCGGAAGCGGAAGAAGTTGACGTCAAGATCGACGCGAAAGACCTGCGCATCGACACCTTCTGTTCTTCCGGCCCCGGCGGACAATCGGTGAACACCACTTATTCGGCAGTTCGCATCACACACTTGCCGACGAACGTCGTCGTCTCAATGCAGGACGAAAAGTCCCAGATCAAAAATCGCGAGAAAGCGATGCGAGTTTTGCGCGCTCGTCTCCAGGAGCTCGAAGAGCAGAAGCAACACGACGCCATCGCGAGTGATCGACGCTCCATGGTCGGCTCTGGCGATCGTTCAGAAAAAATCCGCACGTATAACTTCAAAGAGAACCGCGTTAGCGACCACCGCATCGGTCTAACTATTCATCAACTGGATCAAGTCATGGACGGATCGCTCGACGCGATTATCGAAGGACTCACTACTCACTACCAGGCTGAGAAGTTGAAGGAAGAAACTCTGGCGCCAGTCGGCGTCTGATCGGGTAGGGCGATGGCTCTGCCACGCTGATGCGCGGCAAGTCAAATGACGCAGCCGGTCAGGGTCATGATTTGCGATGATTGATCCGTGGACGATGCCCACGGCTATTAATTCTCACGCCTGCTGCATTGCTTGCCGTGCCCATCAACTGAATCGTGAGGCTTTTGTGTCGTCTCTATGTTGGATATGGCGTAGGGATGCGTTGAAAAGGGAGGAGATGAATTATGGTCACGGTAGCATTGTATGTGCGGCTGGAGGCGAAGCCCGGCAAAGAAGCGGAGGTTGAGAGTTTCCTTAACAGCGGACTGGCGTTGGTTGAGGAAGAGCCGGAGACGACTGCGTGGTTTGCCATCCGTATGGGGCCGTCCACGTTTGGCATCTTTGACGCGTTCCCGAGCGAGTCAGGACGCCAGGCGCATCTGAACGGGAAAGTGGCGGCGGCACTGATGGAGAAAGCGTCTGATCTGCTCGCCGAATCACCCGACATCAAGAAGGTTGATGTGCTGGCAGCGAAGCTTCCGGGATGAGAGTAGGTCTTTCGTGATCCCTGGTTCGTGTGGTTTCGTTGTCGTTTATAAGCCGGCCACCAAAGAACACGAACGCGCGTTGGTTGAAGGCTCTGTCGCCCGCTAAAGCGGGCTGATCATTATTTAGGGGCATGGTTCCGGGGGTATCGTCCCGATGAATCGGGACTCAACCCCCCGGCTACTGTCTGTCACGGCTACGCCGTGAAAACCAAATCACCTTGAACCGCAAAAGGCGTTTTGACAGATGAAGTTTTTCAGTGGTAGATTCGCCTCACCCCTTAGTTCACCAAGTTCCCGACACCCCCTTTAGAAAATAATTTCGTCAGTCGTTCCCGAAGCGTTTGAGCGTGTGCTCAAGCCACAGTGTTGCGATTCAATTTTGTTTCGGTGGTGAATCGCGCCACGGATTAGCCGCTTCCTAGTCCTCAAGTTTTTCTCAACCCCCGCCATATACGATCGTGCACCGTAGATGGAAGTATTGAGTGCAGGTAAACAAACAGGCATGGAAACCCATGTACCAAGCTTAAAGGTAATGCCGGCGGTCCAAAGGAGAGCTACTATGTCCCGAAACACTCACACCAGATCGAATCTCGTAACGCCCAAGACAATAATCTTATTGGCACTTCTGGGCTGTCTCACGGTGGCCGTGATCGTCGCGACCAGGAGAAGTTTCGCCGCTACTCCGGCCAGCGGAACGTTGACCGATGTGTCCGGTCCGGTGAGTTATACTGCCGGGCCTTTTAACACGGCTAATGTCTCGCCGGTTCCCCAGGTTGACACGGGACCGCGCTGCAACGGCACCACGAACCCTTGCGATAATTTCGCGCTGACTTTGACGCTGCCCGTGGGTTACCACGCCGCGCATCCGAACGCGGCGGTCAAATTCACCCTGGGTTGGGGTGATACCGGCAGTGGCCAGTCGGACTATGACCTTTACATCTACAAAGGTACCGTCCCTACCACCAGCGGTTCCCAAGCGGCCGATTCCCAATCAGCGGGGGGCAGTAACCCTGAGGTTGCAACCTTCAGCCCCGTGGCAGATGGCTCGCAGGCATTCTCTGTGAAGATCGTGCCGTTCACGCCTACGAACGAAATCGTAAATGTGAAAATAGAATTACTGCCGGGCGCCGGCGGTGGCCCACTCGCCAATGCCGTGCCGTTCGGTGGCCCGGATCCAACAACACCGGGCGTTCCCCGTTACCAAAATTTCTACGCGCCTAATGGCACCTCCGCCCAACCCGGCAACGGTGAATTTAATATCGGATTCGACCCCATTACCAGGCGCATCATGACGATGAATACCGGGCCGATCTGGCGTCTGACTCCAGGAGAGGTGCAAGTACCCAGCAAGCCGGAATGCTGCGAAGCTCTTTGGGAGGATAAATCCGCGAACACCACCAACACAGGTCTCGATCCCATTCTTTGGACAGATCAAAAGACCGGGCGCACGTTTGCCTCGAATTCTACTGCGGGCGCCAACGCTGTCTACGCCTACACGGACGCGGCCGCTCCTTTCAACGATGGCGACCTATGGGTGGAAGCCGGTTTTTCTCCACCTAATGGCGGAGCCGATCACGAGACCATAGGCTCCGGACCCTATCCGGCTTCATTGGCGATTTTGTCGAACGCAGTTAACCAGGGCGAGGCGGTCTATTACTGCTCGCAAGATGTTGTTGGCCCGGCTTCGTGCCAACGAAGTGATGACCTCGGGGTGAGCTACGGCCCCGGCGTGTTGGCCTATACCGGCACTATGGCCACTGACTGCGGTGGTCTGCATGGCCACATCCACGTAGCCCCGAACGGCACCGCCTGGCTGCCGGTCAATCAGTGCGGCGGCAAGCAAGGCGGCGCCGTGAGCACAAATGGCGGCGTCACGTGGAATCAGTTTCTTGTTACCGGAAGCGTGTCGCAGAGCAACGGCGCAGATCCTTCCGTCGCCATCGACAGCGCAAGCACTGCTTACTACTGCTATGTGAATAACGAGCCAGTGGCGTCCGGCAATCCGCCCGAGGGCCATGTCCATGTCAAGGTCAGCACGGATGGCGGTGTGACCTGGATCCGCGACGTCGATCTCGGTACATCTCACGGCATCGTTAACGCTGCCCACACGGAGGCTGTCGGTGGCAGCGCGGGCCGCGCAGCGTGCGGCTTTATCGGCACTAATGTGGCCGGCGACTATCAGTCCGGGAGCTTCACGGGCAAGTGGTATGCGTTCATCGCCACCACCTACGATGGTGGACTGACGTGGACGACCGTCAATGCTACACCCAATGATCCCGTTCAAAGCATGACGGGGATCTGGCAGCAGGGTGGCGGCAATCAGGATCGCAACCTGCTCGACTTCAACGAAATTACGGTGGACGACAAAGGCCGTGTGCTCTATGGCTACAGCGACGGCTGTACGAGCGGGCCCTGCATCGCCGGCACCGCGGGCAACGATTACAACGCCTACATGCGCGTTGCGCGCCAGTTCGGCGGCAAGCCAATACTGGCTGCGTTTGATGTTGCCGAACCCACCATGCCGAAGCCGTCCTGCCTTTCGGGCACGCGCGATTCCGCGGCTTCGCATTTGGATTGGAAGATTCCGGACAATGGCGGCGCCGACATTACGGGTTATCAAATTTTGCGCGGGACGACCGCCGGCAGTGAAGTAGTGATCGTCAACAACACTGGCAGTAACAAGAACTCTTTTGACGATACTACTGCCCTTCCTTCGGTGCCCCACTATTTCTACGTGATCAAAGCCATCAATGGCAGCGGCACCGGACTCCAAAGCAACGAAGTGGATCTGACCGTGACCGTGGCGGCGCCGGCTGAGAGCGCTTGTACCCAACCGGGCTTGACGATCTTAACTGATCCGCCTAACGATGAGCTGGACATGTTGGCGGGTCACGACGTCCAGAGTCTCCGAATCTCTGAGCCGCTCGCGTTCGCGCCAAACAAGGTGATTTTTACTCTCAAGATGCAGAGCCTGGCGACGGTGCCTCCTAATACTGAATGGCCCGTTACCTTCAATGCTCCGAACGGCATCAACTTCACCGCACGGATGACTAATGTAGTAGCGGATGGCGCCACGTCCGTACCCATCTTCCAGGTTGGACCGACCGCGGGGCCGTTTGTCGCCGCTGCCGCAGGCAGCAACTTTAACGCCGACGGAACGATCACGATTATTGCTCCGACCAGCGCCATCGGTAATCCAACAGTGGGACAAAGTCTCACGGGATTCTTGACTAGAATCGCGTCCAATGTAGGCGCGGGTACAATCACGCCCGACAACATGCCGGACAGCCTTAGCCCAACAGGCAGCTATACCATCATCGGCAATCAATCCTGCTCAACGGCAACGCCAACGCCGACGCCGACGCCCACTCCGACTCCAACGCCGACGCCGACGCCGACGCCTACTCCGACGGCAGTGTTTCAGTTTTCGGCATCATCGTACGTAGTGTCGTCAGAAGGATGTACGGCGATTGATGTGACGGTTAATCGAACTGGGGGTACGACGACGAGCGCAACTGTCGACGTCACCAGCTCCGACGCCACCGCCAAGCAGAAAGGAGACTACACTTTCGTTGTTGCACACCTGGTCTTCGCTGCGAATGAAACCCAGAAGACATTCCAGGCGCTGATTAGTGACGATAGTTATACGGAGGGCACTGAATCGGCAAACCTGCTGCTTCAGAATCCGAGCAACGGAGCCTTGGGCGCGCCTAATTCTGCGACGCTACAAATTGTTGACAACACGCCAGAGACAACCGGCAATCCGATCGACGTCTCGCGCACGTTCGTAGGCCAGCATTACCACGACTTTCTGTATCGCCAGAGCGATCAGTCCGGTGAAGATTTCTGGACTAACCAGATCGAACAGTGCGGCGCCGACGCGCAATGCCGGGCTACAAATCGCGTCAGCGTTTCCGGCGCTTTCTTCCTTTCGATCGAGTTC
>DNNE01000081.1:14979-15116 GCA_003487805.1 Blastocatellia bacterium | reverse complement strand
TCTCCCGGATCGAGCGGCAGTCCCGTCGTCAACATGCACGGCCAGGTGATTGGGGTGGCGACTTTGCAAATCACCGGCGGGCAAAGTGTGAACTTCGCTATTCCCTCAGAACGAATCGCGCAACTCGATCGCACCGC
>DNNE01000081.1:13826-14696 GCA_003487805.1 Blastocatellia bacterium | reverse complement strand
ATCGCGCAACTCGATCGCACCGCGCAGACTGAGAATTCCCAGCAGCTCTCGCTCGGTGAACTGGTAGTTGCTACGGGCAGGAACAAACGCGCGAAAGCCGTCGAGTATTTCCGCGACGGGCTCACCTTTCTTTCGAAAGATGATTGTCAAAACGCGCTTCCTTATTTTCAGAAAGCGACTGAATCCGACAGCGCGTATGGCGAAGCATGGGCGCAGGCCGGATTCTGTAACGAAAAGCTCGGGCGCCACGCCGATGCGATCGAATCTTCAAAAAAAGCAGTCAGTATTCGTCCGTCTGCCGAATCGTATTTCAATATCGGTTTGGCTAATTTTTATCTGAAGCAATACCGTGAGTCAGAACAGGCTTATCGTCAGGCGATCAAGCTCGACCCATACAACGCCGCGGATGCGTATTACGCGCTGGGTCTTACTTATAGAGATTCGGGACAATTCGACGAAGAGATCCAATCGTACAAGCAAGCGCTGAAGCTAAAGCCGGATTACGCCGCCGCCTACGATCGCCTCGGTCAAAGGTTCATTCAATTGAAAAGGTTCGGGGAAGCAGTCGAGGCTTTCAAGCAGCTTGCACTATTGAAACCCGGCGACGCGGCCGCGCAAGACAATCTCGGTGAAGCTTACGAAGGTCTTAATAAACATGATGACTCGATCGAAGCATTCCGGCAGGCGATTCGTTTGAAACCGGATTTTGGGAAGGCCTATTACAATCTGGGGAAGACTCTACTTGCGCAGGGTAATCGCGACGCGGCCATTGAGCAATACGTGATCTTGCAAAATCTTGATCAGGACTGGGCTGAGAAGCTTTATGGCTTGATCTATCCGTGAAGAGCAGTTACAGAACCGCGAGCGGTA
>DNNE01000081.1:5357-13512 GCA_003487805.1 Blastocatellia bacterium | reverse complement strand
GCGGTAGCGAGCGGGATCAGGACTCAACTTCGAAAGTAGAATCTTTATCCCGCTCGCTACCGCTCGCGGTTCTGTAACATGATCGTAGATAGTAATCGAGGCCGGATCGCGCTCTCCCCTTCACAACCCGGCCTCAACTCACGGTCGTCTCGCGACAACCGATCTTATAATTGCTTTTTCAATCCGGGCGACCTGACCTCGTCGCCAACCTCGGCGCAACAAATGGCAATGACTGTGCCACGATTGAGCGGCGGCTCGAGAGATCTCAGAGTGGTGCGATTTTCTCAGGAGTCACGCGAAAATCCGGACGGTCATCCTTGCAAGAAAGCTACTACTTGCGTAACGGTGTACGATATGGTCGCCTCAAAGTCGGAAATGGAGTGAACCTTGGACTATGGTAACGATTCAATGAAGAGAATAACTGTCGGAATGTTCTTACTGTTGCTCTGTGCGGCGCACGCCCTCCCGCAAACGGCGAAAGCCCCTATCGAAGTCCCTTTCGAATTCGTCGCCAACCAAATCATCGTCCAGGCGAAAATCGGCGGCAAAGGCCCATTTAATATGCTGATCGACACGGACACCGATCCTTCAGCGATTGATTCCGCGACGGCTAAGGAACTCGGGCTGGACGTGGGCGCTAAAGGCTCGGTCGTCACCGGTGGCGGGACGGAAAAAAATGTTGTTTATCCCACCAGGCTGGCAACCGTCGAAGTGGGCGCGCTCACCGCACGGGATGTTGGGGCCGCCACGATCGATCTGAAACAGTTAAGCGATAGGATTGGCAAACCGATTCATGGCGTGCTGGGCTACAGCTTCCTAAAGGATCGAATAATTCAAATAGACTATCCGAATTTGAAAATCCGCTTCTTCGCTGAATCGCCATATCCCCGGATTTCATTGGCGCCGAACACCGTCAACACAATGGTGTTTCCCTTTCGCCGCGAAGATGGCGACGTCATCATCGATTCGGTTTTCATCAACAACGAAAAGATGCGCGCGACCCTCGACACTGGTTCAAGCAGTTCGTTTATCCTAACGCCGGAAGCCGTCGCGATTCTGAGACTGGACGAACAAGCGGACGAAAGCAAGACGAGCAATGCAGTTGGATACAATGGCGAGTACGCGAATAAATCCGGACTGCTGAAATCCGTCCGGCTCGGACGCTTCTCTCTTGAGTCAGTGCCGGCGACGTTCTGGCTTCCCAACACGGGCCACGACAAGAAAACATTTCAGGTCAATATCGGCAATGCTTTCTTCGAGGACTTCATCCTCACGTTTGATTTTCGCGGAAAGATAGTAGTGTTCGAGAGAGTTGATTGAGCAAACACGCCTCGGAGCGAGGTAACTCACGATGATCGATCTTGACGACGAACCGGATCAGGAAAAGCGAATTGAGAAGTTGCGCGCCAAGCTGCAGGAACTCGGCGACGAAATCTCTCACGAATCCGACTTGCCCGCCGACATGGAGGAAGAGTTCCTCAAACACATCCTTGAATTCGAGACCGCTGAGCAGTTGACTCTCATGCAATGGCTCGAGAATGCCGGTCTCGAGGTACCCGCTCCTGAAGAACTCACCGACGAATCATTGCCGGCAAAGCTGTGGGAAGTGATCAATCGCATGGCTTCGCTGGGGGCCTATTTGCACAACACGAATCACCTCAGCGATCGCGAATTGTATTCTTATCTTTACCACGACGCGCTGCGCGAACCGACGGTGTTGTTTCCGGAAAATCCTGGCTATGTCTACGGCATCGATATTGTTGGCAGTGGCAGCGAAGAAGATATGCAGACCTACATGAGATATTTTGCCGATGACGAGTACCGGCAAAGCTGGGCCAAAGACTTTCCGGATTTCGAAATGCCGCCGCACGAAGTCGCGCCGTTCGATCGCGATAAGGACTTGCCGAAGTCAACGTTTGGGTGAGGTTACTTTGACTGGAGCGCGAGCGTCCCGCTTGCACTCAACTGTCGGCAACAACGCAAGAGAAACAATGCAAGCGAGACGCTTGCGCTCCAGTCACTGATACATCACGCCGAGATCATCGTTCCGGTTCCGTCATCGGTAAACACTTCGGCAAGCAGACTGTTGCGGGCGTTACCATTGATGATGTGCGCGCTCTTTACTCCGCTACCCAGCAAGGCGACGATGTTTTGTAGCTTGGGAATCATCCCTTCAGTCGCAGCTCCGGTCTTGATTAACTCCTCAGCATCACTGGCGGTCAACTGGGAAAGCTTTGTTTTAGGATCGCCGGCGCGCAGGAAAATTCCGTCGACATCAGAGAGCAGGACCAGCTTCTCTGCCTGTAGCTGCACCGCGATTGCAGACGCAATTGTGTCGGCATTTATGTTGAAGATTTTTCCTTCCGCGTCCGCGCCGAGCGACGACACCACCGGTAAATATCCGTGATCAAGCAAGACAGTTAACAAGCGCGCATCAATCTGAAGAATATCGCCCACATGGCCAAAATCAACCCGCGCACTTTCGCCCGTTTGCCTGTTAGTGACCTCGCGCGGTGGACGACGCTCCGCGTGAACAATGTTCCCGTCAATGCCCGAGAGGCCCACCGCATGAATGCCACGATGACGCAGCGCCGCCAGAATTTCTGTGTTGATTTTTCCGGCAAAGATCATCTTGGCCATTTCCAGAGTGTCATCGTCAGTTACCCGACGACCTTCGATGATCGTCTGCTCGACGCCCAGTTTTTTCGCCAGGTCGCTGAGCTGCTTGCCACCGCCGTGGATAACACAGACGCGAATGCCGACCTGATGAAGCAAGGCGAGCTCTTCGCAGAGAGAGATTAGGCGGTCGTGATCCTCGGTAACCTTGCCTGAGAACTTAACGACGAATGTCTTGCCCTTGAAACGCTGGATGTAGGGCAGAGCTTCGCGCAAGAGGTCCAGGCGTAATTGGCTGTCGACAAATTGATTCATTGGTTCATTGGCTCATTGATTCATTTTGTCGCGGGGCCGATGGATCAATGATTCAATGAATCAATGAATTAATTCCTTAAGAATCGCTTTCTGCACATGCAGCCTGTTCTCTGCCTCATCGATAACAACTGAGGACGGCGAATCGATCACGCCGTCTGTCACAATCACATTCCTTCTTACCGGTAAACAGTGCATGAAGATCGCTGAATTCGTCCGCGCCATTTTTCCTTCGTCAACAATCCACTGTGAACGATATTGCGCGCGCTCGGCGATGTCTTTTTCCGTCGCTCCATAAAACTTTCGACTGCCCCAGCTTTTCGCATACACAACTTCAGCGCCGTCAAAAGCTTCATCAATATCATTTAAGACTGTGACTGAGCCTCCCGCCGCGCCCGCGTGTTTTCTCGTCTCGCTAATCAATTCATCGTCGAGCTCGTAACCCTTTGGCTGCGCAATCAGGAGGTCGTGTCCCATCTGCGCGGCGGCCAGCGCAAAACTGTTCGGCACCGCCATCGGCAAAGGCTTCGGATGCCAGGCCCACGTCAGCAGAACTCTCTTGCGACCAGAGCCCAGCTTCTCGCGAACGGTCATCATATCGGCCATCGCCTGACACGGATGATGCATCGCGGATTCAAGATTGATGATTGGGACGTCCGAATATTTCGCGAACGCATTCAGGATTGGATCAGTTCGCTCCTCATCCCAGTTTTTCAGAGCGGCAAACGTCCGCACGCCAATCGCGACACCATAACGGCCCAGCACGCGTACGAATTCAGCGACATGCTCAGTCTTGTCGCCATCCATTACGGCACCTTCGCGATGCTCGAGCGTCCAACTGGTTCCACCGGGTTCCAGCACGACCGCATTGCCGCCAAGTTCGTAAACTCCGATTTGCATCGAGGCGCGGGTGCGCAGACTGGGATTGAAGAAGACCAGGGCGACAGATTTGGCCGCGAGTGGTTTTGATTGATCGGTGCCGCTCTTGAATCGAAGAGCTGACTCGATCAAGCTCTCGAGTTCATCGCGTGACAAACCTGCCGTACTTAGAAAATCTCCGTGCACCTCTGCGAAATCCTCCGTGTCCTCTGTGGTTAAATGACTGTCGACAGCGCCTCAACCAACAAATCAACCTCTTCCTTCTGCAAGCACAACGGCGGCAGCAACCTCAGAACCTTAGGGTCACTCGACGTTCCCGTAATGATCTTTTGGGTGAGCAGCGCTTCATGCATTTTCTTCGCGCTGTCCGCGAATTCAAGTCCGAGCAGAAAGCCACGACCATGCACACTTACGACCTGCTCGACTTCTTTCAGACGCTCGCGCAGATAAGATTCGACCGATCGCACGTTCGCCAGCATTCCTTCGTTCTCGATCGCTTCCAGCGTCGCCGTAACCGCAGCCATCGCGATCATTCCGCCGCCGAACGTCGTGCCGAGATCGTTTTCTTTGATATGCGAAGCGATCTTTTCTGAGACCAGACAAGCGCCGACGGGAATCCCGCTGCCCAACGATTTCGCCAGCGAGATAATGTCGGGCGCCACGCCGTCTCCCACAGAACTGCCTGCGAAAAACCAATCGCCGGTTCGTCCTACGCCGGTCTGCACCTCGTCGTAAATTAAGATGATGCCGCGTTCATCGCACAGCTCTCGCAACTCGCGATAGAACAAAGACCCGGCCATCTTCACACCGGCCATGGATTGAATCGGCTCGAGCATGATCCCCGCCACCGATTCATCGGCCACGGCACGCACGGATTCGATATCACCAAATTGTGCCTGGACATGACCGGGCACATTCGGTTTGCCAATCTCACGATACTTGCCGAGAAACGTGGCGCTGATGGCGTCCGCAGTTCTTCCATGAAAGCCGCCACTGAACGTAACTATTTTTTCGCGCCCGGTTGCCATGCGCGCCATGCGCATCGCGTTCTCGTTCGCTTCCGTGCCTGAGTTACAGAAGAACGCTTTCGTTAACGATTCGGGCGCGATTGAAACCAGTCTCTCCGCGGCGCGGGCCCTCGCTTCTGAGTAAACCAAATTCGAGTAGAAGAGTAACTTGTCCGACTGGTCCTTAATCGCTTTGACCACGTGCGGATGACAATGACCAGTTCCCGCGACCGCATGCCCACCATAGAGATCAAGATAGCGGTCACCTTCGTTCGTATAGAGCCAGACACCTTCACCGCGTTCAGCGACGAGGGGCATCTTCTTGTAAGTCGCGAGTTGGAATTGCTCTTCGAGCGCGACAATCTCGTCTGATCTGGTTGTTGTTGTCATCAATGTTTTCACCACAGAGGACACAGAGAAGATTAACTAATCAGCGAAGATGAAGAGAGCCTTCTTATGTCTTGTTGCGGTTTGTTTTCCTCTGTGTCCTCTGTGGTTAATTTCATCCTGCTCTGGTTCCGTTCGGCACTTTGCTTTCCGGAATCGCCAACGCCGGCGTCACTCCGTCCGCATAGCCGATGTCGAAAAGCATTCCCTCGGATGTCTCGCCCATCATCTTTTTGGGTTCGAGATTCACCACGAATAACGCTTGTCGCCCTTCGATCTCGCGCGGGTTCTCCCGCTCTTGTTTCATTCCTGCGAGAATGCATCGACAATGATCGCCAAAATCAACCGTCAGCTTTAGCAGCTTGTCAGAGCGTTCAACGTCTTCAACTGAAACAATCGTGCCGACGCGAATGTCGATGCGATCGAGTTCAGCAAAGGAAATCGTCGATTTAATTGGTGCAGGCTTAAACTCTTGGGTCATAGTTTCACCACAGAGGACACAGAGAAGATCAAATAATCAACTAAAATTCAGCGGCATCTTTACTGTTTTGTACCTGCTTGTTTTCCTCTGTGTCCTCTGTGGTTAATCTCTCTTTATGGATTCGTCCCCAACAGCATCAATCCCGTCTTCTCATCCAGCCCAAACATCAAATTTAGGTTCTGCACTGCCTGGCCGGCCGCGCCTTTAACCAGATTGTCGATCGCGGTGAACACGACCAGCTGGCGGCCACGGGTCGCGAATCCAATGTCGCAAAAGTTCGTCGTCTTTACCCAGTTGATGTCAGGGCTTCCCTCAACCAACCGTACGAAGAAAGATTCACGATAGAAATCAGTGAACATCGCGCGGGCTTCGATCTCCTCAATCTCCTTTTTGAGTTCGCAGTAGATCGAAGCAAAGATGCCGCGCGCGACCGGCAGCGAGTGCGTCATGAAAACAAGTTCGTTGTTCCACTCGCCGATCGATTTCAGCTCCTGCTCGATCTCCGGCACGTGCTGATGCGTAAAAGGCTTGTAAGCGTAGAACGAAGTGGATCGCTGCGGATGATGGGTGTTGGGCGCTGCCTTGGCGCCTGAACCTGAGGATCCGGTCTTGGCGTCGACAATCACGCGACAGCTCAAGAGATTGTTCGCGACCAAAGGCGCGAGCCCTAACAACGTCGCCGTGGCAAAGCATCCCGGATTGGCAATGTGCGTTGCCGATCGGATTACTTCGCGATTTGTTTCCGTCAGGCCATAGACAAATTGTGACTGGGCGTCGATCGCGGTGTGTTCGCGGCCATAGTGTTGCGCGAACACATTCGCATCGCTCAGACGGAAGTCTCCGGAAAGATCGATCACTTTCACCTGGGCCGGCAGCTTCGGCGCGATATCCATCGCTTGTCCATGGGGCAATGCAAAAAAAGCGCAGTCGATATCACTCAGACCCTCAACATTTTCGGGCGCTTTGATAAATCTCAGCTCGGTGACACCGAGCAAGTTCTTATGAACATCGCTCACGGCCTTGCCGGCGTGCTCGTTCGCGGTGACGAATGCGATCTCAGCGTGCGGATGTTGCAGCAGAATGCGCAGCAGTTCCGATCCGCCGTAACCCGAGCCACCGAAGATTGCGATCTTGATAGGCATGACGATCAGCTTGTCAGAACCCGGAGCGGTAGCGACGGGATCAAAAACTCAAGTAGCGCTAGGATCCGGTCGCTACCGCTCCCGGTTCTGACACAACGCCAAGAGTCAACCGCCCGCTTCCGCAGGCGGTTCTGACGATCTCAAACAACTTCGCTCCGTTGCGCCTGGCATTAGCTGCCGGCACGCCGAATTCGTCTTGAATATAGTCCTCACCCATCTTTGAATCGGTCACTGAGCCGGCAATCAAATCAAGGGTTATTCCACGTCGCCGGAACAGTTCAATGCCGCCCCACGCGCCGACGTAATCTGAAGCGCAAAAGATCAGAGCTGTCATCGCATCACGTAGTTCTTTATCTTCAAACACTGATTCAACCGAATAGCCGCCAAGGATTCCATCGCCTAATTCGATCACGATCAAATCCGGCGCGCTCTCATTCAATCGCGCGATGATTGCTTTCGCGACCGGCGCGAGATCTTCTACTCCCACCGTCGACGGCAGACCGCAATCGAGAAAACTGGCGGTTGCAATCGCGCCGTGATCGGCCATGTTCAGCGTGTCGCGCAAGCAGGCGATTCCTGAAAGCTTCGCGGCCGCCACTCGCAATCCATTGCGCGTCGCCTGTTGAATGATTTCCGTCGCCGCGTAAGTCTTGCCACTGTTCATGCACGCGCCCGCGACGACGATTAACGGCGCCGTTTCCCCCAGGGTCTTGCGAAGAGGTAGCGCGACATCAGCAATGTTTTTGATCGATCCGCCACCGTTCGCCGCGAGGCCGATGACCTTGACCTTGATCGCATCGTTGAGACTCGAATGATGACCGGTGCAACTTCCGATCACGCCGCCGAGATTCAACAAGTGAAGCTCATCGCCCGCTTTCACCGTTTCCGGAACGTCACCGACAAATCCTTTCAGAGCGCGACGCCGGCCAAGCACACCGGCGAGAACATCACCCGGATTCACCTTCGCCAACCTTCCCGTCGGCAACTCCAACATGTTGTAAGTTGCGTTGTCGGTTAACACACGCACGACTACGACGTCGCCTGCCCGGGCGGCCCCATTCGCGTCCACGAGCGAAAGCATCCGCGGCAGATTGAGCGGCGACGTGGCCGAACCGATTTTGTCGACTTCGATTTGATTCATTGCATTCATTTCAAAAACATATTCGACACGTTTAGAGCGGGCACTTGTGCCCGCCTCGACGCGGCGGACAAGTCCGCCGTCTAAACAAGTCAGAAAACGATCCTATTCATTTCCCGGCAGCCGTTTTCTTGGCCGCGTACTCGACCGCTTCGACGATATGCTGATACCCGGTGCAGCGGCACAGATTTCC
>DNNE01000081.1:4735-5170 GCA_003487805.1 Blastocatellia bacterium | reverse complement strand
GGACAAGTCCGCCGTCTAAACGGAACGAAGATCCTTCGTTCCTCTTAATCTCAATCGCAACGCGTTCAATTTGATAAAGCCTTCCGCGTCACGCTGGTTGTAAACGGTGTCCGCTTCGAACGTCGCCACGCGCTCATCGTAGAGCGAATACGGCGAGCGACGACCGACCACGATCACGTTGCCGCGATAAAGCTTCAGCCTTACCTCGCCGCTCACGTTTTTCTGGGTTTCATCGATCATCTTTCGCATCAGATCGAATTCCGGCGCAAACCAAAAGCCGTAGTAAACATTCTCTGCGAACTTTACCCCCAGCGAATCGCGCAGGTGCATTACTTCACGATCCATGGTGATCGATTCAAGCGCCCGATGCGCGGCGTGAAGAATCGTGACGCCGGGCGTCTCGTAAACACCACGCGACTTCATGCCGACAAAACG
>DNNE01000081.1:4058-4433 GCA_003487805.1 Blastocatellia bacterium | reverse complement strand
GCCGACAAAACGGTTCTCGACCAAATCGACGCGGCCGATTCCGTGCGCGCCACCGAGATCGTTGAGTTTCGACAAGAGGGTGACCGGGCCGAGATTCTCGCCATCGATTGAAACCGGCTCGCCCTTTTCGAATCCGATCTCAACATAGTCTGCTTCAGCTTTTGCACTCTCAGGTGAGCGCGTCATCTGAAAAATACTCTCCGGCGGCTCAGCCCACGGGTCCTCCAGAATCCCGCCTTCATAAGACACGTGCATCAAGTTGCGGTCGGTAGAGTAAGGTTTGTCGATCGTTGCAGTGATCGGAATACCGTGAGCCTCGGCATAAGCGATGAGATCAGTGCGGCCGCCGAATTCCCATTCGCGCCAGGGCGCGAT
>DNNE01000081.1:1032-3806 GCA_003487805.1 Blastocatellia bacterium | reverse complement strand
TCCGCAAACGCGATCAACTGCTCGCGCGAACGGAAATCCCATTCGCGCCAGGGCGCGATCACTTTGATGTCCGGCTGCAACGCGTAATAAGTCAGCTCAAATCTGACCTGATCGTTTCCCTTCCCCGTAGCGCCATGAGCAACAGCATCCGCGTTTTCTATCCGCGCGATCTCGATTTGTCGCTTGGCAATCACCGGCCGCGCCAACGACGTGCCCATCAAATAGACGCCTTCATAAACGGCGTTGGCTTTGACGGAAGTCCAGACGTAATCGCGCACAAACTCTTCGCGCAGATCTTCAATGTAGAGCTTCGAACCGCCGGTCGCTTTCGCTTTCTCTTCCAGGCCATCCATCTCAGCGCCCTGGCCAACATCGGCGCAGTAGCAGACGACTTCGCACTGATACTCGTCTCTAAGCCAGCGCAGCATCACCGACGTGTCGAGACCGCCGGAGTAAGCGAGAACGATCTTCTTAATCTTGTCCGTTGTCATATCGTTTAATTGATTCGTCGATTCATTGGATCATTGACTCATTGGATCAATGAGCAAATGAGTTAATGAATCAATTCATCCGAACAGCTCCCAGACCCTCTTCATTACGGCGCGTTGTGATTTTTGATCGCGGGCAGCGATGAAGATCGTGTCTTCGCCGGCCAGCGTGCCGACGATTTGCGGAATCGCCGCATCGTCAATCTCAACCGCGACCGCAGAAGCGCGGCCAGGTAAACACTTCGCTACGATCAGAACATCGCCCGCTACATCCAAAGCCAACAACCCGCGCGTCAAATCACCGTTCGCGTGGGGCAGCGAATAACGGCCGTCGTGCTTCACGATGCCCAACTCTTCGAGATCGCGCGAAACACTGGATTGTGTCGCTGACACCCCCGTGCGTTCCAGTTGTTCGCGCAAAGCTTCCTGGGTGCCAATCGGCTTTGCCCGAATCAAATTCAATATCTTCTTTTGCCGATCTCGCTTTAACATCGGATTCACGCTTCAGGCGCTCGGATTCTTAGACGCGCTTATTATGCAGATAGTTTGCATTGTGTCTGCATATTTGCATAAACTAGCGTGTTTATGCAGCGACGTCAAGTTTGCGCGCATAAGACTTTGGTCAGGTAAATTCTGGATTGACGGAGAAATCGATGAGCGAAAAGACGGCGGCCAATCTGTGGGGCGGGAGATTCACCGGCGAAACTGATTCCGGATTTGCTGAGTTCAACCGAAGTTTCGGCTTCGACCGCCGGTTGTTCTCGGCAGATGTTCAGGCGAGTATCGCGCATTGCGATGCCCTGGTGGGGGCAGACGTGTTAACCGCGGCCGAAGCTCAACAGATCCATTCGGCGCTGCAAGAGATTCTCGAGCGCGCGCAACGTGAGCCGGACTATTTCAAAGAGGCGGCAGAGGATGTCCATTCATTCGTCGAGGCGCGCCTGACCGACATCGTTGGTGATCTCGGCCGCAAGCTCCACACCGGCCGCAGCCGCAACGATCAAGTCGCAACCGACTTGCGGCTATGGTTGCGTGCAGGGATCGATCGAATGGCGTCGACAGTCGTTGACACTCAAGCGGCTCTGCTCGAGATCGCGGAAGCAAACCCTGACGTGGTGATTCCCGGCTATACGCACCTGCAACGTGCGCAGCCGGTTCTGTTTGCGCATTGGTGTCTGGCATATTTTGAAATGCTGTCCCGTGACCGCGAGCGACTCGGCGAAGCCCGTAAACGCGTGAATGTCTTGCCACTCGGCTCAGCCGCTCTGGCCGGAACTTCTTATGCAATCGATCGGGAAGCTGTCGCCCGCGCGCTCGGCTTTGACTCGGTTTCATGCAACAGCCTCGACGCGGTCGGCGACCGTGACTTTTGCATCGAGTTCGCGGGGGTTGCCTCACTCATCATGATGCACCTGTCGCGTCTCGCTGAAGACATCATTCTCTATTCGACGACGGAGTTCGGCTTTTTTGAGTTAGGTGATGCAATCGCGACCGGGTCCAGTCTGATGCCGCAGAAGAAGAATCCCGATTCGATGGAGCTGGTGCGCGGAAAGGCCGGGCGCGTGTTTGGTCATCTGGCTGCCTTGCTGACGATGATGAAGGGCTTGCCGCTCGCTTACAACAAAGATATGCAGGAAGACAAAGAGGCAATCTTTGACACGGTCGACACGGTGAGTAATTGCCTGACGGTCACGGCGACCGTGCTGCGGAACACACGCGTCAACCAGTTGCGAGCGCGCGAAGCGGCAATACGTGGATATCTGAATGCGACGGAGCTGGCGGATTATCTGGCGCGCAAGGGCATGCCATTTCGACAGGCACATGAAACGGTCGGGAAGATCGTGATGCTGGCCATCGAGAGAGATTGTGAGTTAAACGATCTGCCTCTTGATGAATTCAAATCATTCTCGCAGCTCTTTGACGATGATGTCTTCAAGGCACTTTCTCTCGATGAGACGTTGTCCACGAAATCACAAATCGGGGGAACGGCGAGAGAGCGGGTGTCGGAAGCATTGGTCGCTGCCAGAAAAAGATTAGCCGCAGATTAACGCGGATGACCGCAGATAAAACCCTACGGTCAGATCCGCGTAAATCCGCGGCTAAATAGTTCGCGCTACGCGCTCAATGCGGACGAGGACGTCCGCGCTCCAGTCATGGCCGCGCTCCCAGTTACCACTTCGGCGTCACGCCGAGGTTGTACATGATGAACGAATAAATATCCGCCGTTTGCTCGAGCTGCTTCGTAGTGCTGCTGGCGCCGTGACCTGATTTCGTGTCGATGCGAAT
>DNNE01000081.1:519-758 GCA_003487805.1 Blastocatellia bacterium | reverse complement strand
CTGGCGCCGTGACCTGATTTCGTATCAATGCGAATGATCACCGGATTGTCGCCGGCCTGCGCCGCCTGCAAAGCGGCCGCGTACTTGAAAGAATGTGCCGGCACGACGCGATCGTCATGGTCCGCGGTCGTCACCAGGATTGACGGATATCTGGTGCCGGGCTTGACGTTGTGTATGGGCGAGTAAGCATACAGCGCCTTGAACTCAGCTTCGTTCGCGTCGCTGCGACCATAGTCCGC
>DNNE01000081.1:0-231 GCA_003487805.1 Blastocatellia bacterium | reverse complement strand
GTCGCTGCGACCATAGTCCGCGGCCCAGTTCCAACCGATCGTGAACTTCTGATACCGCAGCATGTCCATCACCCCAGCGTGTTGGTGCACGGCGCGGAAAAGGTCCGGCCGCTGATTCGCGACTGCGCCCACCAGCAACCCACCATTTGAAGCTCCATCAATCGCGAGTCGTGCGGATGAAGTGTACTTCTGACTGATCAAGTACTCAGCCGCGGCGATAAAGTCGTCGAA
>DNNE01000052.1:31360-31971 GCA_003487805.1 Blastocatellia bacterium | reverse complement strand
CCTTCGATCATTACCTGGCAGTCGTATTCCCAGGCGATCTTTGTCAGCTCGCCAAGCGTTTCGAGTTCGGCAAACTGTGCTTCGTCATTCGCATCGGCAATCGAGCCAGGCCGCAGACCATCGCCAAGCGAAAACGAAACGTCGTACGCGGCCATGACTTCGCAAATGTCGCGGAAGCGGGTGTAGAGAAAACTCTCTTCGTGATGAGCGAGACACCACTTGGCTAATATTGATCCTCCCCTACTCACAATTCCCGTCGTCCGTTTCGCAGTCATGGGAATGTACGGCAGGCGCACGCCGGCGTGAATCGTGAAATAGTCGACGCCTTGCTCGGCTTGTTCGATCAAAGTGTCGCGAAAGATTTCCCAGGTGAGATCTTCAGCTTTGCCACCCACTTTTTCCAAAGCCTGATAAATCGGCACAGTACCGATCGGCACCGGCGAGTTGCGTATGATCCATTCGCGCGTCGCGTGAATGTTCTTGCCCGTTGATAAATCCATGACGGTGTCGGATCCGCACTTGATGCTCCAGCGCATCTTTTCAACTTCGTCATCAATCGAAGACAGCACGGCCGAGTTACCGATGTTCGCGTTGATCTTCACCAGGAAATT
>DNNE01000052.1:1960-31013 GCA_003487805.1 Blastocatellia bacterium | reverse complement strand
CGGCCGCGCGCGACTTCGTCGCGGACGAATTCGGGCGTGACGTAAGAAGGGATTGAGGCGCCGAAGGAAACACCTTTATGTTGATGATTGAGTGACGAACGATCGTCCGAAAGCGGCGTCAAGCCGCCGCACTCCAAATCTTTTCGTCGTCCAAGGTTCTCTCTGATGGCGATGTATTCCATCTCGGGCGTGATGATTCCCTGCTTCGCGTAATGCATCTGCGTCACGCAGGCGCCCGTCTTCGCGCGCAGAGGCGTGCGGCGCAGCGCCGGAAAATCTTCAAGACGTCCTTTTTCTTTTTGGCGCGCATGGTTCGCGGCGTCGAAAGTCAGATAACCATCATCGATTGGTTGGAGCACGCGGCCTTCGTACTCTTCAACATCACCGCGGCGCACGATCCATTCGCGGCGAAGCGCCGTCAATCCTTCCTGTGCATCGCAATGAACAGATGGATCCCCGTAGGGCCCACTCGTGTCATAGACACGCACCGGCGGATTTTCCTCCAGCTCGTTTTTGAAATTGCGTGTAGGATTCTGGCCGATCTCGCGGAAAGGAACGCGCACACCGAGTTGACTGCCGTCGATGTAGATGCGACGTGAATTGGGAAGTTGAGTGTCTGTGGCGGATCCGGTCGCTAACGCTCCCGGTACTGACTTCACTGCTGCGCTCATCATTTCTCCTCTGTGATCCTCTGTGGACTCCGTGGTGAAAAATCATTAACCACAGAGGACACGGAGGAAAAAACAAAAACCGCTCCATCGAAAAGGATGGAACGGTCACGATAACTGTTTCTCCCTTCGACGGTGCTAACCGTATCAGGTTCATGGGGTCTCCCACACATTGCCGATTTGCGATTGTCGATTGCCGATTGAATTCTTCTTTTCAAATCGGCAATTGGAAATTGGCAATCAGCAATAATCCCGGACTCTCAGCCTCGATCCTCTGTGGATTTTGGCTCCCCCGAAACGTATTTGGTTTTCAATGCGATGCGATTCTAGAACCGTTGGCGATGACACGCAACTAGTCGATATAAAGCGACCGGGTGCGCCTTTGGGCGAACGCGAACCTCGGGCGAATTGAGACCCGGTCGCTATCGCTCCCGGTTCTGACCTCATCACTGTATAATCCCGCTGCTTTTTCACGCCTGAATTTCGGAGACAAACAAATGCCCAACCGCCGCGCGCTCGCCCTCGGCTTGATCACAACTTTGCTGTGCCTGCCGCTGTTCGCTCAATCACAGAGCGACAAGGATTTACTCGAACGCATTCGCAAAGAAGAGAGAGACAATTCGCAGCTCATGAAGACTGAGCACATGCTCACCGACGTTTATGGTCCGCGGCTGACCGGGTCGCCGAATCACAAAGCCGCGGCCGAGTGGGCCATCAGGCAGATGACGGCGTGGGGACTCTCGAACGCGCATCTCGAGCCGTGGGACTTTGGTCATGTCGGCTGGCTCAACGAGCGTTTCACCGGTCACATGATCTCGCCGATCAAAGATGTGTTGACCTGCGAAGTCCTGTCCTGGACGCCCAGCACGCGCGGACCGGTCACGGCGAAAGCTTATCAAATGATTTTGCCGGACCGGCCTTCACAAGAGCAGTTGACTGCTTACTTTGATTCTCAGAGAGCAAAAGTTCGCGGCCGCATCGTGATGGCGGGTAAACACATCATCGTGCCGGTAAACTTGAATCCGCCGGCGAAGCGGATTACCGACGAGCAGGCCCAACAACGCTTTGGTCCAAATCCGAGGCCCGGCGGTGGCTTCCCGCAAGCATCACCAACGCCCACACCGGCGCCCGGCGCGCCAAGGCCTTTGACCAACAGACAGATTGACGAACAGCTTGATGCGTTCTTAAAAGCGAGCGGCGCCTTGATTCGCGTGAATGATGCGGGGCGGGAGTTTCGCCAGATCCGCGCTTTCAACAACCGCACGTTCGACATCACCAAAGCTTTGCCCACCGTGGTCATGAGCAACGAAGACTATGGCCGCATCACGCGCATCCTCGCCGACGGCACAGACGTGACGCTGGAATTCAACATCGTCAATCGTGTCTATCCCGAAGGCAAGACTTCCTATAACACCGTCGCTGAGATTCCCGGCACCGATAAAGCTGACGAAGTGATCATGTTGGGCGGCCACCTGGATTCATGGCACGCGGCAACTGGCGCGACCGACAACGCGATCGGTTGCGCGATCATGATGGAAGCTATGCGCATTCTGAAAACGCTCAACGTGAAACCGCGCCGCACGATTCGCGTAGCGTTATGGAGCGGTGAAGAAGAAGGTCTGCTTGGGTCACAGGCTTATGTGAAAGCCCACTTCGGCTCTTTCGAGAATCCCAAACCCGGCTATGAGAAGTTTGGCGGTTACTTCAACATCGATTCAGGAACCGGGCGTGTCCGCGGCGCGGGTGTGTTCGGTCCGCCGGCAGGCGCTGACATCATGCGAAAGATCCTCGAACCATTCAAAGACGATGGCGTGGTTGGCGCCAATGCGTCGCGCAGCCGGAATCTCGGCGGGTCGGATAACACCTCATTTAGTAACGCCGGACTGCCGGGCATCGGCATGGGCCAGGATCCAATCGAATATCAATCGAACACGTGGCACACGAACCTTGATACGTACGAGCGGATTCTCGAAGACGATGTGAAGAAGAACGCGGTCACCGTTGCGTGGTCCATCTATCAGCTCGCAATGCGCGATGATCTGCTGCCGCGATTCGCGAAAGCCGAAATGCCGGCTCCGCCGCCCGCGCCAACACCTGAACCGGTCGCATCACCGACACCCGTCAGACCAGCGAGTAGAAGACCTGCGCGACCTGAATGAGAAAGCGAACATTCAAAGCGGAGTTGCGGTCCGGTCACAAAGATCATGCGGTGGAGGTTCCTTTCGATCCGTCCGTTGAATGGAACCTTCAGCCGCGTCCGCTTTGGCGTGGCCGGCGCGGCCATTCTGTGAACGCAACCGTTAATGGCTTTTCATTTGAAAGTTCCATCGTGCCGCGGCAGCAGAAATTCTATCTGCTGATAGACGCTGAAGCTGCAAATGCTGCCGGAGTATTTGATGGCGCCAGAGTGGAGGTCGACGTAGAACCCTATGCTGAATAATTCATTAGAGAACACGATGGTATTGCTGATCGGCTTTGCGGGCACGGGCAAGTACACGATTGGCCGCGAGCTCTGCGAACGTACCGGCGCCAAGCTCGTCGACAACCATCTCATTAACAATCCCGTTTTTACGGTCGTCAATGCCGGCGGCGTGACCCCGTTGCCGGACGGAGTGTGGGACCGAGTGAGAGAGGTGAGGGCTACGGTTTACAAAACGATCCGCGAGCTTTCACCGCCCGGAATGGGGTTCGTTTTTACCATGGAGCTATGCGAGAGCAATCCGGAAGATCACAAAGCCTTTCGGGATCTCGAACGACTAGCCGCGGCGTGCCAGTGTCGTTTCATTCCGATTCGAATGATTTGCGGAGTGGAAGAACTCTGCCGGCGCGTAGCAGATCCGGCGCGCGCGGCCATGCTCAAAGACCTTAGCCCTGAGCGTGCCAGAAAGAAACTTGCTGAGGATGCGGTGCTCAATGTGCCACACGAGAATCAGCGCACGCTCGATGTAACGAAGCGGACCGCCAGCGGCAGCGTCGAAGCCATTCTTGATGAAGTAAGCTCGATCAAACTACTCTTCTCGAGACGATTCATGACCTCCGGAGGAAGTAGCGTCGGAAACGGCTAAGCAAAAGATGAAATGCGGCTTTGCCGCAGCACAGTGCGGTGAGCCTATGGCCCACCGGATCGATCAAGAAATTCTGAGGCTGCGCCTCGGCAAATTCGGAGGCGCAGCCTCCAAGTCAATTAATTCGAAGTCACGGTAAGCGGGAGGCTTACCGCCATGTGCGGTGGCAAAGCCGCAAGACTGCGGAACTTCGACGGCATCGCGGACGTTTGGCCAATTGATTCAATCGATCAGCTAATGTCGATAACTCGCCGCACCTTTCTAAAGCAAAGCACGATTGCCATCGCCGGCGTTTCGCTGGCGCGCTTACCGATCATCACTGCGACCGTCGCGCCGAAGAAGATCATTATTATCGGCGCGGGCATGGCTGGACTCAGCGCGGGATACGAACTCTCCCAGGCAGGTCACGACGTGACCATCCTCGAAGCCCGCACGCGGCCAGGAGGTCGCGTGCAAACTCTGCGCGAACCTTTCTCAGACGGCCTGTATGCCGAGGCCGGCGCGGCGCGCATTCCCGACAATCACGATCTGACCCTCAAGTACGTGAAGCATTTCGACCTGCCGCTTGAGCCCATGTACCCATCGCAGCTCTCCGCTCTGAGAGTTGAGCGCGACTCAAAACAAGAAGTGTCGATCGATGGCTTCACTGATGGACTCGCCCAATACTTTGGATCTGAATTTCGCGGTCCCACTCGCTTTAGCAAAATCAAAGGCGGAAATGACAACTTGCCTAAGGCGTTTGCCCGTCGCCTGGGTGCCAAGATTCGTTACGGCTCACCAGTCGTCAAGATCGATCAGGACGAGAAATTTGCGCGAGTTGTTTTCATGGACAAAGGCGCGCGTCAAACAATAAGCGCCGATCGGGTTCTTTGTGCGGTGCCGTTTTCGCTGCTGCGCAACATCGAGATGCCCGCGAATTTTCCCGAAAGCCGGCGCGACATTATCAAGAATCTTCACTACGATTCAGTCTCGCGCGTTTACCTGCAAACGAAAAAACGATCGTGGGAAGACAAGGGGCTGAATGGTTTCGCGATTACCAGCGACGCCGTTGAAATCTGGCAACCGACATGGAGCCAGCCGGGACCGCGGGGAATTATTATGACTTACAATCGTCCGGGCCAGGCTGAGCGAATCGCGGCCATGAAGGACAGCGATCGGATCAGTTCCACGCTTAACCAACTGGATCCGCTTTTCCCTGGTCTGCGCGATAACTTCGAACGAGGCGCCACCAAGGTTTGGATGGAAGATGAATGGTCGCGCGGCGCCTGGGCCTTCATCGGCGTGCGAGATTTCATTGCCGCCTCATCATCAGAGGGACGGATACATTTCGCGGGCGAGCACCTGTCGCCATTCTTTTCCTGGATGCAGGGCGCGCTTGATTCGAGCGCGCGCGCAGTCAAACAAATCAACGAGGCGGCTTAACAATCGGACAGGATTTACAGGATTATCAAGATTCAACGACGAGACTGCTTCGCGCCGATTGTTTTCTTTCTTAAAGTCGAATCATAATCGTGTCCATCTTGTTAATCATGTCTAAAGGAGATTTTGAGAGATGCCAGCAGAAGTAGGAAAACCATTTCCCAGCTTTAGTTTACAGAACCAGGACGGCAAGACAGTCACGCTCGATGATTTCAAAGGCAAGTGGCTTGTGCTTTACGTCTATCCAAAAGATGACACGCCCGGCTGCACAATTCAGGGCAAGTCGTTCACTGCGACGAAACAGGAATTCGACGACGCGAACATCGCCGTCGTCGGCGTTAGCGCTGACGATGTCGAATCACATAAGAATTTCTGCAACAAGTTTTCATTTACGATCGATCTGCTGGCTGATCCGAATCACGATTTATTAGGAGCAGCGGGCGTGGGCCAGAGCGACTACAAAGGGACGATGTACTGGAACCGCACGTCGTTCGTGATCGATCCGGAAGGCGCGCTGCGAAAAGTGTACGAGAAGGTAAATCCTGAAGGCCACGAGCGCGTGCTCCTGGACGACATCAAAGCGATGCAGTCCTAAAGTACGGAACCGCTGGCGCCAGCAAGCGGGTCGTCGACGCAACTTACAAAAATGCCCTGACAGGACCGGTAGCCGGAACAACCCGCTTGCTGGCGCAAGCGGTTCCGCACCAAACCACCTTCAACTAAGTGTTTCAGTCAGGTTCGCTATTGCGCTGATTAGTTCATTGGGTTGGACTGGCTTCGCGAGAAACATGTTGAAGCCGGCCGACAAAGCCCGTGCGCGATCTTCAATGCGGATCAGGGCAGTCAGGGCTATGGCTTGCAGAAGCCTGGTCGCTTCGGTTTCGCGACCCCGGATCGTCTCGATCAGCGAGTATCCATCTTTTTCGGGCATCGCCAGATCCGACACCACCACGTGAGCTTGAAAGCGATCCAGAATCTCAATCGCTTCTTGCACCGAATTGGCGCTCTCGACAACCGCGCTCTGTCCACTGAGAATCTCTGAGAGCATTCGCAAAGTATCAGCGTCGTCATCGACCAGCAGTATTCGACGGCCGGCGATTGAAGGCAACGGCAGAAACAAGTTTTCGTTGCCGGCGACTGTGGAAGATGTCGATCTGATTTTCCGCGTCTCCGGTTTGCCGGCAGGAGGTCGCAAGTTCGGCAGCAGGATTGTGAACGTCGCTCCTTTTCCTTCGCCACGACTGTCAGCTTCGACCGTTCCGCCGTGCAGCTCAACCAGATGACGAACTATCGAGAGGCCGAGGCCCAGCCCGCCATAGCTTCTGGTCGTGGTCGAGTCTTCCTGTCGAAACCGATCGAAGATGAAAGGAACGAAAGCGGGGTCGATGCCTTTGCCGGTGTCGGAAACAGTAATCTGAACATTCGCAGCTTTCCGCTTCAACGACACGTTAACGTGTCCGCCCGGGGGCGTGAACTTGATGGCATTCGCCAGCAGGTTCCAAACGATCTGTTGCAAACGATTAGCGTCGGCGGCGATGTGGCGAATTAGCGGATCAAGCGTTACTTCGATTTCAATCGCTTTCGACGTGGCGGCCGGCTGCACCGAATCAATCGCCGCGTTAATGATCGAAGCGATGTCGGCTGGTCCAATATTCAGCTGAAGTTTGCCGGTAATTACCCGCGACACGTCGAGTATATCTTCAACCAGTTGGGCCTGGGCTTTCGCGTTCCGCTCAATCGTTTCAATAGCGCGGGCGGTTAAGGCCTGGTCCAGCTTTCCTTTACCCAGCATATGGGTCCACCCGATGATCGCATTCAGCGGAGTGCGCAATTCGTGCGACACAGTTGCCAAAAATTCATCCTTCATGCGATTCGCGCTCACGGCTTCAGCTCGCGCCAGTTGTTCGCTCACCAGTAACTTTTTGAGTTCATCCGTGGCCGCGCGCAACGCAAGTTCTACTTTCTTGCGTTCAGCGATTTCAGATTCAAGCGTCCGCGCTTTCCGCTGCAGCACGACGATCGCGCGCAGACGTTCATCCGCGCTGCTTAAAATGTCATAGCTCTCACACGGACTAACCTCCGAGTGTACGTCGCATACCGCCGCCAAAGAATTAGCGATGTCGCTGTCGAAGTTACTTAGCGAATAAGCGCACAGGAGTCTGAAGTCATAGCTTTCCTGCAATCGGTTCCAGCACTGTTCCAAATCAATCGCTGCCTGAAAGTTCCCGCGCGCTGCGAGCAGGGCGACCATTTCTCCGAACGCGCGCACTCTCCGACCCTGCGCGCTCACGCGCTTCACGATGTCGCCGACGATTCCAGTGAAGAGAGCAGGCTGGACAGCGTCATCGATCAATAATTGCGACAAGGTCCCTTCCGCGTCGAGCGAATAATACTGTTCACCCAAACCGTCGTTAACCACATCCAAACCATGGCCCAACAGCTGCGCGGCAAGCTTTTCACGATGCGGCTGGGTGGCGATGACGATGCAGGCATCGCCGCTGCGAATTCCTTCATGAAGAAAGCTGGTGACAAAGTCGAGCAGGAAGGAATCACTCTCGTAAAACTGTACGGAATGCCGGCCGGCGCGGGTCACTCCCGTCTCCGAAAACGGAGCGAGGGTCAGCAGTTCTTCCGCTGAGGCCGGGTCAAATGCAGATAGTTTTTCGCCGAAGTACTTACTCATAATCAGATAGGGGGATTGCGCGCCAAACGCGGGAGAGTAGGCGCGTATGATACCCGCGTTTGAGGGCAACGAATGTACTTTTTCTGTTGCGAGAAGTTGGGAAAAGTTTGGTCGAGAGAGCTAGCCCCCGATGAAACTCATCGAGCGCGACGGCGCCACAAAGCTTGGATCATTAATAAAGTGGCGTGGCTCTTTCTTCATCACCACGGTACGGACGAATTCGATGATTTCTGCGCGTGAGGCGCCGTCGCGCACCACGTCGCGCAGCGAATGTTCCACCGTCGAGAAGAGACAGGTGCGAATCTGACCATCCGCAGTCAATCGAATGCGCGAGCACGCGCCGCAGAAGGCTTCGGTTACCGGGGCGATGATGCCAATCTCACCCGGCGCACCGTCAACGAAACGATAACGCGACGAAGTTTCCGAGCCGCGCTGCACATCAAGCGCTACCAGGGGATACCGTTCGCTAATCCGCTCGCGGATCTCTCTCCCGGAAACCACATCCTCGCGTGACCAGTCGTGGCCGGAATCAAGCGGCATGAATTCGATGAAGCGCATCTTTACATCATGCTCGCGCGCAAAGGCGGCAAAGTCTGCTACCTCATCTTCATTGTGACCACGCACAATGACCGCGTTGATCTTGATCGGTTGCAGTCCGGCTTCCTTCGCCGCAGCGATTCCCGCCAGCACCCGATCCAAGACATCGACGCCGGTCATCTGCTTGAAAACATCGCGCTTCAAACTGTCGAGACTGATCGTAATACGATCGAGTCCCGCCGCTTTCAAACCCTGTGCGCGATCAGGAAGAAAGTATCCGTTCGTTGTCAGCGCGAGATCTTGCAACCCTTTGGATTTTAGTTTCGCCAGCTTACCGATCATGACCTCAATATCCTGACGCATCATCGGCTCGCCACCCGTCAGACGAATCTTCTCAATACCAAGCTCAACGAAGATGTCGCACACGTATTCGATCTCTTCATACGAGAGCATTTGCTCTTTTGGCGCGATGGGCGGCTCGCCATGCGGGAGGCAATAGAAGCAGCGGAAATTACAACGGTCCGTCAGCGACACCCGGAGATCGCGGATCGGACGATTGTATGAATCTTTGAGAGGGGTGGACATTGTAGTTTGCATTTCTAGCTTAACAGGAATGATACGCGCGCAGTTTGGTAGTTCCAAGTGAACGGCGCTGAAAGCGCCAGATATAATAGCCTGGGCCATCGGCCCAGGTAGATTATTTAGAAAAGATAGTTAGCGCTGAGGGCGCGTTATAACAATTAATACATTCCGCGCTTTCAGCGCTTGACCATAGCGTCGGAATCGGCCCCCTGGGGCGATGCCCCAGGCTATTACATTTCGCGCCATCGGCGCTTCAGCTCCCTGCACCTTTCATTACTTCCTGCACTGCCTGAGAAGCGAGGAAATTTTCTTTCAACGTTGCTTCGCTAACGTTTGCCGCGATGTTGTTTACGATCGCGGCGGCTTGCCCAAACGCGTCGCGACCTCCGGCCGAATCTCCGCGCGCGGATCGCAAGCGGCCCAGATCCGCGTGGATTCTCCACGCGACCACAGGTACCGGATGTTGCTTGAACTCAGCGAGTGCCGCACCAAATTCAGCCTCTGCGCTCGTTATATCACCTTCAGCGATCGCAATTTGGGCCGACAGGTTGTGGGCTACGGCGATGTATTTATGAACCTCGTATTTGGTAGCCGTTGCCAGTAAACGATCGGTAATTTCGCGCGCTTTCACGGTATCGCCCTGCCGCAGCGCGTGTTCAGCCATGGCCGCATGCAGTCGAATGTTGTAGCGCCAGCGGAACCAGGCATCGCGCTCAAAGATGTCGCGCACCTTATGAAAAGCTGCGATCGTTTCCTGATTGTTTCCGGCGTGCGTGTGATCAATTCCCAGGTTGATCAGCGAATTGGCTTCCGCTTCCAACACATGATGCTGGTGGCCGACTTCCACTCCCTCCTGATCAAATTTGAAAGCGCCTGCGAAATCCTGTAGCTCGCGATGAATCCATCCGAGGCAATTCGGAATACGCGGGTGCCAGAACAAATCACCGTTGCGACGGGCCATGCGAATGGCCTCATCCAAAAACGCCAGGGCCTCAGACATTTGGCCGAGATTGGCCTTCGACAGTCCCAGAAAAAACAGCGAGGTCAAAAGCAAAAATCCATCTCGTAATTCAGAGGCGAGTTGCCGTCCTTCAATTTCAACTTCGATCGCACGGTCATAGTCCGTCTGAAAGAAATAGAGACAGCCCCGCCAAATCAGTCCCGCGGCCAGCGGCCCTTTCTGCTTTAGCGCCCGCGACGTTTCGACCAACTCGTCGAGCATTGGCTTGGCCACATCAAGCTCTCCATAACACAGATGCTTGAGCGACATCAGGGCCATCGTCTGCAGGCGCAGCTCTTCGCTGCCCGCGCGTTTCGCGGCCGCAACCGCTTCATTTGCGCGCAACTCCAATTCTTCCAACTGATGAGCAAAAAACAGTGTGAGCGAGAGCGCGTTGAGGCCAGCCGCTTGTTTCTCAGGCGACCCCAACGGCTCCTGATATTTGAGCATCCGCGTGTAATCGTCGATGGATTCTGAGAAGCGGGTCAACGCGAAATTCACAGCGCCACGTTTCTGATAAAGCGCAACCCGCGCGTCTGTGCGCGCTTCTTCCGGAAGTTTGTCGACCAGGCTTAACGCTTGCGTATAGTGATCGGCGGCCTCAGCATTCGCATAGAGTTTGGTGGCGTTGTCGCCGGCTTGAATCAGGTATTCGATCGCGCGCGCGAAGTCCCGGCCACGCTCGAAATGCAAAGCAAGCTGTGTCGCCAGATGCGCTGAACGCTTGCCGTAATGCTTCATCAGTTGCTCACCGGCCTGTCGATGAAGCATCACGCGCCGCTTCGCGACCAGGTCGCCATAAAGAAAATTCTGATAAAGCGCATGCGAGAAACGATAGCGGGTCGCCAAACTTCCGTCAGGCAACTCCTCTTCGCCCCGCACTTCGATCAGGCGATGGGTCCGCTGCAAGTCAGCCAAACGCTCTTCCAGATCAACTTCGTCAACGCCGAGCAGACTCGCAACCACGTTTGAGAGAAACTCCGTGCCTTCGACGCTGGCGTACTGCAACGTGCGGCGCTCCTCTACCTCAAGCGCGTCAATCTTCTTGCTGATCATGCTGCGCACGCTCTCTGGTGCTTCCAGATCCAATTCCGCCAGCGGGCGGACCAGGGACCAATGTGCATTGGTCCGGCCGATGTCGCCGTGCTCGCTCAGGTACTGCAGGAGGTTCGTCGCAAACAACGGATGTCCCTCGGTCTTGTCATGAATCAGCGAAGCAAACTCCGGCGGAAAGTCATTCGGCGTGAAGGTGGCGTTCAGGTATTCAGCAATGTGATCGCGGGCGAGCGAACTGAGCGCGACTTCTTCGCAGAGCCGGTGGCTTTGCATCTCGGCCTTGTAACTCTTCAACGGATGATTTGTGCGCTCAATGTCCTCAGGACGAAATGTGCCGGCAATCAGCAACCGCTGATTGGCGAGACGCTGAGCAAGATGCCGCAGGAGATCGACACTCGACGGATCGGCCCAATGCAGATCCTCCAGCAGCAATACGACTGGTGTAATCGTCGCGAAGCTGCTCAAAGCATCACCCATCTCGCGCATCATGCGGTCTTTCGTCGCGCCGATCGTCTCCTGCTGCAAACGTTCAAGGGCGCCACTGGAAGCAAACGCGGCCGGCAATTGCGTGCACCACGTCGGCGCATAGGTGCGCATAACCGATGCGAGACGCTCGCGGCCTGGTCCATCCAGCAGTGCGCCCACCGCATCCAGAAAAGGCAAATAAGCTTCACCGGTGCCGTATTGCTCGACGCATCGGCCACGAGAAATAAGCACGCCCGGATAACGCGAACGCGCGCGCCGCAGGAATTCGTCGGACAGAGAAGTCTTTCCGATACCCGGTTCGCCGGTGATGAAAACGACGCGGCCCGTCCCGGCAATCGCCTGCTCCAAAAACTCTTCCAGCTTCTTTAGTTCCGGCGCGCGCCCAACGAAGGCATTTGCCGGCGAATCGATCAAATCCTTGCCGTAGATGATCGGAATGCCTGCCCACTGACCCGTCATCGAAGCGCGCAGATTTCTCAAAGCATCGCCCATCTCGTCTACCGATCCATATCGTCGCTCTTTGTCTTTAGCCAGCGCCCGCTCGACGATCAAATCGAACTCGCGCGGCAGCTCGGGCCGAACTCGGCTGGGCGGCGCCGGGTCGGTGGTGGCAATGGCATGCATGACTCCGAGGATGCTTGGCCCGGTAAAAGGAAGAGCGCGCGTGGCGGCTTCATAAAGCACGGAGCCGAGCGAGAAGATGTCCGAGCGCGCGTCGAGGGCTTCCCCGCGCGTCTGCTCAGGAGACATATAGAACGCAGTGCCGAGGACTGTGCCTTCGTCCGTCAAGTTCATCAACGTGGGCGCTTCCGCGTCCACCCCGTCAGCGATCGTGCGGACGATCTTCGCCAAACCAAAGTCGAGCACCTTCGCGCGCCCGCGCGGAGTCACGATAATGTTCGCGGCTTTGACGTCGCGATGGATAAGTCCGATTTCGTGAGCGGCCCCCAATGCCTCAGCGACCTGGATTCCGATGTCGAGCAGGTTAGCAAGCGGCAAGGCGCCCTGACCTTCGAGCATCTGTTTGAGCGTCTGGCCTTCGATGAACTCCATCACGATGAAGTCGACGTTGTCGGCTGCTTCAATCGCGTGAATCGTAACGATGTTGGGATGATTTAAGGCTGAGGCGGCCTGCGCTTCCTTCAGAAAACGACGCTTGGCGGTGGCGTCGTCATTCGCCTTTGTCGGCAAGACCTTGAGCGCGACGGTGCGGCCCAGCTTGGTGTCTTCAGCTTTGAAGACCTCGCCCATGCCGCCGCTGCCGATCTTGTCGAGCAGGCGGTAGTGAAGGAACATTTGCGAAGGTTCAGAGCTCATGATTAATTCAGCCGACTTCTGGATTGCAAGCGGTGATCCTCGAATCAATCTTCACAAACCATTGCGACTGGTGCGGGCATATTATAGAGTCGCTTCGTGCGCTTCAAGTTTGACAGAAAGAAGAGTGTCGCCCTCAGAAATAATCCAAAGCGCGGGATTGGTTTTGAAGAGGCTGAAGAGATATTTACTCATCCATGTTACCTTGATGAACGCCTTAATCGACCGAAGCAGTATCGCGCTATTGGCTGGGTCCGGGGGCAGCCCTTCTCAGTGATCCTTGAAATCCGAGAAGATAAAGACGGAGAATACTGTCACCTCGTGACGTTATGGAAATCGACGGCGCAGGAGCGAAAGCTTTATGAAGAAAACCTCTAAGACTACAAAGACGATATCCGCAGAATCGATAGCTCGTCTTGCCGACAAAGGACAAGATATATCTTCTTACTTTACGAACAATGGCAAGATGATGCCGCCGCTCGACAGCCTCGGAATTGATCTGAACAAGAAGATGAGCGAGGAATTGAACGAGGCGGCTCGGAGGCTTAACGTCAGCCGGCAAACATTAATTAAGAGATTTATTCGCCGTGGTCTCGATGAGCACTATCTGGATCAGAAAGCCCGAAAAGCTGGATGAACCATATCAAAGTCTATATACCTTACGGGTCACGATGGTTTTGTTTTTTCATTTATCCATCGTTGTTTGTTGGACTCTTGGTTATATTGATTAGCAGCGCTGAAAGCCTCATCGTACGTTAGGTTCAGCCTCCAAGTGATCTCGTTTGAATTGTTCTCAATTCTGCGCCCCATTTCATTTCTTTCAATAATAATGACTCTCCAAAGTCTTTCGTGTCTTGCTCATCGATTGACAGATTCGGATGCATTGGTTCAATTACTGCGTCGTGCATAATATGCTCCTCACATCACCTTGAGCCCTCCCTTACGGTCGGGCTACTGCCCCGCCCCACTCACTTCACCGTCAACGTCATCTTCGCAAAGTACTCTGTTAAGTTCCCGCGATGCTCCATCGTTTCGCGCTTGCCCCAGGCGATCACGTAAACGGAAAAGACTCCAGCGGGCAGAGTAATCTCGTTGTTGCCGGTTGCATACATGCGGTTTTTCTCGCCCATGTTCTGCTGGTATTCCGTCATGAACTCGACGTCTTTGCCGCTCGCATCCTGCTTATAAAAAATTATGCCGATGAAATCGACGCCCACCGGAGTCGGGTTCTTGAATAGAACATCGAATCCCGCACGCGCTTTCCATTCATTGGCTCCGCCGACGCAGTTCCAACTGTCATCGACGCTCTTGCAGATCCAGACCTTGCCGCCGCCCGCGGCCGTGTTGCCAACCGAACGTGGTCCAACTGTGTCGGCGCCGACGGTGAAATCCCCGGTGGCCCACACTTGTGCCTTGTTGTAATAGTTCGCCAACCGCACGAAATATTTTCCAGGCGTGTTGATGGTGAAGCGCGCGTAAGCAGTCGTGTGCTGTGGCGAGACCATATAATCCTTATTCTCGACGTATTCACCGTCGGCGTTTTCTTTGGTGATCATGAAGGTCACGCCGGCGCCGGTCGGCACCTTCGGGAAAGAATAGACAACGTTGACGTTGCGCAGCGTGCCCTTCGGACTAAACGTCTTTGTCGGATTAACGCACGTCGCGGTTTCGATCGTGTTAATGCCGAAATGCGCTTCGGCGATCTTCAAGTCTTCGCAGGTTTCCAATTTGTATTGCGCACGCGCGCTCGAACTAATCAAAAGAGAAACGCAGACAACGAGTACGAGGGAACAAAACCATCGGGTGAACATGGGACCAGCTCCTTTCAAGTTGGGGCGAATACTAGCGCCGCGGGAAACGGTCGTCAATCAACTTATTGCGCGGGTTGTTGCTTGCGCAGCGCTTCCTGAAAAGCCGAGATCCCGGCAGGCAAAGATGTGAGATCGACCTTTTTGCCTCCGAGAACTTCGCGCCCGTTTGCGCCATAGACTGGCAGGTTGATATTGTTATCCTGCTCGAGCATAAAATCGTTAAAGAAATCGGGATCAATTTTCCCGTTTAGCTTGCCGTTGTAATAAGTGTAAGCAACGATTTGTTTACCGGCCCAATTCTGAGACTGCACACTTGCGGCACCCACAGGCCCGAGCGTCGCACCGCGCTCATGCTTAAATTCAGACTTCTTTTTTTCCAACCACGACAACGCATCGTCATTCATGAACAAGAGAATCAGCCCAAGATTTTCGTTGGAACCTCCTGCGAATTTTCGTGGCGCCGACAGAAATTGATAGAAGGCCGGCAGCGACCAACCATTCTGGTCTCGCGCGCTTATTACCCCGTATCCCTGAAGGAACTTTCGAACCAGTACGTCCTCACGAGCTGCATGCGGAAACACTGCGATTACGCGGGCCTTATCGATTAAGGCTTTCGGAAAACCAGTGTTGGGATCGACCAGCAACGAAAGCAGGCGCGCTGCATCCTCTGATCGCTCGACCGCGTGACTGAACTTTTGCGGCGCAGGTTTCTGCGCTAGCGTCAGATATGGAGTCAGCATGATGAAGAAAAACGCGGCAACTAAAGATGTCCAGATCAGTTGTTTCATAGCGCGCTCCTGATGGTATTTGTAGCCTCTTCCGGTCAGCGCCCTGGAGCATAAAACCGGCCATTCCATCGATAGATGATCCGGCGCAGGCGGCCGTCGACTTTTCCATTTTCGTCCTGCATGTATGCGCTAAATGAGGGCGCCAGGCGACCATTACGAATGATGTTCAATTCCTTCGCGTCTCTCGTGAGACCAGAATCTTTCGCTTCGCCCATCAGCATGTCTGAATAGATCTCATTCGTGAGTTTATTGTCTTCCTTAAAAAGTTTCTTCGGCACAGCCTTATTTGTCCTGGGGTCGATGACAAAGAAGTGATACCACAGCGAAGGCGGAACACTGTTGGCAGTCGAAATCTCCACGATCGTCTGCCCATTCAAGTTGGCGAAGTCGGCGCCTACTGAGTTACCAAAGCGCGAAGCGTAGCCATTCAGGACCTGCGTGACAAAAACTTTTCCAGCTCTCCGCACCAGCAGGAAAGCGTTTGAGCCGGAGTACCCGGTCGCGAAACAAGGATCGGCCAGCACCGCCAACCGCATCTGATGATTACCGAAGATTTTAAGATCATAATCGTTATCGTTGACCTTCGGTTTTTCTTCATCGTTCAGTTTGCCGGCGCTGCCGTGAATATCACAACCATTCAGCTCGTCCACATTCGCATTCCACCACGCCGCGCTGGTCAGTGATTCAAGCGATCTCTCCAGCTTGTGAATGGCCGCCAGCCGCGCGGGCAACTTTAAAATCTCCTCGCCATAATCCGCCTGTCCCTCGGGACAATCGTATTCAAGTTTCGGCAGGGGTTTGAATGCGGCAAACGCTGCCTGAATGCAGACGGGCACGGGCTTTTTGCGTTGGGCGTGAACCAGTCGCGGGACGAGCAGCGGCGACAGCAAAAGCGCGGTTACAGAAATCACTTTCATCATTGGATCTCCAACGACCAACGCATGGGCACGACAAATGCTTCGGTTAATAAAATGCCAGCAGTTCACCCGATTCTTCGCCTGACTGCGGTACAGCGCCGCTGACTTTATCCCATCCTTCCGGCGGTTCGCCACGCTCGCAAGTACTTCTGAGCCTCCGACTTCAACGGAGCAAATGAAAGGGACCCATCGTGACTAACCTAAAACGCAAGTGCCTGAGAATGATCTCGACGGCTTCATTTGTCGTTGCCGCCTTCTACGGTGCGCCCGCGCAATCGACTGTATTTAACATTCCCTCTACTGACATACAAACAAAGAAGCGTCTGTACGTCGAAGCGGATTTTACCGCTCACCTGTCGTCGTTTCAGAGCGGCGGCTACCAGGCATACGGCCCGCGAATCATCTATGGCGTAAATCGACGCGTGGAAGTTGGATTCAATGCTTTTTATACGCGCACCTCTCCGTCCGAACCAATTGAGATTCAACCGAACTTCAAAGTTCAGCTTTATAAAAACGAATCGAAAGGGACCGCGGTGGCCGCCGGCGCTGTAGTTTTCGTCCCCATCACGCAACGCGCGACGAACACGACGCGCGCGATGATTTACTCGGTCGCCAGCAAGAGCATGAAAGGCGATCACGGGCCGCGCCTCACTGCCGGTGGATACGCGCTGGTTGGCTCATTCGCAGACGGAACTACAAAGAGAGGTCTGTTGCTGGGTTACGAACAACCACTCAATAGGAAAATCTCGCTCGTTCTTGATTGGTCCACGGGCAACAACGATTACGGATATGTGGTCGCCGGCAGTGGCATCACGCTGTCGCCTAAGAGCGTCTTGTACGTTGGCTACAACATCGGCAATCAGGGTCGCGGTAACAACGCGCTGGGCGTTTATTACGGCTTGAGCTTCTAGGTCACAAAAATGAAAAACGAAGTGATAAAGAAAGCGCGCGCCGGCTTGCGATCATGGATGGGTGATTGGGGCGGCGTGGTCACAGTTGCGATGGGACTCTTTTTCGTTGGCTACGTTTTTTGGATATCCGTAGTCAAACCGAGCGACAACGTCAATACTTTCGTAACTGACTGTGTGCAACCCCTGATGAGCTTGGGCATGACTTTGCTCGCCTGGCGAGCGTCACGTCAACGCACGCTCGACATCAGGCAGCGGCGTGCGTGGAAGATGCTCACGATCGCGTTTCTGGTCTACACCATCGGCAATGTGATATGGGCCTACTATGAATTAGTAGTGCGCGGCGATCTTACCGTCACATGGGCCGACGCTCCTTACCTCTTGTACTATCCGATTTGTCTCGTCGCACTCTTGATGTTTCCGCTCGGACGGGCCGGCCGCTCGCGTCTGACGTTCGCGCTCGATGGGGGCACAGTGATGCTCGGCGCCACCATCGTAATTTGGTATTTCGTGCTCAGACCGGTGGCGCTGGCCGAACATTCAAGCTCACTCGAGACTGTCATTACGCTCGCTTACCCGGTTGCCAACACCGTACTGCTGTTTGGCGCGATCACGGTGCTGCTGAGACGACCGTCACGCAATGTGCGCGCGGCCCTTGGGATTATGAGTTTCGCAATCCTCGCCGACGCGGTCGCCGACTTTGGCTATTCATATCAGACGCTCTCAAACAATTATGTCGGTGGAGCGTGGCCCGATTGCTTCTACATGTTGGCATTCGTGCTGATCGCCTTCAGTGCGCAACGGCAGTTCTATGGTGCGCGTCAGCCAAAGCCTGTTGAGGTTAATGAGGGTCCCGAGAAATCGCCATTCAGTTGGCTGCCCTACGCTGCCGTCGGCGTTGCCTATGCGCTGCTGCTCTTCGTCGCCTTCAAATTTCAGCGCGACAATGGCATGCAACCGATTGTTTGGCTCGCGCTGGGCGCTTTCATGATTACCGCCTTGGTGGTGGCGCGGCAGATCGTGGCCTTGCGCGAGAATTCACGACTGCTGAAGGAGAAAGCCGCCCGCGAAAGCGAGGCGCGCTTCGTTTCATTGGTCAAGCACTCTTCCGACGTGTTCACGATTATCGATGTTGACGGCAGAGTGATCTACATGAGTCCCAGCAGTGAAGGCATCTTTGGTTATCAGCCGGCAGACTTCAGCGGCAGACAGCTGCGCGAGTTTGTGCATCCGGAAGACCGGATAAGCGTGTTGGCTTTATTGGACGAACTTAGAGCGCAACCAGGGCGAACGTGTTCGGTGGAAATGCGCGCGCGACATCGTGACCAAACCTGGCTGCATGTTGAAGCAAACATGACGAACCTGCTGAACGAACCAAGCGTCAATGGAATTGTCGTGAATTCGCGTAATATCACTGCACGCAAGAAAGCGGAAGAGGCGCTGCACGACAGCGAAGAGCGATTACGACAGGCCCAAAAGATGGAAGCAGTGGGCCAACTCGCGGGTGGCGTCGCGCATGACTTCAACAACCTGCTGGCGGTGATTATCGGCTACGCCGACATGCTGTTGCGGCGAACTCCCGAAAATGAAGAACGTACCGTTCGGCAGCTAAGTGAAATCAAGAAAGCGGGCGACCGCGCGAAAGCTTTGACCAGTCAGCTGCTGGCCTTCAGCCGCAAGCAGGTGATGCAGCCAAAGGTGCTCGCCCTTAACGTCGTCATCGGCGATCTGGACAAGATGTTGCGTCGCTTAATTGGCGAGCACATCGACATGCGAACGGTGCTCAGCGCAGACCTGGGGAACGTTAAGGCTGACCCGGGACAAATCGAACAGGTGCTTTTGAATCTCGCCGTCAACGCGCGCGACGCAATGCCTGAGGGTGGCAGCCTTACGATTGAAACCAACAACGTTCATTTGGACGTCGGCTACACCCGGACACATCGGCCGGTCGAGGCGGGCTCGTATATTATGATCGCCGTCAGCGACAGCGGCTGCGGAATGACTGAGGAATTGCAGTCGCGAATCTTCGAGCCATTTTTCACTACGAAAGAAAAAGGAAAAGGCACCGGACTCGGGTTGGCGACAGTCTACGGCGTCGTCAAACAATCAGGCGGAAACATTTCCGTCTACAGCGAGCCCGGCCACGGCACGACGTTTAAGATTTATCTGCCCCGCGTGGATGAAGCGGTTAACATCGCTGAACCTGTGCTGGCAAGAAGTGACAATTTAATTGGAAGCGAAACCGTACTGCTGGTCGAAGATGAAGAAGCCGTCAGGGACATGGCCCAGGAGATCTTAAAGTCAAACGGCTACAAGGTTCTTCGCGCCGGCGACGGCAACGAAGCAATCAAGGTCTCTGAGCAGTTCGAGGGCGCGATCGATCTGATGGTAACAGACGTGGTAATGCCGCATCTGGGCGGACGTGAACTGGCAGAGAAACTGTCCGTCACGCGGCCCGGCATGCGCGTCCTTTATATGTCGGGCTATACGGACGATGCGATCGTTCACCATGGAGTGCTCGACGGCCGGGCGGCGTTTTTGGAAAAGCCATTTACGCCTGATGTTTTGGCCTTGAAGATTCGCGAAGTGCTGACGGCCTGATCTTCTTCTCCCGGAGGGAGAGCAAGGACCTAGCTTGACTCACGCTTCAATTAATTGACGCGGTCTGTTTGTCTTAAGCGCCGAAGGCGCTAAATGCAATAGCCCGGGCCAACGGCCCGGGTTACGTGCGCATATTGATTTGGAGCGCTAAAAGCGCGGCATGAATTGTTGAAGGCTAAAAGGTATTAGTGAAGCACTCTCGCAAAGACGATTAGATTCCGCGCCTTCAGCGCTTTACTTGATTTCCGCGACGCCCACCCGGCCCGTTGGGCCGGGCTATTACATTTCGCGCCTTCGGCGCAGTCACTGCCGTACCACTAGCACAGATTCATTGAATCTTAATCATTCAAACTGCTTTTTGAATTCCGCAAACTGGGTCGAGAGATTTTCGACTTGCTCGGTGAGCGTCTGCACCTGCTCTTCAAGTTTCGCAACTCGATCTCCATCGCTGGTGCGACGCGTTACTCTCTCAGGGCTGGGCGCTTCGCCGGCTTCAATGATTGGCTCGCCTGCCAGAAGCTGCGCAAAGCGCGCTTCTTTTTGGCCTGCCTGGCGCGGAAGCTTCATCACAAAAGCTTCAGGGTCTCTGGCCATCAGCCCGCGCAGCGTTTCTTCAACTTCTTCCAATCCGGTGAATTCATAAAGTCGGTAACCGCGCGTGCGAATCTCGCCGACCGTTTGCGGGCCGCTCAACATCAACACGCACATCGCCGCCAACTCAGCCGGGTTTAGCTGTAGATTTTCCGGCGCGACGTGTTTGTATTTCGGGACACGACTCGTGCTGCCGTGAAAGACATAGGCGAGGTTCTTCTCGCGCAACGTGAAGAGCGCCTCGTCGACTTCGCTTTCAGACAATGCGGTCACTGGATTGCGATTGTTCTTTTGATTGCACGCCGCCGTCAGCGAGTTGAGGGTGAGCGGATAATACTCCGGCGTCGTGATCTGTTTTTCGACCAGCGAGCCAAGGACGCGAACTTCAGTTTCGGTTAGCATCGACACGAGGGAATTATACGTGCTTGATCGATTGACTTGCTATTTCACAATGTCGAAATCAATCCATTGGCTCGCGCTCCGGAACTCCAAGGCAGACCCTGCGAAGTATGAGCCTGATCCGGAAGACTAAGTTGTAAGTCCGCGAAGCGGACGTCAGCGTAAAGCCTGGGGCGTCAGCCCCAGGTCAAGAAAGCAGAACATAATTCGAGCCCGCGAAGCGGGCGATAGCGGTCGCCTTCAACGTTAGTTCATCTGATAGGGCTACCGCCCGCTCCGCAGGCTTGGTCACTTTTCCAAACGGCGATCCTGGGGCTGACGCCCCAGGCTTTATGCTGGCGTCGCTTCGCGGACTGGTGTCGCTCACTTAATCCACTTCTGCGTTCCCGTCACTTCATCGATTTTGGTCTCGAGTGCGGTAAGTTTCCCAAGCACGCCTGAGTTTCCACAGCCGTAATAATGCGCAACGCTCTTTGATTTTCCCTTCAGTCGAATCGAAGTATCGGCAGAGGGCATATCTGTAACCACTCGCGGACACTCTTTTGTTCCGGGAGCGTAACGATCGGGCAGAGAGAAGTAGTCAATCTTTTCGAACTCGCTTACCAGTTTCCGAAAATCAGCCGTGCTGATGTGACCGGACCCGGTTCCTTTCGTCTTCGTGTATTGACGTCCTTCAAATGTGACCGCTCCGTCGGACGAGATTGTGACTCTGTAAGCCGGACAGGTACCAAAGCAAACCGTTCGTTCCAGAGTAATCGTATCGTCGTTGCCCTTCTGTCCGACAAAGATCGCTTTCGGGATCATCGCGTGCACGCCTTTGGTGCCGTCAACCAGTTGGGTGATATCAAAGTCGGCGGCGACGCTCGCTAGTTGATAAGCATCGTCGCGCGTCAGATGTTTCTCAGTGACGAGAAAGTCGATCATCTCGCGCACCGCGAGCTTCGCCGCTTCCCTCAGATCTTCGTCGATACCCATCGCGATGTAATGCGTCGGCGTTTCGGCGCGCGGCCACTTCAAATGCATGTCCTTGCGGACGATTAATTGAAAGGTCCCGATCAGGGAAGTTTCCATTGCGGTGATGTCGACTTCGCCGTTGCCCTGGCCGGCGTGTCCGTCGCCGATTAGCAGCAACGCGCCCGGTGCGTGCACCGGAATGTAAAGTGTCGTGCCGGCGACCAGCTCTTTGTTGTCGAGATTGCCCGCGTGAATTCCCGGAGGCGCACTGTTGATGCGTCCCGCGGCGGGCGGCGGCGCGACGCCGATGCTGCCAAAGAATGGACGCAACGGAATGTCTATGCCATCGGCAAAATGCGCGACCATGCGTTTCGCATCAAGCGGGATGATGCGCATCTTCGCGTAGGGAAAATCTTCGGGGATAGTACCGCTGCGCGGACCGAACGCGTTGTAGGCGTAAGGAATCGCCAGCTTGATCGACTTGATCCTGACTTCGAGCACATCGCCCGGTTCCGCGCCTTCGATGAAGATTGGCCCCGTGAGAATGTGCCCGCCCGGCCCTTTGTTCGTGACTTCTTTGTAGATGTCGCGCAGCGATTGTTCGACATCTGCCGGCTTAACGCCCGCACCTTCGAGCCGCGTCGGACTGGAAGTGATCAGCGTCTGCACTTCGACTATGTCACCGGATTTGATCCGCATCACCGGCGGCGCGGCGGCGTCGTAATAACCCCACGCGACCGTTTTGGGTGTGGGCTTGAGTTGGAGGGGTTGTTGGGCGTTGAGCGAAATGACAAGAGCGGAAAGCGTGATTAGGATTTTTGTGATTTTCATTTTCAGTAATCAGCGCATGAATTTGCGGCGAATGGCGAGCGCGAGTAACGCGGCTTGAACGGGGCCGAGAATCGTTTCAATAAGCACAATTGTCTGCGCTGTAGTAGTTGCCGGTTTTGGTTCTGGTTTTTGGAGGGTCATTACTCCGGCGCTGTAAGTCAAAGCCCGGCTGGGCTTCAGTGGCACGCCTACTTCGTCCCGTTTCGCAGTTGCTACGTCGCTTTCATTTGCAAGCTTTGGCTCCCAGCGCGCGAACCCAACCCGCGTGTATAGTGCAGCAGAGAGTATCAATATGCTGACGAAAATCAGGAATGCTTGAAAAGGCCGTTCGCCATATCCGCTTGCTATCCAGTACCACCAACTGAGTCCGAGAAATTTGAAGCCGCGCCACTTTTCAAGCCGCTCCGCGTCCATGGCCATGCGTCGAAAGTGCGAAGCTTCGCGATAGCGATCATTCTCTTCTGCGTTAGCTGCCAGTCTGCGACAGGTTATGATGAAAAGACGGTGAGCTGGTGAAACGTCTTTGCTTTTCAGAAACGCGATTTCTCGTTTTGCTTTCTCTTCATTTTTCCAAGCAACGTTAGTGAATTCGAACTTGCGAGGGTCGACGTTAACGAACCAGTGAGGATGCAAAGTTACGGAATGAAACGAAACGTACTCCGGTTTATCGAACGTCGCGAATTGCAAATTCAAGTTAGATGAGGAGTAGAAAGCGGGATTCTCAGGACTACCGGAAAATCGCACGTGGGATCGAAAACTGGCCTCAGTGAAGTCTGCTAGTCCGCCAAACATAGAATCAGTAAGATCCAAATCATCGTCAAACGAAGCGCTGGCAAACTGCGCAAAATGGTCAAAAGAAGAACCCTGAAAATCGGCTTTGCGTTTGAACTTCGAATGTAAGAAGGTCACCGACTTAAATTTGCAGAACGAAAAGTCCGCTCGCTTATCGTACGTGCCATTGCTTAAATCGACATTATCTTGGAACTTCGCCCCTCTGAACCGGACGCTATTCTTGAATCGCGCTCCATCAAACTCGACAAGTCCGCCGAATGTCGCATCCGCAAAGTCGGCGCAATCGATTTCCCCTTCAAAGCCGGACGGGAGTTCTTGGCGGAACGATGAGCCGCTGAAATCAACTTCGCTCACGAATGTCGCCCTAGTGAAATGGCCACCACCGTCAAACGTACAACTCCTGAAGCTGATACGATCATAAAAGGTAGTTAAAGAAAATTGCGCGCTGATCCGAAACTTTGAGCCTTCAAAGGTCGCTAACTTGAACGTTACGTCGTGAAAATACGCGCCGCCCTTAAACGAGCAGTGCGAGAAATTGGCTCCGCCGTCGAAACTCGCGCCCGAGAAATCTACTTCTCCTTCAAAGTGTGCCCTCTCGAAGTTTACGTCCTTTGTGAACTTCGCATGCTTGAAATCCCAGGAGTTGGGAAACCAGACTCCCTGGAAGTTGAAATCCTGCGCTTTGAGTTTTTGGCTAACCGCTTCCCAAAATCCGGATTTATTCCCTGGGTAGTGGAACACACAATATTGCATTCCGTCGTGTTCTTTGTAGAACTTTTCGCCCAAACACTCAGTTTCCAACCAAGGTTCGGACGCACAGCTGAAGGGCGTTTCGGTTTCAGGAGTGGGTGAGCTAGACATAAAGACCGCGAACACTTTGGATTTGCGTCGCCCCTTATACCCTAGTGTCGAAGGATTGTCGAAAGGTGATGTTCATAGCTTATCGCGACGCTAAATCGACAAAGCTCCTTTAGGAGCGACATGACATTTCGCTCCTTCAGAGCTAGAGAGATAAAAAGAGACGTCGTGGGCTATAAACATCTCGTGCCTAGCGGCACGAAGAGCTAAGCAGCGACGTGTGGACGAATGGCGTTGAGATCTTCCGATTCGGCTTGTTGAGTCTGATACAAATCCCAACGCAGTTGCAGGTTCATCCAAAAGTCGGGTGACATGCCGAAATATTTTGCGAGGCGCAGAGCGATGCTGGGCGTTACGCCCCTCTGATAAGAGATGAGCTCGAAGATGCTTTGTGCCGACACGTGAATGGATCGCGCCAATTCATTCGGATCGATCTCCATCGGCGATAGAAATTCCTCACGGAGCATTTCGCCGGGATGAGTCGGCGGTCTATTTGTTGGAACACGGATCATTCTTTTTATTCTACGATAACTAATGGTAATCGCTCAGGGCCAGATTCCGCCCACACAAAACAAATCCGATATTGATCATTAATCCGAATACTGTGTTGACCTCTTCGATTAGCAGCTAACGGTTCCAATCGATTGCCCGGCGGAATTCTTAGCTCGGCAAGAGCTGTAACTGAATCCAACTGATCAAGCTTTCTAGTTGCTACTTTCCGCAATGATTCGGGACAAGTCGTTCGCGCTGATTTAGTATTTGCGCCGTTGAAAATATCTTCTGTGCCTTCGTTTCTGAAGGACAAAATCATGCCGGCATATTACCACGATAATGGCTGATCAGATTTGAAGGTTGCCAATGGGATGAAGGCAGAATCAAACGATGGCACTTTGAAAAGGATTGTTTCTTGATAGCCGTTCTGTTCCGCGTCAGCGGTGGCTTCAAGAGCGTTATCGCCAACGCCGACGATCTTTTCTGCGGATTCGTCAATCGCGATCCACTTATCTTCGAACTTCTCGATTTCCGGGGACAGGTTGGAAATGTCGATCACGGCTTAACTCCATGCCGAGAAGATTATCCCTATGCGTTTCGTAAATCAATCGTAGGCTCCAAGCTCCGCCAGGAGCGCAATGTTTATAGTTCGGCGCGATCCAAAAAACCCCAAAGCTCCTTTAGGAGCGACATAAACATTTCGCTCCTCCGGAGGTGGAGTTTGAAAAAAGGAAGGCGCGGGCTATAAATATCTCGCGCCTAACGGCGAAGACTCGTGCGTCAGGAAAGTTGTCGGGCCACCGACGCTTCCGCGTGACTTCTATGAAGCAATCCTTTGATTTCTCGTATTGGCAGCCGCCGGCGCATTGGACGCGCATCACGGCGATCGATATGCACACCGGCGGTGAGCCGCTGCGGGTTTACACCTCGGGTCTGCCGCCAATTGAAGGCCGGACGGTGCTCGAAAAACGTCGCTACTTTCGCGAGCACTATGACCACATCCGCACCGCCACAATGTGGGAACCGCGCGGTCATGCAGACATGTATGGAGCGGTGATCACTTCGTCGCTGGACGCGGACTTTGATGTTTTCTTTCTGCACAACGAAGGCTATAGCACGATGTGCGGCCATGCGATTATCGCTTTGACAAAGCTCGTGTTCGAAACGGGCGTCATCCGCAAAGAAGGCGATCATCCCCAAATCACAATCAACGTGCCCGCCGGAAAGATTCGCGCCCAGGCTGTGATCGAAGACGGAAAGGTCCGCGACGTTTCTTTTCTCAATGTACCTTCGTTCCTTTACCTGCGCGATCAGCAGGTCGAAGTAAGCGGGCTTGGTCGCGTGCAATTCGACGTCGCTTATGGCGGCGCGTTCTATGCGTTTGTCGACGCAACGTCAGTCGGTCTTACTCTGACGCCGGATAATTACCATCAGTTGATCGATTATGGCCGGCGCATCAAGCGCGCGGTGATGGAAAACTTTTCGATCGAGCATCCGTTCGAGCAGGAACTGAGTTTCCTCTACGGGACAATATTTACCGGACCCGCCGCCGCACGCGGACACCACAGTCGCAATGTGTGCGTCTTTGCCGACGGTGAAGTTGATCGCTCGGCCACGGGTTCCGGCGTCAGCGCTCGCGCTGCCCTGCATCACGCCAAAGGTGAGCTGGGTCTCAACCAGAAGATCACGATTGAAAGCATCATCGGCAGCACGATGACGGTGCAGGCAGTGGAAGTGACGAAGTTCGGCCCACACGACGCGGTGGTGCCCGAAGTCAGCGGCACGGCGGCAATCATTGGCAGAAATGAATTCTATTTCGACCCGGATGATTCACTTGGCCGGGGCTTCCTCTTACGATAACGAAACCCATGATTGCATCCGTTCAAAGCGCGCCTCGAATAACTCAGGATGTCGCCGTCCGCATCGCGTCTGAGCTTTATGGCATTGAGGGTTCAGCCGCGGCGCTTCCCAGCGAACGCGATCAGAACTTCCTGATTCATCCCGCAGAATCAGATCCGCACGACGGCAAAGAACAGTTTGTGCTCAAGATTGCCAACGCCGAAGAGTCGCTTGAGTTCCTCGATCTGCAAAACCAGATGATTGAGTTTCTCAGCGCTCGCAAGATCGAGTTGGAATTTCCGCGCGTCGTTCCGGCCAAAAACGGAGAGAGCATTACCAGGATCAAGGGTGAAGATGGTCGTGAACATTTTGTCCGTCTGCTTAGTTGGCTTGAGGGCGACTGCCTGGCCAAAGTGCAGCCGCATGGACGCAAGTTGCTCGCTTCGCTGGGCCGCGCGTTAGGCCAGATGGATGCGGCGCTCGCCCAGTTCTCACACAGGTCGGCAACTCGCAAGTTTTATTGGGACCTTCGCCATGCAACGATGGCCCAAAATTTGGTCGGCCTCTTGCCTGATCATCGCCGGCCTTTGGTCGAGCAGTTCTTTGCCGAATGGCAGACGATCGACTGGAGTCGTCTTCGCTTCAGCATCATCCACAACGACGCCAACGACTACAACATTCTGGTGCGCGGCCCTGGACCATCAGAACGTCGCGTCACGGCAATTCTCGATTACGGTGACGTGGTGCACTCGGCAACTGTCTGTAACCTGGCGGTCGCGTTGGCGTACGTCATGCTTGATAAATCGGATCCGATCGGCGCCGCGGCGCGAGTAGTGGCCGCTTATCACGAAATCTATCCGCTCACTGAATCAGAGATCGATGTTCTTTACACTCTCGCCGTCACGCGGCTTTGTTGCAGCGTCTGCTACGCGGCGCGGCAGACGCGCGATGTGCCCGACAATGAATACTTGAATATCTCAAATGCGCCGGCGTGGGCGTTGTTGGAAGAACTCTCAACCATTTCGCTCGAATGGCCCAAGCGAGTCTTTCGCTACGCGTGCGGCTTACCAGTTGTAAAAGTGCCGGCTTCCGAACGTCGAACGTCGAGCGAATTAGTGACAGCGCGCAGGCGACGGCTCGGGCCTTCACTGAGCACCTCGTATCAGACGCCTCTGCACATCGTGGCCGGATCGAAGCAGTACCTTTACGCCGCTGATGGCCGTCGGTATCTGGACTGCGTGAACAATGTCGCGCACGTCGGGCACAGTCACCCGCTGGTCGTGCGCGCTGCGTCTGAACAGATGGCTCTGCTCAACACGAACACGCGCTATCTGCATGAGAGACTGATCGAATACAGCGAGCGTTTGACCGCCCTCCTGCCCCAGTCATTGAGTGTCGTGTATCTGGTTAATAGCGGCAGCGAGGCAAATGAATTGGCTCTGCGGCTCGCGCGCGCACACACCGGCCGCGAAGACGTGATCGTCGTTGACGGCGCTTATCACGGCAACACCAGCGCGATGATCGACATTAGTCCTTACAAGTTCGATGGCCCCGGCGGACGCGGCTGTCCGTCGTGGGTCCACAAAGTCCCGATGCCGGATGTTTATCGTGGTGAGCATCGGGGGCCGGATGCCGCAACGCGGTATGCACAATCGGTGACTGATGCACTGCAACGAACCGGCGGTCCCGCGGCGATGTTTTCCGAGGCAGCGCTCAGTTGCGGTGGTCAGATCATTTTGCCCCCCGGTTATCTGAAAGAAGTATTTGCAGTGGTGCGTGCGGCCGGCGGAGTCTGTGTCGCAGATGAAGTGCAAACTGGCTTTGGCCGCGCTGGTGAGCGCTTCTGGATGTTCGAAACTCAGGACATGGTTCCCGACATCGTGACGCTCGGCAAGCCAATCGGCAACGGCCATCCGCTGGGCGCGGTAATCACTACGCAAGCGATCGGCGATTCATTTGCCAATGGCATGGAATACTTCAACACGTTTGGCGGCAATCCAGTTTCCTGCGCCGTAGGTTTGGCGGTGCTCGATGTCATCCGTGACGAGGAGCTGCAACAGAATGCGTTAGAGGTTGGCGAATATTTGGAGGATGGGCTGCGCCAGTTGCAGGAAGAGCATTCACTGATTGGCGACGTTCGTGGAGTCGGTCTGTTTCTCGGGATTGAACTCGTCCGCAATCGAGAGACGCTCGAACCTGCTGACGCGCCGACAACACAGATCGTTGAACAGATGAAAGAACGCGGCGTGTTACTCAGCACCGACGGCCCTTTTCACAATGTCATCAAAATAAAACCGCCGCTTGTGTTCTCGTGCGCAGACGCGGATTTTCTAATTTCGAATCTGAACTCGGTGCTCAGAGATTTGAGCTAGATCAATACGCTGCCGCGGCTATGGTTGCGATAGTTTTTTCATCGGGGTTTCTTGATTCATTCTGACATTGACTGGAGCGCAAGCGTCCTC
>DNNE01000052.1:1169-1647 GCA_003487805.1 Blastocatellia bacterium | reverse complement strand
AGCGCAAGCGTCCTCGCTTGCACGGGTGACGCCTGCAACCGGGTTGCGCTCCAGTCATTCAAGATTTCCGTTTTCCGATCACTCTTCGCCACGATCCCATCAATAAATCGCGCAACTCATCGCGATTGACTTTCGACATTCGCACCAGCATCCATGGATAATTCAGATAGTGATCGGTTATGTAGAACTTCTCGGGCGCGGCCTTCATCATTTCATCGCGCTCATCGAAATCGACACCAATGACGAGTGACTCGCCGTCCTGATGTTGACGCGCGAACAGTTTCTTTTTCACTTTGAATGCCGGTGTGCCGTATGACGTGGACTCTTCAGCGCCAGGTAAGGTTTGCGCGATCTCACGGACGGTCTCGAAGGTCACGCCGCGAGTCCTTTTTCGTTTATTGACCGACATTGAATCATTTACTCATTGATTCATTGAACCATTGAAAAGCGCTTATTGGATCAATGAACCAATGGATCA
>DNNE01000052.1:0-844 GCA_003487805.1 Blastocatellia bacterium | reverse complement strand
AACCAATGGATCAATGAATCAATGAGCAAATGGACCAATTGCCAGGTCACTAATCCTTCGGGCCCACGCTCCCGATTCCGCTCACGTGTTTGTTTACGACTTTCGGATTGCCGCTGTATCTCACACTCCCCACGCCTGAAACGTTGACGTCCAATTGCTCAGTGGCGTAGACATCGACGCTGGTGGCCCCGTTGACTTCGACCTTCGCTTTCTCAGCGCGCAGATTGCTCGTATCTATCTTGCCGGCTCCTGACGAAGAAATCGTTACGCTCTTGGCGGTGCCAGCGGCAACGACTGAAGCTGCGCCCGTGGATTCTATTTTTAGATCGCTGCTCTTAGCATCGGCGATCTTTATCTCGCCCGCCCCATGACTCGAAACGCTGTTGAGCTCCGGCAGCGTAATTCGCAGTGTCACCGGTTTTGAAGAGTGGTACTGCTGATCGTTACTTACAAACAGGATGCCGTCGCGTACCTCAGTTTTGATCAGCGGCAGGATGTTGTCATCGGCTTCGATTTCAAAACTCGCCGGCTTCTGGCAAGTCACATCAATCTCATAAGCACCGGTCGTGTCGATTGCGTTGAAAGATTTCAGCTCGCGCTTTTCCGTCTTGCGCACGCCAGAACCGGCGATCCCACGCTGAAGCTTACATCCCGACAAAACGACGCCACAGGCGACAAGCAGAAGCACCACAATTTTGCGTTTCATCAATCACCTCAATTGCTGGACTCAGTTACACAACCGCGCATAGTAGTCCTGCTCGAGGATAAGCTCAAGAAAATGCCGCACAAAGATAGCGATGCAGTTTGATTTTCGGAGTGTGTCATTCACACCGCGGCTTCAGCC